>NZ_NSET01000029.1 GCF_009192945.1 Xanthomonas maliensis | reverse complement strand
CGGGTGCGCATCCAGCCCGTAGCCGGGCTGGATGCGCACCCGGCGGTCGTCCTTGGCCACCAACACCAGTACGCCATCGTCGATGCCTTTGCGCCCCAGCCTCCACTGATCGAACACCCGCTGGGTGTATTGCTCGATGGTCTCCGGCTGCGTACTCGGCACGATCAGCACCTGCAGTTGCGCGCCTTTGCGCTGCTGCAGCGCCAGCGCCTGCCGTTCCAGTCCGGCAACCTGTTGCGCATCCAGGGTGCCGGTGGTGTCCACCACCGGGGAGCGCAGCGACGGGATCGGCGCCAAGGTCTGCGCGCCCGCAGTGGCCATGCACAGCCACAGGCACAGGCACAGCAGCCACCACGACCCGTGCAAGTACCGCCGACGCCTGCCCGATCGCCGATCGCCGGCCTTGGCCGAACCAGATCGGAGAGTGCGCGCCGTGGAGGTACTTCGCGCTGCTGGCAAGCGGCCCCGGCGACGCTCTACGCGCGTCACGCCCTTCACCCTACTGTGCCGGCTGCGGCTGTTGCGGCGGCGGGGTACCGAAGTCCACCTGCGGTGCGCGCGAAATCTGCGCCTCGTTCTCGACGCTGAAATTAGGCTTGGGCTGATAGCCGAAGATCTTGGCGGTCATCACCTGCGGAAACGAGCGGATGTAGGTGTTGTAGTCCTGCACCGTCTGGATATAGCGGCCGCGCGCCACGGTGATGCGGTTCTCGGTGCCTTCCAACTGCACCTGCAGATCGCGGAAGGACTGATCGGACTTGAGCTGCGGATAGTTCTCGCTGACCACCAGCAGACGCGACAACGCGCTCCCCAATTCCCCTTGGGCCTGCTGGAACTGTTTCAGCGATGCCTCATCGTCGGCATTGACCTGGATCTGCCCGACACGCGCGCGCGCGTTGGTCACCTCGGTCAGTACCTGGCGTTCCTGCTGCGCATAGCCCTGCACGGTCCGCACCAGGTTCGGAATCAGGTCGGCGCGGCGTTGGTATTGGTTGAGCACTTCCGACCAGCCGGCCTTGACGCCTTCTTCCTTTTGCTGGATGGCGTTGTAGCCGCAGCCGGACAGGGACAGAACCAGTAACACCATCAACAGGCTGCGCAGCACTCGGGACATACGGGCGTTTCCTTCGACCGGAGAGCTGCAGCATGCCATGGGCCAGATCAAGCCCGCATGCACGCCCTCAGAGCAACCGCGGCACCAGGATCAATCCCCAGCACAACAGCACATTGAGCAACAGCACGAAGACCGCGGCCGACCCCATGTCCTTGGCGCGCCCGGCCAGCACGTGGTGCTCCGGACCGTAGCGTTCGATCACGGCTTCGATCGCCGAGTTGAGCAATTCAGCGGCCAGCACGATCAGCAACGGCGCAATCAGCGCGATGCGCTCCAGTGCCGACTGGCCCAGCCACAACGCCAACGGCAGCATCACCGCCGCCAGGCAGACTTCCAGCCGGAACGAGGATTCGTGCAGCCAGGCAGCGCGCAAGCCCTGCCACGACCAGATGGCCGCCTTGATCATGCGCCGCGGACCGCGCGGCAGGTGTCCCAGTTGATCGGCCATGGGTCAACGCCGAGGGCGGCGCGCGGGTGGGAACGAACCAGACAACTTCATGACCGACCAAAGCTGGGGAAAGTGCGAATCTTGCACGCTCGCGCTGTACGCCGCCAGCCATCGGCCGATTTGCCCCCACCGGCGCGCTGCCGCACCATGCGCGTTCGCCCCACCGCTATAGGACTTCGCATGACCCGACTGCCGCTGCGCGCCTTGCTGTGCGCGCTCGCCCTGACAGCCAGCGCCCATCACGCCTTGGCCGCCAACGCGTCCGTGCCGCAGGTGCCGGCCCAGGTGTCCAACGCTGCCTGGGAAGACGATATGCGCCGTTTTGCCGACAGCGACGCACACCAGCCGCCGCCCAAACACGGCATCGTGTTCGTCGGCAGTTCGTCGATCCGCTTCTGGGAGACGCTGGCGCAGGATTTCCCCGGCAAGCCGGTGATCAACCGCGGCTTCGGCGGCTCGGAAGTGCGCGACAGCACTTGGTACGCGGACCGCATCGTCATTCCTTATGCGCCGCGTCAGGTGGTGTTGTATGCCGGCGACAACGACCTCAACAGCGGCCGGTCGCCGACCCAGGTGCGCGACGACGTGCTCGCCTTTGTGGCACGCGTGCGGCGCGCTCTGCCCGATGCCCGCATCAGCTACATCTCGATCAAGCCCAGCCCGTCGCGCGCGGCGCTGCTGCCGTCCATCGCCACCGCCAACCGCCTGATCAAACAGGCCCTGGCCAAGGTCCCGCACACCGACTATGTGGACGTCTATACGCCCATGCTCGATGCCAGCGGCCATCCCCGGCCGGAGCTGTTCCGCCCGGACATGCTGCACATGACGGCCGATGGCTACGCCATTTGGCGCAAGACGCTGACCCCGGTCCTGGACGGCAACTGAGCTGACCGCTGTACGTGGGCGGGTGGCGTGTCGCCCGCTGGCCGCGCTCTCCCAAGCGGCCCCGCCCGCTGCGAGCGTTCGCCGCCGCCCTCGGTTCAGGCCACGACCACCGCCACCGACGTTCCCACGCCGGCCTCGCTGTGCAACTCGATGCGCCAGCCGAAGCGATCGCAGAGGCGACGCACGATGGACAGCCCCAGACCGGTTCCCTGCGGGCGATTCGGATCGGCGCGGAAGAACGGCTCGAAGGCACGTGCGCGGGTTTCCTCGCTCATGCCGATCCCGGTATCGCGTACGACGATGCGGTCGTGCGCCAGCTCTACTGTGACCTGCCCGCTGTCGGTGTAGGCGCAGGCGTTGCGCAACAGATTGCTCAGCACGACACGCAAAACCCGCGGCGGCGCGAACATCGGCAAGCTGCGCTCCCCCACCAGATGCAGGGTCACCGGCTTGTCACCGAGCAGCTCGCGCGCATTGTCGAGCTCTTCGCTTGCCAATTCGAACGCGTCGAAACTCTCGCTCTGCGGGTCGATCTCCGCTTCGCGCGCCAGGATCAGGAAGGCATCGATCACCGCCTCCATGTCGCGGCCGGCGCGTTGGATGCGGCGCAGGCTGCGTTCCACCCGCGGCGGCACCGCCTCGTCGGCCAGCGCCATGTCGCTGGCGACCCGGATCACCGTCAACGGAGTGCGCAGTTCATGGCTGGCGTCGCGCGTGAAATTGCGCTCGCGGGCGATGTGCTCGCTGACCCGCTGGCCGAGCGCATGCAGCGCCTCGGCCAGTTGTCGCGTTTCGCCTTGCAGTTCGACCGGCAGTCGTTCCGGTGAAAGCTCCTCTACCTGCGGCTGGCGCGGATCCCACTGCGCCACCCGCTGCGCCAGCCAACTGACCGGCGAGACCAGGCGCTTGGACAAGCGGTAGGTAAACCAAGAGACGCTGTAGATGGCCAGCAAGACCAGGATGGCTGGCACCACGCCGAACCACAGCGTCAAATGGGCAGCGCGCGAGCGCGGAAACACCAGATAGAGACGTCCTTCGGGCCGTTGGTCGACGTAGACCAACGCATCGGCAGCCGGCACTTCGCTGAAGCCCGGCGACAGTTGCCGCAAGGCGACGGGAACCCCGCCGGAATCACGGCCGGCCGGGGCGAAGTAGCCATAGACATTGCGGGTGTCGGGTGGGCGATGGTCGGGCGTTGTGTGTGCCATCTGCCAGAAATGCACTGCCTCGTCGGCGAGCACCGTGCGTACCAGGCTGTACTTGATCACCAGCGAGATCAGGTAACCGCCAAGCACGATCGCCAGGCTCGCCAATACGACCTGCAGCAGGAAGGCAATGCGGATTTTGCGCGGGAGCCCGTGCGGCATTACAGCGTCCAGAGAAGAGCGCCAAAGTATAGGCAACGCTTCCGTGAGTCCGTCGTGCAACCGGTCGGCAGCACGCGGCGATGAGCGGCGCCTCGGCGCCTGCCAAGCGAAGCGACCGGCCGCCAGCAGGCGGCCGGTCGTCGCACGCATCAGGTCATCGGCTGGGCGATGTCGGCGATGCGGTAGCCCGCGCTCTGCACGGTATGCAGCAGCGGGCGATCGAACGGCTTGTCGATGATCTTGCGCAGGTTGTACAGATGGCTGCGCAAGGTGTCCGAATCGGGCAACCCATTGCCCCAGATCTCGCGCTCGATCTCCTGGCGGGTGACCACGCGCGGCGATTCGCGCATCAGGATGGTCAGCAGGCGCAGGCCGATCGGCGACAGCTGCAGCTCGGTGCCGGCACGGGTGGCGCGCATGCTCACCGGATCCAGCACCAGGTCGGCCACCTTCAGCACCTCAGAGCCCACCTGACGGCGTTCGCGGCGGATCAACGCACGCAGACGCGCTTCCAGCTCCTGGATGGCGAACGGCTTGGTCAGGTAATCGTCGGCACCGAAGCCCAGACCGGTGAGCTTGTCGTCCAGCGTGTCGCGCGCAGTGAGCATCAGCACCGGGGTGGACTTGCGGGCGTCGTTGCGCAGGCGGCGGCACACTTCGATGCCGTCCAAGCGCGGCAGCATCAGGTCGAGCACGACGACGTCGTAGCTGTTTTCGGCGGCCAGGCGATACCCGTCCAGACCATCCACGGCATAGTCGACCTCGAAACCGCGGCCTTCCAGATATTCGCCGATCATTTCGGAGATGTTGCGATTGTCTTCGACGACCAGCACGAGGCCGGACGTTTCCTTGGTCTGACGCATGGACTTTCCTCGGTCTTCAGCTTTGTGAAACATGCCGGATGCAGGGTGCAAGGGGCGTGAAGACCCGCAAACCACCCTCAAGGATTCAGCGATCGAGCAGCGGCCGCAGCGCCGGCCAAACGGTCTCAAGCACCTGCGGTTGCGCCTGGGCGGTGGGATGCAGACCGTCGGCCTGCATCAGGCCGGGTTGCAGCGCCACCTTCTCCAGGAAGAACGGCACCAGTCCCGTCTGGTATTGGCGAGACAGATCGGCATAGGTGGCACGCAGGCGCTGCCGGTATGCCGGGCCGTAGTTCGGTGGCACATCGATGCCCAGCAACAGCACCTTCGCACCGGCCTGACGGCTGAGCTGGATCATCTTTTCCAGATTGCCCTTCAACTGGGCCGGCGTGAGTCCGCGCAGTGCATCGTTGCCGCCCAGCTCGATGACGACCACGCCGGGTCGGTGTTTGGCCAGCAGACCGGGCAGCCGGGTCAAGGCGCCGGAGGTGGTCTCGCCACTGATGCTGGCATTGACGACCGGCGGTGGCGTCGCCATCTCCTTGTGCAGCCGCTGATCCAGCAGCGTCACCCAACCGGACTGCACCGGGATGTTGTGGGCCGCGCTCAGACTGTCGCCGACGACCAGGATCGGGGCTCCGCCGCCCCCACCTTTGGCAGAGGCAAAGGCCGGCCCGATCAGGGAGAGTGTCAGCAGCCACAGGAGCAGTGCGCCATACCGCAGTGTTCTTCCACGCATTCGGAGATTCCTCATCGACAGTCTTGCCCCCCGCCCCGCCACTCGCCCTGCCATCGATGTCCGCGACGTCGGCAAGTCCGTCAGCGGACCGGAAGGAACGCTCCACATCCTCGACAACATCGGCTTGACGGTCAGTGAAGGCGATAGTGTCGCCATCGTCGGCGCCTCCGGCTCCGGCAAGACCACCTTGCTCGGCCTTTTGGCCGGATTGGACCTGCCCAGCCGCGGCAGCATCCAGTTGGCCGGCCAGGAACTTGGCCAGCTCGACGAGGAAGCGCGCGCCGCGCTGCGCGCGCGCGAAGTCGGTTTCGTGTTCCAGAGTTTCCACCTGCTGCCGGCGCTGACCGCCGAGGAAAACATCGCCCTGCCGTTGGAATTGGCCGGTCGCGAGGATCCGGCGCGGGTCCGCGAAGTGCTGGCAGCGGTGGGCTTGAGCGCACGCGCGCGGCATTACCCGCGGCAGCTGTCCGGTGGCGAGCAGCAGCGGGTGGCGCTGGCACGCGCGTTCGTGGCACGGCCGCGGATCCTGTTCGCCGATGAGCCCACCGGCAGCCTGGACCAGGCCACCGGCGCGCAGATCAGCGACCTGCTGTTCGCGCTCAATGCGAGCAGCGACACCACGCTGGTGCTGGTGACGCACGACATGGCGCTGGCGCGTCGTTGCCGCCATGTCTACCGCATCGACGGCGGGCGCCTGCACGCCCAGACCGGCCAGGGCGCATGAACGTCCTGCGACAGGCCGCGCGGGCCGTTCGCCGCGAGTTCCTGGCCGGCGATCTGCTGACCGTCTTCGCGGCACTGGTGCTGGGCGTGGCGGTGATGACGGCCGTCGGCACCCTGGTCGACCGGGTGACCCTGGCGTTGACCTCCAGCGCCGCCGAAGTGCTGGGCGGCGACCTGGGCGTGACCGGACGGCAGGACATCCCCGCGGCGTTCGAGCAGGAGGCACGGCGACGCGGGTTGCGCAGCACGCGCCTGGTCAGCTTCCCGAGTGTGCTGTTCCATGGCGAAGCCAGCCAGATGGCCAATATCCGCGGCGTGGGCGCCGGCTATCCGCTGCGCGGACAGTTGCTGGTCTCCAAGGACGAGAACACCGTCGAGGGCCGCCCTGCCAGCGCACCGCCACCGGGTCAGGCTTATGCGGACCCGCGCCTGCTGGACGCGCTGGGGCTGAAGGTCGGTCAACAACTGGAGTTCGGTGCTGGGCAGCTGACCATCGCCGGTGTGCTGCGTGCCGAGCCAGATGCCTCCGGCGAACTCATGCAGCTCTCCCCCCCGTTGCTGGTCAACCGCGCCGACATCGCGTCCGCCGGCCTGCTCGGCCCAGGCAGTCGTGCTTCCTATCGGCTGATGTTCACCGGCTCGCCCACCGCCATCGCCGACCTGCGCGCCTGGCTCAAGCCACGCGCCAGCGAATATCGCCTGGTCGGCATCGAGGACACCCAGCGCGGCATGCGCAGCGCCTTCGATCGGGCGGGGCGTTTCCTGGCGCTGTCGGCATTGCTGGCGGTGCTGTTGTCCGGTGTGGCGACCGCGCTGGCCGCCAATCGCTTCGCCACCCGTCGCATCGACACGGTGGCGGTGTTGCGCTGTCTGGGCGCGCGCCAGCGCGACATCCTGGCAATGCTCGCACTGCAGTTGCTGTTGACCGCGCTCCCCGCATGCGTTGTCGGCATCGGCGCCGGCATGTTGGCGCAGGAGGGACTGGTGCAGGCGCTCGGCAGCCTGATCCCCGAACGCTTGCCGCTGCCACAGGCCAGCCCGGCACTGGCCGGCGCCGGCATCGGCTTGATCCTGCTGCTGGGCTTCGGCCTGCCGCCACTGCTGCGGCTGCGCAATGTTCCGCCGATGCGCGTGCTCAATCGCAGCTTCGCCAGCGTGCCACCCAGCTCACTGCTGATCTATGCCGCCGCGCTGGCGGCGACCCTGGCATTGACCGTCTACGCCACCGGCAACCTGGTGTTGGCCGCGTGGGTGCTGGGCGGATTGGCGGCACTGGCACTGGTGTCGATGGCACTCGGCCTGGGTTCGCTTGCGCTGTTGCGACCACTGCAACATCGCCTGCGCGGCGCCTGGAAATTGGGCTTGGCCGCGTTGACCCGACGGCGCGGTCTGAGCGTGGTGCAGTTGGTCGGACTGTCGCTGTCGTTGTGCGCGCTGTTGCTATTGGCCGTGGTCGGCCCCGGGCTGCTTGCACAATGGCGTGACCGTCTGCCGGCGGACACCCCCAACTACTTCCTGATGAACATCCAGCCCGAGCAGACCCAACCGGTGCTGGACACCTTGCGCGGCCTGGGCGTGCACGATGCGACGGTGGAGCCGTTCTCCACCGGACGACTTGTCGCCATCAACGACAAGCCACCACTGCGCAGCGATCGCGATCCGGGCGACGACGGCGACGGCGACAACCGCCCGGTCAATTTCTCCTGGCGGCATGCGTTTCCGCCAGCGAATACGCTGCTGCAGGGACGCTTCTGGAGCGAGGACAGCACCCAGCCCGAGGCGTCGGTAGAAGAAGGCTGGGCGCAGCGCTACCAGCTCAAACTGGGCGATCGCATCACCCTGTTGTTGGGCGAACAGCAACGCAGCTTCACCGTCACCAGCATCCGCAAGGCCGAGTGGGATTCGTTCCGGGTCAACTTCTTCCTGCTGCTCAACCAGGGTGCCGTGGGCGATGCGCCCTACAACCTGATCTCCAGCTTCCATCTACCGGCCGGGCAAGGCGCACGCCTGGCGTCGCTGAGTCGCGACTATCCGAACATCTCCGTGCTGGACATCGACGCCATCCTGGGTCGCGTGCGCGAGGTGATCGACCAGGTGGCGCAGGCGGTGCAGTTGGTGATGGGCTTTAGCCTGTTGGCCGGCGTGCTGGTGTTGCTGGCCGCCCTGCAGGCCACTGCCGGCGAACGTCGCTACGACAGTGCCGTACTACGCACCCTGGGCGCACGCCGCGGTCAGTTGCGTGGCGCAGTGCTGGTCGAATTCGGCGCGCTCGGCCTGCTGGCGGCGGTGCTGGCGGTGGGGGCCGCGGCGGCCATCGGCGCAGTGGTCGGGCAGCAGGCATTCGAGATCCCGCTCACACCCGACTGGCCACGGTTGCTGTTGGGTGGCGCGCTCGGCCTGGTGCTGAGTCTGTTGGCCGGCTGGTCGGGAACGCGGCGGATCCTGTCCACTCCGCCGGCCTTGGCCCTGCGCGCCCCATAGAACACTCCACGCCGGCGTGGTTGCTGCCGCGCCGGCATGGATGTGGCGATCGATATGCCGGTAACGCATAAGGACCTTGCGAACCGTACGTTCGCAGCACGCGGGGGACTGCCTAGAGTCTGGGGTCCGGTCGCCGCTCGATGGCGATCGTTCCGTCGTCGTCGAGGTCCCGCACCATGGCCAACGCTACTTCCGCCGCACGCGTGCAGCGAGCTTCCGCAGCCGCTGCGACGGTGCGCATCGTCCCGTTCGACGCGCCGCTAGGTGCCGAGGTGCTGGGGCTGGACTTGTCGCAGCCGCTGAGCGCGCGCACCTTCGCGCAGATCCATCGCGCCCACCTCGACCACCATGTGCTGGTGTTCCGCGATCAGCGCATCACCCCGGCCCAGCAGGTCGAGTTCAGTCGTCGCTTTGGTCCGTTGCAGATCCACGTGCTGCGCAACTTTCAGCTGCGCGATCATCCCGAAGTGCTGGTGGTGTCCAACATCAAGGAAAACGGCCAGCCGATCGGGCTGGGCGATGCCGGGCATTACTGGCACTCGGATCTGTCGTACAAGGAAACTCCCAGCCTGGGCTCGCTACTGCATGCGCAGGAGCTGCCGACAGAAGGCGGCGACACCTTGTTCGCCAACCAGCACCTGGCCTGGGAAACGTTGCCCGCGGCGCTCAAGACACGGTTGCAGGACTTGCGCGCCGAGCATAGCTATTTGGCCAAGTACGACGCGTTGCGCGCGCGCAATCCCTGGCGGCCGGAATTGACGCCGGAGCAGCGCGCCGAAGTGGCACCAGTGCAGCACCCGGTCGTGCGTACGCATCCGGAAACAGGACGCAAGGCCTTGTTCGTCAGCGAGCACTTCACCACCCGAATCGTGGGCCTGCCTGCCGACGAAAGCCAGGCACTGCTGCAGACCCTGTTCGCGCACAGTACCCGCCAGGCGCTGGTGTATCGCCACCGCTGGCAGCCACACGACATGGTGTTCTGGGACAACCGCTCGGTGATGCACCTGGCAGCCGGCACCCCCGACCACCTGCGCCGCCGTCTCAACCGCACCACCATCGAAGGCGATGTACCGTTCTGATGCACGCCGCCCCCAGCCTTTTTTTTTGGAGCGTCGCATGCGCCTGACTCTCTTCCCTCATCGCGGCGATCGACGCCTGCGGCGATCGCGCCTGACGCTGTTGGCGATCGCCGCCTTGTCGCTGCTGCATGCCACCTCGGCACAGGCGGAGGGCAAGCTGCGTATTGCCAAGCAATACGGCATCGTCTATCTGCTGCTGGACGTGGCGCAGGAACAACGGCTGATCGAGCAGCAAGGCAAGGCCGCCGGCGTGGACATCGACGTGCAGTTCCTGCAGTTGTCTGGCGGTGCGGCCGCCAACGATGCCTTGCTGACCGGATCGATCGACATCGCTGGTGCCGGCGTGGGCCCGTTGTTCACCATCTGGGACCGGACCCGCGGCCGTCAGAACGTCCGCGGCGTGGCCTCGCTGGGTAATTTCCCGTACTACCTGATCAGCAACACGCCGCGCATCAAGAGCATCGGCGACTTCACCCCCAAGGACCGGATCGCCGTGCCGGCCACCGGCGTGTCGGTGCAATCGCGCTTCCTGCAACATGCCTCGCAACAACGCTGGGGCGACAAAGGTATCCACCAGCTGGATCCGCTGCAGGTGGCGCTGCCGCACCCGGATGCGGCGGCGGCCATCATCCGCGGACGCAGCGAGATCACCGCGCATTTCGCCAGCCCGCCGTTCCAGGAACAGGAATTGGCGCGCAATCCGGCGGCGCACATCGTGACCAGTTCCTACGACATCGAAGGCGGACCGTCCTCGGCCACGGTGCTGTACGCGACCGAGAAGTTCCGTCGTGACAATCCCAAGACCTATCGCGCCTTCATCGCCGCGTTGGCGCAAGCGGCCCGCTTCGCCAGCGCGCATCCGGAGCAGGCCGCCGAGATCTTCCTGCGCCGCAATGGATCGAGCATCGACAAAGCCTTGCTGGTGAAGATCCTGAAGGATCCCAAGGTGCAACTCACCGTGGTGCCGCAGAACACGCTGAAGCTCGGTGTCTTCATGCAGCGCAGCGGTGCGATCACCCAGGCGCCGAGCAAGCTCAGCGATTACTTCTTCGACGACCCGCTGATCGCGGGCGGGAGCTGAGCCATGGCTGCTGCCAAGCCCCTGTTGCAGGTCGACGATGTCAGCCTGGAGTACGCCTCCGCGCAAAGCGTGGTGCGTGCCACCCACAAGGTCCGGTTCGACGTGTATGCGGCCGACCGTTTCGTCTTGCTCGGTCCATCCGGCTGCGGCAAGTCGACCCTGCTCAAGGCGGTGGCGGGCTTCATCGCACCGTCTGCCGGACAGATCCGCCTGGACGGTGCTCCGATCGCCGCGCCGGGCCCGGACCGCGTGGTGGTCTTTCAGGAATTCGATCAGCTGGCGCCCTGGAAGACGGTGCAGGAGAACGTCGCATTCGGCCTGCGTACGGCGCGCGGGCTGAGCCGCGCCGAGGCGCGCGAACGCGCCGACGACAGTCTGGCGCAGGTGGGACTGAGCGCTTTTGCCCAGGCTTACCCGCATACCTTGTCCGGCGGCATGAAACAGCGGGTGGCGATTGCGCGCGCGCTGGCGATGCGTCCGCGCGTGCTGTTGATGGACGAGCCCTTCGCCGCCCTGGATGCGCTGACGCGTGCGCGCATGCAGGAGCAGGTGCTGGAACTGTGGGAGCGCCTGCGCTTCACGCTGCTGTTCGTGACCCACTCCATCGACGAGGCGCTGGTGGTCGGCAATCGCGTGCTGCTGCTATCTCCGCACCCCGGCCAGGTCCGTGCCGAACTCAACGCGCATGCCTTCGATCCGCACAGCACTGGCAGCGTGGCCTTCCAGCAGACCGCCCAACGCATCCATCGCCTGCTGTTCGACCTGCCGGACGCCGGCCTGGACGATGCCAAGGTGGCGCGGCTGCGGCGGCCGCCGGTGCCGGTGCGCGAGGCCCTGCCATGACCGCGCGCCACGCGACGCTGCCGGAGCTGCCGCCGGTACGGGCGGAATACGAAGTCGCCGTCCAGCCGCTGGATCCGGCCCTGCTGCCGGCACGCTCCCGCCTGCGCCGACAGGCGCCGGCGTGGCTGCGCAAGAGTCTGGTGCTGGTCGCGCTGATCACCATCTGGGCCGTCGCCGCGCGGGTGGTGGGCGACGACTTGATGCTGCCCAGCCCGGCGCAGACCGCGCAGGCATTCTACGACGGCCTGCTGTCGGGCGAACTGCTGCGTCGGGTGGGCGCCTCCCTGCATCTGCTGGCACAGGGCTATGTGCTCGGCGTGTTGCTGGCCTTCGCGTTGACCGCGGTGGCGGCGTCCACCCGCTGGGGCCGCGACGTGCTCGCGACCCTGACGGCCATGTTCAATCCGCTGCCGGCCATCGCCCTGCTGCCCTTGGCCCTACTGTGGTTTGGCCTGGGGACCGGCAGCCTGGTGTTCGTGCTGGTGCATGCGGTGCTCTGGCCACTGGCGCTCAGCACTTATGCCGGTTTTCAGGCGGTTCCGGAGACCTTGCGCATGGCCGGGCGCAATGTCGGCCTGCGGGGTCCACGCTATGTCGTGCAGCTGCTGGTGCCGGCCGCGCTGCCCGCCATCCTGTCCGGGCTGAAGATCGGCTGGGCGTTCGCCTGGCGCACTCTGATCGCTGCCGAGCTGGTGTTCGGTGCCACCTCCGGCCAGGGCGGCCTGGGCTGGTACATCTTCCAGAACCGCAACGAGCTCTACACCGACCGGGTGTTCGCCGGCCTGGCGATGGTGATCGCGCTCGGCCTGCTGGTTGAAGGCGTGGTCTTCCAGACGTTGGAGCGGCTGACCGTCCGTCGCTGGGGCATGCAGCGCTAGCTGTGTAAACCC
>NZ_NSET01000028.1 GCF_009192945.1 Xanthomonas maliensis | reverse complement strand
GGAACCGCCCCGCCTCGCGTTTCCGCGCCGGCCCTAGATTTTTTTTGCGATCAGGTCCTTCATTGCCGCGTTGTCGGGCGCCACCTCGGCGTACACCCGTTTGAGCTGGGCGTTCTCGGCCTCGAGCTCCTTGACCCGCCGCAGCTCGGACGCCTCCAAGCCGCCGTACTTGCTCTTCCACTGGTAATAGGTCGCCGTGCTGATGCCGACTTGGCGACAGATGTCTTTGACTGGAACGCCTGCTTCGGCCTGCTTGAGCGTGGCGATGATCTGTGTCTCGGTGAACTTCGATGTGCGCATGGAACCTCCTGACTTGGGAACGATGCCAGAAAGATCTACTTATGCGGTGTCTGCGGATCGGGGGAGCTTACGGATTTTTCGACGTTTCCGGCGCAATTTCGGTGCTTATTCCCCTTGTGATGATTTTGGGTTTCTATATGCGATCTTCAGTGGCATTAATTGAAAATGGACCGGCTTCGTAGTGCAACAGACCCAGCCCGAAGGAGGCGTTACGACGATCGACGCCAACACCATTAGAGTCTGTAAATTGAACTGTGTAACGGCCCTTTGAGAAGATGCGGCATTAAGCCGGGAGGAGCTGTCGCATCAGCGCCGCAGAAGATGGCGCCGGATAAGTCCGGCGCCGCTTGGCCGACGACACGATCTGCGACGGTATCGGGCACAGGCACGCCCTCTCGGCAGGCGGGGAGCCGTCGGCGAGTCGACGCAGGGTGGGGCGGCAGTCGTTGCCAGATAGGCGTGACTGCCTCCGCGAGGCGTCGACAATTCGCCAGGTGTGCTCAGGCGGGGTCCTCAGCCCGCCCGCACCTGTCGCACGATCGCCGCTGCCTTGGCTGCGCTGTCCTTGACCTTGTCCCAGTGACCTTGCGCCAGCCAGTCCTTGGGCACCATCCATGAGCCGCCGATGCAGAGCACATTGGGCTGGGACAGGAATTCGGCGGCGTTGCTCTCGCTGATGCCGCCGGTGGGGCAGAGCTTGAGCTCGGCCAGGGGACCGGCCAGGCCCTTGAGCATCTGCAGGCCGCCGACGGCGGTGGCCGGGAACAGCTTGCAGACGCGGAAGCCCAGGCTCATCAAGCTCAGCAGTTCGGTCGGTGTGGCGGCGCCGGGTACCGCCGGGATCGGTGCATCGGCCAGCAGGCGCGCCAACGGCGCGGGAGTGCCCGGGGTGACCAGGAAATCAGCGCCTGCATCGATGGACTGACGCAATTGCAGTTCGCTGAGCACGGTGCCGGCGCCGATCTTGATGTCCGGCAGTTCGCGCTTGAGCATGGCCAGGGCGTCGATCGCCACCGGCGTACGCAGGGTCAGCTCGATGGCCGGCAGGCCGCCGGTGAGCAGGGCATCGGCCACGCGGCGTGCCTGGTCCAGCGTATCGACAGTCACCACCGGCAGGATGCCGGCGTCGCGCAGCAGCTGTTCGGCGGCGGCTTGGGTCTGGGCAATCGTCATTGCTACTCCTAAAGGCAGCGGCCGCCACGCGGCCGCGGGAAGGAAGGGTCAGGCGTCCTTGGATTCGTGCGGTGCGGCCGCGGCTGCGGCATCGGCGCCGAGTTCGTACTCGGCGTCGTAGCTCCACAGTGCGCCATCGGGGTGGGTAGGGCCGCAGGAAATCGAGATCGCGCCCTGGTCGGCCGGACCCACCACCTGCCGGTTGATGCCGAACAGGTTGCGGCCCAGATCGTTGCCGGCGACGGCGGTGTTCGGCGCCACCTCGCGCGATGCCCATTCTTCGGCCGAGACCAGCACTTCGAGGGTGCCGGCTTCGCCGTCGAGGCGGACGATATCGCCTTCGCGTACGCGCCCGATCGGACCGCCGCGTGCTGCCTCCGGGGTGACGTGGATGGCCGCGGGGAACTTGCCGGAGGCGCCGGACAGGCGACCGTCGGTGACCAGGGCGACACGCCGCCCCTGGTTCTGCAACAGGCCCAGCAACGGTGCCAGCGAATGCAGTTCCGGCATGCCGTTGGCGCGCGGGCCCTGGTAGCGCAGCACCACGACGAAGTCCTGCGGCAGCACGCCAGCAGCGTGCAGCTTGTTGAGCACTTGCGGGGCATCGATGACCACCGCCGGTGCCTCGATGCTGCGATGCTGTGGCTTGACTGCCGACAGCTTGATCAGCGACCGACCGAGGTTGCCGCGCAACAGCCGCAGGCCTCCCTGCGATTCGAACGCCTCGGCCACCGGTCGTGCCACGCTGTCGTCGGCGCTGGTGGCGGTGCCGGGCACGTAGACCAGCGCGCCGTCCTGCAGGCGCGGCTCGTTGACGTAGGCGCGCATGCCGCCCTCGACCACGGTCGGCAGGTCGTCGTGCATCAGCCCGGCATCCATCAGTTCGCGGAACACGAAGGCGGTGCCGCCGGCGGCCTGGAAGCGGTTCACGTCGGCTTCGCCGTTGGGATAGACGCGCGTCAGCAATGGCACGGTCTGCGAGATCAGGTCCATGTCGTCCCAGGTCAGCACGATGCCGGCTGCGCGCGCCACGGCGATCCAGTGGATGGTGTGGTTGGTGGAGCCGCCGGTGGCCATCAGGGCGACCACTGCGTTGACGATCGCGCGTTCGTCGATCAGCCGGCCGAATGGGCGGAAATCCTGACCCAGCGCGGAGATCGCCAGCGCCCGCTCGGTGCCGGCGCGGGTCAGCGCGGCGCGCAGCGGCTGCTCCGGATTGACGAACGAGGCGCCAGGCAATTGCACGCCCATCGCCTCCAACAACACCTGGTTGGAATTTGCGGTGCCATAGAAGGTGCAGGTGCCGGGCGAGTGGTAGGACGCGGCTTCGGCTTCCAGCAGTTCGGCGCGGGTGGCTTCGCCGGCGGCGTAGCGCTCGCGCACTTCGGCCTTTTGCTTGTTGGGAATGCCTGGCGCCATCGGGCCGGCCGGCATGAACACCGCCGGCAGGTGCCCAAAGGCGAGCGCGCCGATCAGCAGGCCCGGCACGATCTTGTCGCAGACGCCCAGGTAGACCACGGCGTCGAACATGTCGTGGCTGAGGCCGATCGCCGCGGCCTGGGCGATGTTGTCGCGCGAGAACAGCGACAGCTCCATGCCGGCGCGGCCCTGGGTGACGCCATCGCACATCGCCGGCACGCCACCGGCAACCTGAGCGGTGGCGCCGAGCGCGCGTGCGGTCTCGCGGATCAATTGCGGGTAATGCTCGAACGGCTGGTGCGCCGACAGCATGTCGTTGTAGGCAGTGATGATGCCCAGGTTCGGGGTGGCGGCGCCGCGCAGGCGGCTCTTGTCGACCGGCTCGGAGGCTGCAAAGCCATGGGCGAGATTGCCGCAGCTCAGGCGGCTGCGGAATGGCCCTTCGCGCAGGGCGGCATCGAGGCCAGCCAGGTAGGCGGCGCGCGAGGGGGCGCTGCGCTTGCGGATGCGGTCGGTGACGGCTTGGATGTTCGGATGCAGGCTCATTGGCTACCGGCTATGAGAAACGGGAGAAGGCATTGCGCGGCCCCGCCGCTGTGCGGCAGGACAGCGTAAAGACGTGCGGGAACGATGATCGTGTGCGGCGTCCGCTGGCCGCCGGCTGCAACGCAGTGCCGCAGGCGGCCGGGTGCATCTCACTGGCACCAGTGCACGCGCAACCGTGGCGTCCGCTGCAGGGCGACGCGGATCGGATACTCGTTGACATCCTCGCCGGCCAAGGCCGCCTGCAGGACGTCGAGCTTCTGCTTGCCACGCAGCAGCAGCAGGCGTTGCGGAATCGGCGCCAGGCCAGCCGGCGTCAAGGTGATCCGCAGCGGCCACTGGTTGGCACCGGGGCAACCGGTCGCGTCCAGCGACGCGTAGGGCTGCGGCGTGGCCAAGGCCTTGGGCAGTTCCGCCGATCCGGGAAACAGCGAGGCCGTATGGCCATCGCCGCCCATGCCCAGCACGGCCAGGCAGGCCGGCTCGGCATGGGTCGCCTGCAGATTGGCGGTATGCACGCATTCGGGGAGCTGCTTGCCCGGCCGCACCAGCGGAATGAACGTGGCTGCCGGTGCATGATCCAGGAAGCTGTGCTTCACCAGCCAGGCATTGCTGTCCTTGTCCTGCGGCGACAGCCAGCGCTCGTCGACCAGGCCGACCTCGACCCGCGACCAATCCAGCGAGCGATGCGCGAGCGATTCGTAGACCGGTGCAGGGGTGGTGCCACCGGACAGCAGCATGCGTGCCTGTCCGCGGCGCGAGATTTCCTGTTCGAGCAGCTCGGCCATTTCGCCGGCCACCGCTTCGGTCCACTCGGCCGGATCGTCGTAGCGCACCAGCGTGATGCGTGGGTCGTCCTGCAGGCTCATCGGCGTCCTCCTGGTGCGTCGCGTTCGGCATCCACGGCATAGGCGGCAGCGCCCAGCAGGCCAGCGTGCGGATGCATGACCGCCAGCGACGGCACCCGCGACATGATGGCCGAGAAGCGCCCCTTGTGTTCGAACCGCTGGCGAAAGCCGGAGTGCTGCAGCGAATCCAGCACCTTGGGCACCAGACCGCCGGTCAGGAACACGCCGTCCCAGGCACCCTGCATCAGCACCATGTCGCCGGCGATCGCGCCGAAGATGGCGCAGAACAGGTCGATGGTGCGGGCAGCGCGCGGATCGCCCGCAGCGGCGCGCGCGGTGATGTCCTTGGGCTGCAGCGGACCAGGATCGACACCGGCGATCTCGCTGAGCGCACGGTGGATGTTGACTAGCCCAGGGCCGCAGATCAGTCGCTCGTTGGACACCCGGCCGAACTGCTCGGACAGGATCTCCAGGATGCGGATCTCTTCCGGCGTGCCCGGCGGGAAGCTGACATGGCCGCCCTCGGTCTCCAGCGGATAGCAGCGCCCATTGCGAATGATCAGCCCGCCCACGCCCAGCCCGGTGCCCGGGCCGATCACACCGTAGTTGCGCGGTTGGTCGACCGGTGCCGGCCGCCAGCTGGCGCCGCCCACCTGCACCACGTCCTGTGGACGCAACAGGCTGATCGCCATCGCCTGGGCGGCGAAATCGTTGATCAAATGCAAGGTGCTGAAACCCAGCATGGTAGCGGTGCGGGTGCGCGAGATCACCCACGGATGGTTGGTGATGCGCGCCTCGTCGCCATCCACGCGACCGGCCACGGCGAACACGCCCTTGGTGGCCTGCACGCCGATCTGGTCGAGGTAGTAACGCGCAGCCTCGCCCAGCGAGGCGAACTCGACCACGGCGAATTCGCGCGAGGTGTCGTCCAGCAGCGGCACCGAGGCATTGACGTCGGCCAGCGCGAAGCGGGCATTGGTGCCGCCGATGTCAGCGACCAGGACCGGCTGGGACGGCGCACTCATGCGTTGCCTCCCTGGGCATCGATGGCCGGGGGCAGGAACGGTGTCGCCGACTCCGGGCCCCAGCTACCGGCCGGGTAGGGCTGCAGCGGCAGCTGCGCATCGCGCCAGGCATCGCTGACGCTGTCGATCCACGCCCAGGCCGCCTTGACCTCGTCGTCGCGCACGAACAGCGCCGGGTTGCCGTTGAAGGCATCCACGAACAGGCGTTCGTAGGCGATGCGGCGATGCAGGCCGGTGGGCACCGACAGCTCCAGCTCCAGCGGCTGCAATTCGATCGCGCCCCATTCCGGCCCGGCCAGGCTGCTCATCAGGCCGAGCTCGATGTTTTCCTGCGGCTGCAACTGGAAGGTCAGGCGATTGGGCACCGCGTTCTGGCGTGCGGGACGCTCGAATAGCCAGTGCGTGACCGGCTTGAGGGTGACCACGATGCGGGTGGAGCGTTCGGCCAGGCGTTTGCCGGTGCACAGATGGAAGGGCACGCCGGCCCAGCGCCAGTTGTCGATGTGCGCGGTGACGGCGACGAAGGTTTCCACGTCGCTGCCTTCCGGAGGATGGTAGGCCTGCGCCGGCTGGCCGTTGATGGTGCCGGCGGTGTAGCGGCCACGCACGCTGTCGTTGGCGGCCTGCTCGGCGGTCAGCGGACGCAGCGCGCGCAGCACCTTGACCTTCTCGTCGCGGATGCGGTCGGCTTCCAGTGAGGCTGGCGGCTCCATCGCCACCAGGCACAGCAGCTGCAGGATATGGCTCTGGACCATGTCGCGCAGGGCGCCGGAGCGAGCGTAGTAGGCGTCGCGACCGTCCACACCCTCGCTCTCGGCCACCAGGATCTGCACCGACTCAATGTAGTTGCGGTTCCACACCGCCTCCAACAGAGTGTTGCCGAAGCGCAGCGCCACCAGGTTCTGCACCGCCGCCTTGCCCAAGTAATGGTCCAGGCGGAACACGCGGTCTTCGTCGATCAAGGCGCCAATCGCCTGCACGATCTCGCGGGCGCTGTCCGAATCGTGACCGATCGGCTTTTCCAGCATCAGCCGATGCGGAGCGGCCAAGGCGCCGCCCTGTGCCAGGCCTTGGCAGGTGCTGATGTACAGACCCGGCGGAATCGCCAGGTAGCTGACGCAGCGGCCGCCGGTCAGCTCGCGGACAGCATTGGCGACCGACGCGGCATCGCGCAGGTCCACCGAACGATAGTCCACCCGTTGCAGGAAGGCCTGGATCTGCTCGCGCGTGGCGATCGGCAGCGCCTGGGTCAGGCGCGGCTGCAGCAGCTCGCGGAACGCCCCGGTATCGTGCGGGGACAGCGCCAGCGCGCGGATGCGGAAGTCCTCGGGCAGCAGACCATCGATGAACAGACGCAACAGCGAGGGGAATAGGTAGCGTTGGGCGAGGTCGCCGGTGGCGCCGAACAGGATCAGGGTGTTGTGCATGGACCGAGTTTCAGATTCTGGGGACATCGTTATCAACGGCTTGGCGGGAAGGCGCCGGGGGGCCGGCGGGCATTGGATCGGTGCTCGGCGCCTCTTGCATGCACGCGCCGCAGGATGGACGCTGGCGCCCAATCCCCGATTGTTGCAGCAAGTGGCGGCAAACGGTAAGCGTTTGCACGATATAGCTGGCCTGGTGCTCGGGCATGTCGCGCATCCTGCGCAATGGCCTTCACCCTGGAGGCGCGGGACGGAACCGATGGCGTCATGCTCCCTCCCGCGGCCGATGTTGCCATGTGAAAACGATTACATGTCAGAATAAACCAATGCATTCGTTTGCGGGGCGGTTCCCTGCAAGTGGTTGCCGCGTCATTGCCTCCGGGAGGGCCGAGGGCAGCGCGACTTTTACCTGTTGAGGCCGAACGATGGCGAAAGTGCAGTTGGAAGGTGTCCGCAAGGTCTACGAAAACGGCCAGGTAGCCGTGCAAGGGGCCAGCTTCGAGGTCGCCGACGGCGAGCTGATGGTGTTGGTCGGCCCGTCCGGCTGCGGCAAGTCGACCTTGCTGCGGATGATCGCCGGGCTGGAGGACATCAGCGCGGGCACCTTGCGCATCGGCGAGCGCGTGGTCAACGACGTGGCGCCCAAGGATCGCGACATCGCCATGGTGTTCCAGAGCTATGCGCTGTATCCGCACATGACCGTGGCCGAGAACCTGGCCTTCGGCCTGAAGCTGCGTGGCCATCCCAAGCAAGTCATCGCCGAGCGGGTCAACAATGCCGCTGAGCTGCTGGGGCTGACGCCGATGCTGGACAAGCTGCCCAAGGCGATGTCCGGTGGTCAGCGCCAGCGTGTGGCTCTGGGCCGGGCAATGGTGCGCGAGTCGTCGGTGTTCCTGCTCGACGAGCCGTTGTCCAACCTGGATGCCAAGCTGCGTCACAGCGTCCGGACCGAGATCGCCCAGCTGCATCGCAAGCTGGGCACCACCATGATCTACGTCACCCACGATCAGGTCGAGGCGATGACGCTGGGGCAGCGCATCGTGGTGCTGAAGGATGGCGTGATCCAGCAGATCGATAGCCCGATGGCCTTGTACGAGCGCCCGGCCAACCTGTTCGTGGCCGGCTTCCTGGGCAGCCCGGCGATGAATACCTTGCAGGGGCGGCTGGAAGAGGGTGATGGCCTGCGGCTGGTGCTGCCCAGTGGCGATGCACTGCCGCTTGGGCCGGCGCCGATCGATCGGCGCTGGCTGGGGCAGGAGGTAGTGATCGGGGTGCGCCCGGAGCATCTGCAGCCTTCGCAGGATCCGCAGCTGAGCTTCGAGGCGCGCATCGAGGTCATCGAGCCGGTCGGTAACGAGATCTTCCTCAACCTGGAGCGCGGTGGTGTGCCGCTGGTGATCCGGGTCGCTCCGCAATCTCTGCCAGGCGTGGGAGAGCCGCTGCGGCTGGCACTGCGCAGCGACGCGCTGCACGTCTTCGATCCCGCCAGTGGGCAGCGGTTGCAGCCGGCCTAACGCTCCAACCCCGGCAACAAGGTAACGGGTGCGGCGGCCTGGCCAGCCGCCGACAGCGCAAGGCCAGGCGTGATCGCCAGCTCCAACGGCAGCACCGCCAACGCCAACGGCCCGGCGCTGCTGACCACGCTGCCGATCTCGGCACCGTCCAGCGCCACCGGGTCGCCTGGCGCCGGCACGCCCTCGACCTGTAGCAACTGCAGGGCGCGTTTGGCCTTGCCGAGGAAATGGGTGCGCGCGACGATTTCCTGTCCGGGGTAGCAGCCCTTTTTGACGCTGACGGCCTGCAGTCGGTCCAGCGCCAGCTGCTGCGGGGTCCACTGTTCGCGCTGACTTTCGTCCAGCCGCGCCAGTCCCAGTCGCAGGTCGGCCTTTCGCCAATCCGCGTCCAGCACCGGCAACGCGATAGATGTGGTCAATGCAGCGGCGTCCACCACCTGCAAGCTGCGCGGCAGCTCGGCGCTTCCCATGTCCAGTTCGATGCCGGTGGCGGCCAGATCGGCCTGCGCGCCGCGCGCCCGCACCGGTGCCGCCAGGCGGCCCACGGTGGTCAGCGTCGGCAGCTGCACGGCCAGCTTGCGGCGGAACACGAACCGCTGCAGCTGCGCGGCGATCGCCGAAGCATTGCCGTCCGGCAGCAGCATCAGCAATTGCGCATCGTCCTCACGCAGCAGTGCGAAGATGGCGATCACGCGCCCCTTGGCGGTCAGCCACGCATTCCATTGCCATTGCCCCACCGTCAGCGGCAGCACGTCGTTGGCGAACTGGGCCTGCGCAAACGCAAGTGCATCCGTCCCGCTCAAGCGGACGTATTGCATGTCGAGCAGGGAGCCAGAACCCTGCGGAATAAGATTCAGGTTGTCAGCCACGGAAGGGGAGGACTAAAATCGCAGAGTTGTGAGACCACTATGATAGGCCATCCAACCCCCACGCCCGCGCAGGATTCCGAGACGCAGCCTTCTCCTCAGGAACACATTCCCGAGAAGAAGCCTCTGCCGACGGAGATCGGTGGGCGCGACGGCCCTGAGCCAACGCGCTATGGCGACTGGGAAAAAAACGGACGCTGCATCGATTTTTGAGCAGCTTTTAGCCACAGCGGCCTAGTGCCGCCCAGCCGAGAAAACGAGCCCAGCGAATGGCGATCCGCGAACGTCCACTTTCCCCGCACCTGCAGGTGTATCGCTGGCAGATACAGATGGTGACCTCGATCCTGAATCGAGCCACCGGCATCGTCCTGTCTGTCGGTGCCCTGTTGATTGCCGCTGCCTTGCTCACCCTGATGCTTGGTCCGGACCACTGGAACTGCTTCCGCGAACATGCCGCGGCCTGGTACGGGCAGGTCTTCCTGTTCGGCTGGACCTGGTGCTTCGCCTTCCACCTGTTCGGTGGCTTGCGCCATATCCTGCAGGATTTTGGCCAGGGCTACGCCGTGCGTTCCTTTGTCAGCCTCGGCTGGTTGTCGGTGGTCCTGAGCCTGGTGCTCACCGCGGCCATCTGGGCGTATGTGCTGCTGGCCGGAGGTGCTGCATGAGCCGTTTCCGTACACCGCTGAAGAACGTGCGTGGCCTGGGTGCCGCCAAGACCGGCACCGAGCACTTCGTGATCCAGCGCCTGACCGCCACCGCACTGGTGCCGTTGTCGATCTGGTTCCTGGTGTTCGTGCTGAGCCTGATCGGCGCCGACTATGCCGCTGCGACCGCCGCCGTGGCCAAGCCGTGGAATGCGGTCCTGCTGGTCGGTTTCCTCATCGCCAGCTTCTGGCACGCGCAGCTGGGCATGCAGGTGGTGCTGGAAGACTACGTGCACAACTCCTTGCTCGCCCTTGCGGCGCAGACCCTCGTGCGCTTCGTCGCCGTGCTGGGCGCCATTGTCAGCGTGTTTGCCGTGGCGCGTATCGCGCTGGGCATGAGCTGAGCCGCCAGCGTCCAAACAGGAATCCATAATTCGATGTCCGCTTACAAGATCACTGAACACAAGTACGACATGGTCGTCGTCGGCGCCGGCGGCGCCGGGCTGCGCGCCACCTTCGGCCTGGCCCAGAAGGGCCTGCAGACGGTCTGCCTGACCAAGGTCTTCCCGACGCGTTCGCACACGGTGGCTGCGCAGGGCGGTATCTCCGCTGCGCTCGGCAACATGGGCGAAGACGATTGGCGTTACCACTTTTACGACACCATCAAGGGCTCGGACTGGCTGGGCGACCAGGACGCCATCGAGTACATGTGCCGCGAGGCCATTCCCGCCATCATCGAGCTGGAACACTACGGCGTGCCGTTCTCGCGCACCGAAGACGGCAAGATCTACCAGCGTCCGTTCGGCGGCATGACCACCAAATACGGCGAAGGCCCGTCCGCGCAGCGCACCTGCGCCGCGGCCGACCGCACCGGTCACGCCATGCTGCATACGCTGTATCAGCAGTCGCTGGCGCATAACGCCCGCTTCATGATCGAGTACTTCGCGCTCGACCTGATCTTCGATGAAGAAGGCGTGTGCCGCGGCGTGCTCGCGCTGGACATGGCCGAAGGTTCGCTGCACCTGTTCCGCGCCCATGGCGTGGTGCTGGCCACCGGCGGTTATGGCCGCGCCTACTTCAGCGCCACCTCCGCCCACACCTGCACCGGTGACGGCGGCGGCCTGGTCATGCGCGCCGGCCTGCCGATGCAGGACATGGAGTTCGTGCAGTTCCATCCCACCGGCATCTACGGCGCGGGCTGCCTGATCACCGAGGGTGTGCGTGGCGAAGGCGGCATCCTGCGCAACAGCAACGGCGAGCGCTTCATGGAGCGCTATGCCCCGCATTACAAGGATCTGGCCTCGCGCGACGTGGTGTCGCGTTCGATGACCATCGAGATCCGCGAAGGCCGCGGCGTCGGCGAGCACAAGGACCACATCCTGCTCGACCTGACCCACCTGGGCCCGGAAGTGATCAACGACAAGCTGCCGGGTATCGCCGAAAGTGCGCATATCTTCGCCGGTGTCGACGTCGCCAAGCAGCCGATCCCGGTGCTGCCGACCGTGCACTACAACATGGGCGGTATCCCCACCAACTACCACGGCGAAGTCGTGCGCAAGCAGGGCGACAACCCGGATGCGGTGGTGCCTGGCCTGTACGCGATCGGCGAAGCCGCCTGCGTGTCGGTGCATGGCGCCAACCGCCTGGGTTCCAACTCGCTGCTGGACCTGGTGGTGTTCGGTCGCGCCGTCGCCAACCGCTGCGCCGAGACCATCAAGACCAATCAGCCGCACAAGCCGCTGCCGTCTGATGCCTGCGATAAGGCGCTGGGCCTGCTGGACAAGTTGCGTCATGCCAACGGCTCCACGCCGACGGCGGTGATTCGCGACAACATGCAACGCACCATGCAGTCCGATGCGGCCGTGTTCCGCACCAGCAAGACGCTGAAGGAAGGCGTGGACAAGATGGCGGAGATCTTCGCCACGTTCGAAGACGTCAAGGTGTCGGACCGTTCGCTGGTGTGGAACTCGGATCTGATCGAGACCTACGAGCTGAACAACCTGTTGCTCAACGCCGTGGCGACGATCAACTCGGCCGAGCAGCGCAAGGAAAGCCGCGGTGCGCATGCGCACGAGGACTTCCCCGACCGCGACGACGAGAACTGGCAGAAGCACACCCTGGTCACCGTCGACGACAAGGGCCAGTGCAGCTTCGATTACCGCCCGGTCCACATGTACACGTTGAGCAAGGAAGTGGACGTCGTTCCACCGAAGCCGCGCGTCTACTGACCAGAGCCGGGATTGGACGCGGTGGAGCGGGGATGCGATGCAGTGCATCCCCACTTCCGCCTGATCGCCAATCCCTAATCCCCAATCCCGGATTTAAAAGCCATGGCAGAGTTCACCCTCCCCAAGAATTCCAAGATCGGCAAGGGCAAGCATTACCCTGCCAAGGGCGCCAAGAACACGCGCACCTTCAAGGTCTACCGTTGGGACCCGGATGTCGACGCGAATCCGCGCACCGATAGCTACGAAATCGATCTGGACAAGTGCGGGCCGATGGTCCTGGACGCGCTGATCAAGATCAAGAACGAGATCGACCCCACGCTGACCTTCCGCCGTTCCTGCCGCGAAGGCATCTGCGGCTCGTGCGCGATGAACATCGACGGTACCAATACCTTGGCCTGCACCAAGGCGATCGCCGCCTGCGGCAAGGCCGAAGTGCCGATCTATCCGCTGCCGCACATGAGCGTGATCAAGGACCTGGTGCCGGACCTGACGCATTTCTATGCGCAGTACGCCTCGATCAAACCGTGGATCCGCACCCAGACCCCGCCGCCGCCGGATCGCGAGCGGCTACAGTCGCCGGAAGACCGCAAGAAGCTCGATGGCCTGTACGAGTGCATCCTGTGCGCCTGCTGCTCGACCAGCTGCCCGAGCTACTGGTGGAACGGCGAGCGCTACCTGGGGCCGGCGATCCTGCTGCAGGCCTACCGCTGGATCATCGATTCCCGCGATGAGGACACCGGTGCGCGCTTGGACGACCTCGAGGACCCGTTCAAGCTCTACCGTTGCCACACCATCATGAATTGCGCGCGGACCTGCCCGAAGGGTCTGAATCCGGCGCTGGCGATCGCCGAGATCAAGAAGTTGATGATGGCTCGCCGCGCCTGAGGTTGGCGATGCCGCCCCCGCGCGGGGTGGCGAGTGTGATCGCAGCGGCACCGGCCGACAGGTCAGGTGCCGCTGTCGTTTCTGGCGTGCCGGTCGGCGCGTGGAGGTGGACGATGGACGAAGCAACCCAATTGAAGAAGCTGCGCTGGCGTTGCCGGCGCGGCATGCGCGAACTCGACCAGTTGTTCGGGCGCTATCTGGAGCGGCGCTGGGCGCAGGCTTCCGAGTCCGAGCGCGCGGTTTTCCTACAGCTGCTGGATTGCGAAGACGATAAGTTGTGGCGGTGGTTCATGGGATACGAGACCTGTCCGGATGCCGCCAATGCCGCCCTCATCGCCGATATTCGCGCCTTGCCGGCTTGACTGGCGGCCCTCGCGCTGGCTCGCCGGTGCGCTGGGCCTGTTGATGAGCGCCGCAATCTGGGCGGTCTGGCAGGCCGGCGCGCCGCCGTGGTTGGCAGCGCTGCTCAGCGGCTATGCCCTGATCGCCGGGTGCTGGGCGTTGCGGACCGGGCTGGCGGCACCGGCCAGGCACATCGTCATTCCCTGGAGCGATGCGCCGGCCAGCGTGGACGGGATCGCGGTGGACGCCCTGCAGGTGCACTGGCGCGGCCCGATCGCGCTGCTTGCCTGGCGGACGCCGGAGGGGCGCCATGCCTGCCTGCACTTCTGGCCGGACGTGCTGCCGCCAGCCGGGCGACGTGAACTGCGTCTGGCCGCACAGGCACGCGCCATTTCGTCCCGACGCTCGCTAGTGGCACCATAGCGTCCCTTTTCCGGTTGAACCGCATGTTCAAACCTATCCCGGTCGCCATTGGCCTGCGCTATCTGCGGGCCAAGCGGCGCAATGGCTTTATCTCCTTCATTTCGATGGCCTCCATCCTCGGCATCGCGCTGGGTGTGACCGTGCTGATCACCACCTTGGCGGTCATGAGCGGCTTTCAGAAGGAAATCCGCGACCGTCTGCTGCAGATGGCTGCCCATGCCACCGTCAGCGCCGAGGGCGCGCCGATGCACGATTGGCGGCATGCGGTCGAGGTCGCTATGGCCGATCCGCGTGTGGCCGGCGCGGCGCCCTACATCGAAACCGAATCCCTGCTGCAGGGTCCGCGCAAGCAGCCGGCCATCGTGCGCGGGGTGATTCCTGCCGAGGAAGCCAAGGTGTCGGTGCTGGCCAAGAAGATGAAGCGCGGCTCGGTCGACAGCCTCACGCCCGGCTCGTACAACATCGTCATCGGCCAGGAACTGGCGCTCTGGCTGGGCGTGGATGTCGGCGACAGTATCGTGGTGCTGCTCAGCGACACCCAGGCCACGCCGCTGGGCGCGATGCCGAGGCTCAAGCGCTTCACCGTCAGCGGTGTGTTCGAGGCCGGCTATAACGAGATCGACCGCGGGCTGGCCGTCGTCAACATGGACGATCTGGCGCGGGTCCTGCGCATGGATGGCGTGACCGGCGTGCGCCTGCGCCTGCACGACATGGATCAGGCCTGGACGGTCGCGCGCGACTTGGCGCTGAAATTGCACGGACCGTATCGCGTCAGCGACTGGACGCAGGAAAACGCCAACCTCTACCACTCCTTGAAGATGGAAAAGACGGTGATGGGCATCCTGCTGTCGCTGATCGTGGCGATGGGCGCTTTCAACCTGGTGTCCTCGCAGGTGATGCTGGTCACCGACAAGCAGGCCGACATCGCCATCTTGCGCACCTTGGGGCTGTCGCCGGCCGGCGTGATGCAGGTGTTCATGGTGCAGGGCTCGTTGATTGGTTTCATGGGCACGTTGATGGGCGTGGTCGGCGGCATCGTGCTGACTCTGAACCTGGAGCGCATCCTCGGCGTGATCGAAGCGGTGTTCAACGTCAAGCTGCTGCCAGAGGACGTCTACTACATCACCGGCCTGCCTACCGACATGCAACCCCAGGACGTGGTGGTGATCACCGTGGTCGCCCTGGTGATGAGCTTCTTGGCCACGCTGTATCCGGCCTGGCGCGCCTCGCGCACCCAACCTGCGGAGGCGCTGCGCTATGAGTAAGCCCGACCCGAATCTGACCCCGCAGGACAACACTAAGCCGGTGATCCTGGCCGAACGCCTGGGCAAAACCTACGCCGAAGGCAAGATGCGCACGCCGGTCTTCGACGGTCTGGACCTGTCGGTGGCCACCGGTGAGACCGTGGCGATCGTCGGCGCTTCCGGTGCCGGCAAGAGTACCTTGCTGCATCTGCTCGGTGGCCTGGATGTGCCGACTGCCGGCGAGGTCTATGTCGCCGGTCGGCGCATGTCCGCGTTGTCGGATAGCGAACGTGGCCGCCTGCGCAATCAGGCCCTGGGTTTCGTCTACCAGTTCCATCATCTGCTACCGGAATTCACCGCGTTGGAAAACGTGATGATGCCGGTGCTGCTGGCCGGCGACGAAGTGGCAGCGGCACGCGGGCGCGCCCTGCAATTGCTGGAATCGGTGGGGTTGGGTCACCGCATCGAACACAAGCCAGGTGAATTGTCCGGTGGCGAACGTCAGCGCTGTGCAGTGGCGCGTGCCCTGGTGAATCGTCCAGGTTGTGTGCTGGGCGACGAGCCCACCGGCAATCTCGACGACAAGACTGCCGGGACCGTGTTCGAGTTGATGCTGGAACTCAACCGGGCCCAGCGCACCAGCCTGGTACTGGTCACTCACGACCGCAGTCTGGCGCGTCGTCTGGATCGCGTGCTGGAGCTTCACCAGGGCAAGCTGCGCGAACTGGCGCCGTCGGCGGTCTGATCGTCGGCGTGGTGGGGTCGGCGGCCCACGCTGCTGCGTATGCAGCGGTCTCGGCGCGCTGGCATTGCACAGGCGTTGCTCTTCGGCAGGCGAACGGCGTCGTGCCTGGATCGCGCGTGTACATGCGGGGGCCGGCACTGCAGGCGCCCAGAGGGCGGGTGTCTGCGCCCAGCCTGCAGGTCGGCATGCGTTGCAGGCGGCGGGGTAGGGCAACTATCGAAGAGATGTTGCCGGTGCGCCCGCACCTGCGTTTGGTGGCGCCGGGCAAGGGGCTCGATGCGCTCGCGTAGCGCCGTTGATCAGGTGCGCGCTCTCGCCGTCGATGCATCGCAGAGGACTGCACATGCCGGCTGGCGACAGCCGCCTCGTGGAGGTGGCCGTCGCTGTCCAGCGGACACCGGCGGCCACCTGTCACGATTGCGTCAGGGAATCAGGCGTTGCGCGCGCAAGCGGGTAAACAACTCCAGGAAGCTGGCACGGCTGTCGTAGAAGTCGAGAAAGCCCAACGCACGGCTCTTGGTCATGTCGTTGACGCATTCGATCTCGCGCCCGAGATCTGCGTCGGTATGCCACCAGGAGGCCAGGCGATCGACATCGTGTTCCACCAGTCCATGCTGTTCGGCCAGTTCCTTCCACAGCGCCGGTGCGGTGTCCGCCAGCCGTTCCTCCAACGGCGCGCGCGTTGCCGGGAGCGGCGCAGCTTCCAAACCGAAGAAGTCGGCGATCTCGCGCCACATCCAGCGCCAGCGGAAGACGTCGCCGTTGACGGTATTGAAGGCCTGATTGCGCGCGGCAGGATTGCTGCCGGCCCAGGCAAGATGGCGGCCGAGCAGGCCGGCATCGGTGACGTCGGTCAGGCTGTTCCATTGTGCCTGCGAGCCCGGGAACACAAATGGCTGTCCGGTGTGTTTGCACAGGCTGGCGTACACCGCCAGGGTGGTGCCCATGTTCATCGCGTTGCTGCCATTGGCGCTGCCGATCATCGTATGTGCGCGATGCACGCTCCAGCCGAAGCCGTGGCGCTCGGCATGGGCGAACAGCAGATCTTCCAGGGTGTAGTAGAAGTTCTCTCCCGGCTGTCGCGGCTCGCTTTCACGAAAGGGCGTTTCTGCCTTGCCGCTGCCGTAGTTCTCGAACGCGCCCAGATAGTGCTTGGTCCCCGTGACCAGCGCCATGTGCTGCAGCGGCGCGTCGCGCAGCGCGTCGCACAGGTGCTGCAGCATCGCACCATTGGCCTGGATGTTTTCGCGTTCGCTGTCGCGCCGCGTCCAGGCGCAGAAGAACACATGCGTGATGGGCAGGCCACGCAGGGCCTGTTCGCTGGCGGCGGCGTCGAGCAGATCGACTGCCACCGGCAGCACGCCGGCATGCGGCTGCGGCCGACGTGCTAGTCCGTAGACGGTCCAGCCGTCGGCCAGCAGGACGTTGGCGAGGTTGTAACCGGAAATGCCGGTAATTCCGACGATAAGAGCGACGCCTTTGCGCATCGGAGGACTCCTGAAGAACCAGCGCATCAGCCTAGCCGTGTGGGGATGAATCTGAGGCGATGATGGGGCATTGCTGTGTAGAGCGCTGGTGGGCGGCTTCGGAGGTGATGGTCGAGCGCAGTGACGAGTGCTGGCATTGCCCTGCGCTTGGCGCGACAAAGTCCTACCCACTACTGCGCACTCGCCTGCTGTCGCGGTGCCTGGGCTCCCGGTAGCGTGATCCGTGTGGCAGGGAAGCAGCGGGGACGCGATGGAGCGCACGGCAACGGCGACGGCAGTGGCACACGACGGCACGGTGCAACACGTGCCGGCCGCTGCCGTCGCCGCCGCCATGCTGGTCGGTGTGGTCGGCGTGCTGTGGTTGCCGCGGCTGCCACCCGTGGCAGTTCTGTTGGGGTGTGCCGCGCTGGCGCTGATCGGCGCGATTGCTGCCGTCTGTTGGCGTCGATCGCGTGTTGCACTGATAGTGATCGCGTGTCTGGCAGGGATCGCGCATGCCGGTTGGCAAGCACGCCAGACCTTGCGCGCGCAGCTGCAGCCCGCTGCGGAGGGCAGGGAGTTCGTCGTGCGTGGCCAGGTCATCGGTCTGCCGCAGGCCGAGCCGCGGCGCACGCGGTTCCAACTGCGTATCGACGATACCGTGGATCAACCACCCGCCTTACGCGGCCGCCTGTTGCAGGTGTCCTGGTACGACGACTTCGACGCGCAGCAGATCGGCCCGCGGAGTGCTCTGCGGGCCGGGGCACATTGGCAGTTCCGGCTCAAGCTGCGCGCGCCGCGGGGGCTGCGCAACCCCGGCGGGTTTGACGCCGAGCGCCAGGCATTGGCGATCGGTACCGTCGCCAGTGGCTATGTCCGCGTCCCCACGAGCGCACGGGCGTCGCGTCCACCACACGGGATCGATGCCTGGCGCGAGCGCATGTCGCAACGGATTGCCGAGCAGGTGACCGGACCGGCCTCGCCCTATCTTCGGGCGCTGGCCCTGGGCGATACGCGTGGTCTGGACGACGCGTCGTGGAACACCCTGCGCGCCACCGGGCTCAGTCACCTGATCGCGATCTCTGGGTTCCACGTCGGCCTGGTCGCCGCTTTTTTTGCAATGCTGGTCGCCTGTGTCTGGCGCTGCCTGCCGCGCCTGGGCACGTGGCTGCCCAGGCTGCATGCGTCGGCACTCACCGCGATGCTGGCCGCCTCGGGCTATGCCGTGGTCGCCGGACTCGCGTTGCCGACGGTACGCACCGTGTTGATGATTGCCGTGGTCGCGTTGGCCCGTATCGCACGGCGGCGTGCCAGCACCGTGCACATTCTTGCGCTGGCATTGTTGGCGGTGCTGATCTGGGATCCGTTGAGCGTACTGGTCGCTGGATTCTGGTTGAGTTTCGCCGGCGTGGCCTGGCTGGTCTGGTGCCTGCCCGCAGACGATACGTCCATGCTGCGGGGCTTTCTGTCAGCGCAGGCGGTCGCCACGATTGGCTTGTTGCCGTTGACGGTCAGTCTGTTCGGCCAGGCGTCGCTGGTGGGGCCACTGGCCAATTTGCTGGCTATTCCGTGGTGGACCTTGGTCGTGGTCCCACTGGCGCTATTGGGAACCGGTCTTGAGGCGATCCTGCCGGGCACCGGGGTGTGGGCCTGGCAACTGGCCGGCTGGTGTTTCGAACTGTCCTGGCCGGGGTTCGTCTGGCTGGCGCAGTCGCCTGCCGCGTTGTGGTGGGTGCCTGAGGCCGATGGGCCGGCGCTGCTGGCGGCGTTGTTCGGGGCATTTTGGCTGCTGATGCCGCGCGGGACGCCGTGCAGGCCCTTGGCGTTGCTGCTGTGGCTGCCGCTGTTGTGGCCGGATCGGGCCCTGCCGGCGATGGGCGAGGCCGACGTCCAGGTGCTCGACGTCGGGCAGGGGCTGGCGGTCCTGGTACGGACCCAGCGCCATGCCATCCTGGTGGATACCGGCCCGGCCGTACGCGATGGCTTTGATGCCGGCGAACGCGTGGTCGTGCCGGCGCTGCGGGCACTGGGTGTTCGTCGGCTCGATGCGATCGTGCTGAGCCACGCCGATGCCGACCATGCGGGAGGTTATGCATCGGTCCGCGCAGCCTTGCCGTCGCAAGCGACGTTCGCACCCCCGATGGCGCCGCTGGATGTCAGTCAGCGCTGTCATGCCGGTACGCAGTGGGAGTGGGACGAGGTGCGCTTTCGCTTTCTGCATCCGATCGCAGATTTTCCTTACTTGCGGAATCAGTCCAGTTGCGTGCTGCGGGTGGAGACCCGTCATGGCAGCGTGTTGCTACCGGGCGATATCGGAGAGATCGTCGAGCGGCGCTTGTTGGGGGCTGCGCCGGCAGACCTGCGCGCCGATGTGGTGCTCGTGCCCCATCATGGCAGTGCGGATGGCTCCTATCCTCGCTTCGTTCAGGCCGCCGGCGCTCGGCTGGCGGTGGTATCGGCGGGGGATGGCAACCGTTTCGGGCATCCACGCGCCGACGTCGTGCGGCGATGGCAGCACGCCGGCGCCGAGGTACTGAACACGGCAGATGTCGGCGCGATCCGGATCTGGCTGGGACGCGACGGTCTCCAGGTCCGCGAACGGCGACGCTGGCAGGCGCGGCTGTGGGATGCTGCGGAACGGCGGCGGTCGGCTGCTATCCTATCGCCCAGCGAATAGGCGGCCCTGTTGCCGGAGGACTCACATCGTGTTGGAGCTGGTCAAGGCAGGCGGTTGGCCCATGGCGCCGTTGCTGCTGTTGGGCGTCATCGCCCTGGCGATCGTGCTGGAGCGTTTGTGGGCCCTGCGTCGCAACGAGGTGGCCCCGCCCGGGCTGGGCGAGGAGGTCCGCAACTGGGCCGCGCGTGGCAAGCTCGATCCCAGCCATATCGAGTCGCTGCGGCGCAATTCGCCGTTGGGCGCCTTGCTGGCGGCGGCGCTGGAGGTGCGTGAACGCCCGCGCGAATTGATCCGCGAGCGCATCGAAGACACCGGCCGCCATCTGGTGCACCGGATGGAGCGCTTCCTCAATGCCTTGGGCACCATCGCGTCGGCCGGCCCGCTGTTGGGCTTGCTGGGTACGGTGGTCGGCATGATCCAGATGTTCCTGGGCATCCTCGACCATGGCGTGGGCGATGTGAACCAACTGGCCGGCGGCATCGGCAAGGCCCTGGTGTGCACCGCCACCGGCATGATCATCGCCGTGCCCGCGCTGATGGCGCATCGCTTCTTCAAGGGGCGCATCGCCGGATACGTGATCGAGATGGAGCAGGAGGCCACGTTGTTGCTGGACACCCTGGACGGCCGCGGCCCGGTACCGGCAGCGGTAGCCGCCCCCCCCAGCGCCGCGCCGGCGATGGCGAAGGGTTGAACGGATGCGCATCGGCAGCGACCGGGGCCAGGACGAACCGCACATCGATCTGGTGCCATTGATCGACGTCATCCTCGTCCTCATCATCTTCTTCGTGGTGACCACGACCTTCGACGCCCGTTCCACGCTGCAGCTGCAGCTGCCGACCGCCAGCGACCAGCACACCGGCACACCGCCGCGTTCGCTGAGCGTGTTGGTGAACGCCGACGGACGCTACTTCATCAACGATCAGGAAGTGCTGCGCACCGATGTGGAGTCGCTCAAGCAAACCATCGCGCAGGTGGCCGGCGACGATCGCGAGCAGACCGTGCTGATGCGGGCCGATGCGCGCACGCCGTATCAGGCGGTGGTCACCGCCCAGGACGCGCTGGGCCAGCTTGGCTTCCGCCGCATCGCCATCGCCACCGCGCCTGAAGCCGGCAAGAACGGAACCCGTCAGTGAGTCAATCGCCCCAGTCCCAGGTGCCAGGATCGTCCTGGCACACCTATCGTCGCTTGTTGGCGTTCGCCAAGCCGTATCGGCTGTTGTTGTTTGCCGCGTTGATCGCCGCGCTGGTGGAAGCCGCTGGCACCACCGGCTTCCTGGCGCTGATGAAGCCGATCACCGACGAAACCTTCATCTACAAGAACGCCGAGATCAGCCGCTGGCTGCCGGTGCAGATCATCCTGCTGTTCCTGGTGCGTGGCGTGGCCGGTTACATCACCGACATGGCGATGGGCAAGTCGGCGCGCAGCGTTGCCCGCGATATGCGCGTCAAGGTGATGTCCAAGTATCTGCGCCTGCCGGGCTCGCGCTTCGATACCGAGCCGGTGCCGTCGATGCTGATACGCCTGGGCTCGGATTCCGACCAGGTCGCCCAAGCGGCGGTGGATGCGGTCAAGGTGATGATCCAACAGTCGTTGCAAGTCATCGGCGCGTTGGCGCTGATGCTGTGGCATAGCTGGCAGGTGACGCTGACCATCCTGGTGCTGGCACCGGTGCTGGCCTGGGTCATGGACAAGGTTGCGCGGCGCTACCGGCGCATCAGCCACAAGATCCAGGAGAGCGGGGCGCATCTGTTGCAGGCGGCCGACCAGACCCTGTCCAGCCACCAGGAGGTCAAGATCTACGGCGCCCAGCAGAGCGAGATGGAACGTTATTCGGCGCTGGCCGACCGCAATCTGCAGCTGGCGATGAAGGTCGAATCCACCCGCGGCATTTCCACCGCCACCGTGCAGATGATCGGTGCGATCGGCTTGTCGGCGCTGCTGTTCGTCGCTGGCGCGCAGGCGTTGGCCGGGCGGCTGACGGCCGGCGACTTCGTGGTGTTGATGACCTCGATGCTGACGATCATTCCCGGCTTGAAACAGCTCACCAATGTGCAGAACATGGTGCAACGTGGACTGGCCTCGGCCGAGCGCCTGTTCTCGGTGCTGGACAGTCCGGATGAGCCCGACCAGGGGACGGTTGCCCTGCAACGCGCCCGTGGTCAAATCGAATTTCGCGCGGTCACCGCGCGCTATCCGGGTCAGTCCACGCCGGCATTGGCCGAGGTCAGCTTTGTCGCCCAGCCGGGAACGGTCACGGCCATCGTCGGTCGCTCCGGGAGCGGCAAGTCCAGCTTGATCAAGTTGATTCCGCGCTTCTACGAGCCGGAAGCCGGTCAGATCCTGCTCGACGGCCATCCGCTGCAGGCTTACTCGCTGGCGGATCTGCGCCGCCAGATCGCATTGGTCGGGCAGCAGGTGATGTTGTTCGATGGCAGCATCGCCGACAACGTCGCCTATGGCGAAATGCGCCAATCCAGCCGCGAACAACTCGAGCGCGCCATTCACGGCGCCAACGCGATGGAGTTCGTGGCGCAATTGCCGGAAGGATTGCAGGCCGAGGTCGGGACCAAGGGCGGGCGACTTTCCGGTGGCCAGCGTCAGCGGCTGGCGATCGCCAGGGCCATGCTGAAGGATGCACCGATCCTGATTCTCGACGAGGCCACCGCGGCACTGGACAACGAGTCCGAGCGTCTGGTGCAGGACGCCCTGCACAACCTGATGCCGGACCGCACCACTTTGGTGATTGCCCATCGGCTGTCGACCATCGAGCATGCCGACCAGGTGCTGGTGATGGACCAGGGGCGGATCGTCGAGCGCGGCACCCACGACGAGCTGTTGGCGCTGGGCGGGCTCTACTCGCACCTGCACGGCATGCAGTTCCGCGAACGTCAGGCATGAGCAGGCGCGGCGCCCGCACGCCGGGCTACTGGTATGGCAATACCGCGGTGCCGCTGCCGGCGCGCCTGCTGGCGCCGGTCTACGGCGCAGCGATCGCGCTGCGCCGTGGCTTGTATCGCCGCGGCTGGTTCAAGCGCCACGAAGTGCCCGTGCCGGTCGTGGTGGTCGGCAATGTCACCGCTGGCGGGACCGGCAAGACCCCGTTGACCATTGCCTTGGTCGCGCGCCTGCAGCAGGCCGGCTGGACGCCAGGCGTCGCCAGTCGCGGCTATGGGCGCGAGCAGGCCGATCAGGCGCGCTGGGTGGAGGCCGACACGCCGGTCGCGCTGACCGGCGACGAGCCGGCCTTGATCGCCTGGAAGACTGGCGTGCGCGTGCGCGTGGATGCCGACCGCCTGGCCGCAGCACGCGCGCTGGTCGCGGCGGGATGCGACATCGTGGTCTGCGACGACGGGCTGCAACACTATCGGCTGGCGCGCGATGTCGAGATCGAGGTCGTCGATGGCCGACGTCGCTATGGCAATGGTCGCCTGCTACCGGCCGGGCCACTGCGCGAACCGGCCGCGCGTGCGCAGGAGTGCGACTTCCGCGTGGTCAATCTGGGACAGGACAGCGAGACCGCCGCTGCCGATACCGATGCCGGTTTCGGTGAATGGCACATGCGTCTGAGCATCGACAGCGTGCAGCCGATGGATGGCAAGCGCGCGCAGCCGCTACGCATGCTGACGGGCCAGCGTGTGCACGCGGTGGCCGGCATTGCCAATCCGGAGCGCTTTTTCGCCATGCTGCGCGCGCAAGGCATCGGTGTGGTGCCGCATGCGTTTCCTGATCACCACGTCTACCGCGCCAGCGATTTCAGTTTCGGCAGTCGCCTGCCGGTGCTGATGACCGAGAAGGACGCGGTCAAGTGCCGCCCGTTCGCCGACGAGTGGCTCTATAGCGTGCCGCTCAAGGCCGAGCTGCCGGCCGCATTCTGGGTGGCGTTGCTGGATCGGTTGGAGAAGCTGGGCAAGCGCGGTCCCGGCTGAATCGAGATCAGATGGCGGTCGGAGCAGGCCGCTGTCGCGCAGCCTGCGGTCGATCTGTCGCGCGTCCTCGTCGCCGTCCGCTCAGAACCGGTAGTTCAATGCCAGCCACCAGTTGCGTCCGGCGCCGTAGTAGCCCTGATCCCAATACAGACTGTTGATGTAGCGGCGGTCGGTGACGTTGTTGAGGTTGAGGCTGGCAGTGAACTGCGGGCTGACGTCGTAGGCAGCCATCAGGCCAAGCAGCGCGTAGCTAGGCTGGCGGATGATGCCTGGTCCGGCGTCCTGTACACGCGAGACGGCCTCCTGCCAGCGCACGTTGGCACCGACGCGCAGCTGTTCCCAGCCGGGGATGCGATAGGTGGTCGCGAGTCGTGCGATGCGCCGCGGCACGTACGTCCGCACGTTGGCGCCGCGATCGTCCTGCAGGCTGAGCTGGGTGTAGCTGGCACTCAGCTGCCAGGCATCGCTCAGTTGACCGGAGACCTCCGCCTCGTAGCCGGTCGAGGTGGCATCGATCCCGCGGTAGACCTGCAGCACACCGATGGTGCCGTCGCTCTCGGCGGTGTTGTCCTGCTTGGCGCGGAACAACGCGAGCCCGGCGTTGACCCGCCCGCCCAGCCATTGGCCCTTGATGCCCAGTTCGGCGTTGTTGCCGGTGATCGGGGCGAGGACGCGCAACGTGCGATCCAGTTCGGTCTGCGGATTGAAGATTTCCGCGTAGCTGGCGTACAGCGCGTAGTCCGGCGCGAATGCGTAAACGGCACCGACGAATGGCAAGGTCTTGCTATCGTCGTAGCGGTGTTGCAGCCCATAATTGGCGCCGCTGCTTTCGCTCTGGGTGTGATTGAGGCCGGTGATCAGCGTCAGTGCGTCGCCCAGGTGCCAGCGTGCCGTGAGATAGGCGGTGCGGCGCAGGATGTCGAAGCTGGCGCCATCGCGGCCGGCATCGAACGCCGGCTGCGGATAGTCGCCAGTCCAATCTTCCAGCCGCGGCAGCGCGGTGCCGATGCCACGGCCGTACAGCGACAACTGGTCGGCATCGATCGACGCCCAATTCACCCCGGCCACCAACTCATGGCGCTGGCCGCCCAGCGCGAAACTGCCCGACACATACAGATCTGCGTACTTCTGCCGCTCGACGCTGCTGTAGAAGGACGGGTAGGCCAGCGATCCCAGGCCGGTCTGCCGGTCCGGTTGGCCGTAGACGTAGAACAAGTCGCCGTCGGTGTTGAAGCGGCGATAGTTCAGCGATGCGCGCAGGCTCCAGTCGCCGCCCAGCGCCTGCTGCACCTCCAGGAAGGCGCGTTTGTCGGTACTGTTCCAGCCACTCCAGTCGGCCGAGGTACTCGTCGAGCGCGCGTAGTGGGTCGGGCTGCCGTCGCTGTAGTACAGCGGTAGCGCGCCCCACATGCCGCCGCGCGGTGTGTTGTCCTGGTAACTGGCGCCGATGGTCAGCAGCATGCTGTCGCTGAGATCGGCCTCCAATACGCCGTAGCCCACCTTTTTCTGCAACGAATAGCGATCCAGGTAGCTGTCGCCATCCTGCCAGGCGCCGACCACGCGGCCGCGCACCGTGCCGGCCGCATTCAAGGGGCCCGACACATCCACGTCCGCACGTCGGTTGGACCAGGAGCCGCCGCTGAGCGTGAGTGCGCCAGTGAAGGCGTCGGTCGGCCGTTTGCGGACGAAGTTGACGGTCGCCGATGGATTGCCGGTGGAAGACAGCAACCCGTTGGCGCCCCGCAATACGTCGATGCGCTGGTAGATGGCGGTGTCCACGTCGCCTTCGCCGAGGCCGTTGGTGAACGGCAAGCCCAGACCATCGACCTGGAAGTTGAGGATGTCGAAGCCGCGCGCGGTGTAGTAGGTACGGTCGGTTTCCACCCGTTCGACATTGACGCCGGCGGCCAGTCCCAGGACGTCGTTGGCGTTATTGAGCGCGAAGTCGTCCATCTGCTGGCGCGAGACGGTGCTGATCGACTGCGGCGTTTCCAGGGGCGACAGCGCCAGCCGGGTAGCGCTGTCGGACTTGCGCAGCGTGTAACCGTCCGCACGCTCGGCCTGGACCTTCACCGCATCCAAGGTGCGTGCATCGGCTCCCTCCTCGGCGTGGGCAAGAACAGGCGCGGCCAGCGCGGCCAACATGGGCAGAACAAGGGGACGCAGCGTCGGACGACGCGTGGAGCGGAAGGTCGAAGTCATGAGCATCGCTACAATGAGGTGGGCGCGATGGCTGACCGGACACGTCCGGCTGGCTGGGCGAATGTGAATTATTCTCAACAAAGTGAGCGCAAAGTGCAAACAGGCTCTTCCGCATCCTTGCCGACCATGGCCCCATCGGCCGTCGGCCCGTTCGTGGTGGCGATTCCGGCGCGCTATGCCTCCTCTCGTCTGCCTGGCAAACCGCTGCGGCTGTTGGGCGATCGGCCGATGATTCGGCACGTGGCCGACCGTGCGTTGCAGGCGGGGGCGGGCGAGGTCTGGGTCGCGACCGATGATGCGCGGATTGCCGAGGCGTTGCAGGGGCTGAGCGACGTGCATGTAGCGATGACGCGTGCCGACCACGTGTCCGGCACCGACCGTCTGGCCGAATGCGCTCGCATCGCCGGTTGGGCGGCGGAGACCTGCGTGGTCAATCTGCAGGGCGATGAACCCTTTGCGCCCGCGGCCGGCATCCGTGCGGTGGCCAGTCTGCTCGATCGCGCCGGCGCCGACATGGCGACGTTGGCCGCGCCGCTGGAGACCGCCCATGACCTGTTCGACCCGAATGTGGTGAAGGTGGTGCGCACCGCCGGTGGGGACGCGCTGTATTTCAGTCGCGCACCGATCCCGTGGGATCGGGATGCATTCGCCCAGCAGCGCGAGGTGTTGCCCGCCGACGGCCCCTGGCTACGGCACATCGGCATCTACGCCTATCGCGCAGCCTTTCTGCAGCGCGTCGCCGCGATGTCGCCGGGTATGCTCGAACGCATCGAATCGCTGGAACAGCTGCGCGTGATGGAGGCCGGTCATCGCATCGCGGTGGCAGTCACGCCTGAGCAGTTTCCTCCAGGGATCGATACCCCTGACGATCTGCAGCGGGCGCAGGCAAGGTTGGCAGCAGCATGAGGCTGCTGATCGTCTGTCTGGGCAACATCTGCCGCTCGCCGATGGGCGAGGGCGCCTTGCGTGCACGCCTGAAGGATGCCGGCCTGCGCCATATCGAGGTCGATTCGGCCGGTACCGGCGATTGGCACGCCGGCGAGCCGCCCGACGCGCGTGCGGTGCGCTGCGCGCGCGGCCACGGGGTGGATATCTCGCAGTTGCGTGCGCGCCAGGTGCAGCAGGAGGATCTGGAGCACTTCGATTGGCTGCTGTGCGCCGATCAGAGCAATCTGCGCGACCTGCAACGGCTCGCCCCGTCGCCGTTGCAGCACAAGCTGGCCTTGTGGCTGCCATGGGCCGGCATCGATACCCGCCGTGACATTCCCGATCCCTATACCGGTGGCAAGGATGAATTCGAGCAGGCCTGGCGGCTGGTCGACCAGGCGGCGCAACTGACCGTGGAGAGACTCACCCGCGGCTGATCGGGCTTGGGCATAATCACTGCATGACAGCCCAGCTCACCCAGGAACTGCCGGAATTCCCCACCTGGCTCAATGCCAGGCCCTCCACCTTGCAGGAGCATCGCGGCCGTGCCCTGGTGCTGGCCTTCGTCAATGCCAGTTCGGTGTGGTGCGCCGAGCGCCTGGCCGAGCTGGCGCATTGGCAGGCACGCAGTCCCGGCCGCCTGCAGGTCGTGGTCGTGCAGGTGCCGCGCTTCGACAGCGAACGCGATCCGCGTCGTTCGCTCAAGCAACTGCGCGCACACGGGGTCAGTGCACCGATCCTGCTCGACAAGGAGTGGGAGACCTGGCGGCGCTTCGGTGTCGACTCCTGGCCCACATTGGTGCTGCTGGATGCGCACGGCCGCGAGCGGCAGCGCCTGGTGGGCGTCACCGGTGATCTGGACAAGGCGCTGGTCGCGCTCTGCGACGGACAATCCTCGCCTTCGGATGCCGATCTGGAAGGTGTCGCCGAGCGCGAGCCCGAACCGCGGCTACCGTTGCGCTTTCCTGCCGGCCTGGCCGCCAGTGAGGACCGCCTGTATGTGGCCGACAGCGGCCATCATCGCGTCCTCGAATGCACGCATGGCGGGCGGATCCTGCGGCAGTTCGGCCATGGCACCGCCGACCTGATCGATGGCGGGCAGGGCGAAGCGGCATTTCGCCGGCCGCAAGGCCTGGCACTGGAGCGCGACCAACTCTACGTGGCCGACACCGGCAATCATGCGTTGCGCCGAATCAACTTGCGTAGCGGGCAGGTGGATACCTTGTGCGGGACCGGCCGCGCTGGCGAGCCGGTGGAAGGGCCGCTGGCCACGGCGAGCGCATCGCCACTGCATTACCCGCACGGTCTGGCGGTGGCCGACAATCAGTTGCTGATCGCCATGGCCGGCGATAACCGGATCTGGAGCTACGACCTCGGCCGTGCCGCGCTGAGCGCGCGCGCCGGCACCGGCGCTCTTGAAATTCGCGATGGCAGCGGCCATCTCGCAGCGTTCGCCCAACCTGCCGGATTGGCCGCGGTCCAGCAGGTGGCTTATATCTGCGACGGACTGGGGTCGGCGATCCGCACCATGCAATTGCGCGGCGACCTGGTGCAGACCCTGGTGGGCGGCCAGAGCCCATGGCAGTTCGGCGAACAGGACGGGCCGCGTGGCACCGCGCAGCTGCAATTCCCGCAGGCGATCGCCTTGGCGGCCGATTCCCCGCTGCTGTGGATCGCCGATACCGGTAATGGCCGCTTGCGCTGCTTACGGTTGGGTGGTGGCGAGTTGACGACCGTGGCCTTGCCGCGGCGCCTGCATGGCCCGGCCGGATTGGCGGTTGCGGCGGGTGCGGTATGGATCGCCGAGACCGACGCCCATGCCGTGCTGCGCTACGACCTGGCCAGCGGCGAACTGAGTGATGTGTTGATAGACGAATGAACGTAACAAGGCTAAACGCCGACTTCGATGGAAAAGCCTTTGCCGCACAGCTGAGTACCGCGCCTGGCGTCTACCGCATGTATGCGGGCGACGACAGCCTGTTGTATGTCGGCAAGGCGGGCGCCTTGCGCAAGCGGGTGGGCAGTTACTTCAACGGCACGCCGAAAAACGCGCGGCTGACCTCGATGCTGTCGCAGGTCGCGCGCATGGACGTCACCGTGACCCGCAGCGAGGCCGAGGCCTTGCTGCTGGAAAACCAGCTGATCAAATCGCTGTCGCCGCGCTACAACGTGTCGTTGCGCGACGACAAGAGCTATCCCTATGTGCTGCTGACGCGCGAGGATTGGCCGCGTATCGCCCTGCATCGCGGTCCACGTGCGATCAATGGACGCTATTTCGGGCCGTACGCCGGCGTCACCGCCGTGCGCGAGACGCTCAACCTGATGCACAAGCTGTTCAAGCTGCGCAGTTGCGAGGACAGCGTATTCCGCAACCGGTCGCGGCCGTGCCTGCAATACCAGATCGGCCGCTGCAGCGCGCCGTGCGTGGACCTGGTGGCCGCCGACGACTACGCGCAGGCGGTGCGTCGGGCGACCATGTTCCTGGAAGGCAAGAGCGACCAGCTCGGCGAAGAAATCATGCAGGCCATGCAGCAGGCCAGCGAGGCGCTGGAATTCGAGCGCGCGGCGCGGCTGCGCGACCTGTTGTCGTCGCTGCGCAGCATGCAGAACCGCCAGTACGTGGATGGCCGTGCCGCCGACCTGGACGTGCTGGCCTGTGCCACCCAGTCCAGTCAGGCCTGCGTGCTGCTGCTGAGCTTTCGCGACGGACGCAATCTCGGCACGCGTCCGTTCTTTCCACGGACCAATGGCGAAGACAGTGCCGAGGAAATCCTGGCCGCGTTCGTCTCGCAGTATTACGCCGAACATGCGCCTCCGCGCGAGATCCTGCTCGACCGCGCCATCCCCGAGGCCAATGTCATCGAGTCCGCGCTCAGTCTCGCCGCCGAGCACAAGGTCACGCTGAAGTGGAACGTGCGCGGCGAGCGGGCCGGCTATGTCTTGCTGGCCAGTCGCAATGCGCAGCTGACCCTGACGACCGAACTCACCAGCCAGAGCGCACAACACGCGCGCAGCGAAGCGCTGCGGGAAATGCTCGGCCTGGCCGAGCCGGTCAAACGGGTGGAGTGCTTCGACATCAGTCACACCCTGGGCGAGGCCACGGTAGCGTCGTGCGTGGTGTTCGATGCCAGCGGTCCGGTGCGTGGTCAATACCGCCGCTTCAATATCGCTGGCATCACGCCGGGCGATGACTACGCCGCCATGCGCCAGGCGATCGAGCGGCGCTTCCGCCGCGCGGTGGAAGAGAATGGCGTGTTGCCGGACGTCCTGTTGATCGACGGTGGTGCCGGCCAGCTGGCGCAGGCGCAGGCCGCTTTGGCCGATCTCGGAGTGGAGAACGTGCTGCTGGTCGGCGTGGCCAAGGGCGAAGAGCGCAGGGCAGGGCACGAGGCCCTGATCCTGGCCGACGGCCGCGAGTTGCGCCCCGGCGCGGCGTCGCCGGCACTGCAGTTCATCCAGCAAGTGCGTGACGAAGCGCATCGTTTTGCGATCACTGGCCATCGCGGTCGCCGCCAAAAGGCGCGCATGACCAGCAAGCTCGAGGATATTCCGGGTATCGGCCCGCGGCGGCGTGCCAGTCTGCTGAAGCACTTTGGTGGGCTGGTCGGGCTCAAGGCCGCGGGAGAAGCCGAGATCGCGCGCGTGGAAGGCGTCAATGCCGCACTTGCCGCGCGAATCTACGCTAACCTGCATGGGCTGGCGCTCCCCGATGCGGCAGGCGAGTCGAGTCCGTAATGAAGTTGACCATCCCCACGTGGCTGACACTGTTGAGGATCGTGATGATCCCGGTGCTGGTCGTGGTGTTCTACCTGCCGTACACATGGACCAACCTGGCCTCGGCCGGCGTGTTCGCGCTGGCAGCCATCACCGATTGGCTGGATGGCTGGGTGGCACGGCGTTATCACCAGTATTCCGCATTCGGTGCCTTCCTCGACCCGGTCGCCGACAAGCTGATGGTGGCGGTGGCGTTGTTCCTGATCGTGCAAGGCCATCCCACGCCGTGGATGGCGTTCTGGGCCGCGGTGATCGTTGGGCGCGAGATTGCCGTCTCGGCGCTGCGCGAATGGATGGCTGAGATCGGCCAGCGCGCCAAGGTGCGCGTGGCGATGGTCGGCAAGATCAAGACCACCGCACAGATGGTTGCCTTGCTGTGTCTGCTGTACTCGGTTACCCCAGGGCAGATGCCGACGCACGGTATCTGGCTCGGTCGCCTGGTCTTCCAGGTGGGGTATTGGACCTTGGCCATCGCCGCCTTGCTGACGCTGTGGTCTGGATTCCAGTACTTGCACGCCGCCTGGCCGAGTCTGCGTGCCGACGAAAAAGCAGCCATCGGCAGCAAGGCCAAGAAAGTCGAAGGTAACGGTTGACAGCAGTGTGGTTCACTGTAGAATTCCGGCTCCCAAGCGGGAATAGCTCAGTTGGTAGAGCGCAACCTTGCCAAGGTTGAGGTCGCGAGTTCGAGTCTCGTTTCCCGCTCCAGTTCTTATGCGATGGACGTCCACTGAGGTCTATCGCGTCTCGATCCCACAGCAGCTTGTGCGTGTGGAGCATCCAGCCAAGTCTGCTGAAATCCATCCCCAGTCAAGCATTTTCAGTACATGAATCAGTACCGGAAATTGGGCGCTGGGTTGTCCTTTTCGGCGGTGCTGCCTCCACTGACGCAGGTACACCTCTCCTCATCCTGAAGGAGAGTGCGATGGCTTTGACCGATACTGCCGTGCGACAGGCAAGGACTACACCCTCAACGACGCACATGGCCTATGCCCTTTCATGCTCAACAGGTGCATAAGTGTCGTGCGTACCACCAAGCGCTCCTTGTCGAGCTGCCGTGCACTGCAAGACGTTTGCTCCACTGGTAATGCCGCTAGCCGATACCTTCAGGCAGCGGCACATCAGCCGAATCGGGAACTCATCGCGGCAACGTTCGATCACCTGATACCTCAGGATGCTTCCTTTGCAAAGCACCCGCCGCTTCTCGCAACGAATCCCGTTCCTTGTTCACCCGCGCCAGCTCGCGCTTGAGGCGAGTCGGTTCCTCGTCCCGAGGCGTGCCACTGTCGCCGAATGCGGCCGCACCCGGGCGCTGCGCCTCGCGCTTCCAGCGGGTCAGCAGTGTGTCGCGAATTCCCAGCTCCCGGGCCACCTGGGCACAGCTAACGCCGGGCTGGCATGCCTACTCAACCGCACCATGCTTGAACTCGGCACTGAATTTCCTACGCTTTGACATGAACACTCCTCATGGCCTGGATCGACCTTGTAAGTGTCCGTGAAAACAGGGGTGAACCCTGTTGGCGCAGTCGGCGTTGTGCACCCACACGCCGGCTTTGCCGACGTAGTAGGTGTGGAAGCCCTCCACCTCGATGTTGTAGACCTTGACGGACAGGAACGCATCGTCCGAGCGCCGTGCGGCAGGCTCTCCCACGCCGTCGGCGATCCATTCCCAGCCCTGGCTATAGTCGGCCTCGAAGCCGTCGACGCTGTGCGAGTACTCCGGCTCCCAGCCCGCGTTCGGGCGATCGGTCTTGTAGACCGGCACCACCCCTAGCACAAAGGCCTGGCGACCGTCCTGCAGTTCCAGTTCGTGGCCCGGTTCGAGCAGGTCGGCGCGGGTCCAGCCGACGCCCTTCACCCAGAACGGGTGGTTGTCGGTCGCGTAATGGTTGTAGTACGCGTAGGAGGTTTCGTCGCCGACGATGCCGTAGCGCACGCACAGGATTTCCTTGTCCTCGTACGAGAACGTCCGCACCACCTTGCGGTATGCCTGCTCGCCGGTTTCCTCCGGCTGCGACAGCACGCTGTCGCCGATCTTCAGCTGCTCGATCGGCACCAGGCCGCGGTCGGTCCATACCAGCGTGCCGGCGATGAAGCAGCCGCCGGCCTGCGAGGGATAGCGATAGTCGTCCGGGGTGATCACGTCGCTGAGCATCTTCTGCTGCAGCGGATCGCCGGAGAAGTCACCGGCGTACTTGGCGCGGATCTGCTGTAGCGACGGCATCTTGTAGGTTTCCAGGAATTCCGCCGCCAGGTTCTGGTCGTGCATGGCCGAGGCGGCCGCGTTGCGCAGCGCCTGGCGCAGCTGCCAGGCCTGCGTCACCTGCACCGACAGCGGTTGGGTCTGGTCGAGAATCTGCACCTTGCCAAGGTACCAGGAGCTTGCCTCGGCGATCGTCATCGAATTGCGCAGCGGCGCGGTAAACACCACCTTGCCGCCCAGGGTCACCACCGCGCCGTCCTCGGCCACCGGAATGCCGGCATCCACTACCGTCACCTTGCTGCCGCCGGGCAGGGGGTGGGTCAGGTCGACGGTTTCGTCCACCGGCGCGCGCGGATCGGCTTGGCCGATCTTGCCCTGCACCGGGTCGCTGCCGATGCCCACCAATTTGCCGATGCCCTGGAAGATCTTCGCGGGCAGGCCGCCCAGCGTACCGCCGAACACGGTCGACATCAGCACCTCGGTGATGCTGAAATGCTGGCCGCTGCGGCCGTTGGTCATGTCGTAGATCTGCTGCAGGCCCAGCTGCAGGATCGTGTCGAAGGTGGCGCCCGCCACCGCGCCGCCTGCGACGCCGGCCCACACCTTGTTGACGCTCGCGCCGATGGCGAAGCTGGTCACCTCTCCATCATCGACGTCAGCGCTGGTTTCGCAACGATTCCAGTAACGCGGAAGCCGCCGGGCCGAGCGGAACATCGCGTCGCCAGGCAATCACGGTGGAATAGCGAGGCATTCTGTCGCTTCCCTCCCAACTCTCCACCTGTAGCTCAACGAGCCGCCCGGCTGCCAGGTCATCGGCGGCAAGATGGTCGGGCAGGCTTCCCCAGCCTGCGCCAGCCACGAGAAGCTCCCTTTTGGTCTTGAGGTCGGTGACATACCACTTATCCAGCGCGTGCACGCCGGCATCGGGGCTGTCTGCCGCAGCGGTTGACGGTGTCCATACCAGCTGGCTGTGACCGTGCAGGTCCGCCGGTGCGATGGGTGCGGCTGTGGAGGCAAGTGGATGGCTGGGCGCACACACCGCCACCAGCTCATGGTCTGTCCAGTGCGTGGTGTTCAGCTCGGTCCCGACAGGGAGATGCACCGAAATCGCACCGAGTTGGGCCTGGCCAGATTTCAATAGCTCTGTTGCCGCAAGAGGCGTTTCGACAATGAGTTTGACGCTGATCGTGGGGAACTGTGTGTGCAAGCGTGCGAGTGCGTAAGCGAGCACTCCGGTCGGAGCAAACACATCGGAGACCACGGTCAGGGCGGCCTCCACGCCGGCGTTAAAGCTCTTCGCCTGCCGGTTGAAGTCCTGCAAGTCCATCAGCAGCCGGCGTGCTCTTGGCAGCAGGGAGCGGCCGGCTTCAGTCAGCGTGGGTCTGTAGGTCGAGCGGTCGAACAGCAACACATCACTCTCGTCCTCCAGCCCCTTGATGGCGTAGGTGATGGCCGACTGGGCCCGGTTCATGTGGCGGGCCGCTGCAGCGAAGCCATTGTGCTCGACGACCGCCACGAAGACTGCGAACTGGTCGAGCGTGAAAGCGGTTGGTCCATCTGATTTCATGATTGAGTTGTTCTATTTCATCTGGTTTTCAATCGCTTTCATTTTGCCAAGAATCAGCTCCGTCCACACACACCAGGAGCGTTCATGTCTTCCCAACTTAAGCCGACCGCCGGCAAACCGATCCGCGTATTTCTCTGGATTGCGCAATTCTTGCTGGCAGCTGTCTTCATCATGTCAGGCTTGATGAAGTTCTTCACACCCATCCCCGAGCTGGCTGCACAGATGCCATGGACCGGCCAGGTATCTGAGACCTTCGTTCGGTTCATTGGCCTGATCGACCTTGCCGGCGGAATCGGGGTCCTTCTTCCTGCGCTGACGCGCGTGCTTCCACGAATGACGCCAGTGGCGGCCTTCTGCGCAACGATCCTCCAGGTCTTGGCCATCGGTTTTCATGCCTCGCGTGGAGAGTTCCAAGTGCTTCCGCTGAATTTCGTGCTGATTAGTCTGGCCATCTTCATCCTGTGGGGTCGATGGAAAAAGGCGCCCATCGCACCGTTTCAAGCGTCCTCCAGCGCGCCATTGCGGCGCATCTGAACGGAGCTGTTGGAATCGATATGAGCACGCGCCAGCCTGCCATCTTTCTCTCCCATGCCGGGGGGCCATGTTTCTGGATGGACTTCCCCCCGCCCTATGGTCCCGGCACTTTTGAAGGTTTGCGGGGTTACTTCGCCGGCATCGTGGATTCGCTGCCAGCCCGGCCCGAGGCCATTGTTCTGGTGAGCGCACACTGGGACGCACGAGTCCCCACGGTGAGTGCCGCGGCCGCGCCGCCGATGCTTTTCGACTATGGTGGTTTTCCGAAGCACACGTATGAGTTGAGCTATCCCGCGCTTGGCTCTCCACCGCTGGCAGCGAAGATTTCGGAGCTGCTTCGGCATGCAGGTATCGAGCACGCGGTAGACAGCCAGCGCGGCTACGACCATGGCGTCTTCGTTCCGATGCTCATCATCGACCCGGAGGCGAGCATCCCGGTGGTGATGCTCTCCATCAGGAGCGACCTCGACGCGGCTGTGCACCTACGAATGGGCGAGGCCCTGGCTCCGCTCCGAGACCGCAATATCCTGCTGCTCGGCTCAGGCAATGTCTGGCATGGGCAGGGAGGGCCGATGGGTCCGTAAGCTCCCCCGATC
>NZ_NSET01000027.1 GCF_009192945.1 Xanthomonas maliensis | reverse complement strand
GCGGGAGAAGGTGCCCGCAGGGCGGATGAGGGCCGGCCAGGCTCAGTGCTGCGCCTGGATCGCCTCGCTCAGTGCAAAGATCCGCCCGGCCTCGCGCCACTTCTCTCCTGGCGCGCTGCCCGGCAGCGGCTTTTGAAACCGCCACATCAAGTCTTCCCACGCCTGGATACGCGGATCGGCTGCATCGCGCGCCGCTTTGGCGGCGGGGTCGTAGTGCTCGCTCACCTCCATCAGCATCACCAGCCGGTCGCCGCTGCGGAAGATCTCCAATTCCAGGATGCCGGCCTGCTGCAATGAGGCCACCACTTCCGGCCAGACCTGATCGGCCCGATGCCAGCGCTCGTATTCGGCGATCAGCGCCGCATCGTCATGTAGATCCAGCACATAACACAGCCGCGGCATGCTCAAGCCCTCGCAGGAATGGCGGCGCTGCGGTTGCGCAGCGCAAACAGCAGAATGACGGCAAAGCAGATGCCAGGCACCGCCATCGCCCAATGAATCCCGGCGACATCCGACACCGCGCCCATCACCGCCGTCAGCAGCGCGCCGCCAATGATCGCCATCACCAGCAGCGACGAGCCCAGTTTGCGGGCATCGTCATGCAACCCGTCCAGGCCCAGCGCGAAGATGGTCGGGAACATCACCGACATGAACAGGCTCGCGGCCACCAGCGCATACAGCCCGGTCCAGCCGGGCAACGCGATCGCCACCGCGCACAGCAGCAGGTTGATGGTCGCAAAGCTGGCCAGCAGGCGTGCCGGCGCGAGGTAACGCAACAGCGCAGTACCGATAAAGCGACCAGCCATGAACAGCACCAGCGAGATCGTCAGGTAGGTGGCTGCGGTCTTCTCCGGGGTGCCGGGCACCGCATCCTGCAGGTAGCGGATCAGATAGCTCCAGATGCCGACCTGGGCGCCCACATAGAAAAACTGCGCCACCACCGCAAACACGAAGCGGCGAGTGCGCAGCAGTTCGCCAAAGCGTGCGCGCCGCGGTGCAGTGTCGGCGCTGTCGTTGGTAGTGGGGAAGCGCACCACTCCGATCAGCAGCGCCCACAGCACCACCACCGCGCCGATGATCAGGTAAGGCGTCTGCACGGCGGCCGATTCGGCGGCGAAGAAGGCCTCGCGTGCCGCCGGCGCCATCGCCGCCAACTCTGCAGGCGTGTGTTCCACCCCGGAGAAGATGAAATGCTGGCCGACCAGCACGCCGGTGATCGAGCCCAGTGGGTTGAACGCCTGCGCTAGATTCAGCCGCCGCGCCGCGCCGTCGGCCGGGCCCAGCACGGTCACCAGCGGATTGGCGGTGGTTTCCAGAAACGCCAGCCCGCTGGCGATCACGAACAACGCCAGCAGGAACAGCCAGTAGGTATGCACCTGCGCCGCCGGATAGAACAGGAACGCGCCCGCGGCATACAGCAGCAAGCCCAGCACCACCGCGGCCTTGTAGCTATAGCGACGCATGAACATCGCCGCCGGCATCGCGAACACGAAGTAGCCCAGGTAGAAGGCGCTCTGCACCAATCCGGCCTGCAGGTCGCTGAGCTCGAACGCCTTCTTGAACTGCTTGATCAGGATGTCGTTGAGGTTGTTGGCCATTCCCCACAGGAAGAACAGGCTGACGATCAACAACAGGGGAACCAGGGCGGTACGCGCCAGGTTGCCGCGCGATGACGCGGCGGTGTCGCTGTAATGCATGCGGCCTCTCCCCTCCCAAGGCTGTGGCGCTTGCGTCTGTGCCGGGCGAGCGTACTGCGCGGCACCGCCGCATGCAAATATAAAAACTTTGTTTATATTTGCACGGCGCGTCAGCGTGTTCGCCCAGCCCGCTGGGCGGTTACGCTAGCGCGCCCACCGCCCGCTGCCGGACCGCCAACGGATGAGCACCGCTCCCACCAAATATCGCGCTCCGGCTCTGGACAAGGGGCTGGATATCCTCGAACTGCTCGCCCGCACGGGGGGCGGCATGAGCATGGGCGCGATTTCGCAGGGCGTGGGGCGTTCGCGTGGCGAGATCTTCCGCATGCTGCAGGTGCTGGAGGAACGCGGCTATCTGTTGCGCGACACCGATGGCAACTATGTGCTCACCAATCGCTTGTTCATGCTGGGCATGCAGCAGCCCCATGTGCAGAACATCAGCGAGGCGGCGTTGCCGGTGATGCGGCGGTTGTCCGACGCGATCTACCAACCTTGCCATCTGGTCGCGCCGTCGGGCGACCAGATCGTGGTGATCGCGCAGATGGACATGCCCAGCGACCTGGGCCTGGTGGTACGGCCGGGGCATCGTCGGCCGTTGACGCATTCCAGCTCCGGCCTGGTGCTGTTCGCCTTCCAGCAGCCGGAGGTGCAGGCGCGCTGGTTGGACATGCTCGATGCCAGCGAGGTGCCGTTCGAGCGCGAGCAGTTCCTGGCCGCCGCCGCACAAGCGCGTCGCGATGGCTACGCCATGCAGCCCAGCGAAGCGGTGGTCGGCGTGGTCGATCTGACCGCGCCAATCCTGCAACGCGGCAGCGCCACCTACACGCTCACGGTGCCCTTCATCGAGCGGCGCCCTGAGCTGGTTGGCATCAAGGCGGCATTGCAAGCCCTGTGTGCGGCCACCACCGAGATCTCCAGCGGGCTGCACTAGCCGCACGCAAACCGGGCCGCGCACGCTTGGCAAGCGCCTGGGAGCCGTCGGTGGCCCCTATACTCGGCGCGATCGATCAGGCGCGATGGCATGTCCAGTCTCAAGTTCGGCATGTGGAGCACCATCCTGCTGCTTGGTAGCGCACATGGCGTGCTCGGAGCGAGCCTGTTGCTGTTGACGCCGGTCAATCGCGCCGCCAACCGCTGCCTGGCAGCACTGCTGTTGGTCGTGGTGGCGCTGATCACGCCTTACACGCTCGGCTATGCCGGCGCCTACGATGCCTACCCGACCCTGACCTACGCCCCGCTGTTCTGGGAACTGGCCATCGGGCCGCTGATATGGCTCTACGTGCGCCAACTGGCACGCCAGCAGCTGCCACCGCGCTGGGCGCTGCATCTGCTGCCGGCGCTGTTGCAAGGGGCTTACTACACCTGGCTGTTCACTTGGCCGCTGCAACGCAAGTGGGCCTGGACCGCCACCGTCCATCTGCCCTGGGTCGCCCCGCTGCAAGATGCCTTGGTGCTGGCCTCGCTAGCGCTGTATTTGCTGCTGGCCTGGCGCGACTATTTGGCCTATCAACGCTGGCTGGAGCATCACAGCGGCGCGCGCGAGGAACTGCGGTTGCCCTGGCTGCGCGGCTTTTTGCTGGCTGCCTCGTTGCTGGTGGCATTGCGGCTGGGCTTCACCGCCAGCGACCGCCTGTGGCATCGCCTGTCCTATTTCGACGAGTTTCCGCGCTATCTGGCCACCGTTGCCCTGGTCTACTACCTGGGACTGGAAGGCTGGCGACACGCCCGCACGCACTACCCGCGCCGCGATGCGCCGCAGGTGCTGGATGTACCAACCCCTGCGGCCGACCCGGCAGCGGCTGTCGCCCCACCGCCTGCGGCCGCGGAGAAGGATTGGCAGGCGCTGGGGCAGCGCGTGGCTGCCGAGGTCAGCGCGCACGGCTGGTGGCGCGAGCCCGACCTCAGCCTGGCCGCGCTGGCGCGCCGCATCGGTACCAACAGCAATTACCTGTCGCGTGCGCTCAATGAGGGGCTGGGACAGACCTTCAGCGCCTTCATCAACGCGCTGCGCATTGCCGAAGCACAGCGTCTGCTGACTGGCGACCGGGACATTCTCGCCATCGCGCTGGCAGTGGGCTTCGGCTCCAAGGCCAGCTTCAACCGGGTGTTTCGTGCGCACGTCGGTTGCACACCCAGCGACTACCGGCGCGCGCAACGTCGCACATCGTGAATATCGCCCAGCAATTGGCCAGTTGAGTCGCCCGCTGCGATGCAGCCGGCGACGCTGGCGACTCTTGCCCAGGAGTTGCCATGCGCCCTCGTATCCGCCCTCACCCGGTGCTGTTGTGGTTCGTGCTGCTGTGGCCCACCTGCGTCGCGTGGGCGGCCCCACCAGCGCCGCCGTTGACCAGGGACAGTCGCCTCGCCGGCCCGGCGCTGCTGGCCGATATCGATGTGCTGCAACAGGCCTACGAGGGACTGCACCCGGGCCTGTACCGCTATGCGAGCGAACGGCAGGTCGCGCAACGCTTCGCCGCGCTGCGTGCCGAGCTGGCACATGGCGCCACGCTCGGCCAGGCCTATCTGGCCATCTCGCGCCTGACCGCCAGCGTGCGCTGCGGCCATAGCTTTCCGAATTTCGTCAATCAACCCGAGCCGGTCCGGCACGCCTTGTTCGACGACGACCTATCCTTGCCCTTTCGGTTCCGCTGGTTGCAGGGCCGGATGATCATCAGCCAGAACGACTCCGACCAGCCCGCCCTGCTGCCCGGTACGGAAGTGCTGACGATCGATGGCATTGCCGCCTCCCAGATCCTGGCGGCGCTGATGACGGTGGCACGTGCCGACGGAAGCAATGATGGCAAGCGCATCGCACAGATGGAGGTACAAGGCTTCGCACCGGTCGAGGCGTTCGATGTCTACCTGCCACTGCTGTTTCCGCAGTTGTCGGCCAGCCCGCTGCTGCGGGTGCGCGGGCCCGGGGCCACGCCTGAGCAAGAACTGCGGGTCCACCGGATCGGCGCGGCACAACGCAGCGCGCTGGCATCATCGCGTGGCGCCGACAGTGCGTCACCGGCATGGCATCTGGACCTGTCGGACCCGGACCTGGGCGTGCTACGGATGCCCACCTGGGCCGTGTACCGCAGCAACTGGGACTGGCAGGCCTTTCTGGCACGCAGTTTTGCCACACTAAGCGAACGCGAGATTCCCGCACTGGTGATCGATCTACGCGGCAACGAAGGGGGGCTGGATGTGGGCAGCGTCCTGCTGGGCTATCTGCCCGCAAGCGAAAACGCGCTGCCGCCGATGCGCGCACTGGTGCGCTACCGGCGGTTGCCCGATGCACTGGCGCCGTATGTCACCACCTGGGACACCTCCTTTCGCGACTGGGGCACGCGCGCGGTTGCCTACGATGCGCGTTTCTACAGCCTAACGCCCACACCCGACGCCGATGTTCCAGCCAGTGTGCCCACGCGCACGCCGCGCTACACGGGCAAGGTGTTTGTATTGATCGGCCCGGAAAACAGCTCGGCGACCTTCGCGTTCGCACAGCAGGTGCAATACGCCGGATTGGCCACCCTGGTCGGCCGGCCAACCGGTGGCAACCTGCGCGGCACCAATGGCAGCGCGTTCTTTTTTCTGCACCTGCCACACTCACAGATCGAAGTGGACGTGCCCTTGGTCGGGCAGTTTCCGACCAGCCCACAGCCAGATCGCGGCGTGTTGCCCGACGTGTCGGTCCAGCTCACCGCGCAGGATCTACAACACGGCCGCGATGCGGATATCGAGGCGGTTCGCGCGCTGCAGCGCGGTGATGCAATCCAACCGCAGCCACACCCGGACCCGCCCGCATAGCCAAGGCTATAAAGATCAGACCGACCTTCGCGTGCGTTCGCGCGCGTCCAAATGCGATCTTCCGTTGCTACACTGCGCGCCCCTTGGGGAGTAGCCGGCTTCCGTCACCGGAAGCGTCCGCGTCAACATACTCGGCCGATGCGCCGTGGCGCGGACAACCAGATCGGGTTTGGCGAGACCAGCGGCATGCGTGCACGACGATGGTTGGCGCGGGCGCATGCCGTTGCCTACGCCCAACCCGGGAGTGTCGATGTCTCCGTTATCCATCCTGTTGATCGGTTTTGCGATGTCCACCGATGCCTTCGCCGCAGCGATCGGCAAGGGCGCTGCGATGCGCAAACCGCGCTGGCGCGACGCACTGCGCGCCGGGCTGGTGTTCGGAGCCATCGAGGCGATCACGCCGGTGATCGGCTGGCTGCTGGGGCGCGCGGCGTCCAGCTATCTGGCCGCCTTCGATCATTGGATCGCCTTCGTCCTGCTCGGCGCGCTCGGCGCGCACATGATCATCGCCGGTCTGCGGCAGGCACCGGAGACCGAGCAGGAGCCGCCGCCAGCCAAGCGCCACGGTCTGCTGGCCCTGGCGGCCACTGGTTTTGCCACCAGCATCGACGCCATGGCGGTCGGGGTCAGCCTGGCGTTCCTGGACGTGCATATCGGCGTCGTGGCCGCGGTGGTAGGCCTGTGCACGCTGACCATGGTCACCGCCGGTGTGATGCTGGGACGCGCGCTCGGCGCGCTGATCGGCCGCCGGGCGGAAATCCTCGGCGGCGTGATCCTGGTGCTGATCGGCTGCGTGATCCTCTACGAACACCTGGGCGGCGCGGCCTGAGCGGCGCCAGCGAGCGCGGCGAGGCTCGCTGCATGCCGACGGCAATCGCCGTCAGCGCTTGGCGTCGTGATAGGCGCTCAGAAACGCGCGTAGCGAGGCCGGCTTGACCGGCTTGGTCAGCAGGCGATAGCCCCGCGCGCGTGCCAACTGCTTGAGTTCGTCACGTCCATCGGCGGTCAACAAGGCACCAGGAATCGGCGAGGGTGCGGCTGCCTGCACGGCATCGAGCGTGTCCAGGCCATCCAGCCGATCGTGCAGGTGGTAATCCACCAGCATCAGGTCCGGTCGCTCCCTGGCGCGTTCCAGCGCTTGATCGACGGTGCTGGCGGTGATCACCTCCACCTGCCAGCGACCGAGCAGGGCGCGCATGCCGTCGAGAATCTCGCGATCGTTATCCACGCACAGCACTCGCAGGCCGGCCAGCGAATCGTCGCCCGCTTGCGCGCGTGCGTTGGCGGTGGGCGCTGCGACGGTGGCCGCCGATACACGCGGCAGCAGGATCGAGAACATGCTACCGCGGCCGACCTGGCTGCGCACGTTCAAATCGTGATCGAGCAGGCGCGAGATGCGCTGGCAGATCGACAGTCCCAACCCCAGTCCCTGCTCGCCCCAATCGAACGGCTGCTGGTAACGACGGAATTCTTCGAAGATCTGCCGCAGATGATGTTCGGGAATCCCGGGACCGGTATCCCATACCTGCAGCTCGACCTGCGCGCCACGGCCACGCATACCCAGGACGATGCGTCCCTGGCGGGTGTAGCGCAGCGCATTGGCCAGGAAGTTCTGCATCACCCGGCGCAGCAGGCGGCGATCGCTGCGCACCCATAGCGGACGGGTATGCAGCTGTAGCCGCAGGCCGCGGGCAGCCGCCACCGGCGTGTACTGCGCGGCCAGCTCATGCATCAACGCACTCACGTCCAGATCCTCCACCGTCGGGCGCAATCCACCGGCATCCAGCCGCGAGACGTCGAGCAGGCCATCGAGCAGCTCCTCGGCCGCGCGCAACGAGGCATCCACGCGCTCGGCCAGGTGACGTTGCTCCTCGCTGTTGTGCTGGTGCTCGCGCAGCGCAGAGGCGAACAGTCGCGCAGCGTTGAGCGGCTGCAGCACATCGTGGCTGATCGCGGCCAGGAAGCGGGTCTTGGATTGCTGCGCCAGCTCGGCCTCGCGCGAGCGTTCGGCGACGCGCTGTTCGAGGTTCTCGTTGGCGTCCAGCAACGCGCGCTCGGCGCGCTTGTAGTCGGTGATGTCGTTGTAGCTGGTGACGTAGCCGCCGCCGGGCAAGGCCTGGCCGCGCATCTCGATCACCTTGCCATCGCTGCGCGTGCGCTCGAACACATGCGGCGAACCGGCGCGCATATGGCGGATGCGGCGATCGATCTGGTCCTCCACATCGCCCTCGCCCAGCTCGCCGCGCTCGGCGTTGTAGCGGATCAGATCGGCCACCGGGCGGCCGACGTAGAGCATGCCGTCCGGGTAACCAAACAATTGCTGGTAACGCCGGTTCCAGGCAGTCAAGCGCATCTCCGGATCGACCACGCTGACCGCCGCGCTGATGTTTTCCAGCGTGGTGGACAGGATCTCGCGGTTGAAGCGCAGCTCCTGGCCGGCCTCGTCGAGCACCGCCACCACTTCGCCCAGCTCCATGCCAGAGCCGCGCAACAGGCTGGTCAGCACCAAGCGTGCCGAGGCCGCACCGATGGTGGCCGCCAGCAGACGTTCGGTGAACTGCACCCACGCACGATCGGCCACCGCAGTCGGTTGCAGTTCGCGTTCCAGCAACTGGGCCTGGTCGGCGAAGGCGCGATGGGCGTGGCGTTCGCCAACCACCCGCTCGGCCAGTGCCTGCAGATCGGCTACCCGCACATGCCCCGGCCATTCGCCTCCCACCGCCGGGCGCTGCGCATAGGGATCGAGGAAGGGCGCGGCGCGCAAGCGCTCATCGACCCCGGGACGTCGACGCGCCGACACCACCATCATCGCGCCGGTGTTGATCAGCAGCGACCAGAAGGTACCGTGTGCGAGCGGATCCCAGCCGCTCATGCCGAACAACTGCTGCGGCTGCAGCCAGGCAATGCCGAACGGCCCATCCACCAGCCAGGACGGCTCCAGCCATCCGGCCTGGGTGGCCGCCGGCAACAGCAGCGTATAGATCCAGGTCAGGAAACCCAGCGCCATGCCGGTCTCCACGCCCTTGCGGCTGGCACCGCGCCAGTACAGCCCGCCGATCAGCCCGGGCGCGAACTGGGCCACGGCCGCGAAGGCCATCAGCCCATAGGAGGCCAGCGTGGCATCGTCGGCCACGCTGCGGTGGTAGCCGTAAGCGATCAGCGCCAGCAGCAGGATGGCCACGCGGCGGATCCACAGCACCCGCGAGGCCACCGCCGCGCGCGCCTGCGCGCTGCCACGCCGGCGCAGCAGCACCGGCATCACTAGGTCGTTGCTGACCATCGTGGCGAGCGCGATGCTGGCCACGATCACCATGCCGGTGGCCGCCGAGAAGCCGCCCACGTAGGCGACCAGGGCCAGCACGTTCTGGCCCTGGCTCAACGGCAGCGCCAGCACCATGGTGTCATCGGCGACCGCACTGCCCTTGCCGAACAGCGCCACGCCGGCCGAGGCGATCGGGATCACCATCGCCGAAATCACCACCAGATAGGCGCCGAACAGCCAGCGCGCGCGGCGAATGTCGCCAACCTCGCTGCATTCGACCACCGCCACGTGGAATTGCCGTGGCAGGCAGATCACCGCCAGGAAACTGAGCAGGGTCTGGGAGATGAAGCCGACCGAGGGGGTATGCACGAACAGCGCGCGTGCCGAGTCGACGATCTGCAACGGCTGCTTGGCCAACCACGACCAGGCGAACATGCCCACCGCCACGATCGCCACCAACTTGATCACAGATTCCAGCGCGATGGCCAGCATCATGCCGTGGTGATGCTCGGTGGCATCCACCTGACGCGTGCCGAACAGGGTGGCGAACAGCGCCATCAGCAAGGCCACGTACAAGGCCGGATCGGCCAACACCCCGCGGCCTGCGCTGGCATGCCCGGTCAGCACCTCCAGGCTCATCGCCACCGCCTTGTACTGCAACGCCAGGTAGGGAACGATGCCCACCAACGCAATCACCGCCACCAGCGCGGCCAGGCGTCGCGAACGGCCATAGCGCGAGGAGATGAAGTCGGCGATGGACACGGTGTTCTCGGCCCGGGCGATCAACGCCAACCGCTCGATGATGCGCCAACCGAACAGCAGCAACAGCAGCGGCCCCAGATAGATCGGCAGATAGCCCAGGCCATTGCGCACCGCCGAACCGACCGCGCCATAGAAGGTCCACGACGAGCAATACACCGCCAGGGCCAGGCTGTAGACGGCCGGCCGCAACCACGGCCGCTCCGGATACAACGGACGCCGGTCGCCCCACCAGGCCACCCCGAACAACAGCGCGGCGTAGCCCAGCGACACCAGCAGCAGGATCCAGCTCGAAACCAACGGTGTTCCTTGGCGGTCAGACCAACCGGGAGTTTACGCAGTGGTGGCTGGCAAGGGGCGATTGCGTCTGCCGGCAGGAGCAGTGGCACGGATCGTTCGGCGTTCGGCCAATGCGCCTGACCCACGCCTTGTCCGACGTGCCAGGCGGGCCATGGCGATCGATGACGCCCGCCACGCGCCGCCGACGACGACGATCGAGCGCGCGCGACGGCGGCGGCCGGCTCGGACGCTCACGCCGCCGCCCCGCTCGGTTACCACCTTCAACCCGGCAGCCGCACCTGCACCTGGTAGCTGCGGCCGGCCACCACCGCCGGCACCCGCTGATCGGCGCAGACCACACCGTCCACTTCCACTTCCACCGCCTGCCGGCCAGGCTCGCGCGTCAGCGTCACCTCGAAGCGCGCGCCGCGAAAGCGACGCACGGCGCGCGCTTGCGGCCAATGCGCCGGCAGCTGCGGACGGATCGCCAGGCCATCGCCGTCGCCCACCAAGCCGAACAAGCCCTCCAGCACGCAGCGGTAGACCCAAGCCACGGTGCCGGTGTTGAACAGCTGGCTGGAGCGGCCGGCGGTGCGCGGAAACTGGTGCCAGGCGCCGCGGTAGTAATTGGGCAGGTAGACCGGCAACTGGCCGCGTTGCAGCACGTCGGCGCGTCCGGGACCGGGCAGCATCGCGCGCAGAATCTCCCAGGCGCGGTCGGCCTCGCCGATCCGGTACAGGCTGTAGAGATAGAACGCGGCAGCATGGTTGTAGACCGCGCCATTCTCCGCCGAGCCGGGAAATTTCTGCGTCAGCCGGCCGACGTCGTCACGCATATGGGTGTAGGCCGGCGCCAGCATCACCGGGCCGTATGGGGTGTGCAACTGTTCGCGCACGGCCTCCAGCAGCGCGGCCCGCTGCGCGGCGTCGGCGGTACCGGCCAACAGCGCAAAGCTTTGCGGATTGAGGTAGATGCGCCCTTCCACGTCCTCGGCGATGCCGAAGCGCACGCCGTCGTCGGTGATGCCACGGGCGTACCACTGGCCATCCCATAGCTCGCGGTTGGCATCGGCATTGATGGCGTGGGCCGCCTGGGCGAAGCGCGTTGCCTGCTCTGGCCGGCCATGCGCAGCGCACAACTCCGCCCACAGCTTCAAGGCATAGGCGGTGGCGACGGTGAGCCAACCGGACACGCCCTTGCCGCGCCAGCCGACCATGTTCATCGGGTCGCACCAGTCGCCTTGGGCGATATAGCTCAGCCCGCGGGCGTCGCGCGCGTCCAGCAACCACTGCATCGCCGCATCCAGGCGCTCGGCGACCGAGCGCTGCTCACCCTCTTCGCTGCGCACCATCGCCTGCAGGATCGTGCTGTCGCCGGTTTCGGCCAGATACGCGCTCAGAAAGATCGGCAACCACACGCAATGGTCGGTATGCGGCACTTGGTTGATGTACTTCAGCTCCGCGCCCTCCACCAGCAGGATGCCATCGGGCATGGCGCCGCTGGCTTCCTGTTGCGAGAGCGCATGCAGCAACGCGGCACGCGCTGTGGCCGGCTGCAGGTAGGCCATGCCCATGTGGTCCTGCAGATAGTTGCGGGTCTGCGGATCGGTGGTCAGGCGATTGACGTCGCCGTGGTAGAACACCTGCCGCGGCAACCAGTGGTTGACCAGGTTGTCCAGCGCCGCGTCCGGGGTCTGGATCTCGATGCAGCCCTGACCACCTTGCAGATAGTCCGCATAACCGCGTGCCGCCGTGGCAAAGCCTTCGGCCGACAGATAGCGCGCGCGCAACGCGGCGATCTCGGCATCGTCGCGCGCCGGCCCGAAGGCGAAGCGATACAGCGCATCGGCCTGTGGCTGCAATTGCAGCCGGTATTGCAGCGCGGCGGCCGGGGTTTCGTAGTGGGCCGGAGTATTGCCCAGCTGGTCGGCCATGACCGCCGATGGTGCATGCAATCCGCCTTCGCCCTCGAACGCCATCTGCTGCGCATCCCAGGCCAGCGGTGCCTGCTCGTGCAACAGGAAGGTGCAGTCCTTGAAATCGCGCTGGCGAAAGTAGTCCTGCACTTTCTGGTAGGGCGCCACGCTGCGACAGACGATGCCGCCCAAGGCCGGCTCGTAGTCGCCAGCCTGGTGCATCCAGGACATGTAGCCGATCGGGAAGTACGGGTACAGACTGAGCCGACGCGTGCGTCCGGACAGATTGTGGACACGGCATTCCCACAGCTCCAGCGCATCGTCGGTCGGCAGTGCCACGCACAGTTCCACCACGATGTCGTCGTGGCGTACGCGCCAACGCACGTCGTGCTTGCCGGCGGAAAACTCGAACTGCTGCGGCGGCGCGCGCACCGGCTCATGCGGTACCGAATACAACGCGCCGGTCTCCTCGTCCTTCAGATAGAAGAAGCGCCCGGGGTGATGCGCGTAATACGGCTGCTCGGGCATCATGAAATTGCGCGCTTCCAGGATCGGGGCATGCGCGTATTTGGACGGCTCCGGCTGCATGAACTGCCCGGTCGCATAGCCGCGGCAGGTCAGCTGCAGCATCATCCGCCGGTTCCACAGAAAGCCACTGGCGTTGGGCATGGCAGTGGGACTGCGCAGCACATAGCGCGCGCCATCGGCGCTGGGCGCCAACAGGTCGGACAGATCCTCGGGCATATCGGAAGGCGATACGGACACGTCAGGGGGCCTCGGGTTCGTCGCGCTTGCGCGCGGCCAGGTCGTGCTGGATGCGGCGCAACAGGCCGTCATCGAGCGGATAGAAACGCATGGTCCAGGCAGCCAGCAACGCCACTGCGCCCGGGATGACCGTCAACAACAGCACGATGCCGGTCAGCGACACCTGCGACTGCGCGGTGTTGGCGACATACCCCATGCCGGCCAGCACCCAGGCGATACCGGCAGAAGCGAGCGCACCGCCAAGCTTCTGCGAGAACGTCGCCGCGGCGAAGGTCATCGCCGTCGCGCGCCGTCCGGTGCGCCACTCGGTGTAGTCGGCGCTGTCGGCGTACATCGAGAACGCCAACGGCGATTTCGGACCCAGCGCCAGGCCGATCAGCACGTTCAAGCCGAAGATCGCCCACACCGCATCGGCCGGCACGAAGAACATCGCGCAGCTCAGCACCCCGACCAGGGCCATCAGCCCCGCCATCAGGCGGCGCTTGTCCCAGCGCCGCGTCAACAGCGGCGTGATCGCTGCGCCTACCGCCAGCGCCACCGAATAGCTGCCCAAAAACAGCCCGGTCAGATCTGGGCGCTGCACGTAGTACTTGAGGTAGTACACACCGGTGCCGCCGCGCATGACGATGGTGACCATGATGATCAGCGACAACACGAACAACACGCACCACGGCCGGTTGCGCAGCAGGTCGGCGATGTCCTGGCGAATTGGCGTGCGCTGCTGCGGCGGTGGCTGCACGCGCTCGCGGGTGGTGAGCGCCACCGCCACGAACAGCGCCACCGCGACCGCGCCGTACACCATCATGGTGCGTTGCCAGCCATCGGCATCGTTGCCGCCACCGAGCCAGGCCACCAGATCCAGCGTGCAGTAATTGACCAGGGTGGTGCCGGCGAAAGCGCCGATGAAACGCAGGCTGATCAGGCTGGTGCGTTGCGCCCCATCGGCGGTGATCACGCCGGACAAGGCAGAGTACGGAATGCTCACCACCGTATAGGCGAGCATCATCAACAGGAAGCTGAGCGTCGCCCACCACATGCGCCCGTCCTGATCGAGCGCGGGCGTGGTGTAGGCGAGCACACCGGTCAGCGCCATCGGCACGGCGCCCCACAACAGATAGGGCCGGAACTTGCCCCAGCGCGTTCGCGTGCGATCGGCCAGCGCACCCATCACCGGATCGGCGATCGCATCGACCACCTTGGTCAACAGGATCATGGTGCCGACGGCCGCGGCCGGCAGGTGCATGGTGTCGGTGTAGAAAATCAGCAGGAACGCCGAGATATTGGCCCAGTACAGGTTCAGGCCAAGATCGCCGGAACCGTAACCGAGTTTTTCGCGCCAGCGCAGGGGCGCCGACGATGCAGACGTTGCGGATGGAGACGTCATCGGCCGCCCTTGGATGCGTTGAACCCGGCCGAGCGCGCCGTTACGCTGCTGCAACGCTCACCTGGCAAGGAGCGCCGACGCTACACCACGCATCGGCCGCCGCCAACGTGAAACTGACCAACATGCCGAATTGATCCGGAGATATAACCCCACGTGATGGAGATCGACAGCAACGCCACGCCCGCGCTCGCTTTGCCTTTGGCCATCGTGGTGATGGGCGTGTCCGGCAGTGGCAAGACCACCATTGCGCAGGCATTGGCCGCGCATTACGGCGTTCGCTTTCTGGATGCGGACGATTACCACAGCGTGGCGGCACGCGCGCAGATGGCGGCTGGGCAACCGCTCACCGATGCCATGCGGCTGCCGTGGGTGGAGCTGCTGTCGGCCACGCTGCGCGAGTGCGTCCACGACGGCAGCTCGGTGGTGCTGGCGTTCTCCGGTCTGCGCGCCACACACCGGCAGTTGTTGCGGGCCAGCGAGGTGCCGATGCGGTTCGTGTTCCTGCATGCGGCACCGGAGGTGATCGCTGCGCGGCTGAGCGCACGCGCCGGGCACTTCATGCCGCCCAGCTTGCTCGACAGCCAGTTGCAGGCCTTGCAGCCGCCGATGGACGAAGCGGACGTGATCGCGGTGGATGTGTCCGCCAGCGTGCCGGAGGTGGTGCAGGCGGCAGTCGCGCAGCTCACACGCAGCGGCGTGCCCGCGATCGCGGCCGCCAGGCCGCCACTGCAGCAGGCCTGAGCCAAGCGCCCGTGTACCGGGATTCGCCTTGTGTCGTTGCAGGTCACGCTGGCGTTGCCGATAACCGCACGCGCGCAGCCACATGCGGCCTTGCGGTTGCGTGCTGGGTCGGCCGCCCGTTGTCGAGGTCGCATCGCGTGACGGGCAGGCGTGCGAGCGATGCAGCAACGCCTCGACTGGCAGCGCGACGCAGCGGTTTCGCCGTCCGTGTATGGAGCGAACGCGCACAAGCGTTGTGGCCGCTGACACGCCCTGCGTGACGAGCCCCAGTGGTTCGGCGACCGCCGTTGGGTCGGCAGGCGCATCGCGCACGCCGCATGTGGTGCACGCCGCAGTCCGCGCGCTGACCGTCGCGCGCATGATCGGCAATCCGGCACTCGGCTGGCGCAACGCCCTGGTTGCGCCAGTCGTCCTGCATGCGCCGGCTATTCGGCCGGCAGCGCCATTTCCCGCAATAGCTGTGGCGCCGGATACACCTTGGCCAGCAGCCAGCGCAGATAGCGCATATCCACGTGGATGGCGCGCTTGTAGCGCGGGTCGTACCACCAGCTGGCGCTCACCGATTCCCAGTTGCTGTCGAAATTCAGCCCGATCAACTCGCCGCGCGCGTTGAGCACCGGTGAGCCGGAATTGCCGCCGGTAGTATCCAGATTGGTCAGGAAGTTCACCGTCTGGGTCTTGAGCTGTGGATCGGCGGTGCTGCCGAAGTCGCCGCGGGCAATGGCCTGCAACAGCGGCGCCGGGGCGTCGAACGGCACCGTGCCGGTGTTCTTTTCGACGATGCCGGCCACCGTGGTCACCGGTGCGAAGCTCACCGCATCGCGCGGCGCCAGCGGTTGCACACGGCCGTAGCTGACCCGCAACGTGCCGTTGGCATCGGGATACAGCACCCGCCCCTGCTGCTGTCGCCAGGCCGTCAGCGCGCGCATATAGGCCGGACGCAGGCGCAGCTGTTCGCCCTCTGCCGCCTTGCGCGCGTCCTCCAGCTGCAGCTGCGCTGGCACCAACGCCGCGGCCAGGGTCAGCAGCGGATCGGCTGCCATCGCCCGGCCTTCGCGGGCGGCGGCAAAGCGCGCCAGCCGCTCGTCCTCGCTGCCGAGGCGGGTCTGCGCGTACACCGCGTCCAGCGCCTGCTGCAACGCAGCCGGGGTGGTGCCGAACGCCGCGTCGAACGCCGCTACCCGCTGGGCTGGCGGTAGCTGCTGGTACCGCGTCAGCAGGGCGGTGATCAGCACCTTTTCGACCTGCGGGGCATAACGACGCTGCACCTGCCGCAGCTGGCCTTCGATCAAGGCGTGGTCGCGTTGCTGGTAGCCGCTCTCGCGCTGCGCATCGGGCTTTGCGGATTCGATGCGCAAGCGCTCCAGCGTCAAGGCTGCGCGCAGCAGCTGCGTCTGGCTGCCGAGCAAGGTTAGCAGCAGATCGCGTTCGCGGGTGGCCGAACTCTTGGCCAGGCGTTCCTGCAAGGCCGCAATATCGCGCGCGTCGGCGCCGCGCGTGGCCGCCAGCATCGCGCGCTCGTCGTCGCTGCGCAGGCGGACCGCATCGCTGCGCTGCAATCCCTCCAGCTCGCCCGCCGCGCGCTTGCGATTGTTCTTCAGCGACTGCAGCTGGGCAGCGTAGCGCGTGCGCGCATCGACATCGGTGCGTCCGGCCGTCTCGATCACCGCCATCAACTGGTCCAGCGTCGCCACCCGCTGCGGCAGCGTCCATTCCACCTGTGCCTGGAACTCGGCTGCCGTGCGATGACGATAGGTTGTGCCGGGATAGCCGGCCAGCATCGCAAAATCGCCAACCTTCGGCCCGTCCTGCGCGACCTGCAGGTGCGCCGGCGGCTGATAGGGCACGTTGTCCGGGCTGTAGGCCGCCGGCCGGCCCTGCCGATCCACGTAGGCCCGCAGCAGGGTGAAGTCGCCGCTATGCCGCGGCCACATGAAGTTGTCGACCTCGTCGCCGTAGTTGCCGATCGCGCGCGGCGGCGCATACACCAGCCGCACGTCGCGCAGCTCCAGCTGGCGGATGCGGTAGAAGTCGCTGCCTTCGTACATAGAGGCGACGCTGCAGCGCACCCCGGGCTCGCGTTCGCAGTCGGCCACGATGCGCTTGCTGGCCGCATCGACCGCATCGAAGTAGGCGCGCCCCTGCTTGCCGCGCGCCTGCGCCAGTACCTGCTCGGTCACGCGGTCGAAGCCGACCGTCACCAACACGCGAAAGTCGGGATTGGCCGGCCGCTCGTCGCGACGATCGCGGGCGACAAAGCCCTGATCGATGAAGTTCTCGCGGGCGTTGCTGTTGTACTGGATCACACCGAAGGCGACATGGTGGTTGGTCAGCAGCAAGCCATCGCCAGAGACGAAGGCACCGGTGGCGCCACCGACCTTGACCACCGCATTGAGCGGGGCCTGGGTGACGTCGCCCAGCTGGCGCGGGTCGCCGACAAAGCCGGCGCTGCGCAGCGCTTGGGCTGCATCCGGCAATTGGGCGGGCATCCACATGCCCTCATCGGCACGCGCGCCGCCAGCGAGCGAGAGTGCCAGGGCAAGGGAGGCCAACGGAACGGTCGGGACGCGCATGCAGATGCTTCCATTCGAAACGGTCTGCGACCTTAACGAGGGCAGCCGCGAGAGGCAAACCGCCCCAGGCTGGCAGTAGCACGACTGCGCGCGGCATCGGCCAGGTAGCGCGGAATTTCCAGGTTCCTGCAAGAGACCGAGCAGAAGCGCACGCCAAACTGGCTGAACGTGGGCAATGTTTTGCCTATCGCCAGCGGGCCAGATAGTGATGATTCATCACGATTTGCGCGGATACCGCACAGGTTGAACAGAATTTTTTCAAGCTGGTTCAACCAGATACGCTGAGAACCGGCCATAGCATGAACGTGGCGCTGCGGCGCCGCTTGCATGGTCACGGCGATCGGCGAAGGTGCGGCCAATAGATCCGGGGGGATCCAGCGCCACCTCCATCCATGGACATGCCGTGATGACCAACACTCCTCGCCGCTTGTGGTTCCGTCGCTTGACCGTCGTCCCCTGCCTGCTGGCCAGCGCCGTTGCGCTCGCCCAGTCTGCCCCCTCCGCTGCGCCGCGGGCGACGACGTCGCTGGATACCCAGGCCTTCGCCCAGTCCGGGCAGGTCTGGCATAGCTTCGGCAGCAACCCGCCGTTCGCCCTGCCCAAGCTGTGGCCGACTGCCGGCGGCGGCTACTTCAATACGCGCTTCGCCCCCGGCGAGTGGAAAATCAACCCGGTCACCGTCAAGACGCTGAAGCCAGCGTGGACCCTGACCACCAGCGGCGATATCTCCGCCACGCCCAGCGTGGAAGGCACCACCCTGTACGTCCCGGATTGGGGCGGCAGCCTGTACAGCGTGGACACCCAGACCGGCAAGCCGAACTGGCAGGCCAAGCTATCCGACTACACCGGCAATACCAGCTCGGTCACGCGCAATACGCCGGCCATCAGCAGCAAGAGCATCGTCGTCGGCGACCAGGCCGCCGGCACCGTGCTGGCAATCGACAAGAAGACCGGCAAGCTGCTGTGGAAGAGCACAGTCGAGGCCAATGCCCAGGCCCGCATCACCTCCTCGCCGGTGATCGTCGGCAACCGCGTCTATGTCGGCGTGTCCTCGGGCGACTGGGGCAATCTGGATGCCACCCACACCTTCAGCTTCCGCGGCAGCGTGGTGGCGCTGGACCTGGCCACCGGCAACAAGATCTGGCAGTTCTACACGGTGCCGGAGGGCTATACCGGTGCGTCGGTGTGGGGCCAGGTCGCGATCGACCCGGCCAAACGTCGCCTGTATTTCGGCACCGGCAACAACTACAACATTCCCTTCAGTGTGGGTAACTGCGTCTCCAACGTGCGCTCCTACCTGGGCAGCAAGGCCACCGTGCAGGACGAGCTGAACTGCATGGCGCCGGACAACTATGTCGACTCGGTGGTCGCGCTGAACCTGGATACCGGCAAGCTGGTCTGGGCCAACCGCGCCCAGGGCTACGACTCCTGGAACTTGTCGTGCCTGGTGGCGCCGACCAATGGCCTGTGCCCCAACACGCAGGCGACCAATCTGGCCGGTCCGGATTACGATTTCGGCGGCGCCGGCGTCAACCTGTTCACCGTCTGGAAGGACGGCAAGCCGCAGCAACTGATCGGCGCCGGCCAGAAGAGCGGCATCTACTGGGCCTTCGACGCCAAGACCGGTGACAAGGTCTGGTCGACCCAGGTCGGCCCCGGCGGCGCCACCGGCGGCATCGAATGGGGCACTGCGTTCGATCCGTACAAGTCGCGCGTGTACGTGGCCATCAACAACAACGACCACACCAGCTATACCTTGGGCCCGGACAACACCCAGACCCATAACGGTGGCTCGTGGGCGGCGCTGGACGCGGCCACCGGCAAGATCCTCTGGCAGGTCAAGGTGCCTGGGGTGAATCCGGTGACGCCCACGTTCCCGGCCGGTGGTCAGGGCTCGCTGACGGTCTCGCCGAACCTGGTCTACGCCGGCTCGATGGCGGGCATCATGGTCGCGCTCGACGCGGACACCGGCGCCACCCTGTGGAACTACACCGCGCCCGGCTCGGTGCTCAGTTCGCCGGCCATTTCCGACGGCGCGTTGTACTGGGGCGCAGGCTATGGACGCTTCAACTTCGGGACAGCGGCCAGCAGCAATCAGCTGACCAAGTTCGTCCCGAGCAGCCCCGCTGCGGCGAAGTAACCATCAGGCACAGTGCGTGGGCCACTCGTCGGCCCACTGCACTGTGTTTGTCTACGATCTTGCAGCACAACACCGCCGCGCTCGCGCGGCGGTGTTCGTTCAGGACGATCGGACGCTCTGCGACTGCATGTCGATCGGGTCGTCGCCGACACGCGGATCGGTACCGACGCCAGGCCACTGCGCGCGCGCCGATTGCGGCAGGGCGCGGACCACACGCGGTCTACAACCGCGTGACCTGGCACAAGCGGATCTGACCCGCTTCCAGGCCATGCGCTTCGGCGGCGCGCCGGCGCAGGCAACCGACCAGCGCCGCGGCATCCAGCTCGTCGCCGTCCGGCACGTCCACGCTGTGCGTCAGCTGGCCCCAGAGCACGGGCCTGCCATCGCAATAGGCCTCGTAGTTGGCGAAGTAATGCAGCCGTCGCCGCTCAGGTACCGACGTGGACATCGCCTTGAATCTCCGTGCAGCCCAGGTGTTCCAACGCAATCTCCAACCCCAGCAGATAGCTCTGCGCACAATAGCCGCGCACTGTCGCCAGGCGCCGGCCCAGCGCGGGCGGCAGGCAGCGTTCCGGTCGATCGGCGCTGTCGTCGTGGGTCTCCACGTACGGGGTATCCAACGTCGCCAGCACCCGGTGCAGGCGCGCGCTGTCCACGCAGCTGCCCGGATCGATCAAGGCAACCTCCATCCGCGCCTGGGCGGCGACCCGCAGCGCATCCAGCAGTTCCTGCTCCGAGCCGCAGGCACGCAGCGCCACCGTCTTGCCAGCATCGCCGGCGCAGGCCACCAACTGCTTGATGACATCGCGCGGCAGCGGCTGCGGCCCGCGCACCAAGGCGGCGTCCACTTCCGGGCCGCGCAGGATCATGATCGACATGGCAGGCTCCTCAGGCAGCCACGCGCAGCGCAACGCCACGCGTCGGCAGGCAGCGGGCGGCGATGCCCAGCGACATCGCGTAGGCACGTTCGGCATCGTGGGGCGTGATGACCACCGCCAGCGGCGCATGTTGCGGATGCAGCCATGGCTCCAGTTCCTGTGCCGCATCGGTATGCAACTCGATGTACGGCGTCGGCAACGCGTCCACGGCCGCCCGCAGGGCGCTGGCGCAGCTGCGCTCGGACAACGGCAGATCGCCCGAATCCAGCACAACCAGTTCCACCTCGGCGTCATCGCCGGCGGCGTGCAAGCCGGCAATCAGGGTCGCGACATCGGCACAGGCCTGGGTGCGCAACGCACGCCCGGCACACTCCGATGCCACTGCCGGCAACGCCGCGGTCTCGGCCTGGGGACCTTGCAAAATCAGGATACACATCGTGTTCGGCTCAACGCACTCGCGTGCGGGACTGCCAAGGTAGGACTGGGCGGCATAAAGGCGCTATCCGTGCCCTGGACCGCCGGCATAAAGAGTGCGTAATGGCGAAATCGACGCCAGCAGAGGCGGTGCACGCGCGATCAAGTTCGCTCGGGGCTGGCCGATATTTCCACTCCGGGCGAGGGGGAAGGCCAGCGACACGGCAATCCACAGCGCCTTGATCTCAACGGCACCGTACGCGCAGGGAACCAGCCAGGGATGGAACGCGAACGACACCGCACCAGCGCCGGAGCCGCGCGATGAGCTGGGCAACCGAGGCGCTAGGCTTGCCACCGGACGCCGAACCGCGCGCGATCAAGCGTGCCTACGCCGCGCGCCTGAAGACCACCCGGCCCGACGAGGACCCGGTCGCGTTCCAGCAGTTGCACGAGACCTACCAGGCGGCCTTGGCGTGGGCAGAGGCGAACGCATGGTTAGCCGCGAACGCGACGGTCGAGGCCGAGGTCGAGGACCTTGACGCCGGCGTCGACGCGGAGACCGACAGATCGCCAGCGCAGCCTGCCGTGGCAGCTCCGCCCGCCGCAGAGACGCCACCCAGGCGCCGCTCCCGCCCGCTGGCCGACCTCGTGCAAGACCCGGCTCTCGAGGCGGAGCTGGCGCAATGGCAGGACGACTCGCATGTGCAGCAGGTCGCAATGCGCATCCTCGCCGCCGCCCATCACCAGCCCTCAGCGGACTTCGAACGCTGGCTGCATGGCCTGCCGGAGCTGTGGTCGCTGGAGTTGCGCCCGCGTGTTGGCCAGGCCATCGCAGACCGGTTCGCGCGCGATGGACTGGCTGTCTCGGATACGGCTTTCGACACCTTGATCGCCTGCTTCTGCAACGAGGACGATGGCGCATTCCGTCATGCGCTCTGGACCGGCCGCGTCCTGGCCGTCGCGTTGAAACAATCACCTGAGTTCTTGGCAGACTGGTTGGCGCCGCGCCTCATCCCGCTGCCTTATGAGGAGCATGCTGCCATCGGCGCGCACGTGCTGCGTGCACTGCGCGAGCAAGACACGTCCCCGTCGCTGGAGACGCTCGATGCCTTGTCCAAGGCGTTCCGCTGGGAGCAGTTCGAGCTCGATCGCGACGACCGTGCATGGCTGACCGAGACACGCAAGGCGGCCAGAGCGCAGGCTCGCGTCCAACGCCGGTGCGCTGCACTGGCACCGGGCGGCGATACCGCGGTGCTGGCTTATGAACTCGAGACGGAAAACTGGCAGCCGATGACAGCGCAATGGGCGGAAACGCTACGCGCACGCGTCGTCGGCCCTCCGTTACGTTGGGGATGCTTGCTGTCCGCGTTGCCGCCCGCGCGCCCAGCCTGGATGTACCGCTTCTGCGGCATCATCGATCGATGGTTTCCCGACGGTCTGCCTGCATCGCTGCAGCCCCGACACGTGCGCTTCTGGCGGCAGGTCGGAGATCCGCGCCGCCCACATGGCTGGCAATTGACGCTTGGATTGGCGCGTGGGCTGGCCGTTGCTGCCATGCTTGCCATCGGCACGCTGGTGATGCTTCCGATCGCCGGCGCCGCAGCCAGCGCATGGCTGTTCGGCGCGATCGGAACCGGGCTGGCGATCTGGAGTGTAGGGGTGCTGGTGCAGTTCGCCGCACGCTGGCAGGCATCCATCCGGCGCATGTCCAGGAGCAAACGCATCGCGCATGCCTGGCTGCTACCGGTAGCGAGCCTGCTGGTCCTGGCCGGGATGCGCAGCGGTGGCATGGGAGTCGCCGGCGGCGCGGCGCTTGCGTATATCGCCTTGTTTCGCCTGACGCGGCGTATGGACGCCGATGCGCAATTGATGGTGCTCGCCATCGCAAGCTGCGTGGTATTGGGCTCGCTCCTCGCCTTGGTGGTGCAGGCCGGCGCCTGGCCCGGCGCGATCTTTGCGCTGCTGGTCTGGCCCGTCACGCTGATCCAGGACGCACAGCATCATCGCCTGCAAGAGCACCGCTAGAATTCCCGTAATGGAAAGGACCACAAGGATTCGCTCATGATCGTAGGTATCGACCTTGGCACCACCCACTCGCTGATCGGCGTGCACGATGCCGACGGCGGGCGCTTGTTCGCCAATCCGCACGGCAGCTTGCTGACGCCGTCGGTGATCAGCGTCGACGACGACGGCGGCCTGCTGGTCGGCCAACCCGCGCGCGAGCGCCTGGTGACCCACCCCGGCCACAGCGTGGCGGCGTTCAAGCGCTGGATGGGCAGCCCGCGTGAGACCAAACTCGGCCAGCGCAGCTTCCGCCCGGAAGAACTGTCGGCCTTGATCCTGCGCTCGCTGATCGCCGACGCCGAAGCGGCGCTGGGCAACAAGATCGAGGAGGCGGTGATCAGTGTCCCTGCGTATTTCTCCGATGCGCAACGCAAGGCCACCCGCGTTGCCGGCGAGCTGGCCGGCATTCGGGTCGAACGCCTGATCAACGAACCCACCGCCGCTGCGCTGGCCTACGGGCTGCAGGAGCGCGGCGGCGAAGGCCGGGTGCTGGTGCTGGATCTCGGCGGCGGCACCTTCGACGTCTCACTGCTGGAGATGTTCGACGGCGTGGTCGAAGTGCATGCCAGCGCGGGCGACAACTTCCTGGGTGGCGAGGACTTCCTGCAGGTCTTGATCGATGGCTTCTGCAGCGAACATCGGCTCGACCCTGCCAAGCTCGCGCCTAGCGACAGCGCGCAGTTGCGGCGCCGGATCGAACAGCTCAAGCGCGAACTGAGCACACAGCCGCAGGGCACGCTGAGCCTGAGCATCGCCGGACAGGCGTATGGTTGGGAAATCGACGAAGCACGCTTCGCCCAGCTGGCCGAACCCTTGTTGCAACGCATGCGGGTGCCGATCGAGCGGGCGCTGCGCGATGCCAAGCTACGGCCATCGGAGCTGGACGACATCGTGCTGGTCGGCGGTGCGGTGCGCATGCCGATGATCAGCCGCTTGGCCACGCGCATGCTGGGCCGTTTGCCGTTGCGCCACGTCAATCCCGACCATGCGATCGCGCTGGGTGCGGTGGTGGCGGCAGGTCTGAAAAGCCGCGACGAAAGCCTGCGTGAGGTGGTGCTGACCGATGTTTGCCCCTACACGCTGGGAACCCAGGTGGCGCGTCGCGGCGGCGATGGACAGATGCGCAGCGGCTACTTCCACCCGATCATCCCGCGCAACAGCGTGGTGCCGGTGAGCCGCGAGGATCGCTTTCATCCGACCCACGAACAGCAGACCCAGGTGGTCATCGATGTGTACCAGGGCGAGAACCCCATGGTCGACCGGAACATCAAACTGGGCGAATTGCGTGTCGCGCTGGATCCCAAGCGCCCGCGCAGCGAGCAGAGCGTCCTGACCCGCTTCACCTACGACGTGGATGGATTGCTGCAGGTGGAGGTGATCGAGGACGCCACCGGCAAGCGGCACGAACTGATCCTCGAACAAAATCCCGGCCTGCTCGACCGCGACGAGATCGCCAAGCGTCTTGCGGCGTTGGCCGAGCTCAAGGTGCATCCTCGCGAACAACAGCAAAACCTCGCGTTGTTGGCCCGCACCGAGCGCGTCTATGAGGAATACATCGACGCGCGCCAGATGGTGCAGCAGTGGCTTGCGCAGTTTCGCGAAGTGCTCGAAAGCCAGGACCTGGCGCGCATCGAACGCCATCGCGAGGAACTCGCACAGGCCCTGGACGAGCTGGAAGCGCGCGCATGAGCTGGGCGCTGGCGGCGCTGGGATTGTCGGACGACGCAGACGAACGCAGCATCAAGCGTGCCTATGCCGCGCGCCTGAAGCTCACCCGCCCGGACGAGGATCCGCAGGGGTTCCAGCAGCTGCATGAGACGTATCAGGCCGCGCTGGCCTGGTGGCGGACGCAGCAACCGTCATCGGAGGTATCGGAGCACGACGATGCGCAATCGCCGCTGCCGCTGCCCGCCGCCCCGGCGGCCGAGAGCGCGCCGCAAACGGCTGCACCACTGGCGGACATCGCGTCCCCGCCGCCAGCGCGCCGCCTTGAGCATCCGCCGGCCGCGCCGGTCTCCTGGGCAGCGGCCAACAGCGCGCTCGCCATCGAGCTCCCTGCACCGATCGATGTCGCCGCAACCGCCGACGCGATCGTGGAGCAGGCCTGCACGCAGACGACCGAAGCGCTCGCACAGTGGCTGCAGGCCCAGCCCACGCTGTGGTCGCTGCAGCACAAGCCGATCATCGGTCAGTTGCTTGCCGAGCGATTGCTGCAGCAGCGGCCCGGCATCTGCGAAGACAGCTGCGACCTGCTGATCCGCTGCTTCGACTGGGACCAGCTCGGCAGCGAGATCGATCCCCACCTGATCGGCCAATTACGACAGGCCATGCACAAGCGCTGGCTACTGGAGCCGGCGGGCGAATCGACCCTGCACTGGCATCTGATCCATCGCATGCGCATCGCCTCTTCGCCCGACCAGGCGCGCGCGCTGGTCGGCAAACTGCGCGGCGTATTCTCCTGGAGCAAGCTGGTCGGCGCCGCGCTGCTGCCGGCCAACGTCAACAAGGTGCTGCAACTGCTGGCAGCCTTCGGCCATCCACACGGCTCCTTGCCTCCGCAGTTCAACCGACAACGGGTCGTGTTCTGGTCATCGCTGGCCAATGGCGGCCACGCCAATGCACCGCGCCTACTGGTCGGGCTGGCGCGCAGCGCCCTGGTCGGCACAGCGATCGGCATACTGACCCTGCTGCTCACGCTGTGGGCCGGACGCATGGATGCAGTCAATCTCGCACTCGGCCTTGCACTGGCCACGGTCGCGGTCTGGCTGGGGTGGTTCGTCATCACCGCGCTGATCGCCTGGCAGTCCCGCGACGAACATGCGGGCGCCAGCCAGCAAGCCATCTTCTGGCGACTTGCCTTCATTCCGGTGCTGGTCTGCCTGGGTGTGCTGCTGATCCATTCCGGCAGCCAACGCATCCTCGGCAGCATGGCGTTGGTGCCCGCACTGCTGCTGGCCGTGCGCCGCTACATGCAACGCGCGCGACTCTCGTTCGAATTCAAGGGCTGGAGCTTTCTGCTGCTGGCGCCGTTGTTCAAACTCGGCGCCCTGATCTTCGTCTTCAGCGAAATCGCCGGCGTCGGCGCCCTGGTGCTGTGGGCGATGGACGTAATCAAGCACCGCGGCACCATTGCGCAGGCCTGGCGCAGTGCGTAGCAGAGCGCGTCTGGAACACTTGGCAGAAACAGAGCTGGGCAGTTTCAGCACCACACCATATCTGCATACAGCCTATGTGTTTCTGGTCACCTAACGCTTACGCGTTTGGGACGCATATACCACCGGCGCGATGGTCACAAACTGCCTACCCCAAGGAATCGCCGCTGGCCGCCATGCAGATCTCCCTACGTTCAGCTATCGACGCCGCACTCAGGAGCTCCTACCGTTAGCCGTATTGAGCGCAAGCTCAGCCGCAACGGCATGTGAGCGCCGTGATGGGAAACATCCCAACTGCCTTTATCGATAGGATTTTATACGGGGTAGTTCGACAACGACGCCGCAAGCCGCGGACAAGGATGTCTCTGACAACTTTCCGGGATTAATGCTCCATCGCCCTGCCAACAGTAACGGCGCTTCCTCATCAAGAAACGGAGCCTCGTCTTCGAACATCCTCGCTGTTGCCTCTTCAAGCGAAAGATCATCAAGGTTCGGCAATCCCAGCAACACTTCGTCTGCAGTTTGTTTTCCAACATTGGCATATACGTCGCCATCGCCGAATGCAAAGATACGATCAGGTTCACCCATCTTTCGGCGCGCCCAAGCGACGAAGTCCACCACCCTATAACTACCGAAGAACTGGACATCGGAGAAGGAAGCAGCAAGGCGGGAAAACAGAACGTCGAATGCATCACCAATACCCTCATGACGATCTGGCGTATGCATCACCGGATAAGGTAGCGCGGCTCCCGCGACGATGACCCATCCGTCAATAGGCGGAGTGACGAAGGCAAGGTCCTTGTCGAAACCACGCGCGCGCGTATCGTAGGCAGCCCGTATTCCAGAGCTCCAGTTGGCACTACTTCCCGACCCGAAGTTCAATACCTTGAGTACGGCATTGACATCGGATGTCTTGATTGCAAACCAATTCATCTTTAAGCCGAAGTCCTCAGGGAAATCGGGCTGGGTCTCAAGTTGTACCGTCCTGGGGGGAGCATTGGTTGTCGCCCCGGTATCGGGACGACGACCGAATAGGTTGGTCAGGAGTGTTTTTATGATTGACATATTTTAAGAGGCGACACTCAGAATACGCGGATGGTGATCAATCAGAGTTCTAGCCCAGCGGTTTCAAGGCAGCGATTTTTCAGGAGGCACTGGTGGCCGTTCTTCAATGGCGCCTATCTCGTAGACATGTTGAGCGCAGCGACTGGAGCCACTGAGCGGAACTCCAGCAGGCTCCCGCCTGTACAAGGCCGGCCAGCAATAGAAATCTCACGCAAACAACGGATAGCGTCCTATTCAAGTTTCGCGTAATGCTTCGACACCCAGATGACGGTATGCAAACTCCGTGACGAAGAAGCTCCATCGTTGTGTCAGGTGCCGCTTTCCCCCAACGCCAGTGACCGCCCAGCACGAAACACATTGAGCATCTGTTTGACCGGCGCATGATCTGCCGAAGAAATACTCCGCCCCCGCGCGCCTTGACGTGCCCTGATCACTTCTCCCGCCGCCAGTTCACCGAGCCCTTGGTCTCGATCGTGCTGGATTCGGCTTCGATGTCGAAGCCGCGGCTGAGCAGGTATTTGAGCGTCAGCACCGAGCTGCCGCCGATCATCGAGACCCCGTAGCCGACGTAGAGCTTGGGCGAGAGATATTTGCCGAAGCCCACGACCGAGCCTAACGTGCTGGATTGGCTGACGCCCGCTTCGTCCAGGCCGAGCTTGGCGCCGATCTGCGATGCCACCAGGCTGCTGCCCGCCGAGAGGGCGGCGGAGGCGGCGCTGACCTGTTGCGACTCGTCGCTGCTGGCGGTGGACAGGCCGCGGCCGAGCACCAGATACGACAGCGCTTCGGACTGCGACATCGCCGGGTCCGACCAGACATCGGCGCGCGGCGATTCGGCGCGACCGCTGACATCGATGCCGGCGGTGACGTCGCCAACCTTGCGCTCGGCACGCAGGCTCACGCGCGGATCGGAGACGATATTGTTGTTCCAGGTCAGCTCGCCGCGGGTGATGGTCAGGTCCTGGCCGTACGCCTTGTAGCGGCCGCGCACGTCCAGCCCGCCATTGGCGGTCATCTCACGGCCAGGACGTGCGCGGATCTGCATCTGCCCGCTCAGGCCGCCCTTCAGGCCGAAGCCGCTCATGTTGACCTTGTCGCCGAGCACGATGGCCAGGTCCATATCCAGCGGCGAAGCCGGCGTCTGCTCCGGATCCACCGGATCGAGCACCACCACGTCTTCGGACACCGAGGTGCCGCGATCCAGTCGTTCCAGGTCGATGTCCGCTTCCGGCACGGTAACCTTGCCGCGCAGCTGCATGGTCTTGTCGGCGATGCCGAACTGCATGTCGGGATTGGCGATGATGCGTAGTTCGCTGGTGTTGTACGCCAGCACGTTGTCGCCGCGGATATTGAGCAGCAGCGGCGTGCTGGTGCCGAACCACGACAACCCGCCGTCGACGGTCAGCGTGCCGGGGCCCGACTTGGCCGAGGCGGTGATCTTGGCCGAGCCATCCGGCAGCGCGTCGAAGCGGCCCTTGCCCTCGCTCAGGGTCAGACCCATCGACGGATATTCGGCAGTGAAGTCGCTCAGCGTGGCATCGCCGCCGAGCAGCGGTTTGTCGCGCGTGCCGCGCAGACTGACGTGGCCTTCGACCAGCCCCTTGGGGCGCACCACGTCGGCCACCACCAGCTCCAGCCAGTACAGCCGCGACATGTTGAGATACAGCTCGCCATTGAGCGGTGCGTAGGCATCCCAGCCGGTATTGAACTTGGCATCGACGAAGCCGGCGCCCTGGAAACCGATACCGAGCTTGGCCTGGATCTGCTGCTGGGTGAAATCGGCCTGCATGCTGAACTGGTCGTAGCGCAACAACTCGCCGCGATTGGGGTTACCGGCGACCGCGGCATAACGGTTCTCGCCCAGACGGATACCGCCTTCGGGCGAGGCGACGCGGAAGCTGCCTTCCCAGGCGTTGCCGCGCGGCTTGAAGCTGCCGTCGATGCTGAGTTCGCCGCGCAGATAGATCTGCCGGCCTTCCTGCTTGGGCAGCCACGGCTGCACCAGCGCCAGCGGCAGTGCGTCGCCATGCACCACCATGCCTTCGCGCGGCCAGTTGGCATTGGCGCAGAGCGCTCCGCCGCTGCTGGCGCCCAGGCATGTGTCGGACAAGGTGAACGTGGCACCGTCACTGCTGAACTGCGCCGGTTGGCGCAGTGCCCAGGCATCGCCCTTGGCCGGCACGATGCGCAGCGTGCCGACTTGCCCCTGCCAGCGGGCGCCGTTGCGACGCACATCGCCTTGCACGGCGAGGCTGGCCATGCTGTTGGCGATGTCCGCCTGCAGGCCCAGCGCTTCCACCGCACCGCGTGCCTGCACACGCACGCTGTCCAGCACCACGCCCGCCTCGATCGCGGTGCCCTGCAACGCCAGTTGTCCATCGCTGCCGCGCCACGGCAAGCGGCCACGCAGGCTCAGGCTTTGCGCGCTGTAGGTGTTCCAGCGCAGACCATTGCCGGCGATATCGGCCACGATGTCGGGCGCATCGCGTCGCCCACTCACCTGCAGCTGACCACGGACGCTGCCGGTGGCACCGGGCAGCACGTCATCCAGTTGCAACGGCTGCAATTGCGCCGCGATATCGAGCTGGTCGCCCACCTTGCCCTTGGCATCGATGCGGCTATTGCCCAGCGACAACTGCAATTGTCCCTCGCCCTGAGTGCCGCGCAGGGCGAACTTGCCATTGGCCGACAGCGCGCGCTGGCGCAGTTGTCCACTCAGGCTGGGAATCTCGGCGGTGGCCTCCACCCCTGGCGACACGCCACCGGCCGGCGCCGGCAACTGGCGTCCCTTGGAGGCGATCTTGCCGGACAGGTTGCCGTTCCAGCCGGGAGCGAAATACCCCGGGTCGAACTTGGACAACTGCGCAGCGACATCCCAGTGCAGCGCGGGCGTCCAACCGACATCGCCGGTGAGATCCAGCGAGCCGCCCGGCGTGGTGGCCTGCACTTGCTTGAGCTGGGCGTGTTGCGCGTTGCCGCGGGTATCGAACACGACGGCGGCCTGTTGGCCGTCGCGCTCCAGGCTGGCGCGACCGATCGCGGCCCAGGCCTGCAAGGTCCCGGCCACGCCCAGGCGCGCCTCGGTCAGCTCCACCGGCACCAGCGGTGCGTCGGGCGTGCTCGGATCGGGCGCCGGGGTGAAGCGCAGGCTGCTGGCATTGACGGCAAAGCGGAAGCTCGGATTGTCGGCATTGCGGAAGTCGGCCGTGCCCTGCAGTTGGGTGCGGCCTTCGAAGGCATCGACGATCAACGGCTCGACGGTGAGCACCTGGTCCTGCAGGCGGAGATGCGAGGGCTGCACGGTGAGACGGAGCTCGCCCTGTTTCAGGCTGCCCTGCAGATCAGCATTGCCGCCTTTGCCGGAGGCCTGCAGGTTCAATGCGATCGGGGTGGCCGGTGGGGGCTGCTCGCCGTCGGCTGCCGGAATCAGCAGCGAGGTATCCAGCGCCTCGCTGACGGCCTTGAACGCCCAGCTCGGATCGTCGCGACCGGTGAACACCAGGCTGGCCTGCAACGGTGCCGGCGCACGCCCGGCAATGGCCACCTCCATTCGCGCCAGGTCGCCGCGCGCCACCAACCCCAGGCTGGCCGGGGTGCGCCCGCGCGCGGCAGGCAGCACCGCGGTGGCGGTGAGATCGGCCTGGTAGTCCTTGCCGGGCAGGTAATCGCCATGCAGGCGGAAATTGCCCTTGTCGGTGTCCACGCGCAGCGCGCGTGTGCGCAACTCGCCGGTGGCGACCTCCAGCCCGCCCTCTACCCGATGCAGGACGATCATCGGTTGCTGCAGCTGGGTGATGCGCAACTGCTCCACCGCGATGTGGTCGGCCTGGATCGCCAGCGGTACGTTGATCTGCGGCAGCGACTCGGGCCAGCTGGGCAGCTTGAACGGTTCCTCGCTCTTGCCCAGGTTCAAGCTGGCGTTGCTGACCTGCACCGCATCCAGCTGCAGCTTGCGGCCCAGCAAAGGCCGCAGGTCCGGCTCCAGGTACACGCGCTCGGCGGTGAAGTGGATGTCCTGGTAGCGGAAGTCGACGTTGCGCAGGGTCAGCGGCCCGGCCACCGGCCCTTCGACCGCACCATAGCTCAAGCTGGCACCCACCGGCAGGCGGGCGACGACCTGGGCCAGCAACACATCGCGCCCGGCCACCGTCTGCAGCAGCCAGTAGACGGCGATCAGCGCCAGCACGCCCAGGCCCAGCACGGTCAGCCCAGAGCCGACCCAGAACCGGCGCCGCCGGTAGAAGCGCGCGCGTGGCGCGGCCGGTGGCGGCGTCGGCGCACTCACAGGTTGGCCCCGATGTCGATGTACAGCTGAACCTGCGAATCGGGATTGTTCAAGCCGTGGGCGATATCCACCCGCACCGGGCCGACCGGCGACCGCCAACGCAGGCCGAAACCCACACCGGCATGCCAATCGGGGCGATCGTCGAAGGCACTACCGCCGTCGACGAACACCGCCCCGCCCCACGGGCCACCGTTGAGGTAGTGCTCGTATTCGGCGCTGGCGGTCACCACGTTCTTGGCGCCCAGCGCGAACTCGTCCGGCTTGGGCGTGCGCGGGCCGACCTCGCGGAAGGCGTAACCGCGGATGCTGTTGGCGCCGCCGGCGAAGAAGCGCAGGCTCGGCGGCATCGCGACCAGGTCGCTGGTCCAAGTGGTACCGCCTTCGCCGCGCAGGATCAACCGACTGTTGTCGCCGGCGCCGAGGAACCAACGCAGCTGCCCATAGAGCTGGCCGAAGTTGGTATCGGACCCGGCGCCTTCGGCACCGCCGCGCAGGAACGTCGTCACCGACACGCCGCGGCGCGGGAACAGCCGATCGTCGACGTTGATGTAGTTGACCTGCAACTGCGGGTACACCAGGGTGGAGTTCTCGTACACAGCGCCGGTGAAGTCGTTGCCGCTGCTGAAACGCCAGCGCTCGCGCAATGCGTTGATCGAGGCGATGGCACTCCAGTGTTCGTTGATCTGGCCGCTGCGGCTGCCGGTCAGTTTGACGTTGCGCAGATCGATGTACTCGGTCTGCTCGTCGTACAGCCGCGCCGAGGCGGTGTACCAGCCATCCAGCCAACGGAACGCCGGCACGCGGTAGCTGGTGGTCAGGCTCTTGCGCTTCTGCGCGTAGTCCAGCTGGGTGTCCATCTTGTGCCCGCGCGCATTGACGTAGCGCCGTTCCAGCCCGCCGCGCACACCGGCACCGCTTTCGCTGCCGTAGCTCAGGCCGGCGGTGTAGATGGTGCGCTTGGCACGGGTCAGCTTCACGTCCACCGGCACCCGGCCCTGGGCGTCGGCTTCCTCCGGCTTGGGCTGGATGTCGATGGTGCTGAAGTAATCGAGCTTGGTCAGCGACTCTCGCAGGCGGTCCAGCTTGCCCTCGTGGTAGTAGCTGCCTTCCTCCCAGTAGACCAGCGGATCGAACAGGCCCTCGCGAAAATAGTCGTAGTCGAAGCGCACCTTGCCCATGTCGTAGCGACGGCCGCTGTCCCAGCTCAGGTCGATATCGGCCGCATGCTCGGCGCGCGTGATCTCGACGCGGCGCTGGGTGAAGTCGGCATCGAAATAGCCGCGCTCGGCCAAGCGGCGGGTGATGCGCACCTTGCTGGCCTCGTACTGGGGATGACTGAACACCTGGCCCGGACGCGGCTCGAACCGCTTGAGGTCTTCGCCAAGATAGCGATCGTCCTCTGCCCAGCCGGTCAGGGCGATATGCGAATGACGCACGCGGACCGGCTCGCCACGCTGCACGGTGATCACCACGGTGAGGCGATCGCCATTGCGCGGCGCGGCGATGTCGATGGTGGGGCTGTAGTAACCGAACGGCTCCAAGGCCTCACGCGTCTGCCGCTCGGCCTGCGCCAGCAGGTACTCCAGCCGCGACTCACCCTGCACCTTGCCCACGGCCTCATAAAGAGACAGCGACACCTCGATGTTCTCGATCATGGCCGCGTCATCGCCTGCATCCAGCCCCTTGATCTCGATCTTGTCGATCGTTCCGCGGGCCAGCACCGGCAGGGGCAACAGGACCGCGCACAACAGGGAAAGAGCAAACGCGACTTTGAGCATCGGCCAAGAATACCTAGCGTCGCTGTGAAGGGACACAAAAAGTGAGCGGACCCGACTATACGACACCCGGGGGCCTGGATTAGAGTCGGCCTGTTGTTAACGTTTCGTTGACACCCCTTGCGCCCCGCCTCCCCGCTAGCCGGGCGCCGCGTTTCACACCTTTGGAGAGAGGTCCTCTATGAAGCGTCGTTTGCTGGCCACTGCCGTCTGCACCGCCCTCGCTGCGCCATCGTTTGCGATGGCACAGGAACAAGGCGACGTGACTGAATTGAACAAGGTCACCGTGACAGGTTCGTTGATTCCGCGTTCCCAGATCGAGACAGCCACGCCGGTGTTCTCGATCACCTCCCAGGACATCCAGCGGCGTGGCTTTAAGGACGTCTATGACGTCTTGCGCTCGCAGCCAATGGCGACCGGCTCGGTGCAGGATGGCCAGTTCAGTAATGGCTTCACGCCCGGCGCCAAGTCGCTGAGTCTGCTCGGTCTGGACCCAGGCTTCACCCTGGTGCTCATCGATGGCCGGCCGATGGCCGACTACCCCCTGCTCTACAACGGACAAAGCAACTTCGTCGACCTGGCCAGCGTGCCAGTGGGCATGGTCGAGCGTATCGACGTCGCGCCTGGCAATCAGTCGTCGATCTATGGCTCCAGCGCGATTGCGGGCGTGGTCAACATCATCCTGAAAAAGCACATGGATGGCGTGCAGATGAATTACCGCATGGGCACCTATGACGGCGGTGGCGGCAACAACCAGCGCTTCCAGCTCACCGGTGGCAATACCTTCGGCGGACTGGACATCGTCTGGGGTCTGCAACTCAATAACCAGGATCCGATCTACGGCTTCCAGCGCCGCGATTTCGATTCGACCAGCGACAACCCGGACCCGACGCTGCGTTATGGCTCGCGGATCGCCCTGCACAACACCCCCAGGACCTACATCGACCCGGGCGCCGCGAACTGCGCAGCGCTTGGACCGCTGTTCAACGGCTCGGTGCAGTACGACAATCGTGCCAACCGCGGAAATTTCTGCGGCAGTCGCGCCGAACCCGGCTATGCGAGCATCCTCAACAAGGAGCGCAGCGCCAGCGGCTATGCCAACCTGAGTTATGCATTCAACGACAATGCCCAACTCTACTCGACCCTGCTGCTCAATCGCACCAAGGTGGAGGTCAACAGCGGACCGCGCTTCTGGCAGACCTCGTCGGACACTGGCGGTCTGTTCTATAACCAGAACACCCAGCAGTTGGAAGGCTATCAGCGCATCTTCGCACCGGAAGAAACCGGTAGCCTGGATTTCAACAACGACCGCCAGTCCGCCGATTCGTACAACATCGCGCTTGGCGTGAAAGGCGGCTTGGGCGCCAGCAATTGGACTTACGATGCCTACTACGCGCGTTCGGAATATCGCATCGAAAGCCGCCAGCAATGGCCGCTGGCCGACCGTATCGAGGACTTCTTCCGCGAACAGTTCCTGGGCCCACAACAGGGCGAGTACTACGGCTACCCGATCTATTCGCCGAACGATGCCAACTTCTATCGCGCATTGACGCCGGCGCAGTACCGCAGCTTCAACGATGAAATCCGCACCAAGTCCAGGACCTGGACCCAAAACGTCAACCTGCAGCTGACCAATACCGAGCTGTTCAAGCTGCCGGCAGGCGCCGTCGGCTTCGCTGGCGTGCTGCAAGCCGGCAACCAATACTGGACCAATCCGACCGATCCGCGCGTCATTGCCGGCGACTTCTATCAGCTGACCGGCACCCAGGGCAGCGGCAAGCGCAAAAACTGGGCGGCTGCCTTCGAAACCCGCATCCCGATCCTGAGCACCTTGACGGCCAACCTGTCCGGGCGCTACGACGATTACAAGAATCAGGGCGGCGGCGGCGATTCCAAGTTCACCTACAAGGCTGCGCTCGAGTTCCGCCCGATCGACTCGCTGCTGTTCCGCGGCAATTACGCGACCGCCTTCAAGGCGCCGGATATGGCCTTCAGCTTCGCGGGCGACAGCGGCTTCTTCCAGTCCGTCAACGACTACTACCGCTGCGCAGTCGAAGAGCCGAACGTGCCGATCGCCGATTGCACCTATGCTGGTACGACGATCGCCGGGCGCCGCGCCGGCAACCGCGACTTGAAGTCGATTACCGCAAAGTCTTGGGGCTACGGTGTCGTGTGGTCGCCAAGCGCACGCTTCAGCGTCAACGGCGACTACTATCACATCAAGATCGACCAAAAGGTCAGCGATCTCAGCACCGACAACCTGCTGCAAACCGAGTCTGCCTGCCGACTGGGCAACCTGGACATCAATTCGCCCACCTGCGTGGATGCGCTCTCACGCATCGATCGTACCGGGCCCGATGCACCTGTCCCCAATCGCCTGAGCAATATCCGCATCAATCCGGTGAATATTTCCAATGAGGAGATCTCCGGCATCCTCACCAAGGCGACCTACAATCTGGCGACCGCCAATTGGGGCCTGTTTGTTTTCGATGCGCAATACAACCTGACGCTCAAGCACGAAAGCCAGCAGTTCCCGCAGGACCCCGTGCGCGACCTGCTCAGCGAGCCGTTCTTCTCCTCCGAGTTCCGCAGCATCACCAATGCATCGGTGACGTGGCAGAAGGATGCGTGGACAACCACATTGTTCGGTCAACGCTATGGGCGCACACCGAACTTCCTTGCGCAGCAGAGCACCGATGGCTATGCGGTGGCCGGCGCAGGCAAGGTCGGGCCCTGGACCACGTTCAATGCAACATTGGACTACGCGATCAACGACGACGTCTCGCTGACGGCCACGGTCAACAACCTCACCAACCAGCGTCCGCCGCGCGACCGCACCTACACCAGCTACCCGTACTACAACATCTTCAACTACACCGGCTACGGCCGTTCCTACATGCTGGAACTGAACTGGCGTTTTGGCGCCGCCCACTGATCAGCTGATCGGCGTGTGATCCAGCGGCAGCCGCAATGGCTGCCGCTGGGATTTGCGGACCGACAACGGGGCAGGCGCTGCGGCTTGGCCAACCGTCGAGCCGCGATCATCGACGAGCGGATCGTGTTGTAGCCGAGCAGCATCACGGACTGCGCTCATATCACTGACTGCCCGCGCCAATGCGGGCGAGCGGGGCTCACGGCAAGACCCGCGGCGTGCGGGCGTCGCTAGATCGGCCCAGGCCGAACCAGGTCCATGCCAACCAGTGCCTGTCGCAGCGGCTCCAGCTGCACTGCATAGCGGCGCCACTCTTCCACATTGCGTGCATGCACGCCTTCACGCACCTGCACGGTGCTCAGCGTGGCCGATGCCGCCGCGTTACGGGTAATATCGGTCTGCCCCGGCTCGATCGCCAGTCCACAGCGCGCCATCACCTGCTCCAGTACCGATGCAGGATCGCGCACCATGTGTGTGTACTCCACATCGATCACCCGACCAGGCAACGCGGCCCGCCATTGCACCATCAATGCGTGATAGGTCTGGTAATGCCGGGCAAGCGTGCCCAGGTCGTAGCTGTAGGCGTACGAGTCGCCGAACAGCGCGCGGTAGTTGGAAAAGCACACGTCCATCGGATCGCGCACCAGATGCAGGATCACCGCGCCCGGCAACGCGCGTGCGATTGGCCCGATCGCCACTGCATTGGCAGGCAGCTTGTCGATATACCAACGCGCCGCGCCTGCGCGCCACTGCGTCTGTTCCAGGTAACGCTGCCCGATCTGCGCGTAGTCCAGCGTTGGAAGCGCCTGCAGCAGGGGTCTATCGAGCAAGCTCCTCCCGGCCTGATCGGCACCCCAGCGCAGCTGATGTCCGAAGTCATTCAGTTCGCCGGCCGAGACGATCTGCGAATGGTTGCCGAGCATTCGTTCCAGCACCGTGGTGCCGGAGCGCGGCATCCCCACGACGAAGATGGGCTGAGGGCCCTGTGCGGCGGCAGCTTCGCCGGTTGCGAAGATCCCTTGCGCAGCCAGCGCACCCAGTTCCGCATAGAGCGACGCTTCGGCATCGGCGTCGTGACGCAGCCGTGCGTGCATCACCGCATTGCCATGCTGGAGGGCATCCCAGGCCGCATCGACCTGGCCCAGATCCTCCAGCTCCTTGTACAACGCGAACGCAAGACCGGCGCGATCCTCGCTGTCCGGAGCCGACTGCGACAACTGCGCGCGCAATTGTGCGACATGATTGTCGGTCGCTGTCTGCCGGCGCAATCGCGCCCGGGTCAATGCTGCCCGACCGTATCCCGGCTTCAGCGCCAGCGCCTGGTCCAACGCCTGCGCCGCCTCGTCGAGGCGACCGTTGAACTGCAGCTGCACCGCAAGGAAGAAGCGAAAGTCCGCTCCGTCGAAACCGCATGCCTGGGCACGTTGCATCATCGCCAGCGCTTCGGGGTGTTCACCCAGGGACTGATGCACATGCGCCAGCAGGGCCAACGTGGCGCCATCCGCGCACCGCATGACCGACGGATGCCGCAGCAGTGCGTGCAGGTCACGGTGCTCGCCGACACGCAACAGTGCCTGCGCCACCCGGCAGCGCATCGCCACATCCTCGTGCGGGACATGCTGCGCAGCCGAACGCAGCTGCGTCACTGCCTCGCGCATTCTGCCCTCGGCGAGCACGGTTCCGGCGAGCAGGACGCGGGCCGAGACATGCGTCGGCTCCACTGCGACGACCGCCTGCAACGCCGCTGAGGCGGCTGCCATATCGCGGCGCGCCAGCGCGGCCTGGGCGTTTTGCCAGTGCACCGCGCCGGCGGAGCTGGCCATCAGTTGGACAGGTGCTCGATGGCGGCCACGCTGCCGAGGCGCTCGCCGAGCTTCTTCAGCAGGGCGAGCCGGTTGGCGCGCAACTGCGCGTCCTCGGCGTTGACCATCACGCCGTCGAAGAAGGCGTCGACCTGCGGTCGCAGGCGGGCCAGGCGCGCGAGCACGGCGACATAGTCCTTGTGGTGCAGGCTGGCACCGGTGTCGCCGATCGCTGCTTCCACCGCTTCGGCCAGGGCTTCTTCGGCCGGTTCGCGCAGCAAGGCCGTGTCGATGTCGCCCGGGATGTCGCCCTCGGCCTTGCGCAGGATGTTGCGGATGCGCTTGTTGGCTGCGGCCAGCGCTTCGGCCTCGGGCAGCTGGGCGAAGATGCCGATGGCCTCGATGCGACGGTCGAAGTCGTAGAGGGAGGCGGGGGTCGCGCCCGAGGGTGCTCCTACGCTGGGCGGTGTAGGAGCACCCTCGGGCGCCACCGAGAACAGCGCAGCGACCGCATTGAAATGCGTGGCCGGTACGCCCTTCTCGGCGTAGTAGCCGCGTAGGCGGTCGAGGATGAAGTCGAACAGATCCAGGGCAAGGGTTTCGGTATTACGATCTGCGTGCGGCTGCACGGCCTGCGGAAGGCCGCCGATTGCGGTATCGATCAGGCCGCGCAGATCCAGATCAAACCCCGACTCAATCACCGTCCGCGCCAACCCCAACGCATTGCGCCGCAGCGCGAACGGATCCTTGTTGCCGGTCGGCTTCAATCCAGCCGCAAATCCGCCCGCCAGCGTATCCAAGCGCTCGGCGATCGCCAGCACCTTGCCCAGCGGCGACAGCGCGATGTCGTCGCCGGCAAAGCGCGGCTGGTAGGCCTCGTCGATCGCCAGGGCGATCTCGCTGGGTTCGCCGGCAGCATCGGCGTAATGCCGTCCGGCGATGCCCTGTAGTTCGGGGAATTCGTTGACCATGCGCGATTGCAGGTCGTTCTTGGCCAGCGTGGCGGCGCGGCGCGCCTGCACCAGATCGGCGCCGACCTGCGGCGCAATCGCTTCGGCCAGCACCGCCACGCGCGCGACCTTGTCGGCCACCGTGCCCAGCTTGGCCTGATAGGTCACCGTGCGCAGGCCTTCACCCATCGCGTCCAGCCCCTGCTTGAGGTCTTCGTCGAAGAAGAACTTGGCATCGGCAAAACGCGGGCGGATGACGCGCTCGTAGCCCTTGGCCACTTCGGCGACGTCCCTGGATTCGATGTTGGCGATGCCGATGAACTGCTCGGTGAGCTTGCCGCCGGCATCGAGCACCGGGAAGAACTTCTGGTTGATCTCCATCGTCTCGATCAGCGCTTCCTGCGGGACCGCGAGGAAATCGCGCTCGAAGCTGCACAGCACCGCCGACGGCCATTCGACCAGGTTCACCACCTGCTCCAGGTTGTCGTCGGTGATGCGTGCGCTGCCACCGGCGCGGGCGGCGGCGGCCTCGACTTCGGCGACGATGCGGGCGCGGCGCTGGCGCGGATCCACCAGCACCTTGGCCGCGCGCAGCGATTCGACGTAGTCGCCCGGTTGGCTCAGCCACACGGTCTTGTCGTGCAGGAAACGGTGACCACGGCTCATGCGGTCGGCGCGCAGACCGAACAGCTCTGCGTCCACCACGTCCTTGCCGTGCAGCAGCACCAGCCAGTGCACCGGGCGGGCGAAGGCGTGGGCGTGATCGCCCCAGCGCATCGGCTTGGGGATGGGCATCGCAGCGATCGCCTCGCGCAGGATCTCAGGCAGCAGCGCGGCGGTGCGCGCGCCCGGGGTCACTGCGCGATGGACGAAGCGCTCGCCCTTGGCGTCGCTGGTGCGCTCAAGCGCGGTCCAATCGATGCCGGCCTTGGCGGCAAAGCCGGCCAGTGCCTTGGTCGGTTGGCCGTCGGCATCCAGCGCGATGTTGAGATACGGCCCCAACACTTCCGAGCGCTGCTCCGGTTGCTCGCTGGCCACGCCCGGCAGCAACACCGCCAGCCGGCGTGGGCTCGACAGCGGCACGGCGTCGCCGCGCTCAACGGCGATGCCGCGCTTTTCCAGTCCGGCCAGCACGCCATCGAAGAGGGCCTGCGCCAGACCCGGCAGCGCCTTGACCGGCAGCTCTTCGGTGCCCAGTTCGATCAGCAGGGGAAGTTGTTCGCTCATGTCAGATGGACCTTGCTTGTTCCTTCTGCCGTCAACGGGCGAAGGTGACTGGAGGATGTGCTTCTCCCGCTGGCGGGAGAAGGTGGCGCGCAGCGCCGAATGAGGGTCGTGCCGAGCGGGATGGCCTACTGCCCCCATCCGCCCTGCGGGCACCTTCCCCCGCAGGCGGGGGAAGGAAACTGCATCAGCAAGCCGCCGGCATCAGCGTTTGACGCCAGGAAAGCCGAGCTTCTCGCGCTGCGCGTGGTAGGCCTGTGCCACCGCCTGCGCCAGCGCGCGCACCCGCAGGATGTAGCGCTGGCGCTCGGTGACGCTGATCGCGCGGCGCGCATCGAGCAGATTGAACGCGTGGCTGGCCTTGGTGACCTGCTCGTAGGCCGGCAGCGGCAGGTCGACTTCCACCAGGTGCTTGGCCTCTGCTTCGCAGGCATCGAAGCGATGGAACAGCTCGGCGACGTTGGCGTGCTCGAAGTTGTAGGCGCTCTGTTCCACCTCGTTCTGGTGATACACATCGCCATAGGTCACGGCCGCACCGTCCGGGCCATAGGTCCAGACCAGGTCGTAGACGTTGTCGCAGCTCTGCAGATACATGCACAGCCGCTCCAGCCCGTAGGTGATCTCGCCCAGCACCGGTTTGCACTCCAGCCCGCCGGCCTGCTGGAAGTAGGTGAACTGAGTCACTTCCATGCCGTTGAGCCAGACTTCCCAGCCCAGGCCCCAGGCGCCGAGTGTGGGCGATTCCCAGTTGTCCTCGACAAAGCGCAGGTCGTGCACCAGCGGGTCGATGCCCAGCGCCTTGAGCGAGCCCAGGTACAGCTCCTGGATATTGTCCGGGTTGGGCTTCATCGCTACCTGGTACTGGTAGTAGCGCTGCAGGCGATTGGGGTTGTCGCCGTAACGGCCATCGGTTGGACGGCGCGAGGGCTGCACGTACGCGGCATTCCACGGCTCCGGTCCCAGCGCGCGCAGGAAGGTGGCCGGATGGAAGGTGCCGGCGCCCACTTCCAGGTCCAGCGGCTGGATCAGCACGCAGCCCTGTTCGGCCCAGTACTGGTTGAGGGTCTGGATCAGGCCCTGGAAGGTGATCGGAACGCGCCGGGAATCGGACATGCAACAAGGCCGTACGGAAGGGGTGCGCTAGTATACCGGCCGACCCGCGGCGCTTCGCCGCCGGACACCGCCGCCGGAGACCAATGCAGATGGAACAACGGCGCACGGCCGATCCCCAGCCCACGCCTGCCGGCCTGCCGCGCGGGCGACTGGGCTTCGATGCGGTGGCCGCCGCGCTGCTGGACGATGGCATGGTGGTGCCGCACGAGCACGAACGCGTGCGCTTCTCCGCCACTGGCGTACGCAATGCCAGCGAGGTGCATCCGCTGGTGCTGCTGGCCAACCTCAAGCTGCATGCCGCCCAGCCACCGGCCGGTGAGCTCGGGCTGGAGCGGCTGACCGAATGGTTGGCCACGCGCACCGGGCTGCGCTATCTGCGCATCGATCCCACCCGGGTCGACGTGGCCGCCGTCACCGGCGTGGTCTCGCACGCCTATGCGCGCCGCCACCGCATCCTGCCGCTGGCGGTGGACGCCGAGCGGGTGCTGGTGGCCACCAGCGAACCGCTGGCGCTGGAGTGGCTGGCCGACCTGCAGCATCTGAGTCGCCGACGCATCGAGCTGGCGCTGATCAATCCGCTGGACCTGCATCGCTACACGATGGAGTTCTTCGGCGTGACCCAGTCGGTGCGCGGTGCGCGTGCCGATGCGCGCGGCGGCGACGGCACCACCACGCTGCCCAGCTTCGAGCAGCTGGTGGAGCTGGGCCGCACGGGCGACGTCAATGCCGACGATCACCACATCGTGCACATCGTCGACTGGCTGCTGCAGTACGCCTACGAACAACGGGCCAGCGACATCCACCTGGAACCGCGGCGCGAGGCCGGGCGCATGCGCTTCCGCATCGACGGGGTGCTGCACAAGGTGCTGGAAGTGCCGCCGTCGGTGATGACCGCGGTGGTCAGCCGCATCAAGGTGCTCGGGCGCATGGACCTGGCAGAGCGGCGGCGCCCGCAGGACGGACGCATCAAGACCCGTTCGCCGGGCGGGCGCGAGGTCGAGATGCGCTTGTCGACCATGCCCACCGCCTTCGGCGAGAAATGCGTCATGCGCATCTTCGATCCGGATTCGGCGTTCAAGAGCATCGAGCAGTTGGGTTTCAGCCCCGAAGAAGCCGCCGGCTGGAGCGCGCTGGTCGAGCGCCCGCACGGCATCGTGCTGGTCACCGGTCCGACCGGTTCGGGCAAGACCACCACGCTGTATTCCACTCTCAAGCGGCTGGCCACGCCGGACGTGAATGTCTGCAGCGTGGAAGACCCGATCGAAATGATCGCGCCCGAGTTCAACCAGATGCAGGTCCAGCAGAACATCGACCTGGATTTCGCCAGCGGCGTGCGCACGCTGCTGCGCCAGGACCCGGACATCATCATGATCGGCGAAATCCGCGACCTGGAAACCGCGCAGATGGCCGTGCAGGCCTCGTTGACCGGCCATCTGGTGCTGTCCACGCTGCACACCAACGACGCCGCCTCGGCGATCACGCGTCTGCTCGATCTGGGCGTGCCGCATTACCTGGTCGCCAGCACCCTCAACGGTGTGCTGGCCCAGCGCCTGGTGCGCACCTTGTGCAACCACTGCAAGCGGCCACACACGCTGGCTGAAGCGGACTGGGCGGCGATCCGCGAGCCCGGCGAAGCGTTGCCGACTCCACTGAACGTACACGCGCCGGTCGGCTGCCTGGAATGCCGTCGTACCGGCTATCTGGGCCGGGTCGGGCTCTACGAGTTGTTGCCGGTGACACCGCGTCTGCGCAGCCTGATCCGCGCCGATACCGACCTGGCCAGCTTCAGCCAGGCCGCCCGCGGCGAAGGCCTGCGCACACTGCGCCGCACCGGGCTGGAGAAGGTCGCCGCCGGGCTGACCACCATCGAGGAAGTGCTGTCGGTACTGCCGCCACGCGACTAGCCGCGTCGGCGCGACGGATCTTGGCCGGCCACAGGCAACCACCGTCGTGATGCGTGGTCGTCAGACGCGCATCGCCCCTCTCCGCCGCGACTGCCGCCGGCGCCGATGGAAGCCGGCGCGGTACCGATGCTGGGACTGGTGTCGGCGCAATGCGGCCGGCAGCGACGCGGTAGCGCTGGCGACCGGCCGCAGATCGCGACGGCGCGCATGCCGAGTGACGGTATGTGATCGGCGACCCGTCCCGTCTGTGCGGACCAACGCGCACGCGGCCACCCGGTATAAACAGATTCCAACCAGGCATGAGCTCGCCGGCCCCAGCCGGCGGCTGAGGCCGCACAGCCGCTCCGGCTTGCCTACAATCGAGACTTCCGTGGTGGCTGGTGTGTGTGCTGCATGGGTTCCCTGCCGTTCCTGATCCTCGAAACCGGCCAGCCGGTGCCGGCGCTGAAACGCTACGGTCGCTTCGCCGATTGGATTCGCGTCGCCGCCGGCCTGACGCGGCAGGAGGCCGTCGTGGTCGACGTCGCTCACGGCGGCGCCCTGCCCGATCCCGCCGGCTTCGCCGGCACCCTCATCAGCGGCTCGGCCGCCTTCGTCACCGACCGGGCCGACTGGAGCGAGCGCAGCGCGGCCTGGCTGCAGCAAGCCGCCGCGGGCGGCGCGCCGCTGCTGGGCATCTGTTACGGACACCAGTTGTTGGCGCATGCGCTGGGCGGTGCGGTGGACTACAACCCGGCCGGTCGCGAGTCCGGCACCATCGTGCTGGAGCTGCAGCCGCTGGCGGCACAGGATCCGCTGTTCGCCGGCCTGCCCGCACAGTTCCCGGCCCATGCCACGCATCTGCAGACAGTGGTACGCGTGCCCGACGGCGCCGCCGTGCTGGCGCGCTCGCAGCAGGACCAGTGCCAGGCGTTCCGCTGGGGTCGGGCGACCTGGGGCGTGCAGTTCCACCCGGAGTTCGCTACCCACCACATGCGCGGCTACGTGCATGCGCGTGCCGAGTGCCTGGCCCGCCACGGCCGCTGCGCCCGCACGGTCGCGCGCGAGGTCAGTGCTGCCCCGCTGGCGCGCAAGCTGTTGCGGCGTTTCGTGCAACATGCGCGCGGCCTGCACGCCGTTGCACATCATCCCGCCGCACACACGCAAAAGGCGCGATAATCCTACCCAGCCGGATGGTCCGGTGCGTATCGATCCGGAATGGGAATGAGCGAAATTCGCAAGGTGCCGGCCTCCGCCGGCGCAGAATGGCTATTGACGGGATTCTCCCTGCTCAAGCGGGCGCCAGTGGCGCTGGGCACGTTGGGGGTGATCTGGGCCGTGGCCGCCACCGTGGTGGTGTCGCTGTCGATGCTGGTGCCGCTGCTCGGCCCGGCACTGCAGTTCCTGATGGTGCTGGCCGGCCCGTTGTTCATGGGTGGCCTGCTGTGGGCGATCCGCGAAGTCGACGAGGGCCGCACCGCCCGCCCGGTGCATCTGCTGCATGGGCTGCAGGACGGACGCGCGCCGCATCTGCTGGTATCGCTGCTGCCGCAACTGGTCGCCGGGCTGCTGCTGGGCGTGCTGTTGCTGGTGATGATCGGCCCCAGCGGCTTGCAGCAACTGTCGGAAGTGATGCTCAAGATCAACGCGATCAGCCAGTCCGGCGCGCAGCCGGATCCGGTGCAGATCGAGCAACTGGCGGCCAGCCTGCCGGCCGGTCGCATCCTGCTGTGGCTGCTGATGATGGTGGCGACCTTCGCTGCACTGACGCTGGCACTGTTCGTGATGCCGCCGCAGGTGATGTTCGACCGCAGCACCGGCGGCCATGCGCTGCGCGAGAGCCTGCGCGCCAGCCTGCACAACCTGCCGGCGATGCTGGTGTTCTTCGTGCTGGCCTTCATTGCCATCTTCGCGATCTATTTCGCAGTGATGATCGTGGCGTTGATCGTCGGCTTGGTCGCCGGGCAGACGGTGGCCATGTGGCTGGCGCAGCTGCTGTTGATGGCGGTGCTGATGCCGGTATTCGCCGGTTCGGTCTACGCCGCGTGGAAGCAGCTGTTCACCCACGAAGGCGGTACCCAACCGAGCGCGCCCACGCGCCCGGATGTGTTTGCGGCTTGAGATTGTCCGCCAAGGCGGCAAGGGTCGAGGGCATAACCGGTGCGCAGCCCTCTCTTTTGCGCACCGCAGGACCCGCCATCGATTAGGCGATCTCGTCGATCTCCACCCGGACGACATTGAAACAGGTGGGCATGACGTCGAACGGCAGTGGACGCGCGGCGAAAATGTTTCTGCAAGTGGCCGACTCCACTGAAAGAAGTGTTGGTGTCCTTGCGCAAGCGCGCGTCTCGACCATGGAAAGGCTCGCCCGCCCGCTTCCCTGAGGCGTCGATCCGGACAGTCAATGCGCCATACATGGCGCTGAGAAAGTCATGAGGTTCGGTACCGAACGACTGCAGCGGATCGATCGCGTTGTGAATCAACAGCACACTCGGCATGCCCGCATTGGCGCCTGCCTGGACCTGACCGCGCGCCTCGACGATCTGTTGTCGGACGTGCCATCGGATGGTTCGCGACCAGACGCCTGCTGGGGAAATTCCCCGTGTACTTTGGATCTGCTTGATCTCAACCGCCACTGCGGTGCCGCCAAGCATCACTGCATAATCCGGCGTCTTGGTCGACGTTTCAGCGATTCGCCGGCAATCGAGCCGGTGCTGCGCGCAGAAGGCCTCAAACAGTCCCTCTGAGGCAGTCAAAGACATGACCGTTTGGACTGTCCCTAAATCGCCTTCGGCGCCACCGCCCGCGAGGCGATGATGCCGAGCTCGTAGAGCAGGCACATCGGAATGGCCAGCATCAGCTGAGAGACGATATCCGGCGGGGTCAGCACCGCGGCGATCACGAAGATGCCGACGATGGCGTAACCGCGGCCATCGGTGAGCTGCTTGGGCGTGACCCAGCCCAGCAGCACCAGGATCACCACCGCCACCGGCAATTCGAAACTCAGGCCGAAGGCGAAGAAGATCGCCAGCACGAAGTCCAGGTAGGAACCGGCATCGGGCGTGAGCTGGATCACGTCCGGCTTGAAGGTGGTCAGGAAGTGGAATACCGACGGCAGCACCAGGAAATAGGCGAAGGCGCAGCCGATGTAGAACAGCAGCACCGCCGAGCCCAGCAGCGGCAACGCCAGCCGCTTCTCGCGCTGGTACAGGCCCGGGGCCACGAACGCCCATGCCTGATAGAGCAACCACGGCGCGGCGGCGAACACCGCGGCAAAGAAGGTCAGCTTGAGCGGGGCGAAGAAGCCGCCGGCCGGATTCATCGCGATCATGGTCTGTCCGGCGGGCAACCGCGAGATCAGCGGCATCGCCAGCCACGAATAGATCGAGCGCGCGAACGGCAGCATCGCCAGCAACACCACGCCCAGGCCGATCAGCGCGCGCACCAGGCGCAGGCGCAGTTCCACCAGGTGTTCGATCAGGCTGCTTTCGGCCTGTGCATCGTCAAACAGGCTCACGAACGCGGCTCCCGGTCTGATTCGGGCTTGGCCGCGGACGGCCGCTGGCCCGGACCAGGCACCAGCGTGAGCCGCGGGCCGGGCACCGGTGCCTGCGACGGCGGCGGCACCAGGGCCGGGCCATGGGCGAGCGGCGGGCTCGGCGGATGCGTAGGCTGGGACGCGGGTGCCGGCGCCGCGAGCGGATCGATCACTGGGGCGTCGACCGGGTTGGTCGGTGTCACCAGCACATCGGCCTGGGCGGCGCTGCGGATGTCGATGTCGCGACTGACGGCCTCATGCAACTGCTGCGCTTCCTGTTCGACATGCTGCTGGGTACTGCGCAGCTGGCCTTCGGCCTCGCGCAGCGAGGCCTGCACGTCCTGCAGGCTGCGCTTGAGCTCTTCGGCTTCCAGCTCGCGTTCCAATTCCTGCTTGACCGAGTCCCACTGCGCGCGCGCGCGGCGCACCCATAGACCAGCGAAGCGCGCGGCCTTAGGCAGCCGCTCGGGACCGAGCACCACCAGGGCCACCACCGCGATCAGCGCCAGTTCGCTGAAGCCAATGTCGAACATGACGCGCGACCGGGGTCAGCGAGCGTCGCGGTCGCGCTCGGCCTGCGCCTGGCGAGCCTGCTCGGCGGTGCGGGTGTCGTCACCCAGCGTGCCGGTCGGCTTGTCGTCGTCGTGCATGCCTTTCTTGAATTCCTTGACCGCGTTGCCGAGATCCTTGGCACCGCCGGTGAGCCGCTTGGTGCCGAACACCACCAAGACGATCACCAGCACGATCAGCCAATGCCAGATGCTGAGACTGCCCATGATCCGCTCGCTTACTTAAAGAGAAGAAGACGCAGGATACCCCAGGCGACCGCGCACGGGGATGACAGCACTAGCGGTGACCATCCAGCGATTCGGTGCGGATCTCGCCTTCGGACACAGGTTGGAAGCCTTGCGGTTGCGGTGCTGGGGCACCGGACTGCATCGGCTGGGTACTGGCCTCGGCCGGCGGCGGCGGCGTGCTGCCGCCCTGCTGCGCCGGTGTCACCGGCGGATGCACGGCGATCGGTGCCGGCGCCTCGTCGCCATCGCGGCGGTTGTTGCGCGCCGCGTAGGTCACTTCTTCCAGGCGGTCGCGGAAGGCGACCACATCGGTGGACGGACGCTCGCCGGTACGGCTTTCGAAGATCATGCGCGGCGTACTGCCACTGCCATACGCATTCAGGTCGGCTTCGTCGTCGATCTGCAGCACCGCACCATCCAGCGCCACGCCGGCGAACAGGCCGCGCGCGCGTGACCACGACCAGATTTCTGCCTTGAGCTGGCCGTCGGTGGCGGCGGCGGCATTGCGGCCGACCGGACCGGCGGCCACGCCGGCATCGGCGCCCAGGGTGAACTTGCCGTTGACGATGTTGTCCAGGCTGCGGTCGTTGCGGAACACCAGCACGACATCCGAGGACTGCACGCCGGCCTGGAAGCCGATGCTGCCGCCGGTGAGCTTGACGAACACCGGCTGCGACCAGCTGCCGTCGGCGTTCTTCACCGACATCAGGCCGTGGCCGCGGCGACCACCGATCACCAGGCCGGCCTTGAGCGTGTCCGGGATCACCACGATGGCGCGCGCCTCGTCGAGCAGCTTGTCGGGAATGGCCTGCTCGGGAATCTTCATGATTTCGTTGAGCACACGCACCGCGTTGCGCGCACGCTGGTCTTCTTCCGGTCCGGCCACGGCATGCCCGGCGGCGAGGGTCAGCGACAACAACAAGGCCAGGCGTGGCAGACGAGGCATGACAAGCTCCAGGGGACGATCGGGCAACAATAAAGCACTGGCGGGACGTTAGTCGCGCCGCAATGAATCGGTGGTGAGCGCAGCAGGGGTGGCAAGAGGCCGGCAATGGCGGCGATCGACACGCTGTAGTCGGCAGCGACAGCCGCCTCTGCCAGAATGCCCACATGGACACTTCCCCCGATACCGCCCTGTTGGTCGTCAACCTGGGCACGCCCGAATCGCCCACCGCACCGGCCGTGCGGCGCTACCTGGCCGAGTTCCTCGGCGACCGCCGCGTGGTGGCGATCCCGCCGTTGTTCTGGAAGCCCCTGCTGTACGGGGTGATCCTGCCGATCCGCGGTCCCAAGTCGGCGGCAAAGTACGCCAAGGTGTGGTTGCCGGAAGGCTCGCCGCTGGCGGTCTACACCCGTCGCCTGGCCGACGGCCTGCAGCAGGTCATGCCCGACTGGCAGGTGGCCTGGGCGATGCGCTATGGCGAGCCGGCGCTGCGCAAGGCGCTGGATGCCCTGCGCGGGCGTGGCATCCGCCGCATCGTGGTATTGCCGCTGTATCCGCAGTATTCCACCACCACCACGGCCTCGATCCAGGACGTGGTCGACGCCTGGAAGCGCAGCGCGCCGCAGGTCGAAGTCGCGCTGATTTCCGATTACGCCGAAGACCGCGGCTGGGTCGCGGCGGTGGCCGATTCGATCCGCGCGCATTGGCAGGCGCATGGCCGCAGCGAGCTGCTGATGTTCTCCTTCCACGGCCTGCCGCAGCGGGTGGCCAACGCCGGCGATCCCTATCCGCAGCAATGCGAGCGCAGTGCGCAGGCGATCGCCGCGGCGCTGGAGCTGCCGGCCGAGGCCTGGAAGATGGGCTACCAGTCGCGCTTCGGGTCCGAGCGCTGGTTGCAGCCGTATGCCGAGCCCACCTTGTGGGCGTTGGCCGAAGGCGGCGTCCGCAGCTTCGACCTGGTCTGCCCGGGCTTTGCCACCGACTGCCTGGAGACGCTGGAGGAAGTGGCGCTGGGGTTTGCCGAGACGCTGGCAGAGCGCGGCGCCACCCTCAGCTACATCCCCTGCCTCAACGACAGCCCCGCGCACGCGCAGGCGCTGGCCGCCGTGGCGAGTCGCGCGTGAGGCTGGAGCCGTTCACCTGCGCGTTGCCGATCGGCACGCTCAGCGGATTGCGCAGCAGCACACGCGGAACGCGTCGCGTGCTGGCCCTGCATGGATGGCTGGACAACGCCGCCAGCTTCCTGCCGCTGAGCGCGCAGTTGCAGACCGCCGACATGGACCTGGTCTTGCTGGACCTGCCTGGCCACGGCCACAGCGCCTGGCTGCCGGTGGGGGCCGACTACACCCTGGCCAGCGCACTCGGCAACCTGCTGCTGGTCGCCGACGCCCTGGGCTGGGAGCGCTTCGACCTGCTGGGGCATTCGCTGGGCGGCGGCATCGCCAGCCTGCTGGCCGCGGCCGCGCCGGAGCGGATCGCCTCGCTGGTCGCCATCGAAGCGCTGGGCGCGCTGGCCGAGCCGGTCGCCACCACCGCCAAGCGGCTGCGCGAGGCGGTGGCGTCGGCACGCACGCTGGCGCAGCGTCCGTTGCGGGTGTTCCCGACGATGGAGATGCCGGTCCGTGCACGCATGATGGCCAACCAGCTCACCGAGGGCTCGGCGCGCTTGCTGGTCGAACGCGGCGTGCGTGTGGTGGAGGGCGGCTATAGCTGGTGCAGCGATCCACGGCTGACCCTGCCGACCGCCATCCGCATGACCGAGGCGCAGATCGATGCGGTGTTGGCCGGCATCGCCTGCCCGACCCAGGTGATCTTCGCCACCCCGGGGCAGCCGTACTTCCCGCCCGCGCTGCGCGATCATCGCGTGGCCATGGTGCCGGGCGCGCAGCTGCATCTGCTGCCGGGCAACCACCATGTGCACATGGAACAGCCACACGCAGTGGCGGCGGTGATCGACGCGTTCTGGGCGAGCCTGCGCACCTGAGCGTGCGGTGCCGGCCCAGGCCGGCATCGGTGGAGCGACGGCGAGCGCTCGTCGCCAATCCTCGCCCTCAGCCGGCCTGCAACAGACGCCGCAGCTGCGCCTTCAACTGGCGACCATGCTCGTGGAAATACGTGCGCTCGTCCCGCCAGTGCGGACAGCGTCGCTCCACCTCGGCCCAGAAGGCCGGCGAGTGATTGGCCTGCAGCAGATGGCAGAGTTCGTGCACCAGCACGTATTCGAAGGCGGACGCGCGCCCAAGCACCAGGGCCAGGTCCAGCGCCACGGTGCCGTCCGGCGCCAGCGACCCCCATTGCGAGGACATCACCTTGAAGCGCAGCCGCGTCGGTGCGCGTGGCAGTCCGGGTAGATAGGTCGGCAGCCAGCGGCCGACATCGGCGCGTGCCTGCGCCTCGTAGAACTCCTTCAACGTGCGCCGCAGGCCGGCATCGCTCACGCGCGCCGGCACATGCAGATGCGCGCCGTCGGCGTCGACCTCCACCCGTGCATAGCGTGCTTGGTGCCAGTGCAGCGGCAGCAGCGCACCACGCAATGGCAGCAAGCCAGGCGCACCGCGCTCCAGTGCCGGCAGCGCATCGACCTGCTGGTAGCGCGCCAGCTGCGTGCTCAACCACGGCAAATGTGCATGCAGGAAGCGCTCGCCAGCGGCCAGGCTGGCGCGCATCGGCAAGGTCAGTCGCGCGCCGCGCTCGTCCACGCTGAGCTTGATGCGGCGCGCGCGCGGGTCGCGCACGCGCAGCACCTCGACCTGGCGATCCTCCAGCTGCAGCCGCACGCAATCGCGCTCGACGATGTGCGAGGGAGGCGCGAGCAGGCGGCGGACGGGACGGAACATGCCCAAAGGATAGCGCCGCGATGTGTCAGCCGGTGAAAGGCTCAGGCCTCGGCCTTGCTGAGCTTCAGCGCGCCTTCCAACAACAGGAACAGCCGCCGCAGCTCTCCGCTCATCAACGCGAAGCGGGCGTCCAGCTCGGCCCGTTCGCCGTCGCCTTCGCTGTGCTCGAGTTGATCCAGCGCGCCGTCGAGGAACTTGAGCTTGCGGATCACCAGGTCGTCGCCGAGCACGAAGGACAGATTGTCGTCCAGCACCAGCGCCAGCTTGGTGACCTGCTTGCCGGCCTCCAGATGCTTGTCGATCTCGTCGCCACGCAGTTCCTGGTGCTGGCACTTGACCACCGCACCGCCTTCGATCGGATCCTTCATCTCGCATTCCTCGCCCAGGCTCAAGCCATCGGGCAAGGGCTCGCCGGCGATCCAGCCGGTCAGGATGGCGCGCGGAGCGACTTCGGCATTGAGCGGCAGTGCCGGAAAGCTGCCCAGCGCGCCGCGGATCTGCGACACCACGTTCTCGCCGCTCTTGCGGCTGGACGCGTTGACGGCGATATAGCCGTGCTGCAGGTCCAGGATGGCGTCCAGGCGCGAGCTCTTGACGAAGGCGCGCGGCAGCAATTCATGGATCAGATCGTCCTTCAGGCGCTTGCGGGCCTTGCCGCCCGGCCGGCGCCCTTCCTTTTCTTCGATCTCGGCGACCTTGCGCTCGAGCAGATCGTTGACCACCGCACCAGGCAGGATCTTGTCCTCGCCGCCGACGGTCAGCCACAGGAAATCTTCCAGCCGGTGCGACAGCACCTCCTGCTCGTCGCGGCCGAACGGCGAGATGAAACCGCGCGAACTCATTTCCAGCGGGCCGACCGGCTTGAGCTGGACCGGCGGCAACTGGGTCTCGATCTCCGAGAAGTCCAGGGTGGTGGGAAAGCGGAACAAGGTGAGATTGCGAAAGAACATGCGTTGGACCAAACCAGAACAAACGTGGAGGGGGCACGCGCCAGGCTGGCGCGCGGTGAATCAATCGGATTGCGCGGCGCCATCGGCACCAGCGCGCGCGCCGTCGGGCAGGCTGAAGTCGAACAGCCGCGGGTCGGCCAGCTGCTCGGGCCGCACATCGCCCAGCGCCCGGGCGATCTGCTCCACCCGGCCGGGAGACTCGCGGTCCCACTGCTGCAGCATGCGGGCGATCTGCTGGCGCTGCAGGTTGTCCTGGCTGCCGCACAGGTCGCAGGGAATGATCGGAAACGCACGCGCCTGCGCGTAGGCGGCGATATCGGCTTCGCGCACGTAGGCCAGCGGGCGGATCACCACGTGTTGGCCGTCGTCGCTGCGCAGCTTGGGCGCCATCGCCGCCAGCCGGGCGTGGTGGAACAGGTTCATGAAGAACGTGGTCACCAGGTCGTCGCGATGATGGCCCAGGGCGATCTTGGTCACGCCATTGGCCTGGGCGAAGGCATACAGGGCACCGCGACGCAATCGCGAGCACAGCGAACACAGGGTGCCGCCGGCCGGGATCACCCGGCTGACCACCGAATAGGTGTCCTGTTCGATGATCTGGTACGGCACGCCCAAGGCCTGCAGATAGGCGGGCAGCACCTCGGACGGAAAGCCTGGCTGCTTCTGGTCCAGATTCACCGCCAGCAAGGTGAACGGCACCGGCGCCTTGCGCTGCAACTGCAGCAGCATATCCAGCAAGGTATAGCTGTCCTTGCCGCCGGACAGACACACCATCACCTTGTCGCCCGCCTCGAGCATCTGGAAGTCGGCGATCGCCTGCCCGACCTGGCGCCGCAGGCGTTGCGCCAGTTGCGCCTGCTCGCCCTGCAGGCGCGCACGCGGCGCGCGCGATACAGGATCGGCCAGGGGGCGCGGCAGCGGCAGGACGGCAGTCATAAGCCCGCCATTGTAGCCCCCTGGCCGCCTGCACCGGCATGCATAGGGCAAGCGGCAAGACGCCTGAGCGCGGCAGCGCTGCTGGCTGGATGCCGGTGTGCGTGCTGCGCTGAGACACCGCTTGCGTGCGGTCGGGCGAATGGTTCCATCGGCCACTGTTTCGCAGCGCAGCAAGCCTTTCGCCGACGGGCTGGGTAAAGTCGATGCACAGTTCATCTGGAATCGGTACGTTCCCCGGCTTCGCTCCACGGCGCGGCTTTTTTAAGACGTTCGTTTGGTAGCGCTACCATGACCGGCGCCGCCATGCGGGTACTGGCGGGACGACAGCCGCATGGCGGGCGGTGCGGCACTGGCCTGACCGATCGCGCGGCACGACCAGATCCTGAGCCTTCCCTCACCCTGCAGGAGTCCGTTCGCATGAGCACCACCGTTTTCATCGGCGCCAAGGAATACTTCCCCGGCATCGGCAAGATCGGCTTCGAAGGCCGCGACTCGGACAACCCGCTGGCCTTCAAGGTCTACGATGCCAACAAGCGCATCGGCGAGAAGACGATGGCCGAGCACCTGCGTTTTGCAGTGGCGTACTGGCACAGCT
>NZ_NSET01000026.1 GCF_009192945.1 Xanthomonas maliensis | reverse complement strand
AAGCCGCCCACTGGTGGATGATCGACTACAACGAAGCAAGATCCCATGATTCGCTCGGCGGAATGACCCCGGTCGAGTACCGCAACAAGCACGCCGAAAGTTCTACTTTTGAAGTGCCTGCTTGACGGGGGAGCTTACGGGTTGCCTCGTGATGCCGGTTGAGCCATCCAGTGCTCGGGATGGGCGGCAAAGCACGGATGCGGCCCCGCGCCGATGTGTCAGCAATCGGCGCAGGCCGGTGCCTGCCAGGTAGGGTAATGAATCCGAACCCGCCCTGCGTCAGGCGGCGTGTTCGTGCGTCAGTTTGCAGGTGATATCCGCATGCACCGTGCCGGGGTGATCGTGATCTGCGGCATCGACGGTGATCTGCATCGGGCGCAGGCCCAGGCGCTGGAACAGTGCTTGATCGCGCTCGGTATCCGGGTTGCCGGTGGTGAGCAGTTTCTCGCCGTAGAAGATCGAGTTGGCGCCGGCGAGGAAGCACAGGGCCTGCAGTTCGTCGCTCATCGCTTCGCGGCCGGCCGACAGGCGCACCATCGAGCGCGGCATGGTGATGCGGGCGACCGCAATCATGCGGACGAACTCGAACGGGTCCAGTTGCTCGGTGCCGTGCAGTGGGGTGCCAGGCACCTGCACCAGTTGATTGATCGGTACCGAGTCCGGATGCGCGGGCAGGGTGGCCAGGGCCAGCAGCAGGCCGACGCGATGGTCGCGGGTTTCGCCCATGCCGACGATGCCGCCGCAGCAAGTCTTCAGGCCGACGTCGCGCACATGCCCCAGCGTGTCCAGGCGGTCCTGGTACTGGCGGGTATGGATGATGGAGTCGTAGTAATCCGGCGCGGTGTCCAGATTGTGGTTGTAGTAGTCCAGGCCGGCATCCTTGAGCGCACGCGCCTGCTCGGCATCGAGCATGCCGAGGGTGGCACAGGTTTCCAGGCCCATCGCCTTGACCTCGCGGATCATCGCCGCGACCTTGGGAATGTCGCGATCCTTTGGCGAGCGCCAGGCCGCGCCCATGCAGAAGCGCGAGGCACCGGCGGCCTTGGCCTGGCGGGCCTTGGCGACCACGGCATCGGTCTCCAGCAGCTTCTGCGCGCTCACGCCGGTGTCGTAGCGCTGCGCTTGCGGGCAGTAGGCGCAATCTTCCGGACAGCCACCGGTCTTCACCGACAGCAAGGTGGACACCTGGACCTCGGCCGGGTCGAAATGCGCGCGGTGCACGGCGCTGGCACGGTGCAGCAGTTCGGGAAAGGGCAGGGCGAACAGGGACTGCACTTCCTCGCGGGTCCAGTCATGGCGGACAACAGACATCGGGGTTTCCTGACGGTCAGCGGCTTGCAAGCCAGGCAGTCTGGTGAGCATGGACGAGCCTGTCAACTTCGGTGCGCGGGGGTCGGTTTACGGGTGGCCGCGACAGCTGCTGCGCCTGTTGCTGCCGCCGGTCTGCGTGGTCTGCGCCGATCCCGGCGGTGGCGAAGGCGATCTGTGTCCGGCGTGCCGATCCGCACTGCCGGAGCACGGGCCGGCCTGTCGTTGCTGCGCATCGCCGTTGTTTGCGCACGACGGGCCTGCGCTGTGCGGATCCTGTCTGCAACGTCCGCCGCCGCTGCAGCAGGTGCATGCCTGCTTCACCTATTGCTGGCCAGTGGATGGGCTGCTGCGGCGCTTCAAGTTTCACCATGATCTGGCCGCCGGTCGTACGCTCAGCGCGTTGATGGCGCAGCGTTGCGCGGGGTTGCCTCGCCCACAGGCGCTGGTGCCGGTCAGCCTGCATCGTCGACGGCTGCGGCAGCGTGGTTACGACCAGGCGCTGGAACTGGCGCGGCCGTTGGCATGGGCGCTACGCCTGCCGTGCCTGCCGGTGCTGACGCGGGTCCGCGCGACCACGCCACAGTCCGAGCTGGACGCGACCGAGCGCCAGCGAAACCTGCGCGATGCGTTCAGTGCGCGCACGCCGCTGCCCAACCACGTGGCGCTGGTCGACGATGTCATGACGACCGGAGCCACCCTGCATGCGGCCGCCCGCGCGCTGCGGCGCGCGGGCGTGCAACGGGTGGATGCGTGGGTCTGCGCACGGGTGCCATGAGCGGCGCGTTGGCGTTGATGGGGGAGGACAGCGCGACTTGGATGCCGGCGATGTCGTCTGCGGGGACGGCACAGACACGCTCGCCGCGATCGGCGATGTCTCCGCTCTCGACCTCAAGCAGCTGATCGCAGCGCATGCTGCGGGCCTCGTCGGCTGGATGCGCGCCGCGCAACGGCAACGTGGTCCTCGATCGATCCGCCGACCCGAACCGTACCGTTCCTGATCTCAGGCCCAACCGAGAGATTGCCAACCGATCCACTCAAACCCAGGCCGCGCCCTCACTCGCTGCTGCCGTCCATGACATCTGCGCTCAGCTCAGCTCAGCGCAGCGCCAGTGCCACTGCCATACCGACGAAGATCGCCAGGCCGACCCAGTTGTTGTGCAGGAAGGCGCGGAAGCAGGCGGCGCGCTCGCGATGACGCGCCAGCCGGAACTCGTAGGCCACCAGCAGCACCGATGTGCCCAGACCGGCCCAGTAGGCGGCCCCCAGGCCGGCGCGCCAGCCCACTGCGGTCAGCAGCACGAACATCAGCGCATACAGCACCGCCTGGGCGATGAGGTCGTAGCGGCCGAACAGGATGGCGGTGGACTTGCTGCCCATCCGCAGGTCGTCGTCGCGGTCGACCATGGCGTACCAGGTGTCGTAGGCGGTGGACCAGAGGATGTTGGCGGCGTACAGCAGCCAGGCCAGCAGCGGCACGCTGCTCTGCACGGCGGCGAAGGCCATCGGAATGCCCCAGCCGAAGGCCATGCCCAGATAGACCTGCGGCAGGTGGGTGTGGCGCTTCAGGTAGGGGTAGCTGGCGGCCAGGAACAGGCCCGGCACGCTCAGCGCCACGGTCAACCAGTTCAGGCTCAGCACTAGGCCGAACGCCACCAGCATCAGGACCACGAAGACCCACAGGGCCTCGCGGCCGGAGACGGCTCCGGTGGCCAGGGGGCGGCCGCGGGTGCGCTCCACGTGCGGGTCCAGCCAGCGGTCGGCATAGTCGTTGATCACGCAGCCGGCCGAGCGGGTCAACCAGACGCCGGCGGTGAAGACGCACCAGGTCCACCACGGCGGAAGCCCCCCGGCAGCCAGCCACAGCGCCCACCAGGTCGGCCACAGCAGCAGCAGGCTGCCGATCGGCCGGTCGCCCCGGACCAGCTTCCAATACTGTCCCAGCCGCTCGCTCCAGCGCGATGCCGGCGCGGCGGGCGCGTGTTCCAGGCCTTGCTTGCTCATCGCGCAAGGGTAGCAGCGCGGCTGTGGGGCGGCCATGTGGGAGGAGGCGGGGCGCCCTCGCGACAGTTGTCTGCGCATCAGAATGAGACCATGGGGCCGCAGACCGAGCTGGTGGCAGGCGAGACGGATCGGCGCGTCTGCGCATTGGTCCTCACCCGCGCTGTCAGTTCTGGCATAATGGCCGGCCACGCGCCCGTAGCTCAGCCGGATAGAGTAGTGGCTTCCGAAGCCATTGGTCGGGGGTTCGAATCCCTCCGGGCGCGCCATCTTCCCCAAACGCATCGGCCCGCCTGCAGCAGCACTGCAGGCGGGCCGACTCGTGATTGGCGCGTGGGTCGTAGCTTGCGCCGCGCCTCAGCGGGCGTGTTGCTTGCCGCGCGCGCTCTCGATGGCGCTGCGCAGCTTGCGCGCTGCGCCGGTCACTGCCGCCGCGGTGGTCTCGGCGCTGTTGGTCGCCGCGATCGGCGGCAGGCCGGCCACGTGGGCCTCGATACTGCAGGTGCGATCCGCCGCTCCACCGCGCTGGCCGTTCTCGTCGCGCAGGTGCACTTCCACGCGGGTGATGTCGTTGGCGAAGTGCGCCAACTGCGCCGAGCAGGTCTTCTCGACATGCTGCACGACGGACGGATCGTGCGGGACGTGGTTGTCGGTCTGGATCTGAATCTGCATAGGGGTCTCCTTCGCGAGTCGGCTGCTGCGTGTGCCGCAGCAGTGACCCGATTCTGCGACAGCGCGGTGTGGGTATGGGGTGACAGGCCGTGCTGCATTCAGATCCAGCTTAGGGGCACGGACCAGGTCTTCGGGACCCTCGCCATCGCACAGCGAATGGACTGATACATCGGCCAAGCGGCGCCTCCACCTGGAAGATGCAAGATGGGCGCGCCCTCTGCGCCGGCAGTGCAGGCGCGCGGCCGCCGCGGCGCGCAGTCACAGGCGCCGACTGTCTCCCCTTGCTACCTGCCGGAAGCGCCCGATGGCCCGGAACTTACGGTGATGGACGATATAGACAAGGCACAGCCCGCGAGCCCATCGCCGCAGGCAGTGCGCCCGCCTGCGCGGCCCCTGCGGTCGTCTTGTTCAACGCGCTGCCTGCGGCCCAGCCGGGCCTGACGGCGGGCAGTTTCAAAGCCGGCTGACCGGGTGGCGCGGGCAGATGTAAGCGGCACCAGGCCGTGGCTTAAGATGCGCCCACTGCGGCCTGCCGCGCCCGTTCCCGCCCGCCTGTGTCCGTGAATCGCTCTGTTATGCGTCGTTGCTGCGCCGTGGTGCCGCGCTTGTGGCTGCTTGCCTGTCTGCTGCTGGTCTGCAGCGGTGCTGCATGGGCGCAGGAGGACGATACCGATGCCCTGCTGGACAAGGCACAGGCGCAGCTGGACGACAGCCAGAAAGTGCTGAAGCAGGCCGAAGGCGCGTTGGACAAGGCCAATGACGAGCAATTGCAGCAGCTGGCCGAAAGCGTGCTGGACACGCAACGGCAGGCGCAGGATCTGGGGCGCACGCTCGAGCCGGTGTTCCAGCAGGTCGACCAACGGCTCAAGCCGCTCGGCGAAGAACAGAGCAGCGATCCGCCCGACCTGCGCAGCCAGCGACGTGCCCTGCAGCGCGAACGCGATGCCCTGGACGCGGAGGTCAAGCGTGCCAATCTGATGGCGCAGAACGCGGCCGATCTATCCGACCGTCTGGAGCGTGCACGTGCACGGCGCTTCAGTGAGCGGCTGTCCACGCGCGCACCGTCGCCGCTGTCGCCGGCATTGTGGAGCGCGTTGGCGCAGCAATGGCCAGACGATCAGGAGCGCCTGCTCGGTTTGTCTGCGCAGGGCGCGCAGGCGCTGCAGACCGCACGTAGTGCGGGTGTCGAAGTGCTGATCGGCGTGGCAATAGCGCTGGTGCTGGCGTTCCCGCTGCGGATCTTCCTGCGCCACCTGGGGCGGCGCTATGCGGCCTCGCGTGCACCGGGCGGGCGCCTGCGGCGCTCGGGGCTGGCGCTGTGGTTCCTGCTGGTAGGCACCTTGACCCTGGGCTTGGCGGCGGCAGTCCTGGCCGAAAGCCTGCGCGCGGCTGGCGAACTGCCCAAGCCGGTGGACGACGTGCTGACGGCATTCGTGTTCATCAGCTGCATTGCCGCCTTCATCGGTTCGCTCAGCGCCAGCCTGTTGATGAAACGCCTGCCGAGCTGGCGCTTGTTCGCGTTGGACGACGGCACGGTCGATCGCTTGCGGATGCATTGCCTGGCCACGGCCGCGGTGAGTTGGGTCAGCGGGCTGGCGATCCGGATCAACGATGTGGCGCGCAGCAGCGATGCCTTGCGCACCGCTGTCGATGCGACCACGGCAGTGCTGTACGCCGGGCTGATCCTGTCCGCGCTGGCGGGCTTGAGTCTGTCGCTGCGCGCACGCGCGGCCAGTGCCGGCGCGACCGATCCGGACAGCGGCGAGCCGCCGCCGGTGGTCTCGCGCGGGGGCGGCGTCATCGTGTTGATCCGCCTGTTGGGCCACCTGGCGGTGATCACGGCGTTGCTGTCGGCGCTGGTCGGCTACATCAACCTGGCGCTGTTCATTACCCTGCAGATCATCTGGATCACGCTGATCTGCAGCCTGCTCGGGCTGTTGACGATGTTCGTCGACGACCTGGCCAGCTGGCTGTTCAAACCGGAAGGGCGTTTCAGCCGGGCGCTGTCGCACGCGCTGGGTATGGGCAGCGGCCGGCTGGTGCAAGTGGGCTTGTTGAGTTCGGCGGTCTTGCGGGTGATGCTGGTGTTGCTGGGCATCGCCGCCTTGCTGACGCCGTTCGGCGCCAATCTCACCGTCATCAACGGCTGGCTGGATACGGTGTCGCACGGCATCGCCATCGGCAAGCAACTGACCATCACTCCCGCCGACGTCGCGCGCGCGTTGCTGGTGCTGCTGCTCGGCATGGGCGTGGTGCACGTGGTGCAGCAATGGCTGGTCAATACCTATCTGCCCAAGACCGATCTGGATGCCGGTGCGCGTCATTCGATCAGCACCGTGGCGCGCTACCTCGGTTGGTTGGTGGTGGTGGTATGGGGCCTGACGGCGCTGGGACTGGATCTGCAGCGGCTCGCGCTGGTGCTCAGTGCGCTGTCGGTGGGCATCGGTTTCGGCTTGCAGGCGATCACGCAGAATTTCGTTTCCGGCCTGATCCTGCTGGCCGAACGGCCGGTCAAGATCGGCGACTGGGTGCGGATCGGCGATCAGGAAGGCGACGTGCGGCGGATCAGTGTGCGCGCCACCGAAATCCAGGTCGGCGATCGTTCCACCTTGATCGTGCCCAACTCCGAGCTGATCACCAAGAGTGTGCGCAACATGACTCTGTCCAATCCGCTGGGTCGGGTGCAGTTGCAGTTCTCGGTACCGTTGGAAACCGACGTGGCGCGGGTACGCACGATGCTGCTGGCCCTGTTCGAGGCGCATGCCAAGGTGTTGGCCGATCCGGCGCCATCGGTCTTCATCGATTCGCTGGCCGGTGCCCACGTCAACTTCAATTCCTTCGCCTATGTGCGCAGCCCGCGCGAGGCCTACGGGGTGCGCAGCGAATTGTTCTTTGCGCTGTTGCAAGGCATGGCCAACGAGGGCATCGCGCTGCAATCACCGCAGGAGATTCGCTTCAGCCGGGCGGGGGTGGCGGTGGCGCGCTCGGACGAAGACGGCGGCGACCAGGCGACGCCCTGACGCAGCGCTGGCGTCAACAGCCGCGCACAGGTGGTCGAAGGTGGCACGCACGCGTGGCACCTCACGCAGGTCTTCGTGGGTGACGATCCTGGTGTTCAACGCCGGCAGTTCCAGCTCGGGCAGGACCTGCTGCAACTGCGGATCCTGCCGCGCGATCGGACATTGCGCGAGCACGATGCCCAGGCTTGCGCGGGCCATCGCCAACCGCGCCGGATGGCTGTCGTTACGCAGCGCCAGGCGATCGCGGGTGAGCAGCGGATGCAACAGCCTGCCGACGGCCAGGTCGGCGCGGCTGCGGTCCGGTCCGATCAGGTCGTGTTCCAGCACGTCCTCGCCACGCGTTGGCAGACCGCGTCGGGCCAGATAGTCGCGATGGGCGGACACGCCCGGCGGAATCGCACCGACCTTGCGCGCGACCAGCGCATCCTGGCTGGTGGATGCATGCGCACGGCGATGTCGACTTCCTGTTCGAACAGGTCCGCAGCCACGTTGCTGAGCTGGAGTTCCGGACACAGCCGTGGATGGCATCGGCGCAGCGGCGCCACACGGCTTGCCTTGGCGCCAGCCAAGCCGGTGCCACGCAGCACCCGCTCCGCACCGCTGACAGCCAACGCATCTCATCTCAACGTGCATCACACGCTCTAGCGGGTGTGTCGGCACTCCAACGCGGCATCCACGACGTCGATCGGCGCTGCGATCGAGCCGCTCGCATGCGCGTGGCGAGCACGACGACGGCTGCTTCAGCGACCTGAAGCGTTCGGTCGATCGGGCAAGGATGCCGGAGGATGCAGCTACCGGTGGCGCTGCCGGCTACGCCACAGTGGTTCCCGTTCGATGCGCCAACGCATCTTGTGAGAGGAGAAAACTGCATGACTCAGGCACTGTCGCTTGACCGCTACCGTCTGCTCGGCCGCTCCGGCCTGCGTGTTTCGCCGCTGGCGCTGGGCACGATGACGTTTGGTCAGGAGTGGGGTTGGGGAGCGGACGCCAGCGAGGCCGGACGCATCTTCGATGCCTACGTGGACCGCGGCGGCAACTTCGTCGATACCTCGGTCAATTACACCAATGGCGCTTCCGAACGCATCGTCGGTCAACTGATCAAGGACAAGCGCGAACGTATCGTGCTGGCGACCAAGTACACCATGGCGCGCGCGGCCGACAACATCAACGCCGGTGGCAACCATCGACTCAACCTGTTGCGGTCGGTGGAAACCAGTCTGCGGCAATTGGACACCGACCGAATCGATCTGCTGTACCTGCACGCCTGGGACTTCACCACCTCGCCGGAAGAGGTGATGCGCGCGCTCGATGATCTGGTGCGTGCCGGCAAGATCGTCTATCTGGGTATCTGCAATACTCCGGCCTGGCGCGTGGCGCAGATGCAAACGCTGGCCGATCTGCGCGGCTGGTCGCCGTTGGTCGCGTTGCAGATCGAATACAGCCTGGTCGAGCGCACGGTCGAACACGAGTTGATGCCGATGGCACAGGCGCTGGGCTTGGGCGTGCTGCCGTGGTCGCCGCTGGGTGGCGGCATCCTGACCGGCAAGTACAGCCGCGCGGACCTGTCCGACGACAATGCGGCCGAGGTGTCGGGCAGCCGCAAGGGCATCATCGCCTCCACCGGTCATCTCAACGCACGCGCGCTGGATATCGCCGATGTCGCCGGCAGCGTCGCCGACGAACTGGGCGTCTCGCGCTCGCAGGTCGCGCTGGCGTGGACGCTGCGACACCCGGCGGTGGTGTCGCCGCTGGTGGGCGCGCGCACCGTGCAACAGGCCGAAGACAACTTCGGTGCCCTGGACGTGGTCTTCAGCCAGGAACAGTTGGACCGGCTGCAACAAGCCAGCACGCCGGCACCGATCTTCCCGGAGCGCTTCATCGGTCGGCCGATGGCCCAGCAGCTGATTTACGGAACGTCCAGCGTGCAGCGGCGCGCCTGATCGCGGAGACTCACTGATGCAGATCTTTGTTCTTCCACGTGGGTGGCTGGCATCTGCCTGCGCGCTCTTGCTGTCGCTGGCCTTGCCCGCGGCGGCGGCCGAGCGCGATTGCGGCGGCGACGCGGCGATGCCGACGGCAGCCTGCAACAAGCAGCGCGTGCAGGCTGCGTTTGCCGGCTGGGCCGAGGGCCGCGGCAGTTTCTTCGATCGCGTGCTTTCGCCAGAGGTGGTGTGGACCATCGAAGGTTCGGGGCCGCGCGCGGGGACGCTGCGTGGTCGCGAGGCATTGGTCAGGCAGGCGGTGCAACCCCTGGCCGAGCGACTGGCCACGCCGCTGCGTCCGCTGCATTGGGACGTCTGGGCCGATGGCGATCATGTCATCGTGGTGTGGGAGGGTGCGGCGCGCTTGCGCGATGGCGGCGAATACCGCAATCGCTATGCGTGGATCCTGCGCATGCAGGCAGGTCGTGCGGTCGAGGTGCATGCCTTTCTCGACCTGGTGCGTTACAGCGAGGTGCTGGACCGCGCGCCTGCCGGTGCCTCAGCGCGAGCGACGCGATGAGCGATGCGCGGATGGCCTTGGCCATTGCGCTGGCGTTGGGGGCTGGCGCGGCGGTGCCGCGCCAGTCGCGCTCGACGCTGTCTGCTGCCGGCCGCAGTGATGCCGGACAACATCTACCCGCCGGTGCGGTGCAGCTGATGCATCCGTATCTGGGCGTGTGGGTGAGCGCCGACGGTGGCCTGCGGCAGCAGCTGCGGGCCGATGGCCGCTATATCACCATCGCTGCAGGGTCGGGTCGTCGGCAGCACGGCCGTTATCGCATCACGCGGACGCAGATCCAGTACCGGGACGAGAGCGGCTGCCAGCACGTGGGCCGCTTCGTCGGCAACGACGAGCTGCATATCGGCATGCTGATCCTGCGACGTACGCTGGTCGAGCATGGCGTGCAGGCAGCGGGCGCGTCGGCTGTCATGAAGCGATAGCGGCGGATACATCGCCTTGGTCAGGCAGGGTCGGTGTGCGTGCTGCGTGTGCTTGGACGATGCCGGCGAGATGCCGTTTGTTCGGATGCGATCCTACGCCTACGCCTACGCCTACGCCTTCGGCGGTTGCGATGCGCTGCGTGGCAGGACGTCGTAGCGACGCCGGACTGACCATCCACTCAGGAACGGTCGGCAAGCGCAACGTCCTTGACCAGCGCCAGGTCGTCGACGCTGACATCTTCGGTGTAGTCCAGCCAGACGCGGATTTCCAGATCGTCCACCGCATGCTCCAGGCCGACCGGCATGCGGATACGTCCGCTCGCATCGGGCACCACCCATTGCTGGGCCAGCACCACCTTGCGCCCGGAGGACACCGCTTCGATCCAGAACGCGCGCGTCGGTCGGCGCCTGGCAGAGACCTCGAGCATGTAGCGCCCGGCCTCGGTACGGCGTGCGGCCTGGGTCAACATGATGGGTTGCCGCACGCGCGGACGCGGCCCGGCAGCCGCCGGTGGCAGCGGTGCATCGATGGCGATGCCACGAGTGAGGTCCGGATCCCGGTACAGCTTCATGCGTTGCTCGGCATCCACGACCAGCGCGCACCAGTCGCCATCGGCCGAGCCGTCCTCGAAGGCGGTGCAGCGGTCCACGTAGGCCAGCGTGCCCTTGCTTGGGCTGCGATCGAACTGGCGTGAGGTGTTTTCAAGGTAGACGGTCTGCAGATTGCTGTCGTCGTCGTATTCCAGTAGCACCGGTGGACGCACTTGCTGGACGCCGACCACGACATCGCCATTGCCGTTGACGCGCAGCAGGCGCGTGCTGCGACCGGTCCACAGGGTACGCGCATACGCCAGGTAACGTGGATAGTCCTTGCCGTCTTCGCGTACGGCCGCTGCGCTGGCGCTGGGCGTGCGATCGGTCGCCAGCAACGAGCGCCCGAAGCCCAGCGTACGCATGCCCGGCTCCAGCAATTGCAGCAGGGTGGCACCGGAGTCGAGCGTACTGCCGGCGTGCGCCACCAGCTGACGTGGCGCGATGTCCTTGCCCAGAAACAGCAGCAGGTTCTCGCGTTGCTGCGTGGCCAGCACGTCGCTGAGATCGTTCGGCATCGCCAGGTGGTCCGACGCCACCACGATCACCGTATTGGCGCCGTAGCGGCTGCTGCGGATGCGCCGCACCAGCTCGCCGATCAGGCGGTCGCTGCACTTGATCGCGTGCAGCATGCCGATGTCGCCCAGTGCGCTCTGATAGCGCTCGTTCCTGCAGGCGACCGGCAGGTGACCGGCCGGATGATGAGTGTCCATGGTCAGGGTCGTGAGCATGAACGGCTGGCCGGCGCGCGACAGCGTGAGGAAGCTGTCCCAGGCGTCTTCCAGCAGGACGTCGTCGTGCACGCCCCAGGCGGAGAAATGCCGCGGAGCGACCCCCTTGTTACGGAAGTGATGCACATCCTGCACCACGTCGTAGCCATGGCTGGACAGGAAGCGGCCCTTGCCGGCGAAGCTGGCGTCGGCGCCGCCGACATAGTGATTGCGGTAGCCCTGTTCCTGCAGATAGTCGCCCAGGCATCGCGCTTCCGGCAGAAAGCGTTCCATCCGGTCCATGCTGTTTTCGTCGCCGGGCGCGGCCGTCAACGGTACGCCGCATTGCGAGGCCACCATGCCGGCAATGGTCCATCCGCTGCCCTCTGCCGAAGCGAGATTGCGGACATCCACGCCTTGGCGCGCGAGGTGCTGCAGGTTGGGCATCAACCCAGGAAAGACTTGCTCGTTGAAGTAAGTGCGCTCCAGGCTCTCGCCGTAGATCCACACGATGTTGCGCCGCTTCTGCAGCGGCTGCTGCGGGATCTGGTATTCCGGCACGACGGTGGCGTAATCCACCGGGCGCCATTGGGAGTACAGACGCTTGCCATCGCGATACAGCGGGCTGGCGACCAGGCCGACGACCCACATCGCCAGAAAGGCCACAAAGACGGCGCTGCCGTCACGGGGGCGACCAAAGTGGCGCACGCGCAACAACAGCAAGGGGCTGAGCGAGAGCAGCACCATGCCGACAAAGGCGGCGATGTAGCCAGAGAAATCGCTGACACCGGCGCCTTCCATATCGGCGCGCAGGTGATAAAGCGTGGCAGCGTTGATGCCGTCGCCGCTCAGCCGGTCGACCAGCCCCCAGGCGCTCAGCAGCAACAACAACAGCGATAACAGGCCCGCCTTGAGCCAGGCCAGACGCGGCGAGGCCAACAACAACCACAGCAACACCAGCAACGACAACAGCAGAATCCAATGCATGCGCAGCGTCCGAGGGAAATGGGACGAGCCTGCGCCATATCGCGCTCGCCATGTCCCGCGCGCCACAACCAACACTGTGACACCCGGATGACCGACTATGCCGCGGCGAAGCTAACTGAAATGTTTGTTGATGTTGGGCGCGGCGCAGCGGGCTGCCAGCAAGCGGCCGCCACTGCGTCTTGCCAACGCGGCCTCAGCGGTGGCCGCGCTCCTCGCGTGCGCGCACGCGTCGATCGAACAGCAGCGCGCTGATCACGATGCCCAGGCCGAGAAATACGCCCAGCAGGAACAGCACCATGGCGATCGCCGGATAGCCCCACAGCGTCAGTCCGGTCTCGATGCGCATCATTTGCGAGGAAGCCAGGATCAGCGCGGCGGTGACGATGCCAGCCGCGACGCGGTTGGCGATCTTCTGCAGGCTCTCCATCAAATGCGATTCTTCCAGCCCGGTGACCCGCATCTGCATGCGGTTTTCCGCCACCAGCGACAGGATGTCGGACATGCGGCGCGGGCCTTCGCGCAGCAGATGCTGCAGCTCCATCGCCTCGCTGGCGAGATTGGCGGCCGACATCGACTTCTTCAGCCGCGCACGCATGACGTGTTGCAGGTGCCGTTCGACGATGCGCCGCGTATCCAGCGATGGCGACAACGTGCGGCAGACGCCTTCCAAATTCAGCAGCGTCTTGCCCAGCAGGCTCAGCTCCGGTGGCGTGCGCAGGCCGGTGGCCGTGGCGATCCGCACCAGGTCGAGCACTACGCGCCCTTCGGAGGTGGCGTCGTGGGCGGCGTAGCGGGCGATCATCTGCCCGGTTTCGCGCAGGTAACGCTCTTCGTCGTAGTCCTCCAGGCGCGTGCTGAGGGCGATGGTCTCCTCGGCCACTTCCTCGCCACGGCCATCGACGGCGGCGAACAGCAGCTTCAACAGGCGCTCGCGCAGGCGCGGCGGCACGTGCGCCACCATGCCGAGATCGAAGATGGCCAGGCGTCCGTCGGGCAGCACGCGCAGATTGCCCGGATGCGGGTCGGCATGGATCTCGCCGTGCACGAACATCTGGTCCAGATACCCTTTGACCAGCGCACCGGCGAGCTCGTCCATCGGCTGCTCGGTGCGGCGCAAACCGGAAATCTTGTCGACCCGCACGCCTTCGGCCAGCTGCATGGTCAGTACCTTGCGGCTGCTCAGATCCCAGACCGGCTGTGGCACCCACAGCAACGGAAACGGCTTGAGATGCTCGCCGAAGCGCACCAGGGTCTCCGCCTCGGCTTCGTAGTTGAGTTCGGCGCGCAGGGTCTTGCCGAATTCGCCCAGCCAGTCGGCGAAGCGGATGCGTCGGCCGATCCCGGTCAAGCGGTCGGCGGCGTTGGCGAAACTCTTGAGGACCTCCAGGTCCGAGCGCACCTGCGCGGCCACCTCGGGCTTCTGCACCTTGATCGCCACCGGCGTGCCATCGCGCAACGCGGCGCGGTGCACCTGCGCCAGCGAAGCGCACCCCAGCGGCACCGGATCGAAATGGGAAAAGGCCTTGTTGACCGCCACGCCCAACTCGTCTTCGATGATCTGGCGGATGCGTTCCACCGGCACGGCGCTGGTGTTCTCCTGCATTCGCTCCAACGCGGTGGCGAACTCCGGCGGCACGATGTCCGGGCGGGTGGACAGCATCTGGCCCAGCTTGACGAAGGTGGGCCCCAAGGATTCCAGATCGGCGACGAACTGATCGGGGGTCCCTTCGGCCGGCACTTCGTATTCGTTGACCGCAGCCGGGTCCAGGTTCATGCCGGCAAACACGCCCGAACCCCGATAGCGCAGCAGCAGACGCAGGATCTGCGTGCGCCGACTCATGCCGCCGACCACGGCAGGGTCTGCCGGTATCGCGGTCGAGCCCGCGGTGCGTTGCGTGTCGTTGGGACTCAAGGCCATCTCCGGGTCGCTGCTGGTCGCCAGTGTGGCCAGCGCGGGGTCGTGGCGCGGTGAATCCGCCCGTGTAGCGACGCGCCGGGGCAGGCATTGGACGGTCGCCGTCATGCCGCGCCAACACACCCAAGCCGGCGCGAATCGGCGAGAATCCCCCGCCACCCACGAAGGACTCTCTCGCATGGCCGGAGCCAGCCTGTTCACCCTGCTCGACGACATCGCCACGCTGTTGGACGATGTGTCCATCCTGACCAAGGTCGCAGCCAAGAAGACCGCCGGCGTGCTGGGCGACGACCTGGCGCTCAACGCGCAGCAGGTGACCGGCGTGACTGCCGACCGCGAACTGCCGGTGGTGTGGGCGGTGGCCAAGGGCTCGCTGGTCAACAAGGCGATCCTGGTGCCGGCGGCGCTGGCGATCAGCGCACTGGAGGCCTGGTTGCGCGGGCGCGGCTACACCATTCCGTTGGTGATGCCGCTGATGATGCTCGGTGGCGCCTATCTGTGCTTCGAAGGCGTGGAAAAGCTGGCGCACAAGTTCCTGCACGATGCCGACGCCGAGGCCCAGCGCCATGCCGAGCGCACCCGTGCGCTGGCCGACCAGAATGTCGACGTGGTGGCGATGGAAAAGGACAAGGTCAAGGGCGCCATCCGGACCGACTTCATTCTGTCGGCCGAGATCATCGTGCTGTCGCTGGGCGTGGTGAGCGGCACTGCGTTCGGCCAGCAGGTCGCGGTGCTGGTGGCGATCGCCCTGGCGATGACCGTTGGCGTTTATGGCCTGGTGGCGGCGATCGTCAAGCTGGACGACCTGGGCCTGTACCTGAGCCGCAAGGGCGGCGGCGTGGCCGCGCTTGGCCGCGGCTTGCTGGTGGCCGCGCCCTGGTTGATGAAGTTCCTTTCGGTGGCCGGCACGCTGGCGATGTTCCTGGTCGGCGGCGGCATCCTGGTCCACAACATTCCGGCGTTGCACCACCTGGTGCTGGACTGGGCCAAGGCCGCAGGCGGGCTGGGCTGGCTGGTCGAGGCGCTCGGCAATATGGTGGTCGGCGTGATCGCCGGCGCGGTGGTGCTGGCTGCGGTGAGCGCCGTGCAGAAGCTGCGTGGTGACAAGCCGGCGCACTGAAGGGGGTAAGGCGCGTTGGACTGGCCTGGCGCGTTCACTGCACAGCCTCGTGCGGCGCTGCTAGCCGCCGGTCCGGTCAGTGTGGCGCCAAGAACCGTCGGCGCCAGGCTTCGTCCATCGCCGACCAGCAGTGGCGGGTCGGCGGGGACGCAAGTTCCGTCCAACCCGGCAGACCGCCGTCCGGGGGGGGCGCCAGCGCTAGTCGGCGCTGATGACCCGGTTCTTGCCGGCGGCCTTGGCGTCGTACATGGCACGGTCGGCACGCCGCAGCAGCTCGTCCTGCGCTTCGTCGGGCTGGCGCAGGGCCACGCCACCGCTGAAGCTGATGAAGACCCGCACGTCCTCGTGCAGCAGCGAGCGCTGTGCCAGGGCCCGCTGCAATCGCACCACCGCTGCGCTGGCCTCGAAGATGGTCGAGTCCGGCATCAGCAGCACGAATTCTTCGCCACCGAAACGGGCGATGGCATCGGTCGTGCGCAGCACCGATTTGGCCACCTCCACCGTGTGGCGCAGCGCGGCGTCGCCGCCGGCATGACCATGGGTTTCATTGAGCCGACGGAAGTCGTCCAGGTCCAGCATCGCCACGCACAGCGGCTGGCCGCCGCGCTGGGTGCGTGCGGCCTCGCGCTGGAAGAGTTCTTCGAAACCGCGCCGGTTGAGTGCCCCGGTGAGCTGATCTTCGCGGACCAGCCCGGCGACGTCCTTGAGTTCCTGCTCGAGCGAGGCGATGCGTTGCTCGGCGTCCTCGACCTGGCGGCGCGCATCGACCAGTTCGTCGCGGGCCGCCAGGGCCTGGGCCTGCACTCCAGCGGTGTCCTGTAACAGGTCCTGCAGCAGACGATTGAGGTCCGGGATGCTGCGAGCGTCGCCGATCGCCTGGGAATAGCCGGCAATGCGATCGTGGTAGGCGCCGGTACTGGTGGCCATGCCATCGAGCCGGTCGACGAAGGACACCATCATTTCGCGCATTGCGGTCTTGGACTCGGCGATGCCCTGCTTGAGCAGACCTTGCTTGTAGATGACCTCGCGCAGCGTGCCGCGTGCCTGCTCGATCGAGCCGACGTCCATCGGCCCGGCGATCAGCTGGCGGACTACCGAGATCTGGCCCTGCAGCCAGCTGCGGTCGTCGAGCAGTTCGCAGACGTTTTCCAGCAGCAGGTCGAACAGGCCCAGCAGCAGATTCTGCTGCTCGCTGGCATCCTCGGCACGTAGGCCGATCTGATGGGTCAGCTCGCGCAGCCGCTGTTCCAGGGTGATCAGTTCGTGGCCGGGGCGCCAGTGGCGCAGCGCCGATGCCAGGGTCTGCGCCTCGTCGGCCAGTTCCGGGCTGCGTTGCAGCAGCGTGGCCAGCGAGCTGCCCAGGGCGTGACGCAGCAGGTCACGCAACTGCTCGGCCTCGGTACGGCCCTCGGCCAGCGAATCGGCGATGTCGATGGTGCGGATGTATTTGTCGATCAGTTGGCGCAGGGCGCGCCCGTAGCCGAGCCAATCGCCGGCCGTGTAGGCCGTGCGCAGGCGCACGCCCATATCGCCGAGCTCGCCATGCAGGCTGGCGATGCCTTCGGCGAACGCCAGCAGCAAGGCCTCCGGATGGGCGGCATGGGCGAACAGATGCATCAGCAGGGCGGTGGCGGCGGCCGGGTCATGGCCAGCCCTGGTTTTGGCCGGCACCAGTTGATGGGCGGCCAGGCCGTCGCCGTTGCGCTCTGACGCCCGCACAGCCGGCACCACGGCGGCTGTGCGCACGTCGGCACCACCGCTGCCCCACGGCAATAGACGGCGCAGGCCGCTACGGGAGCGGCCGGAGTGTTCGGGCTGATCGGCCATACGCCAAATCTCGGAACCAAGTAGGGCTAACGCCTTCTTATCGGCGCTCGCCTAGGTGGCTTGAGCCCTGTGCCTCGTGCGTCCGGTCGAGGCACTCAACAGAACAACGAGGAGTTCTGTCTTGCTGTCGGGGATGAATCACTCAGGCAGATGATGGCGACCGCGGCCGCAATGCGCGCATGCGGTGCATGGTGATGTATTTGGGTGCATGCGCACCACGTTGGGGATGTCATCAACCTGCAATGCGTGCTTATGCCGCTGTGCAAGGGCGCGCGTGCTTAATGGAATGTGGTGTGTCGCATAAAAGTCAGCACGTATTCACGCATTTTTTATTTGTACGAGGTGTAGATTCATTCGCAAGGGCGACGTGGAGCAAGCGCGTCGCTTTCGTTCACTCTGGTTGTAGGTCGTCTGGCTGGGTCAGCAGGCGACGGTATTCGCTTCGCCGTTTTTCCGTCTCATCCCCACGTTACGACGGACGCCTAGATGGTTGCCATGATGCCGCTTCACGCCACGCCCGCGCGCCTAGAGCGCAGCACGCTGATTCCCACGGCGCTCAAACAAAGCGTGCGCCCGCGCGATGCGCGTGGGCGCTTCATCCGCCACCACGAGCGCGTGCCGGTGGCGTTGGCCGATACCCGTGGGGCCTTGTTCGTGGTGTCGGAGATGGCCGATTTCATCAAGGCCGGCGGGCTGGGCGATGTGGCTGCGGCATTGCCGCGCGCGTTGCGCCATCGTTACGACGTGCGTGTGCTGATTCCTGGTTACCGCGCCGTGCTGGCGCGCGCAGGCAAGGTGGAGATCGTTGGTCGCGTGCTGGCGCATGCCGGCCTGCCGGCCTGCGATATCGGCCGCATGGAGCAGTCCGACGGTTTGCCGATCTACATCCTGTTGTCCAAGGAATTGTTCGAACGCGACGGCTCTCCGTATGTGAGCACCAGCGGTTCGGAGTTCGAGGACAATGCCGTGCGTTTCGCGACCTTGTCCTATGCTGCCGCGCAGATTGCCGCCGGCCGCGTCGGTCTGGGCTGGCGTCCGCGCCTGTTGCATCTGAATGACTGGCCGTGTGCGCTGGCAGCGGCGTATGTGCGCTGGTCCGGCGGCAACACGCCCTGCCTGTTGACCATCCATAACCTGGCCTACCAGGGCCTGGTGCCGTATTCGATGGCGGCCACCCTGGGCATTCCGGCCGAGCGGGTATCGGAGCTGGAGTTCTACGGGCAGATGTCGTTCCTGCGCGGCGGCATCGTCCATGCCGACCAGGTCAATACGGTCAGCGACAGCTATGCACAGCAGATCACCGGCCCGGCCCAGGGCTGTGGTCTGGACCAGCTGCTGGCCCGGCGCGCTGCGACGGGCGCGCTTAGCGGCATCGTCAATGGCATCGATGCCAGTTGGGACCCGCGGACCGACCGCCATTTGGACAGCCATTTCAGCGTCAACCACTGGCAAGGGCGCCAGGCCAATGCCGCTCAGGTGCGCAAGGCGTTCGGCCTGCGCGACAGCAGCGGGCCGCTGTTCGCCGTCGTGTCGCGCCTGGTGCACCAGAAGGGCGTGGACCTGATCTGCGAGGTAGCGCCGCAGATCGTCGCCGCCGGCGGACAGATTGCCGTGATCGGTGGCGGCGAGCCGGAGATCGAGCAGCAGGTCGCTGCCTTGACCCACCGCTACCCTGGCCAGGTCGGTGCGTTTATCGGCTTTGAGGAGGCGTTGGCGCGGCGCATGTTCGCCGGCGCCGACTTCCTGTTGATGCCGTCGCGCTTCGAACCCTGCGGCCTGAGCCAGATGTATGCGCAGCGCTTCGGCTGCCTGCCGGTCGCCCATGCCACCGGCGGGTTGATCGATACGGTCGATGACGGCGTCACCGGCTTCCTGTTCCAGCAGGCCAGCGTCGACGCGCTGCGGCGTTGCCTGGAGCGGGTGTTCCGCACCTTCCGCCTGCCCAGTCTGCTGACGGCCATGCGCCGCGCCGCGATGTTGCGGCCCAGCGGTTGGGATGTGGCCGGCCGCAAGTACCTGTCTTTGTACGAACGCACGGCAGCGGCGCAGCCCGCGCTCGCGGCGGTGTCATGAGCGAACGGCTGGGCGTGAACGTGCAAGCGCAGGAGCAGGATCGATCGCCCGCCGCAGAAGACGCCCAGACCGCCGACCAGACGCTGCAGGCCCTGGCTGAGGGCTTGCCGGCCGACATCGCGCTGCTGGGTGCACAACACCAGCCGGACGGTCGCCTGCTGGTGCGTGCGTTGGCCCCAGGTGCCGAAGCGATGGGCCTGGTGGATGCGCGCGGCAAGTTGCTGGCGCGCCTGCAAGAGCGTGTTGCCGGGATCTTCGAAGGCGAGTTGTCGCACGAGGGTCCATATCGGCTACGGATCGTCTGGCCCGAGGCGGTGGAGGAGGTCGAGGACCCCTACGCCTTCGCCAGCACGTTGGATGCCTCGCTGCTGTTGCGCTTGAGTGGTGGCGATGGCCAGGCCGTGCGCGAGGCGCTGGGCGCCGTGCCAATGCAGCACCAGCAGGTGGATGGCGTGCGCTTTGCGGTTTGGGCACCACATGCCCGGCGGGTGGCCGTGGTGGGCGATTTCAATCGCTGGGACGCTCGCCGCCATCCCATGCGCCCGCACAGCGGTGGCGTGTGGGAACTGTTCCTGCCGCAGGTGCCGGCCGGGGCCCGCTACAAGTACGCGATCACCACCGCCGACGGTCAGGCCGTGCTCAAGGCCGACCCGGTGGCGCGCCAGACCGAGCTGCCGCCGGCCACCGCCTCGGTGGTGCCGGCGGCCGATCGTTTCGCCTGGAACGATGCCGCCTGGTTGGCACGCCGTGCCGCCGGCGACCTCCCGGCACCGCTGGCGATCTATGAAGTGCATGCCGCCTCGTGGCGGCGCGATGGGCACGACCAGCCATTGGATTGGACGGCGCTGGCCGAGCAGTTGATCCCTTACGTGCAGGGGCTGGGCTTTACCCATATCGAACTGTTGCCGATCACCGAATATCCCTTCGGTGGTTCCTGGGGCTATCAGCCGCTGAGCCTGTACGCGCCGACTGCGCGCCATGGCGATCCGCAGGGCTTTGCGCAGTTCGTCGATGCCTGCCACCGCGCCGGGCTTGGGGTGATCCTGGACTGGGTCAGCGCGCATTTCCCCGCCGATGCGCATGGCCTGGTGCAATTCGATGGCGCGCCGTTGTACGAGCATGCCGACCCGCGCGAAGGCATGCACCGCGATTGGAACACCTTGATCTACAACTACGGCCGGCCGGAAGTGACGGCCTTCCTGCTGGGCAGCGCGCTGGAATGGATCGACCGCTATCACCTGGATGGTCTGCGGGTGGATGCAGTGGCGTCGATGCTCTATCGCGACTATGGCCGTGCCGAAGGCGAGTGGGTGCCCAACATCCACGGTGGCCGCGAGAACCTGGAAGCGGTGGCCTTCCTGCGCCAGCTCAACAGCGAGATCGCCCGTCGCTTCCCCGGGGTGATGACCATTGCCGAGGAATCGACCGCCTGGCCCGGCGTGACCGCCGCGATCAGCGATGGCGGGCTGGGTTTCAGCCACAAATGGAACATGGGCTGGATGCACGACACCTTGCACTACATGCAAAACGCGCCGGAGCAGCGGCGGCATCACCATAGCCAGCTCACCTTCGGCCTGGTGTATGCGTTCTCCGAGCGCTTCGTGTTGCCGCTGTCGCATGATGAAGTCGTGCACGGCACCGGTGGCCTGCTGGGTCAGATGCCCGGCGACGACTGGCGCCGCTTTGCCAACCTGCGCGCCTATCTGGCGCTGATGTGGGCGCATCCCGGTGACAAGTTGTTGTTCATGGGCGGCGAGCTTGGCCAATGGCAAGACTGGAACCATGACCACGCGCTGGACTGGCACCTGCTCGAGGCGCCGGCTCACCGCGGCGTGCAGCAGCTGGTGCGCGATCTCAATGGCTTGTTGCGACAGCTGCCGGCGCTGTATCGCGCCAGCCATCGCGCCGAGGGTTTCGAGTGGAGCGTGGCCGACGACGCCGACAACAGCGTGCTGGCCTTCGTTCGCCTGGATCCGCAGGGCAGTGCGCCGCTGCTGGCGGTGAGCAACCTGACCCCGCAGCCGCTGCACGACTATGGCGTGGGTGTGCCGCGCGCTGGCGGCTGGCGGGAAATTCTCAACACCGACAGCGCCTATTACGGTGGCAGCAATCTCGGCAATGGCGGTCGCCTGCAGACCGAGCCGCTGGGCATGCACGGTCACGCGCAACGTTTGCGCCTGACCTTGCCGCCACTGGCCACGATCTATCTGCAAGCGGAGGACTGAGATGAGCGAGCGCAACGACACCACGCCGGCCTGGGGTGCATGGCCGGCCGGCGAGGGACAGGTGCGCTTCGCGCTCTGGGCGCCGAGCGCCGAACGGGTGGAGGTGGTCTTCGACGATGGCCGGCGCAGCGCGCTGCAGGCCGGTGCCGACGGCTTCTTCAGTGCGCAACTGACCTGCGCGCCGGGCACCCGCTATCGCTACAGCGTCGATGGTGCCGCGCCGGTGCCGGACCCGGCCTCGCGCTGGCAGCCCGACGGTGTGCATGGCGCCAGTGCGGTGCAGCCGGCCGACGGCTACCGTTGGCGCAATACCCAGTGGCAGGGACGGCCCTGGGACGAGGCGGTGATCTACGAACTGCACGTCGGTGCCTGCGGCGGCTATGCCGGCGTGCAGGCGCAGTTGGCGCACCTGGCCGCACTGGGCATTACCGCCATCGAGCTGATGCCGTTGAGCGCGTTTCCGGGCGCGCACAACTGGGGCTACGACGGCGTGCTGCCGTATGCGCCGGTACAGGCCTACGGGACGCCGGACGACTTGAAGGCCTTGATCGATGCTGCGCACGGGCACGGCCTGATGGTGCTGCTGGACGTGGTGTACAACCACTTCGGTCCGGATGGGAACTATCTCGGCAGCTACGCAGCGCCGTTCTTCAACGAGGACAAGCCCACGCCGTGGGGCGCGGCAATCGACTTCCGCAAGCCGCCGGTGCAGCGCTACTTCCTCGACAACGCGCTGATGTGGCTGCACGAATATCGCTTCGACGGGCTGCGGCTGGATGCGGTGCACGCGATCACGCCCAACGCGTTCCTGGACACGCTGCGCGAGACTATCGAAGCCAGCCTGCCGGCCGGCCGCCACGTGCACCTGGTGCTGGAGAACGAGGCCAACCAGGCCTCGCAGCTTCAGCGTGGCTATACCGCGCAGTGGGACGACGATTTCCACAATGCGCTGCACGTCCTGCTGACCGGCGAGGAGGAAGGCTATTACGCCGCCTTCGCCGATCAGCCCACCCAGCACCTGGCGCGCGTGCTCGGCGAAGGCTTCGCTTATCAGGGGCAGCCGGATCCGCGCGGGCATGTGCGCGGCGAGCCGAGTGGGGCGCTGCCGCCGCACAAGTTCGTGGTGTTCGCGCAGAACCACGACCAGATCGGCAACCGTGCGCGCGGCGAGCGTCTGAGCGTGCTGGTCTCGCCGCAGCGGCTGCGGGCGGCATTGGCGTTGACCGCGTTGACGCCGATGATCCCGTTGTTCTTCATGGGCGAGCCGTGGGGCGCCAAACAGCCGTTCCTGTTCTTCACCGATTTCGGGCCGCCGCTGGACGAGGCGGTGCGCGAAGGACGGCGCCGCGAATTTTCCCACTTCGCCGCGTTTGCCGATGCCGCCCAGCGCGCCACCATTCCCGATCCCAATAGCCCGACCACCTTTGCTGCCTCGCGCGCACCGATCGCCGATGCCAGCCAGGGCGAGGGCGCGCGCTGGGCGGCCTGGTTCCAGGCGCTGATGGCGGTGCGCCGGCAATGGCTGGTGCCTGGCCTGGCGCAGGCGCGCGCACTGCGCGCCCAGGTGCTTGCCGACGGCGCGGTCACCGCCAGCTGGGAGCTGCCGGACGGGCTGTGGCATATCGCCTTCAATGTCGGCGCTGCCGCAGTGCCGCTGCCGCCGTTGCGCGGCAGCGTCGCGCACGCGGAGAACGTGGTTGCCAGCAGCGGCGAACTGCCGGTGGATGGCTTCATTGCCTGGCACGAGGCACAGGCATGAGCACGCGCGAGCTGCATGCGTTGGCCGCCGCGGCTGGCGTGCTGGTGGACTGGGTGGATGCCAGCGATCAGCCGCGGCAGGTGGCCGTTCCCTCGCTGCTGGCCGTGCTGGCGGCGCTCGAATTACCCGCCGCGACGCCCGCGCAATGTGCCGACAGCCTACGCCGTTGTCAGGCCCAGGCCGCGGCAGCAGTGCCTTTGCTGACCGTGCAGGTGGGCGAGGTGGTGCCGCTGCCGCTGGCGGCCAACGTGCGCGGTCGTTGGCTGGACGAGGCTGGCCATGGCGAAGACGCGCAGGTGGATGCGCAGGGCCGGCTGCGCGCACCGCAACGCTTCGGCTATTGGACGCTGCAGGTGGACGGCACCCGCCAACAGGTGGCGGTGGCACCGCCGCGGTGCTTCGGCGTGGCCGATGCCTGCGGGCAGACTGCGCCGCGTGCCTGGGGCATGGCCCTGCAGGTGTACTCGGCACGTAGCTGCGACGATGCCGGTATCGGCGATGCTGCCGGCACGGTGGAGTGGCTGCGGCATGCTGCGCTGGCCGGCGCCGATGCGCTGGCGCTCAGTCCGGTGCACGCCGCGCGTCCGATCGCCGGCGGCTACAGCCCGTATTCGCCCAGCGATCGGCGCTTTCTGGATCCGCTGCATGCCGCGCCGGTGCGCGTGCTGGGCGAACTGGCGCTGGAGGCGATCGACGCCGTCCCGGAATTGCGCGGTCGCTTCGATGCCCTGCATGGCCAGGACCTGATCGACTGGCCGGCCGCTGCGCAGGCCAAGTGGGCATGGCTGCGCCAGCTGCAGGCGCGCGTGGCGCCCGAGCAGGCCGACCTGGCCGCGTTCCGCGCTGCCGGAGGACAGCCGCTGGCCGACTTCGCCCGTTTCGCTGCGCAGGATTTCGGCGATGGCGATCCCGCACTCCACGTCTTCACCCAATGGCTGGCCGCGCGCAGTTGGGCCGATGCCCAGCGCGAAGCGCACGAGCGCGGCATGGCGATCGGGCTGATCGCCGACCTGGCGGTCGGTTTCGATCCCAATGGCGCCGAGGCCGCAGCCGCTGGCGAGAGCGTGCTGCGTGGGTTGGTGCTGGGTGCGCCGCCGGATGCCTTCAATGCCGATGGCCAGCACTGGGGCATCGGTGCATATGCGCCCAATGCGCTGCGCCGCACTGGGTATGCGTCCTATATCGCGCTGCTTCGCGCGGTGCTGCGCGATCGCGGCGGCATCCGCATCGACCACATCCTTGGATTGATGCGGCTCTGGGTGGTACCCGATGGCGCCGGCTCCAACGAGGGCGCCTACCTGTCCTATCCGCTGCAGGATCTACTCAACCTGCTGGCGCTGGAGTCCTGGCGCCACCGCGCCATCGTCATCGGCGAAGACTTGGGCGTGGTACCGCCCGGCATTCGTGCCACGCTGTCGCAGCGCGGCGTGATGGGCATCGACGTGCTGATGTTCACCCGTGACAGCGACGGCGCCTTCGTGCCGCCATCGCAGTGGCGCCACGATGCCATCGCCACCACCACCACCCACGACCTGCCGACGCTGACGGGCTGGCGTGCCGGCCGCGACATCGACTGGCGCCGTGAGCTGGGCATGATCGCGCCCGCGCAGGCCAGCGCCGATATCGATGCCCGCGACCACGACACGGCACGCCTGGACGTGGCGATCGACCATGCCGGGCTGAGTGCGGAGACGCCGCTGCTGGGTGCGCTGCGCTTCACTGCCAGCGGCGTGTCGCCGTTGGCGCTGTTGCCGGCGGAGGATGCGTTGGCGCTCGACCAGCAGCCGAACCTGCCGGGCACGGTCGAGGTCCATCCCAACTGGCGCCGTCGGCTGCCCGAGCCGCTGCCGCACGAGCGGCTGAGCGCGGCATTGCACGCCTTCGCCGAGGCGCGCCGCGTCTCGGCCGTTTCGGAACCCCAATCATGATCGAGCTTCGCGCCACCGCCCGCCTGCAGTTGCATGCCGGCTTCACCCTGCACGATGCGCATGCGCAGGTGCCGTATTACGCCCGCCTGGGCATCAGCCATCTGTACCTGTCGCCGATCGGCACTGCCGTGCCGGGTTCCACTCATGGTTACGACAACATCGACCCCAGCGTGGTCAACCCGGAGCTGGGCGGTGAGGCGGCCTTGGTCGCGTTGTCGCAGCATGCGCGCGCGCACGGCATCGGCCTGATTGCCGACATCGTGCCCAATCACATGGCCACCCACCCACAGAACGCCTGGTGGTGGGATGTCCTGCGCAACGGCCGTAGCGCGCGGCATGCCGACTGGTTCGATATCGATTGGCGTGCCAGCGGCCGCGACGGCAAGCTGTGGTTGGCGGTGCTGGATCGCCCTTACGCCAACGCGCTGGCCGACGGCCTGATCACCCTGGTGCTGGAAGACGACGGCACGCCGGCGCTGGCCCATTACGACCAGCGCTATCCGCTGCGTCCGCAGACCGTCGACCTCCCCGAGCCGGCTGCGCGCGCGCAATGGCTGCGCGACTACAACGAGGGAGCCAAGCGCGGCGATGGCCGCCTGCACAAGCTGATCGAGCGCCAGCCCTATCGCTTGAACTGGTGGCGCGTGGGCAACGACATGCTCAACTACCGCCGCTTCTTCGACATCACCTCGCTGGTGGCGTTGCGGGTGGAGTTGCCGGCAGTGTTCGATGCCGTGCATGCGCTACCGCTGCGGCTTGTCGCCGAAGGGCATCTGGACGGCTTGCGCGTGGACCACGTCGATGGCCTGACCGATCCCACCGGCTATGTGCGCAAGCTACGCAGCCGGCTGGATGCGGCCGGCCGCCAGCGCGGGCTTAAGCCGGGCACGCTCGGCCTGTACGTGGAGAAGATCCTGGCCCCCGGCGAGCAGTTGCCGGCCGACTGGCCGTGCGATGGCACCACCGGCTACGACTTCATGGACCAGGTCGGCGGCGTGTTGCACGATGCCGCCGGCTTCAAGCCGCTGACACGCGCCTGGCAGAAGGTCAGCGGGCGCAGCGGCGACTTCGCGCAGGAAGAACGCAGCGCGCGCGATGAGATTCTGCGCACCGCGCTGCAGAGCGAATTCAATCGCGCCGTGGGCGCGCTCTCTGCGCTGGCGCGGCTGGATCCGCCGACCCGCGAGTTCAGCCCGCAGATGCTGGCACGCGGCCTGTGCGTGTTGCTGCGCTGGTTCCCGGTGTATCGCACCTATGCAGGCAACCAGGGCGTGGTCGGTGCCGATGCCGAGCGGTTGCGGCAGACCGCTGCGCAGGCGCGCGAGGGAATGCCCGAGGCGATCGTGGCGGCCGTGGATGCGATCGAGCGCTGGCTGCTCGACGATCGCGGCGCGGATCGTGCGCAGATCGCGCTGCGGCGCATCCTGCGGCGGCGGGTGGAGCAGTTGTCTGCTCCGCTCAATGCCAAGGCGGTGGAAGACACCGCCTTCTATCGGCACGGCGTGCTGCTCTCGCGCAACGAGGTGGGCAGCCATCCCACCCATATGGCCAACGCTCCGGCCGAGTTCCATGCGCAGAACCAGCAGCGCGCACAGCACTTTCCGCGCGCGTTGCTGGCAACCGCGACCCACGATCACAAGCGTGGCGAAGACGTGCGCATGCGTCTGGCGGTGCTGTCCGAGCAGCCGCGCTGGTGGATCGAGCAGAGCGCGCAGTTCGACCGACTGGCCGAGGCGCTGGAGGCGCCGGCGTTGGCCGCTGGCGATCAGCAGATGCTGTGGCAGACCTTGGTGGCGGCGTGGCCGATCGGCCTGGGCGCCGATCAGCCCGAGCCGTTGGCCGCGTATGCCGAGCGGGTGGCGCAATGGTTGCTCAAGGCGGTGCGCGAGGCCAAGCTGCATACCAGCTGGACCGATGGCTCGCCTGATTACGAACACGCCGTGCAGGCGACGGTGGAGCAGGCGCTTTGCAGTCGTGCCGGCTTGCCCTTGCGGCGCGCGCTGCTGCGTGCCAATCAGCATATCGCCGCCGCCGGCGCCCGCAACGCGCTGGTACAGACCACCCTGCGACTGACCGTGCCCGGGGTGCCGGATCTGTACCAGGGGACCGAAGGCTGGGATCTCTCGCTGGTGGATCCGGACAATCGTCGCCCTGTGGACTATGCCCAGCGCCAGCACTGGCTGGACGATGGTCGCGACTGGCAGGCGTTGCTGCGCGGCTGGCGCGATGGTGCGGTCAAGGCGCGGCTGGTCGCGACCCTGCTGCAAGTGCGCGCCACCCATCCGGCGCTGTTTGCGCGCGGCGACTATCAGCCGTTGCAGGTGACCACGTCTGGCCCGGCGCAGGTGCTGGCGTTCCGTCGCCACCACCGCGGGCAGTCGCTGGTGGTGGCGGTCACCCGGCTGGGTGCCAGTGGCGCGGTGCAGGGCGATTTGCCGCTACTGGTTCCGAGCGGAGACTGGGGCGCGGCGACCCTGGCCCTGCCCGACGCGCACTATCGCAATGCACTCGACGGGACGACACTGCGGCCCGAGCGGGGCCGTGTCGCCGTGTCCACGCTGTTTGCACGCGCACCGGTGGCAGTGTTGTTGACCCCCTGAGAGAAACGATGGCAATGAACGACACGGAACGGCAGGCCCGGCTTGTCCAGTTGGCACAGCAGATTTGGGAGGCCGAAGGCCGCCCCGACGGCCATGCCGATCGTCACTGGGCGATGGCCGAACGGCTGTTGGAGGCCGAAGAACGCGCCGCCGAACAAGCTGCCAACGCGCCGCGCGCTGCCGCGCGCTAGCCGCGCCGTTGTCGCGCCGTGCTGCCGATGACCGGCAGTACCGCCGTCTCGCTCACTACGTCGAAGGAGTCGCCGATGGCCACCCGCAAGTTCACCCAGCGCTCGCGCATCCGCGAAGGTCGCCCCAATCCGCTCGGTGCCACCTGGGATGGCTTGGGGGTCAACTTCGCCTTGTATTCGCGCAACGCCACCAAGGTGGAGTTGTGTCTGTTCGACGAGCGCGGCCGCGAGCAGGAGCGGCTCGCGTTGCCGGAGTACACCGACGAGGTCTGGCATGGCTATCTGCCCGATGCACGGCCCGGTCAGTTGTACGGTTACCGCGTGCATGGGCCGTACGCCCCCGATGCCGGCCACCGCTTCAACCACAACAAGCTGTTGCTGGATCCGTATGCCAAGCAGATCGTCGGCGAGCTCAAATGGGCACCGCACCTGTTCGGCTACACCATCGGCCACCGCGACAAGGACCTGAGCTTCGACCGCCGCGACAGCGCGGCCTTCGTGCCCAAGTCGGCGGTGATCGATCCTGCCTTTACCTGGGGCCAGGACCGGCCGCCGCAAACCCCGTGGAACCGCACGGTGATCTACGAAGCGCACGTGCGCGGCTTGAGCATGCTGCATCCAGGCGTGCCGCCGGAAAGCCGCGGCACGTTTTCGGCGCTGCGCACCGACGCGCTGATCGACCACATCAGCTCGCTCGGCGTTACCGCAGTGGAACTGCTGCCGGTGCATGCCTTCGTCGACGACCAATATCTGCTGGAAAAGGGGCTGCGCAACTACTGGGGCTACAACACCATCGGCTTCTTCGCTCCGCAGGGACGCTACCTGGCCACGCGCTCGGTGGCCGAGTTCAAACAGATGGTGGCGCGTCTGCACCATGCCGGGTTGGAGGTCATCCTGGATGTGGTCTACAACCACACCGCCGAAGGCAACGAGCTCGGCCCCACGCTGTCGTTCAAAGGCATCGATAACGCCAGCTACTATCGCCTGGCGGACGATCGCCGCTTCTACATCAACGACACCGGTACCGGGAACACCTTCGACCTGACCAATGTCGGCGCGCTGCGCATGGTGATGGATTCGCTGCGCTACTGGGTGCAGGAAATGCACGTGGACGGCTTCCGTTTCGATCTGGCCAGCATCCTCGGGCGCGAGCGGTATGGCTTCGATCCGTCCGGCAGCTTCCTGGATGCGGTACGCCAGGATCCGGTGCTCAGCCAGGTCAAGTTGATCGCCGAGCCCTGGGATATTGGCCCAGGCGGCTACCAGGTCGGCAATTTCCCGCCGGGTTGGGTGGAATGGAACGACAAGTTTCGCGACAACGTGCGTGCCTTCTGGCGCGGCGACGGCGGCCAGCTGGCCGAACTGGCTACCCGCTTGACCGGCTCGGCCGACCTGTTCAATCGCAGCGGTCGTCGCCCCACCGCCTCGGTCAACTTCGTCACCGCGCACGACGGTTTCACCCTGCGCGACCTGGTCAGCTACAACGGCAAGCACAACCTCGCCAACGGCGAGGACGGGCGCGACGGCAGCGACCACAACATCTCCTGCAATTACGGCGTGGAAGGCGAAACCAACGATGCTGCGCTCAAGCAGCTGCGTCGCCAGCAGATGCGCAATCTGCTGGCCACCTTGCTGTTGTCGCAAGGCACGCCAATGCTGCTGGCCGGCGATGAGTTCGGCCATAGCCAGAACGGCAACAACAACGCCTATTGCCAGGACAACGAACTGACCTGGATCGATTGGACCGCCGCCACCAAGGCCGCGGCCGCCGACCAGGCCGCCTTCGTGCGCCGCTTGATCCGCATTCGCCAGCGCTATCCGCTGCTGCATCGTGCACGTTTCTTCGATGGCAAGTTCGACGAAGCGCTGGGGTTGAAGGACGTGACCTGGTTGGTTCCCAGCGGCAAGGAGATGGACGAGGCAGCCTGGCACGACCCGGAAGCGCGTGCCTTGATGCTGCGCCTGGACGGTCGCTCGCCTACCACGGGCCTGCGCGAGATCGCCGCCAATGTGACGCTCTTGATGCTGATCAACGCCGCCCCGGAAACGACCTTGTTCACCCTGCCGGCAATGCACGACGAGCATTGGCGCGTGCTGGTGGACACCGCGCGGCACGGCGGGCGCGTGGTGGCCGGCGGCAGCGAATGGAAGGCGCCGCCGCGCTCGCTGACCCTGCTGGCGGTCGAACGCGATCGCATCGCCAGCAGTGCGCGCATCGTGTCCGAAGGAGCGCGCTGATGGACGTGTTGTTGGCCGGTGCCACCGGTTTGGTGGGCAAGCATGCCCTGCAGCAACTGCTGGCCGATGCGCGTTGCACCGGCGTGGTGGCGGTGACGCGGCGTCCGCTGGCGCAGACGCATGCCAAGTTGCGCAATCACGTCATCGATTTCGAGCGGCTGGACAACTGGACCGCGCCACGCATGGAGGCGGCGATCTGCGCGCTAGGGAGCACCATGAAGCAGGCCGGCTCGCGCGAGGCGTTCTACCGCGTCGACCACGACTACCCGCTGGCGTTGGCGCGTGCGCTGTGCGCGCAGGGTACCTCGGTGTTCGTGCTCAATTCCGCGGCAGGCGCCGATGCGCAGTCGCGCATCTTCTACAACCGCGTCAAGGGCGAACTCGAACGCGATCTGCGTGCGGTCGGCTTTCCCTCCTTGACCTTCGTGCGTCCCGGCCTGATCGGCGGCGAGCGGGCCGAGCGCCGTACCGGCGAACACCTCGCAGCTCGGGTTCTCACGGCGCTGGGTCCGTTGTTGCCGCGCAAACTGCGCGTCAACCCGGCCGAGCGTGTCGCTGCAGCATTGGTGCAGGCAGCGCTGGCGCCGGCGCGTGGCGAACACCAGGTCGAGGCTGCGGCATTGGCGAACTAGCCTCGCGCCAACACGCTGGCGCAGGGATTGTCGCGCAGCCCAGCGACCCTCGCCGGGATCGTCTACGCGTTCCCCGCGCCAGCAGTCATACGCCCAACGACTGCCCACCATCCACTGCCAGCACCTGGCCGGTGATCCAGCGTGCGCGCGGTGAGGCGAGGAATAGTGCCGCGTCGGCAACGTCCTGTGGATCGCCGAAGCCGCCGAACGGAATGCTGTCGCGGATGCGTGCATACAGTTCGGGATCTTCGCGGCTGCGCTTGTCCCACACGCCGTCGGGAAATGCGATCGAGCCAGGGGCGATCGCATTGACCCGGATACGGCTGCGCGCCAGTTCCGCCGCCAACGTGGTGGTGTAGTAGTTCAGCGCCGCCTTGGCAGTGGAATAAGCGATCGCACGCGGGGTCGGGCGCTGGGCGTTGATGGAACTGATGTTGAGGATCACCGCGGCCGCGCTGTCGCGTAGATAGGGCAGCGCCGCGCGGTTGCAGCGCACGGCGGCCATCAGGTCGATGTCCAGGCCGGCCTGCCAGCTGGCGTCGTCGTTGCCATGGCCGAAGCCGGAGGCGTTGTTGACCACCACGTCCAACCCGCCGAGCGCGGCGGCGGCCGTGGCGACGTAGTGCTGGAGTTGCGCCGCGTCGGCCAGGTCGCAGCTGGCGGTATGCACCGGTGCGCCATGGGCAGCGAGCGTGGCGGCCACCTGCGCCAACCGCTGCGGATCGCGTGCGCACAGCGAGACGTGGGCGCCATCGCGGACGAAGGCCTCGGCGATGGCCAAGCCAATGCCGCGACTGCCGCCGGCAATGAGGACACGTTGTGGTGCGGAACGGAGAGCGGACATGGCGGTGACTCGCAGAGCGGCGATTGGGGACAGCAGGATGAAAGCACAGACGAGCAGAGACCGTCGTCAGTGGCCAGACCCGTTCGGCTGGACTGCGAGCGGGCCACGCGTGATGTGTTGACACACCACCGTCCGCTTTGCGTGCTTGCACGCAGTGGACGCTGCACCCATCCGTAGAACCCATGGTCCGCGCAACTGGTTTGCGCGTGGCTGCCGTCTGCCGCTGTCACAGCGGCGGTAACGACGTGCATTGCCGCAGCCGCAGGCTGTCATCTGCCTGCAATCGACGGCGCGTGGGCCACGCCCGGCAGGCCTCATCACCGGCGGTCATCACCTCATGCCAACGTGGAAGCGCGGCGCTAACCGTTTGTTTACACACCCGCGCCGATGCAAGGGCACAACATGCGAGTCATCCCGTGGGAGTTGCCGATGGAAACCCATATCACCGTCATCGGTGCCGGCTTTTGTGGCACCGCGCTGGTGCGTGCGCTGGCGCAGACGGCCGAGGCAGACGTCCGCATTACCCTGGTCGGTGTCGCCGACACCTTCGGCAGCGGCGTGGCCTACGGGGCGGCGCGGCCCGAACACCTGCTCAACGTGCGCGCCAAGGACCTGGGGATCGACGCGCAGGCGCCGACCGCGTTCGCCGACAGCCTGCACCTGGGCGATAGCGGCCGCCTGGAGTTCCTGCCGCGACTGGCTTACGGCGACTACCTGCGCAGCGAACTGGATGCGGCCATCAGTGCGTCCCGCGCCTCGATCGTCCGCTTGTCGCAGGAGGCGGTGGCGGTGGAGCGGGTGCGCAACGGCTTGCGGGTGTTTCTGGCCAATGGTGATGCCTTCCATAGCGACCGCGTGGTGCTGGCGGTGGGCGCCTTGCAACCGCAGGCGCTGGCAGGGATCGGGCCGCGCCTGAGCGTGCATCCGCGTTACATCGGCTGGCCCTGGCAAGGCGATGCGCTGGCACGTCTGTCGCCCGATGACGATGTGTTGATTGTCGGCACCGGTCTGACCATGGTCGACGTGGCGCTGAGCCTGCGGGCGCGCGGACATCGCGGACGCCTGTTGGCGATTTCGCGTCGCGGCCTCGCACCGCAGGCGCATCTGCGCCAGCCAGGCGCAGCGCTGGAGCTGCCGCCGCATCTGCAGCGCGCGCTCAAGGATGCCGACCTGCGTGGCTTGCTGCGCGGGGTGCGGCAACTCAGTGCGGTAGTGGATGACTGGCGGCGCGTGGTGGACGCGCTGCGTCCGCATCTGCAGCCACTGTGGCAGCGCCTGACGCTGGCACAGCGTGGGCGTTTTCTGCGGCATCTGCGGCCGTACTGGGAAGTGGCGCGTCATCGCGTGGCGCCGGGGGCAGCAGAGCAGCTGCAGCAGCTGCAAGCGTCCGGGCAGCTCAAGGTGGTGGCGGCGCGGCTGTTGCGCGCGCGCTGGGTGCCCGATGGCGTGGAAGCGGTGATTCGAGCGCGTGGCGCGGCCGACGCGCAGACCCATCGCTACCAGGCGGTGATCCGCGCCACCGGCCTGGATACGGATGTCGATCGCACCAGCGATGCCTTGATCGCCGGCATGCGCGAAGCCGGATTGCTGCGCGCCGATCCGCTCGGCCTGGGGCTGGATACCGATGCGCAGATGCGGGTGCGCGACGGCAGTGGCCAGGTCGTGCCGGGGCTGTACTGCGTGGGGCCGCTGCTGCGCGGGCGCTATTGGGAAATGACGGCGGTGCCGGAGCTGCGGGTCGCCGCACGTGCCTTGGCCGAGCAGCTGTTACTGGGCGCCGCGCCCGCGCTGCAGTCGTCCGCCGCCGTGCCGCCGCGCGAGTCGCTGGCATGACGCGTGTGCGTGGTCGCGCAATGTCTGAGCGCAGGGGTATAGCAAGTGCGGGCCGTCGCGGATCGCGCGCTGCCACCGGGCGCAACGATGCAGCGTGATGCGTAGCGCAGCTCGAAGCGACGGACAGGAATAAGTCATGTTGTGCCGCCTGGATCCTCTAGAGTCCAGGCCGCTTCATTCCCCTGTCCGCATTGGAGCCCCGCATGTTCCGTTCTGCATCCCTCAGCTTGATCGGCGCGCTGTGCGCATGCGCACTGCCCGCCTGGGCCAGCGAAACCCTCAACACCCGCGCCGAGGTCCTTTCTGCGCTGGACTCCGGCTACGGCGTCAGCGTGAGCATCGAGCTTGGCCGCTGCACCCCGGAAACCGGTACGCCGGCCACCCAGACCCGTGGCGGCCTGCGTATCGACGCCTACCGTCTCACCGAAGACGGCACGTTGGCGTTCTCCGATTCGCACTTCACTGTCGCCAATGATGGCAAGCCGATCCAGCAGTTCATGCGCTATCAGCTGCGCCCCGATGGCAGCGTGCGCTTCACCACCTACATGTACGACCTGCCGGCGCTGCAGCCGCGTGGCCCGGTGCTGGCTTACCAGTGCGCGATCAACCAGGGCATCCGTTTCCACGCCGATTGACGCCTGTCAGGCAATGCCGCAGCGAGGCCGTCAGCGCGCCTTGCTTCGGCATTGCCACCAGGGCGCGTTCCGTCATCGATGGGCGTGCAGCCCTGTTCGCGCGAACGCTGGCGCGAGCGGGAGCCCGGGGTGCGCTGTGAGCCGATGCTGTTCCGCGGCGTGCCTGCGCCGACGTGCGGCTCCGTACCGTCCTGGAGGCCGAGGTGAACAGCAGGCCTGAGCGCGCAGGCCCGAGCAGCCACGCTGCTCTCGGTCAGGGCGCTGCCGACTGTCGCTGGCGACCGGCTGGCCTCACAATGGGAGGCCAGTTCCCAATGATGTCGCCATGCGCAAGACCTACCAGCTGAACCCCGAAGGCAAGAACCGCGATCGCGTGCTGGAAGCCAGCAAGCACGATATCCGTAAATACATCCGCCGCGAGCGACGCAAGGAATTGCCTGCCGATGCCGATTACTGGGACTTCGACGTGCGCTTTGGCGTGGACGAAGCCAGCGCTGCGCCCTTGCCGCCGGCCGAATTGATCCGCGCGGTCACCGCGCTGGCCGCCGAGGGCGGCAGCCAGTTTTTCGTGGAAATCCTGCGCAAGCCGGGCACGCGCGGTCCGCGTGGCGGCGGCGCCGGTCACGACGCACTGGACTTCGACCAGGACTGAGTTCCTCAGAGCGTGTGATGCACGTTGAGGTGAGTGCGACGCGTCGTGCGGCGCGTCGAGACAAGGCGTGCGTTGCAGCCCAGGCTGTGGCCGCCTGGGCAAGGCGCGCAACGCGGTCTCGGCGCGCAACAGGGCGCTTCCCGGAGGGTTGGCCGTCAGCGGCACGGAGCGTGCGCCGCGCGGCGTGCCTCGGCGGCCAGCCAAGCCGGCGCCACCCAGCACCCGCTCCGCACCGCTGACGGCCAACGCATCTCATCTCAACGTGCATCACACGCTCTAGCGCAGGTGAGCTGCGATCGCAGGCGCGTCCGCGCCGCGCGCCGGCCCTGCGCTGTCTTCGCTGCACAGCCCGGTGATGCGACCGCTATTGATGCCCTTTGCAGGGATTGCGCCAGGAATTGGACCGTCCTTGTGCAGGCTTGGCTGCGGCATACCGCCGCACCGCGACACCGATGCCGCGATCATCGGTGTGCGGCATGCGCGCAGGGCGTGGAGCCGTCATCGGCTGCAGCCCGTTGGCGTCGGGCCGCGGCGCCTGGGTCACTCGGTCTTGCTTGCCGCCTGCGCGGCGGCGCGCAGCTTGTCCTTCTTGTTGGGGCGCTTGCCCTTGATGCCGCCGTTGCCGTCTGATGGTCCCGCCGTGCCGGTCGCCGAGGCCGGCAGCGGCGTCGGCTCGAACCCGGTCAGCACCTCGCTGGGAACACGTCGGCCCTGACGCTTTTCGATCAGCCGCCACTGCGGCTGGCCTTCTGCGGTGACGAAACTGATGGCCACGCCAGTGGCGCCGGCGCGCGCGGTGCGGCCGATGCGATGGGTGTAGTCGACCGTGGAGCGCGGCAGGTCGTAATTGACGATGGCCGGCAGCGCCACGATGTCGATCCCGCGTGCGGCCAGGTCGGTGGCCACCAGTACCCGCGCTTCGGCGTGTTTGAAGGCTTGCAGCGTGCGCGTGCGACGGCCCTGGCTCAACTCGCCGTGCAGCGGCAGGGCGGCAACGCCGGCCTTGGCGAGTTTGTCGGCCACGGTCTCGGCGCTATGGCGACTGGCGACGAAGACCAACACCTGCGGCCATTGCTCGCTTTGCAGGAGCTGCCGCAGCAATTGCGTGCGGCGGCCGGCATCCACGGCAATGGCGCGTTGGGCGATCGCCGGCGCCTGCGCCGGTGCGGCCTCGATGGTGAGACGCAGCGGGTCGCGCAGACGGCGCTTGGCCAGCATCGCGATGGCGGGTGGGAAGGTGGCCGAGACCAGCACGCTTTGCCGCTGCGCCGGCAGCAGGCCGAAGATGCGATCGAGCTCGGCGCCAAAGCCCAGGTCTAGCAGACGATCGGCCTCGTCCAAGATCAGTGTGCTGACCTGCGACAGGCGCAACGCATTGTGCGCCACCAGGTCCAGCAACCGCCCCGGGGTGGCGATGACGATGTCCGCGCCACCGCGCAAGGCCATCAGTTGCGGATTGATCGCCTCACCGCCGGTAGCGGCGACGATCTTCAGCCGGCGCGGCAATGCGGCGGCCAACGGCAGCAAGGTCTGCGCGACCTGTGCGACCAACTCGCGCGTCGGCACCAGAATCAGTCCGCCCAGCACGCGTGGCGCCTGTTCCGGCGCCTGGACACGCTGCTGCAGCAGTGGCAAGGCGTACGCCAGGGTCTTGCCCGAACCGGTCTGTGCGGTGGCGATCAGGTCGCGGCCGGCCAGCATCGGCGGAATCATCGCGACCTGGATGGCGGTAGGCGCGTGCACACCGGCGCGGGCGAGCGCGGTCTCGAACGAGGGCTGTAGTTGCGGCGACAGCGAGAGGGAGGCGAAAGACATGCGGGGATTATCCGCGTCTTTGCGCGGCGGCGCTGCCTGCGGCGGCGTTCGTGCCGATGCCTGTTCGCTGGTCGCCGTCAGGCCCTGCGGCAGCGCGGCGAGCCGACAAGGCCCACCGCGCAGACGCTCAGTGGGCCAGCGCCAGATCGTCGATCAACGCGCGCAGGAAGCGCGCCGCTTCACCGCCGGTGGCGGCGCGGTGGTCGAAGGTTAGTGACAACGGGATCACCTTGTGGGTTTCCACGCCGCCCATCACCGGGGTGAGCTGGTAGCGCGCACGGCCGGCGGCGACGATCGCCACGCACGGCGGCACCACCACCGGCGTGGCATAGCGCCCGGCGAACATGCCGAAGTTCGACAGCGAGATGGTGTAGCCGCTGAGTTCGGAGGGCGCGATGCTGCGTTGTTCCACCTGCTGGCGCAGACGATTGACGCTCTCGCGGATGCCATGCGCATCGAGCATGTCGGCGTTGCGCAAGGCCGGCACGAACAGTCCCTCGTCGGTGTCCACCGCAATACCGACATCGACCTGCGAATGCAGGGTACGGCTGAGCGCATCGCCATCGAACCAGGCATTGAGCGCCGGTACCGCCTGGCAGGCCCGCACGATCGCGCGCACCAGCCGCACGGTGACGTCGTTGCCCGGTTGCCAGGCGTGGATGTCGGCATCGTCGTTGAGGGTGGTGGGCACCACCTTGCGATGGGCGTCGGCCATCACCCGCGCCATGTTGCGGCGCACGCCCTTGAGCTGCTCGGGCTGGCCCTTGACCGCGACGCCCGGCGGCTGGGTGCGCACTGGCCTGCCGCTGGCAGAGAGCGTGGAGCGGGCGGTGTTGCCCTCATCCGCCCTGCGGGCAGCTTCTCCCGCAGGCGACAGAAGGGTCGCCGTTGCCGGCCGATCGCTGCCGTCGGCAGCGAGCCCATTGGCTCCCCCGCCTTCACTGATCGGACCCCGCTCGCGTGCAGGAATCGGACCACCTCTCCCGGCTGCGGGAGAGATCGGCGCGCCCTGCGCGCCGGGTGAGGGCCGCGCGGTGCCCGCGGCGGCGGCCTGCTTCACATCGGCCAGCGTGACCGTGCCGTCTGGGCCGGTGGCGCGCACCTGTGCCAGGTCCACGTGCAGCTTGCGCGCCAGCGCGCGCACGACCGGCATGGCGCGCACGCCGCCGACGGCAATGGCTTGCTCGCTCTGCACGGTGTTGGAGGTCTGCATGGCCCCGACCACGGTACCGGCGTCGTCGCGTTCGCCCGCTGCATCGGCGCCGGCGTGCGCATCGGCGATTTCGCCACCATTATCGGAAGCGACCACGCGTGCGGTGGGGCCGGCCGCGCTCTGGCCGGTGCTCGGCGTAGACGCCTGCGCGGCGGCATGGCCATGACCGTGCCCCGTGTCCTGGCCGTCGGCGCGCTGCGGCTGCGAGGCATCCAGCGCGAACTGCGCCAGCATGGCGCCGGTCACGATCACATCGCCGGCCGCGCCAGCCAGCTTGACCACGGTGCCGGAGAACGGCGAGGGCACGTCGACCACGGCCTTGGCCGTCTCCATCGAGACCAGCGGCTCGTCCAGGCGCACGTTGTCGCCTTCCTTGACGAACCACTCGACGATGGTGGCATCCGGCAGGCCTTCGCCCAGGTCGGGCAGATGAAACGTCTTGCTTTCGCTCATGGCAGATTCTCTTACGCCGCCGACAACGGCGGTGTGGTGTCTTCGAGGAGTTCCAGATCGGCCGCCGGTAGCCAGCCCTGCGCGCCATCGGCGCGTTCGGACCACCACCAGCCACCATGTTCGTGATGCAGCAGCACGCTCTCGCCCATCTCGGCATCGAGTTCGCGTGCGTCGTAATCGTGCAGCGCTTCGGCTACACCATCGCCCAGCGGACGTAGCCAGGCCAGCGGTGCCCAGCCGGCACGGCCATCGTCGGTAGTGACCCAGGCAAATGCTGGCCATTCCTCATCGCGCACGCCGACGCTGACGTGTTGCCCGGCGCGAAAGCGCACCGGGTTGGCGTAGGCGGCGCGATGCTCGCAGAGCAAACGGGCGCGCATGTCAGCCGGCAGCCACGGCGCGCCGGGCGGCGGTGACGATGCGCTCCACGCTCGGCAGGTACTTCATTTCCAGCCGGAACAGCGGGATATGGGTGTCATAGCCGGTGACGCGTTCGACTGGTGCCAGCAGGTCGTACATCGACTGCTCGGCCAGACGCGCGGCGATTTCCGCGCCGAATCCAGCGGTACGCGGGGCTTCCTGCACGATCACGCAGCGGCCGGTCTTGGCCACCGATTCGGCAATGGTGTCGAAATCCAGCGGACGCAGCGTGGCGACGTCGATCACTTCGGCGCTGATGCCTTCGCCGGCCAGTTTGTCGGCCGCTTCCAGCGCTTCCTTGACCTGCGCCCCCCAGGCCACCAGGGAGACGTCGGTGCCGTCGCGCAGCACGAAGCAGACATCCAGCGGCAGCGCTTCGCCATCGTTGGCGACGACTTCCTTGTACTGGCGATAGATGCGCTTGGGCTCCATGTAGATCACCGGATCCGGGTCGCGGATGGCGGCCAGCAGCAGGCCGTAGGCGCGCTGCGGCGACGACGGCAGCACCACGCGCAGGCCGGGCACGTTGGTGAAGATGGCCTCGTTGGCTTCGCTGTGATGTTCCGGTGCGCGGATGCCGCCGCCCCACGGCACGCGCAGCACCAGCGGGCAGTGCAGGCGACTGCGGGTGCGATTGCGCAGGCGTGCGGCATGGCAGATCAGGTGATCGACCATCGGATAGACGAAGCCGTCGAACTGCGCCTCGGCCACCGGCTTCATGCCTTGCGCGGCCAGGCCCACGCTGAGCCCGGCGATGGTGGTCTCGTCCAACGGGGTGTCGAGCACTCGCTCGCTGCCGAAGCGTTGCTGCAAGCCGGCGGTGGCGCGGAACACGCCGCCGTTGACGCCGACGTCCTCGCCCAGCACCAGCACCGACGGGTCATGCTCCAGTTCCCAGGCCAGCGCCTGGGTGATCGCTTCGATCAAGGTAATGGGTGCACTCATCGGCGTGTCTCCGCGCGTGGCTGCAGCGTTGTAGGGAGCACTGGCCTGCTGCGAGACAGCGACGTGGGCGTGGTTGAGCTCATCCATGGCGGGCCTCCAGGGCAATGGCATCGGCGCGCTGGGCGAGCAGTTCGGCCGGCGGGTCGGCGTAGAGGTGGTCGAACATGGCCTCGACCGGTTGCACCGGCGTGTTGAGGTAGGCGTTGACTTCCTCGTCCACGCGCGCGGCGCACTCGGTCTTCCAGGCCTCTTCCTGGTCGGCATCCCACAGACCTTGCGCGGTCAGGTACTGGCGCAGCCGCAGCAGCGGCTCGCGCGCCCAGGCCTGCTTGACCTCGTCCTCGCCGCGGTAGCGGCGCGCATCGTCGGCGGTGGTGTGGTCGGACAGACGGTAGGTCAGGAACTCGATCACGGTGCCGCCGTCGCCAGCGAGCGCCCGGCTGCGGGCCTGACGCATCGCTTCGAGCACGGCGATCAGATCGTTGCCGTCCACCTGCACGCAGTGCAGGCCGCCCGCCAGGCCCTTTTGCGCCAGGGTCTGGGCGCCGGTCTGTGCCGCACGCGGCACCGAGATCGCCCAGCCGTTGTTGATCACGCACAGGATCAGCGGCAGCTGGTAGGCGCCGGCCGAGTTGAGCGCCGCGTAGAAGTCGGTCTTGGAGCTGCCACCGTCGCCGCAGGAAGCGACCGCGATCTGCGGCTTGCCCTGCAGCTTGAACGCCAGCGCCGCCCCGGCCGCGTGCAGGCACTGGGTGGAGATCGGCACGCAGATCGGGAAGTCGATGGCGGCGGCACTGTCGCGCGGATAGTCGCTGCCACGCTCGTCGCCACCCCAGTACAGCAGCACGTCGCGCGGACGCACGCCGCGCTCGAACATGGTGCCGTATTCGCGATAGCTGGGGGCGAACACGTCGCCGTTGCGCATCGAGGCGCCAATGCCGACGTGGGTGGCTTCATGGCCCAGGCAGGAGGCGTAGGTGCCCAGCTTGCCGGTGCGCTGCAGCGCCACCGCCTTGCTGTCGAAGGTGCGCACCAGCAGCATGCGCTTGAACAGCGCCAGCAACTGCTGCGGGTTGGCGGCGTCCGCCGGCAGGTCGTCGCGGACCAAGCGGCCGTCGGCGTCCAGGTACTGCAGGAACTCGATCTCGAACTGCGCGGCTACGCTCATGACGCGACACCTTGGCGAAGAAGTTTCAAATGATATGAGTTTGGATGTTAAGGACCGCCAAGCGAAAAGCCGTCGTGCAGCGCAGCAGATTGCATGCTGGCGTGCACAAAAAAAGGCGCGGCCCAGGCCGCGCCCCGTTGTCGCAGCTAGGCGCTGCGACGTGTTGCAGTGCGATCAGTGGCGGTTGGCGCTGGCGTCGATCGGCGTGACCATCAGCGCCGAATCGTTGCCCGGGTTCGCATCGGGCGATGCTGAATTGGCATTGGCCTGCACCCGCACTGCGCGCTCGGCCGGAACGGGCCGGGTGGCCACCGTCAGCGCGAAGACCACCTGCGCGCCCGGCATCATCGCCGCGCCGGCGCTGCACACCAGGCGCGCGCTGCGCAGCGATTGCAGCTGCTTGTCGCAGCGCCAGCCGGGTGGCGGCAACACCTGCGACAGCGCCGTCAGCGTATTGCCCTCGATGGTGACACTGGGCCGCTGTGCCGGCGCGCTGCCGAGGTTGTTCAGCAACACGCGGTAGCTGGCGTTGAAGGCACTGCTCGGCAGGCTGGCCGGGCCATCGATCCGGACCGCCAGATCGCTGCGCGGCAGTGGCTGCACGCTGACCGCGAGCGCGTCGGTGTTGTTGCCCGATTGCGGATCCGGGGTCTGCGCCGCCACCGAGGCGGCCAGGGTCAGTGCGCGGCCTGCCAGTGCGGTGTCGGCGTCGACCTGCGCGGCGAAGCTCTGGGCATTGCCGGCGGCCAGCGAGGCGATGGTGCAGGTCACCACGGTTTGCGCAGCGGTCTGCGGCGGCGCGCAGGTCCAGCCGGGAGCTGTGGTGATGCGTGGGCTGACGGCGGCATCGAACGCCAACGCGACCGCCGCAAAAGCGGCTGCATCCGGCCCGCGGTTTTCCACGTCCACCGTGTAGTCGATGCGCCCGCCCTCGGTGACCGGATTGCGCGCCGCGCTGACCACCACCCCCAGATCGGCGCGCAGCAGTTTGCTCATCCGCAGCAGCACCATGGTCGGGTCATGGTCGGACAGGCGGGTCGGCGTGTTGGCGTCGTTGCGCGCGGTAGCGGGGAAGTCGGCATTGATGCGGGCATGGCCGACCAGCAGCGAAGCGACTTCAGGCGCGCGCATCAGCGCATCGTTGGCCAGGATGTGGTCCAGCGACTGCACATTGCCGTCGAAGACGTAGGAATAGCTCTGGTCGGGCGTGTTGAACCAGGTCAGGTCGGTGTAGTCCGGCGTCACCAGGTCGGCGCCGTCGCCGGGGACCACGGTCTGCGCATCGGCCGACGGTTTGCCGGTGACCGTGCCCATCGCGTCCACGTAGCCGTCGTTGAACTCGAAGGCGTTGAAGTCGCCCATCACCAGCACGCGTTCGGCCGGGTCCAGTTGCTGGCGGGTCTGCAGCAGGCGCGCCAGGTCTTCGGCCTGGGCCTGGCGCTTTGCGCGGATGCGGGCGCCGGAGGCGTCATCGGTCTCGGCACCGTTGAGCGAGCGCTGGTGCACCACAATCGCGGTCAGCGGCAGCACGCGACCGTCGGCCAGGTGCACCCGGGTGGTGAGCAGCAGCGGTGGGCGGTCGTTGAGCAGGCTCACCGCACCGCCGGGCTCGGTCCAGGTGGTGGTCTTGCCGTGCTGGGCGACGGCCAGCACTTCCACCCGCGGGACGTTGGCGGCGACCGGCGCGGTCTTGACCAGGAAGCCGACATCGATGCCGCCGACGTCGTTGCCGTCCTGCAGATAGGCCACGTACTGCGGATCCGGCTGGTCGGCGGCGACCGCATCGGCATTGATGCGTGCGGCCAGGGTCTGCAGCACGCTCAGGTTCTCCACCTCCACCGTACCCAGGATGTCGGGCAGGTGCAGGAAGTTGCGGATGGCCAGCGAGGCCTTGTTGAGGCGCGCCTGGTAGGCGGCCGGCGTCAACACCGGTTCGCCGATCGCCGGGTCGTTCTGGTCGTCGAAGAAGCGCTCCATGTTGTAGGTCGCCACCGCCACGTCGTCGGCCTGCGGCACCGGCGCCGGGCGCGGCTGGTCGGCGCCGTCGCAGCGCACCTGTGGGGTGGTTTCCGGGTACAGCGTGTAGCGGCGGAAGCTGTAGTCCAGCGGGCCGGTGACGTCCAGCACGCGGCAGCCGGCGGCCAGGTCCAACCGCTCGCCGCCAACGCCGGCGCTGCCGACTGCGATCACTTCCGGGTTGGTATTCCAGCGCGGCACGCCGGCGGGCGCGCCGGCCGGCAGCGGATCGGGCTGCTGCACGCCCGGCTTGCGCCAGGCCCGCGGTAGACCGGTGACCACCGCATGGAAGACGCCATTGCTGCTGGCGCTGGCGTCGGCCTCGTTGACGCTGCCGCCGGTGGGAGCGTTAACGGTGAGGCTGGCGGCGGTGACGCGCATGCCCTCCAGTGCTTCGAGCTGATCGTAGGCGCCGTTCGGATCGGGAAAGTTGCTGCTCAGCGCCACCGGCAACGGCAACGGATGACCGGTGGAGTCCAGCAACACGCTGGGGTTGCCGCCGATTTCGGTCAACGGCGGCTGGTTCGGGTCGGCAGTGGGCACGTATTCGATCACCGTGCCCTGCACGCGCACGCGGTTGCCCACTGCGGCGGTTTCCGGCGGAGCGCTGCCGGTGTAGACGTAGATGCCTTCGGAAGTGCGGGGATCGCCGTCGGCTTCGGCATCGGATGCCTGCAGGAAGAATCCGGCGCTGCGGCGCGCGGTGACGATGCCGGAGGTGGCGACCACCTGACCTTCCAGCGGCGAGCGCGCGCTCTTGCCCTGGATGGCATGGATCGGCAGCAACTGGAAATCGTCGTTGAGGATCGTGCCGGTGGCGCTCAGCGCGGCCGGCAGCGCGCCGGTCAGACCGCTGATCTGCAACGTGAACGTCTCGTCGGGCTCGGGCGTGGTGTCGCCCAGCACCTCCACCGCGATGGTGGCGCTGCGCTCGCCGGGGGCGATGCGCAGTTGTGTCGGCGGCAGGGCGATGTAGTCGCTGCCGGCGGTGGCGCTGCCGTCGACGGTGGCGGCAGTGAAGCTGACGCCGGCGGCGCCGGCCGGTTGGCTCAGGGCGAGCGTGAACAGCCAGCTGCGGCGCCCGCTATCGCCTTCGGCCTGGCGGATGTCGGCCAGGCTGGCGATCGGCTGCCCACCGCCGTCGCATAGCCGCAACGGGCTGGCGGTATTGCGTGGGCTAGGCGCGCCGGTGGCGAAATCGGCTGCATTGTTGTCGGTGTCCGTGCAGCCATCGCCGGCGCGCAGCACCGCCAGGGTGTTGCTCGGCGCCGACGTGGGTGCATTGCCTTCGGCGCAGCTGGCGCTGCTGCCGTAGCCAACCAGATCGACGCTGCCGCTGGGGCAGCTGCCGCTCAAGGCGGCACTGCTGCGGCTCAACGCCACCTTGCCGGCACTGCCGCCCATGGCAATCGTGCCGGTGGCATCGGGGGTGGGCAGGGCGACGCTGCCGCCGCTGCCGTCGGCTTGCTTGATCAGGTAATACGCGCCGGCCGGCAGTGCCCCTGCGAGCGGCGTGGCCTGCCAACTGCTGCCGGCGGCCGAGGCATACTGCACCGACCAGCCGTCCAGGCTGACCGCCGTACTGCCGACGTTGTGCAACTCGATGAAGTCGCTGCGATAGGTGGCGCCGCTGTTGCCGCCACCGCCATAGACCTGGCTGATGACGACCTGGGCGCTGGCGTGGCCGGCAAACGCCAGCGCACAGACGATGAGAGCTGCACGACACGGCAACACATGCATGAGAGCGGTCCCCTGATCCTTGAGACGTGAAGCGCTCCCCTGGTCCGGCCACGTCCCTGGCCGGCAGCGCACATCGATTCTGCCTGAATTTGCATGCCTAGATTGACGAAAGTGTTACAGCCCGCACGAACCAGCGAGCGCGGCAGGGAGCGCGGCGCGTGAACGCGGGTCGAGCCCGCGTGGCAAGAGCCGGCTGATTGCATGCGCCAGGTGGTCGCGCGATGGTGCGCGGCAGGCGAGCACGGCGGTGCACCGGTCCTGCCGAGGCTGGGCTGGGTGAGACCGCCACTGCGCGTGGGTCCAAGCTCGTTCCTGGGCCTGGATGCGCCGGCATGCCGCGACCCGGCCGCTGCGGTACCCTGCCGGGCCCGATCGTCTGCGCTTCGCCATGCCCGTCGACAAGAATCTGCGTGACCTGGAACCCGGCATCCACACCGACCTGCAGGGGCGGCTGACCTACGGCGGCTATCTGCGGCTGGACCAATTGCTGTCGGCACAGCAGCCGCTGTCCGATCCGCCGCATCACGACGAGATGCTGTTCATCATCCAGCACCAGACCTCCGAGCTGTGGCTGAAACTGCTGGCGCACGAACTGCATGCGGCGATCGGCTTCTTGCAGCGCGACGAGGTCTGGCAATGCCGCAAGGTGCTGGCGCGCAGCAAGCAGGTGCTGCGCCAGCTGACCGAGCAGTGGTCGGTGCTGGAGACGCTCACGCCCAGCGAGTACATGGGATTTCGCGACGTGCTGGGGCCGGCGTCGGGCATTCAGTCCTTGCAATACCGCATCATCGAATTCCTGCTGGGCAACAAGAATCCGCAGCTGCTGGAGGTCTTCGGCTACGACCCGCAGGGCCAGGCGCGGCTGCGTGCGGTGCTGGAGGCGCCCAGCCTGTACGAGGAGTTCCTGCGCTACCTGGCTCGCTTCGGCCATGCCATTCCTGCGCAGTACCAACAGCGCGACTGGACCATCTCCCACGTAAGCGATGCCGCGCTGCGGCCGGTGCTGGAGCGCATCTACGAGAACACCGACCGCTATTGGCGCGAATACGCGCTGTGCGAGGATCTGGTGGACCTGGAAACCCAATTTCAGCTCTGGCGCTTCCGCCATATGCGCACGGTGATGCGAGTGATGGGATTCAAGCGCGGGACCGGCGGTTCGAGCGGGGTGGGATTTCTGCAACAGGCGCTGGCGCTGACGTTCTTCCCGGAATTGTTCGATGTGCGGACCTCGGTCGGCCTGGACGTGCGCGAGTCGCCGCAAGCTCCGACGCCGCGCTGAGCCCGTCCTCGTCAGGCGCCGCGCTCTGCGCTGCGGGCCGGCGCTCAGGTGGCGGGCGCGCGCATCTGCGCGCAGACGCGGCGCAGCAAGGCCCTTGCGCGTGGCGCTGCTGCCCGGCTCCAACGACCGCACAGCTCGGTCGCACGCCTGATCCTGCCGTGCTGCGGGCGCCGGCAGGCGGCGGGTGACGCGGGCACACGCGGTTGTCCCGGCGCTGGCCCTGGTCTCGGCGAATTTGACGCGAACATGACGTCTAAGTGATCCTCGCGCGTCGTCCGGGCCTGTCCCGGCTGCCCCAGCCATTCCTGAACATGCAAGGGATTCCTATGAGCGTTGACGCTGCTGCGCCGACTTCCGCCTCCACTCCGCCGCAACCGCCTGCGCTACCCGAGTTCCCCACCTTGCTTGGCCATCCGCGCCCGCTGTGGATGCTGTTCATGACCGAATTCTGGGAGCGCTTTGCGTTCTACGGGATCCGCTGGGCGCTGGCGCTGTATATCGTGGCGCAGTTCTTCGGTGGCGAAGCGACCGGCCAGGCGCCGGCCGGACGCACCTACGGCGCCTATCTGGCGCTGGTCTATGCGGCGGCGATCTTCGGCGGCTACGTGGCCGATCGCGTGCTGGGCTACCAACGCTCGATCCTGGTCGGCGCCATCGTGATGGCCACCGGCCTGTTCCTGATCGCCGTGCCCAACCAGACCGTGTTCGAGATCGGCCTGGCGACGGTGGTGGTCGGCAACGGGCTGTTCAAACCGAATATCTCCACCCTGGTCGGCAAGCTGTATTCGGTGGCCGACCCGCGCCGCGACAGCGGCTTCACCATCTTTTACATGGGCATCAACCTCGGCGCGATGATTTCGCCGGTGCTGACCCAGTTGCTGGCCGAGAAGGTGTTCGGGACCGAGGCGATGCCGTCCTACAAGGTGGTGTTCCTGGCCTCGGGCGTGGGCATGTTGATCAGCCTGGTGTGGTTCTGGATCGGTCGCCGCCAGCTCGCCGGCATCGGTGCGCCGGCGCCGGGCGCGCAAGGCATGGCGCGGGTGCTGATGGTGCTGGTCGGCTGCCTGCTGGCGATCCCGGTGGTGTACTTCCTGCTGGCGGTCGGTGCCGACGTGTTGCAGGCGGTGCTGACGGTGTTGTTCGTCGGCCTGGCCATTTTGTTGCTGGTGGAAGGCATTCGCGAAGGCAAGGTGCAGCGCGACAAGGTGATCGCGATGCTGATCATCTTCGCCTTCAACGTGCTGTTCTGGATGTTCTTCGAGCAGGCTGGCAGTTCCTTCACCTTCCTGGCCGACAACATCGTCGATCGCACCTTCGGCAGCTGGACCTTCCCCACCGCCTGGTTCCAGTCGGTCAACTCGATCGCCATCATCACGCTGGCACCGGTGGTGGCCTGGATCTGGCTGAAGATGGGCCGCGCCAATCCGTCGATTCCGCGCAAATTCGGCCTGGGTCTGCTGTTCAACGGCCTGGCGTTCCTGCTGCTGATGTTCGCCCTGTCCAGCCTGGTCAACGACGCCGGCAAGATTCCCTTCTGGACCTTGTTCATGGTCTACGTGATCCAGTCGGTGGGCGAGTTGTGCTTGTCGCCGATCGGCTTGTCGATGGTGACCAAGCTGGCGCCGGTGCGTCTGGTGGGCTTTGGCATGGGCGGTTGGTTCCTGTCCACCGGCATCGGCAACAACCTCTCGGGCATCTTCGCCGGTCATGTCAGCGGTAGCGAAGGCATGAGCGTGTCCTCGGCACTGGCCGGGTATACCTTCGGCTTCTGGGCCTTGTTGGGCGCTGGCGTGTTGCTGTTCGTGATTGCGCCGCTGATCAACAAGCTGATGCATGGTGTGAAGTGAGGAGAATCGCGATGCCGATCAAACCGACTGTCTGCGGCCTGGTGCTGGCCGGTCTGTTGAGCGCCTGCGGGCAGCCCACCGAACAACAGGAGCCGCCGCGGCCGCTGGATACCTCGATGCAGAAGCCGCCCAGCGCCGATCCGACCCAGCCGGTGGCCTCTGGCAATACGCCGACCGCGGCCGATATCGCCGCGGCCGCGGCCTTGAATGCGCAATACGATCCGACCCGCGATCCGGCCGCCGATCTGGAAACGGCCAAGGTCGAAGCCAAGCGTGGCGGCAAGCGCATCGTGCTCAACGTCGGCAACGCGGCCTGCGTGCCCTGCAAGGCGCTGGACGAGGTGATGGGCGGCGACGCCGAGCTGCGCAGCTTCCGCGATGCGCACTACGTGGTGGTCAAGGTCAATCGCGATGCGCAGAACGAGAATGCGCCGTTCCTGTCGCAGTTCTCCCAGCTCAACGACTTTCCTGCACTGCTGGTGCTGGACAACGACGGCAAGTTGTTGACCACCCAATCGGGTCCGGAATTGCGCAAGGGCGATGGCTTCGACCGTAAGAAGCTGTTTGACTTCCTCAAGCAATGGGCGCCACCGCAACCGCAGCCGCAAGCGTGAGCAGCGTGCGCGGTGGGGCCGCTGCATCGCATGGTGTGGCGGTGCATAGCGCGGATCGCTGATGGTGCGCTAGCCCGCCGACCTGCGGTCGCGCGGGCAGTGGCAGGCGATCGGCATCGGCCGCCGCGCCGCCGGCATCAGTCCTTGCTGGCCATCCGCGGCAGCCCGTCCTTGGCCAGGCGGTCGATCAGCCGTTCCAGCGTCTGTTGCTCTTCGCTGCTGAATACCGACATCAGTCGCTGTTCCATCTCATTGACCAGCGGTGCCACGGTCTCGTAGACCTGCCGCCCTGCTGGCGACAGCGCCAGCATCGAACGCCGCCTGTCGTCGCCGTGGGTTTCGCGACGGATGAAGCCGCGCTCGAGCAAACGCGCCACCGCGCGGCTGACTGCGACCTTGTCCATCGCCGTGCGGTCGGAGACCTCGCTGGCCGATGAGCCCGGATACAGCGCCAGAATGGTGATCACCCGCCACTCGGGAATGGCCATGCCGTAGCGGTCGCCATAGACCTTGGCGATGTTGCTGCTGATGCGGTTGGACAGCACGCTGAGACGATAGGGCAGGAACTGCTCGAGGTTGAGCAGCACCGGGTGCGGCGTCGTAGGAGAGGCGTCGTGATCGCTCATGTTGCACTATGTCTTGATTTTGGTTTCATTTGCAACTACAAACAGCAGGTGGCCTGCGCATTCTCGCGGGTCTTTGGCCCCCCCGCATAGCCCTGCGGACGCCCCCACCGTGGAGAAACGACGATGAGCACACAGATGCACAGCAGCGCGAGCCGACCGGATCCCGGCATGCAGGTCACCACGTTCGACAATCCCATGGGCATCGACGGCTTCGAATTCGTCGAGTTTGCCGCGCCGGCCGGCCAGGGCGAGCAACTGCACGACTACTTCCGCCGCATGGGCTTTACCGCCGTGCTGCGCCATCGCAGCCGCCCGATCACGATCTATCGGCAGGGCGGCGTCAACTTCCTGCTCAACGAGGATCCGGATTCGTTCGCTGCCGATTTCGCCGCCGCGCACGGGCCCAGCGCCTGCGGTTTTGCGATTCGCTTCCGCACGCCGGCGCAGACGGTACTGGAGACCGTGCTGGGCAACGGGGGCGAGGCGGTGCAGAGCAAGGCGCAGACGCGTGCGGTGCCGGCGCCGGTGGTCAAGGGCATCGGCGATTGCATGCTTTACCTGGTGGACCGCTACGGCGAGGCCGGCAGCGTCTACGACGCCGACTACGAAGCCATCCCGGGAGCCGACCAGAATCCGGCTGGATTCGGCCTGACCTTCATCGACCACCTGACTCACAACCTGTACTTCGGCAACATGCAGAAGTGGTCGGACTACTACGAGCGTCTGTTCAACTTCCGCGAGATCCGCTATTTCGACATCAAGGGCGCCAAGACCGGCTTGGTGTCCAAGGCGATGACCGCGCCGGACGGCATCGTGCGCATTCCGCTCAACGAATCGTCCGACCCCAAGAGCCAGATCAACGAATATCTGGATGCCTATCATGGCGAGGGCATCCAGCACATCGCCTGCTTCACCGACGATATCTACAGCACCGTCGAGCGCATGCGTGCCAGCGGCATCAGCTTCCTCGACACGCCCGATACCTATTTCGACGTGGTCGACCTGCGCATTCCCAATCATGGCGAGGACGTGCCGCGCCTGCGTCGCAACAAGATCCTGATCGACGCCGACCCCGATACCAAGCAGCGCAAGTTGCTGCAGATCTTCACCGAAAACTGCATCGGCCCGATCTTCTTCGAGATCATCCAGCGCAAGGGCAACGAAGGCTTTGGCGAGGGCAATTTCCAGGCCTTGTTCGAGAGCATCGAGCGCGATCAGATGAAGCGTGGGGTGTTGTAAGAGCCGGGACTCGGGATCCGGTACCCGGGACCCGGTAAAGCGGGATCCGGGGCTCGTCCGCGAATGCGTGGTTCCGCGCCTGACGCAGTTCGATTTCAGTGCATGCTGTTGCGGGACCCGGGACCCGGGACCCGGGTCCCGAGTCCCTGCTCTCCCGCCCCCCCATTCCGAGTCCAACCATGTCCAGCGATCCTCTGCAGTACCAAACCGGTTTCGGCAATGAGTTCGCCACCGAGGCGGTGGCAGGGACCTTGCCGGTCGGGCAGAACTCGCCGCAGCGTGTGGCGCATGGGCTGTATGCCGAGCAGCTGTCGGGGACGGCCTTTACCGCTCCGCGCGGGGAGAACCGTCGCAGCTGGCTGTATCGCATCCGTCCGGCGGCCGTGCATGGCCGCTTCTCGCTGATCGAGCAATCGCACTTCCACAACGACTTCGGTGCCGGTCCGGTGCCGCCGGATCAGCTGCGCTGGAGCCCGTTGCCGCTGCCACAGGCGCCGACCGATTTCGTCGATGGTCTGTACACCATGGCCGGCAACGGCGGGCCGGAGGCGATGAGCGGCGTCGGCGTGCATCTGTACGCCGCCAACGCCTCCATGCACGATCGCTTCTTCTACGATGCCGATGGCGAACTGTTGCTGGTGCCGCAGTTGGGACGCCTGCGCGTGCACACCGAGCTGGGCGTGCTGGAGCTGGAGCCGCAGCAGATCGGGGTGATTCCGCGCGGCGTGCGCTTTCGGGTCGAGCTGCTGGATGGACAGGCACGCGGCTACGTCTGTGAGAACTTCGGCGCGCTGCTACGCCTGCCCGACCTGGGGCCGATCGGCGCCAATGGCCTGGCCAATCCGCGCGATTTCCAAACCCCGCAGGCCGCTTTCGAGCGCCGTACCGGCGCGTTCGAGCTGGTAGCCAAGTTTCAGGGCCATCTGTGGCGCGCGGACATCGATCATTCGCCGCTGGACGTGGTGGCCTGGCACGGAAACTACGCCCCGTATCGCTACGATCTGCGCCGCTTCAACACCATCGGTTCGATCAGCTTCGATCATCCCGATCCGAGCATCTTCACCGTGCTGACCTCGCCCAGCGATACGCCGGGGACGGCTAACATCGACTTGGCGATCTTCCCGCCGCGTTGGCTGGTGGCCCAGCACACCTTCCGCCCACCGTGGTTCCATCGCAACGTGGCCAGCGAGTTCATGGGCCTGGTGCATGGCGTCTACGATGCCAAGGCCGATGGCTTCGCCCCGGGCGGTGCCTCGCTGCACAACTGCATGAGCGGACATGGGCCGGATGCGGCGACCTACGACAAGGCCTCGCAGGCGGATCTGTCGCGCCCGGACGTGATCATCGAGACCATGGCCTTCATGTTCGAGACCCGCGCGGTGCTGCGGCCGGTGCAGCAGGCGCTGCAGGCAGCACATCGCCAGGACGACTACCAGCACTGCTGGGCGGGTTTGCGCGATGGATTCCAGCCGCCGGCAGCGGAGTGATCGGTAGGCCGGCGTCGGCGGACGGTGCGCTGGCCCCTGCTGTGTGCGTCGGAAGCGGGCACGATTGCCAAGTCGCTATGCGCCTGCGCACAGGTTGCTGCTTGCCGGGCTGTGGACTATGGCGCGTCGGGCAGCGCCATCGTGCGTTCTGCCGCAGCCATGGACGTCGATGCGCGCGCTTGCGGCGGTAGCAGATCGGTGACCCGGTCGCGCACGCGCTCGGCATAGCTGGCCGAGGTGATCTGCGGCAATTGTGCAAGCGCCTCGGCGATCGCGTCCTGCATGGCCTGCGCGCTGCGTGCGGCCTGCAGTTGGCCGTGCAGCGCCAGCGCCGCCGGATTGCGCTGCAGTTGCAGGATGTCCAGCAGATACAGGCGCGCGCTGGTGAGCGCGCGGCGTTGCTGGCGCTGCTGCTCTTCTTCGTGCGAGGCAGGCACTGCGGTTGCAACCGTTGCGTTGACCGCCGGGTCGGTCGGCCAGTGCAGGTAGCCGGCCGCGCACAGCGTCTGCACCAACGCGGCCGCGTCGGTGCCCAGCAATGCCCCCAGGCTGGCCAGGTCGCGCTGGCCATCGGCAAGAATGAGGGCGCGCCGTTGCAGCAGGGTGAGTGGGCTGCGATGCGATTGCAGCGCGGCGATGGCGAGGTCGGTCTTGCGTGGGGACGTCATGGCGAGGGTCCTGCGAGGCCGCCAGAGTGACCGTTGCCAATGAAGCGGCGATGACATCGGCGTGGCATGCACATCGCCGGGCCGGCGGCCGTGTAGGCTGGTCGCATCGTTGCCAGGAATGTCTTCATGACGTGCCGACCGCTGGGTTTGCTTGCGCTGCTGTGGTTGCTGGCCGGGTGCCAGCGTGCCGAAACGCCCGGCGTGCCCACAGCAGCGGTGGCGCCGGCCGAGACCCCAGCGGCGGTCGACCAACCCGGCGGCGATGTGCCGCCAGCGACGGCACCGCCAGGCAGTCTGCCGCCACGCCTGCGCCAGGACCCGGCGACGCTGGCGCGCTGGGATGGCTATGGCGATGTGCGCCTGGGCGTGGAGGCGGCGCAGATCCGCACCGCCTGGGGTGGTGAATTGCTGGGGTCGCCAGCGGCCGCGGGTGGCTGCTATCTGCTGCGCCCACGCTGGGCGGAGACGGCGCGGCAGTTCGGCTTCATGGTCGAGGGCGATCGCCTGGTGCGTTACCAGACCAGCGAACCGAAGGAGACCGCACCTGGCGGCGGCCGGGTCGGCATGTCGGTGGCGCAGTTGCAGGCGCTGTATCCCGCGCTGCAGGTGCAAGCGCACAAATACGTCGAGGGTGCGCAAACGCTGCGGGTCGCCGCGCCCGACAGCGATGCGGCGCTGGTGTTCGAGACCGATGCGCAGGGCGAGGTCACCCAGTGGCGGGTCGGCCTGCCACCGCAGGTGGACTACGTGGAAGGTTGCGGCTGAGCCCAGCGCGTTGTCAGCGCGGGCCTGCTCGCGGCCGGCCTGGGTCGTGCCAGGCCGATGCGCGCGTCAGTCCTGCTTCGGACCCTGCTCGCCGCGATCGGCGTGATGCGAGGTGTCGGTGTGCGCGTTCTCGCCGACATCGCCGCGCACCGGTGGCAAGCCTTCGGCATCCATCTCGCCATGGTTGGGCACTTCCGGCCGGTCTTCCATCATCAGCGACAACGCCGCCTTGGCCATCAGGTGCGCGCTGATCGGCGCGGTGATGAACAGGAATACGGTGATCAGCAGTTCGCGCGGCTGCGGGTCCACACCCAGGAACAGGTGATAGCCCACCGAGGCCAGCAACACGCAGCCCACGCCCAAGGTGCTGGCCTTGGTCGGCGCATGCAGCCGCTTGAAGAAGTCCGACAGCTTCACCAGCCCGAACGCGCCGACCAGGATGAAGAACGTGCCCACCATCAGCAGGGCGCTCAACAGGTATTCGGTCAGCGCGATCATTCGACGATGTCCCGGCGCAGCACGTATTTGCTCAGGACCACGGTGCTGCCGAAGCCCAGCATCGCCAGCACCAGCGCGGCCTCGAAGTAGATCGGCGAATCCAGGTGCATGCCCAGCAGCATCAGCTCGGCGATGGCCGTGACCGAGAGCGTATCCAGCGCGAGAATGCGATCGGGCACGCTCGGGCCACGCAGCAGGCGCCATAGCGCCAACAGCATGGCCAAGCCCACTGCATGCATGCAGATCACGATGGTCGATTCGATGAACATGTGGCCGGTCATGGAAAGATCTCCATCAGGGGCTTTTCGTAACGGGTCTTGATCTCGGCGATCAGCGTGTCCGGATCGTCCAGGTGCAACACGTGCACCAGCAAGTACTTGCGGTCGTCCGAGAGCGCCGCCGAGACCGTGCCCGGGGTGAGCGTGATCATGCTGGTCAGCGCGGCGATGCCATGGATATTGGCGATGTCCAGCGGGACCCAGATGAAGCCAGGATGGATGCGCGCCTCCGGACCGAGCACTTGCATAGCCACCTTGATATTGGAGCGGACGATGTCGTACGCGGCCACCAACGCCATGCGCGGCACCGAACGCAGCGATCCGATGCGGGCGAACTCGCGATCCAGGCGAGCGGCGAAGATCGGCACCACCCAACCCAACAGCGCGCCGAGCAGCCACTGCGGCACTCCGAAGCTGTCGCTCAGCAACAGCCAGAACACGAAGACGGTGACGCTCAACGGCGGCGACGGGAACAGCCGACGGCGCAGCGGGCGGGGCGCGTTCATGGCTGCCTCCGTTGCGGAGTCGTCGCGCGGACCTGTTCCAGATATGCCTCTGGCGCGCGCAGCTGCGCACCGGTCGCCTGGGTGTAGCGCATCAGCGGGTCGGCGGCCACCGTCATCGTCATCAGCGCGCCCAGCAGCAGGACGGTCGCGGCGGTTTCCACCGGCCGCATGCGTGCGCGTCGCGGCGGCAACCGCTCGGGGCTGTCCTCCATGGCGGAGGGCACCCGCCAGAACAGGCGCACGCCGGCGCGGGTGAGACCGATCACCACCAGCAGGCTGCTGCCCAGCACCGCCGTCCAGACCGGGCCGGTCACCGCTGCCGGCACGTGCTGCAGCAATGCGGCCTTGGCCAGGAAGCCGGACAGCGGCGGCAGCCCTGCCACCGCAATGGCGGCGATCAGGAACATGCTGCCGGGCACGGCACGGCCGGGCAGCGGCGCGACGACTTCCTTGCGGTCGCCAGCCGGGCCGCGCCGGCGACGGATCAGGTCGGCGATCATGAACAGCGCCGCTGCCACGAAGCTGCTGTGCGGCAGGTAATACAGGCCGGCACCCAATGCACCGGCATCGTCCAGCGCGAAGGCGATGAACAAGGTGGCCGCCGAGAACACCACCAGGTAGGACACCATCACCCGCAGCCGCGACGCCGCCATCACCCCGAACGCGGCCAGCAGCAAGGTGCCCAGGCCCAGCCACAGCAAGGCGTGGCGGCCGAAGCCCTGCAAAGCGCCGACCCCGAACCATAGCGACGACACCCGCAACACCGCGTACAGGCCCACCTTGGTCATGATCGCGAACAGCGCCGCCACCGCCGCCGGTGCACGCGAGTAGGTCTCCGGCAGCCACAGGTATAGCGGCAGCAACGCCGCCTTGCTGCAGAACACCAGCAGTAGCAGTCCCAGCGTCGCCTTCGCCAATGCGGTGTCCTGCGCCGGCAGCGTCGCGATGCGTTGGCCCAGCTCGGCCATGTTGAGCGTGCCGAACAGCCCGAACAGCAGCCCCAGCGCCACCAGGAACAGCGTCGAGGCGCAGACGTTGAACACCACGTAATGCAGGCCAACGCGCATCTGCAAGCCGCGGCCGCCGCTGAGCAGCAAGCCATACGAGGCGATCAGCATCACCTCGAAGAACACGAACAGGTTGAAAATGTCGCCGGTGAGGAAGGCGCCGTTGAGGCCCATCAACTGGAACTGGAACAAGGCATGGAAGTGCGGCGCGCGCCGGTCCCAGCCGGCACAGGCGTGCAGCAGGCAGGCGCTGCCCAGCACCAGCGTGGTCATCAGCATCCATGCCGATAGCCGATCGCCCATCAAGACGATGCCGATGCGCGCCGGCCAGTCGCCGAGCAGATAGACGCCGACCGTGCCCTGCAGCGCCTGCATCCAGGCCGCGATCACCGCAGCCGCCAGCAGTGCCATGCTGGTCCAGGCGACGGCGCGCTGCACGCGTGGTCCATAGCGGCGGTGTTCGACGAACAGCGAGCCGGCTGCGCCCAGCATCGGGATCAGGATGGGCAACATCAGCAGGTGGTTCATCGCGGCACCTGTGCATTCGCATCGCCACCGGCGTCGGCGTGCATCGGCGGTTCGTGCGCATCGACGTGGTCGCTGTGGTTGTCGCTGCGGCTGCGAATCGCCAGCACCAGGCTCACCGCGGTCATCGCGAAGGCGATCACGATCGCGGTGAGCACCAATGCCTGCGGTAGCGGATCGGTGTGATGGGCAAGATCGGCAGGCACGCCATCGCGCAGGATGGGCGGCTGGCCGCTACGCAGGCGCCCTCCGGCGAAGATCAGCAGGTTGGTCGCGTACGACAGGAACGTCATGCCCAGGATCACATCGAAGCTGCGTGCGCGCAGCAGCAGGTAGACCGCCAGGGCGGTCAGCACGCCGATCGCGCTTGCCAGTGCCAGTTCCATCAATGTTGCTCCGCGGTTCGGGTCGAGCGCTGGGTCGGATCGATCTCGCCGCGCTGCGAGCTGCGGGTGCGCGAGGGCTTGATCGTGCCCAGCATCGACAGCATCAGCATTGCCGCGCCGAACACCACCAGGTAGACGCCGGTATCGAAGCCCAGTGCGCTGGCCAGTTCGAGTTCGCCCAACAACGGCAAGGACAGCGCCAGGTGTCCGCTGCTGAGGAACGGCATGCCGAACAGCAATGCGCCGGCGCCACTGAGCAGCGCACAGAGCAGCCCGACGCCGATCAGGCGGACGTAATCGAAGCCGAAGCGCGACTCCACCGAGTCGGCGCCCTGGATCACGTATTGCATCAGGAGCGGGACGGCCAGCACCAGGCCGGCGATGAAGCCGCCGCCAGGCGCGTTGTGACCGCGCAGGAACAGGAACAAGGACACCGTCAGGGTCAGCGGGAACATGATCTGCGCCAGGTCCGCCGGAACCGGGAGCTTGATCGGAGGGCCAGGCATGGTGCGTTCCGGCGCCATGCGCGAGCGCCGCAGCAAGGCATGCACCACCAGCCCGGCGATGGCGAACACCGTAAGCTCGCCGAAGGTGTCGAAGCCGCGGAAATCCACCAGGATCACATTGACGACATTGCGCCCGTAGGCGTCCGGCAGCGAGCGTTGCAGCAGTTCGCCGGCGATGGTGTTGCTGGGCTGGGTCATCACGGTATACACCAGCGCTGCCATCCCGGTGCCGGCGATCACCGCCAATACCGCATCGCGCGCCTTGCGCAGGCGACTGTGTTCGTCCGGCGAGCGCTCGGGCAGGTAGTTCATGGCCAGCAGCATCAGTACCAGCGTCACCATCTCCACCAGCAACTGCGTCAGCGCCAGGTCCGGTGCCGACAGGAACACGAAGGTCAGACTGACGGCCAGGCCGGTACCGCCGAGCACCAGCACCGCCAACAAACGCTGCCGGTACAGAAACAGGCTGCCCAGCGCGCAGGCGAGCATCAGCAACCACAGTGCCCAGCCCAGCAGCGGCATCGGTGCCGGGCTAGGCCATGGCGGCAGCTGGCCGCCGTGCAGGAACGGCCTTGCCGCCACCACGACTGCGCTGAGGATCAACAACATCAACATGCGCTGCAGGCTGTTGTTGCTGATCGCATCGGTGACACGGCTGGAGGCGGTGAACAAGGTCCGCAGCTTCCAGTTGAACAGGGTCTTGCCGGGCGAGCGGTTCTCGATCGCATACAGGTCCAGTGTGCGGCGCAGGGCGATGTACAACAGCACGCCTCCCATCATGCCGACGAGGCTCATCGCCAGTGGCAGGTTCCAGCCATGCCACAGCGCCAGGCTGTAGTCGGGCAGCTGCGCGCCGAGGATCGCGCCGGCGCCGGCACGCAGCACCGGCGCCACCGTCCAGGCCGGCACGATGCCCACCGCCAGGCAGGTCAGCACCAGCACTTCCACCGGCACCTTCATCCAGCGCGGCGGTTCGTGTGGCCTCCGATCCAGATCCAGCGGGCCTGGACCGAAGAAGGTGTCATGCACGAAACGCAGGCTGTAGGCCACGCCCAGCAGCCCGGCCAGCAGGGCGGCAATACCGGTCACCACACGCATCAGCTGCGGGGCCTCGGTCTCCAATGCCACCGCGAAGAACATTTCCTTGGACAGGAAGCCGTTGAGCAACGGAATGCCGGCCATCGCCAACGAGGCGGTGATGGCCAGCGCGCTGGTGATCGGCATCGCTTTGCGTAGGTTGCCCAGTTTGCGCATGTCGCGGGTGCCGGTCTCATGGTCGATGATGCCGGCGGCCATGAACAGCGACGCCTTGAAGACCGCATGATTAAGGATATGGAACACGCCGGCCACCACCGCCATCGGCGTCGACAGCCCGAACAGCATGGTGATCAGGCCCAGGTGGGAAATGGTCGAATACGCCAGCACGCCCTTGAGATCGTGCTGGAAGATGGCATACCAGGCGCCAAGCAGCAGGGTGATCGCGCCGATGCTGCTGACCGTGTAGAAGAACAGATCGGTGCCTGCCAGCGCCGGATGCAGGCGCGCCAGCAGAAAGACACCGGCCTTGACCATGGTGGCCGAATGCAGATACGCCGAGACCGGAGTCGGCGCGGCCATCGCATGCGGCAACCAGAAGTGGAACGGGAACTGCGCGCTCTTGGTAAAGATGCCCAGCAGTAGCAGGATCAGCGCATACGGATACAGCGGGCTGGCACGGATCACATCGCCTGCCGCCAGCACCGTGTCCAGCTGAAAACTGCCGACGATGCGGCCGATCAGCAGCACGCCGCCGAGCAGCGCCAGGCCACCGCCGGCGGTGAGGACCAGCGCCATGCGGGCGCCTTCGCGCGCATCCTGGCGATGCGACCAGAAGCCGATCAGCAGAAAGGAGCTGATGCTGGTCAGTTCCCAGAACACCACCAGCAGCAACAGGTTGCCCGACAACACCATGCCCAGCATTGCGCCCATGAACAGCAGCAGATAGGCGTAGAAGCGCGGCGCGCTGTCCCGCGCGCTCAGGTAATAGCGTGCATACATCACCACCAATGCGCCGATCACCAACACCAGCAGGGCGAACATCCACGCCAGCCCATCCAGCCGCAGCGAGAACAGCAGGCCGATCTGCGGCAGCCAGGCATGCGTGCTGGCGATCACCTTGCCGTCCAGCACCGCCGGTGTCAGCCACCCGAGCACACACAGGCTGCCCACTGGCGCGGCAGCGGCCAACCACGCGGTGAGCGAACGCGAAAGGCGCCAGCACAGCGCCACGGCCACCGCCATGACGAACGGCAGTGCCAGCAGGATTTCAAGCGAGAAAGGCATGCAGGGAACACGAGATTCGCGAGCAGGCCAAAGAGCTTAACAAACCGTTGACTGACGTCTGCGTCAACGTCGTCGCCCTCATGACGCCGACAACGCGAAGTCCGCGACGCGCAATCGCAGCGTGCTGGGTATGCTGCAAAGCGTCCCACCATGTTCGGCGCTCTGTGACCATCGCCGATCCCGCGCCCTCCGCCGTGCCGTCAGCGGTGCATCACACGCTCTAGTAGCGCCAGCCCAGATGCCGGTACAGCTTGGACAGCACCCAGGCCGGTCCGATCAACAGGTACACCAGGTCGGTGAGGAAGCTGGGCCTGCGGCCTTCGATCTTGTGGCCGACGAACTGGGCGATCCACGCCAGCACGAACACCGCCGCCGCTCCCTTCAGCAGGCCGCCCAGGCCCACCCGGCCTTCGATCAGTCGGCACAGACAGCCGAAGAAGAAGAACATCGCCAGCATGCCCAGGCCCAACGGCCGTGACAGCCGGTTGTAGTAGCTCCAGGCCGCGAACATCGCCAGCGCGGCCCAGACGCCGCTGCTGAACCAGCTGCCGGCGACCGGAATGCACCACAGCAGTGCCACCACCGACCATAGGATCGCCGGCACGGCCAGGACATGGATCTGCTGATTGGCCGGATGACGGTGATCGTCCGAATAGCTGGCGAAATAGCGCTCGATCGGGCGCGCAAGGGTCGTGCGTTCGGTCATGTTCCCTCCCAGGAATGACCCCAGCATACGCGTGCCGACGCGGATCGTGGCAATGCTCCCTGCCGTGCGGGTGGACGCGGCAGGGAGCGCCGACATTAGTTCACCGACACCGCGCTCCAGGCCGCAGCCACTGCGCGGTACTGGCTTGAACTGCCGCCGTACAGGTCGCTGGCCGCGCTCAGCGTGGCGCGGCGTGCGGCGGCATAGTTGCTGGAGGAGGTCATGTAGACGGTGAGCGCGCGGTACCAGATGCGGCTGGCCGCGTCGCGCCCGATCGCGGCGAGCGCCGTATTGCCGTTGCAGACCAGGCTGGCTGGCGTCAGCTTCCAGCTGCTGTCGGTGCCGAAGCCGCTCGGCACCACCGCGCCTTCGGCCAACAGATAGTAGAAATGATTGGCGACGCCGGAGCTGTAGTGCACGTTGAGCGAGCCGATGCCGCTGCCATAGCAGTCCGGCGAATCGCCATCCAGGCTGGGCTTGAACATGTAGCGCAGTGCCAGGGTGCCGCTGCTGTTGTTGGCGACCAACTTTTCGCCGATCAGATAATTGCCCGGCTCGGCGCTGTTGTTGGCGTAGTACTCCACCATGGTCCCCATGATGTCGGAGGTCGCTTCGTTCAAACCACCGGACTCGCCCGAATACACCAGTCGCGCAGTGCGGCTGGTGACGCCATGGGTCATCTCGTGCCCGGCCACGTCGACTGCGACCAGCGGAGTGAAGGTGCTGCCGTCGCCATCGCCGAAGGTCATGCAGAAGCAGCTGTCCGACCAGAACGCGTTGTTGTAACGGTTGCCGTAGTGCACGCGACTGCGTGCGCCCTTGCCGTCGTTGGCAATGCCGGTGCGGGCGTGGGTGCTTCGGTAGTAGTCCCAGGTCAATGACACGCCATAGTGCGCATCCACGGCCACCGTCGCCGCATCGCTGCTGGCGCCGTTGCCCCAGGCATTGTCCGCATCGGTGAGCAAGCTGCCGTTGCCGGAGGTGGCATTGCTCATCGTGTAGGTTGCGCCACCGCCGCGGCTCAGATCGGTGAGCTCGTAGCCGTTGCTGCAGCGGGTGGTGGACAGCGTCACGGTGCCGGCGTACAGCGAACGACCGCTGCCAGTCGCACTGGTTCCGCCACTGCAGGCGGTATGGACCGTGTCCCACGATTCGAGAATGCGCTGGTCCAGTGCATCGACGACATAATGCATTTCGGTCGGCGTCTGATCCGGCGCGATGCCGCTGTAGATCACTTCGTAGACCAAGCGTGGCGTTCCCTGGCGCGCATACAGCGCCAGGCTGGCACGCGGCGGCGCATCCTGCGTCGCGCTGAAGCGCGCGCCGGCGACCCGTAGCGCGGTGTCGGCATCGATCGCCGGTCGTGTGCTCGGACGCAGGTTGCTGTCCAGGGTTTGACTCAGTTGACGCATGACGCCGCGTTGCGAGTGCACCACCACATCGCCGCCGATCACCGGCAAGCCTTGGTAGCTGCGATCAAAACGCACATGCTCGGTGCCATCGGCATCGATGATGCGGTCCCGCGCGATGAAGCTGTCGGCCGGCGCGCGGCCGACCAGTGCAGCGGCGCTACCGCCAAGCAGGGCTTGCGCGCGCGCGACCGCGGCATCGGTCGACAGGTCCGCCGCGGAGGCGGCAACAGGCAGGCACAGCGCGCAGCAGATCGCCGCGCCCAGAACGTGGAATTGCATGACGACTCTCTCCCAGAACGTGCAATGCAAAGACCGGCGGCGAGTTCGTGCGGCCGATCGCGGATGGCAGCAAGTGCCGCCACACACGCTTGCACATTCGAAGAGGGCTCAACAGTAAAAATTTCAGCCGTGTTGCATTTTGTGCGCTCGGCCTGCTTGCAATGTGGAGCGCATCGCAGACAGCGGTCTGTGCTTGTCGCCGGGCGCGCGCAGCGCCGCACCTAGTCGTTGCGAGTGCGGCATTCGGTCGAATGTCCGTGCGGCCGCATCCGATGGCCATGCCAGCCTGCGTCGACGCAGGCCGGCAAGATATTGCAGCCGCTGCCGCGACAGACGGGGTGCGCGGTACACCTCGCGCAGCGCCGGTTGCCGGCTGGATCGCCCGCGCCGACAGCGCGCGGGCGTTGTCGTCAGGCCACGTGCAGATCGGCCAGCCGCTGCAGCGCTTCGGCGTACTTGGCGCGGGTGCGGTCGATCACGTCCTGCGGCAGCGCCGGGCCTGGCGCCGTCTTGCCCCAGTCCAGCGTTTCCAGGTAGTCGCGCACGAACTGCTTGTCGTAGCTCGGCGGACTGCTGCCCACTTCGTACTGGTCGGCCGGCCAGTAGCGCGAGGAATCCGGGGTCAGCATCTCGTCCATGATGTACAGCCGGCCATCGGCATCGGTGCCGAACTCGAACTTGGTGTCGGCCAGCAAGATGCCGCGCTCGGCGGCGTAATCGGCAGCGAAGCGGTAGATGCGCAAGGTCGCATCGCGCACGCGCTCGGCCAGTTCGGCACCCACCGTCTTGACCATGGCGTCGAAGTCGATGTTCTCGTCGTGGTCGCCGACCGCGGCCTTGGTCGAAGGCGTGAAGATCGGTTCGGGCAGTTTTTCGGCCTGGCGCAGCCCGTCGGGCAACTCGATGCCGCTGACCTTGCCGGTGCGCTGGTAGTCCTTCCAACCGCTGCCGATCAAGTAGCCGCGGGCGATGGCTTCCACCGGCACCGGCTTGAGCTTGCGGGTGACGACCGCGCGCTTGGCATACAGCGCAGCGTCCACGCCCTCGGGCAGCACTGCCGCAACGTCGATGCCGGTGAGGTGGTTGGGCATCAGGTGTTCGGTCTTGTGGAACCAGAAGTTGGAGACCTGGCACAGCATCTCGCCCTTGCCGGGGATCGGGTCCGGCAAGACCACATCGAAGGCGGACAGGCGATCGGTCGCCACCATCAGCAGGTAATCGCCGGCCGGGGCATCGGCAGGCAGGCGCTCGCGGGGGATGTCGAAAACATCGCGGACCTTGCCTCGATGACGCAACGGCAGGCCGGGCAGATCGGATTGCAACAGCGTGGTCGACACAGGCACTCCTCAGGACGTCGCAAGACGCTGTCCCCGGGACCCGGCGGGCCCGCGGATGAACAGCGGGCCGCGTAGTGTACGGCGCTTCGGGGCGCCGCGCTGGATTTGTCGACAGCCCTGGACGAGGGGCGGCACGACCGGCGGTCCGGGCCGTCGCGCCAGGCAGGGCGGGGCTTCGGGTAAGATCGCCAACCCGCCCACCGGTCCGTCGATCGCCCCCATGTCCTGGTACGGAAAACTGCTCGGTGCATTGGCCGGCGCGCTGCTGTTCCGCGGGGCCCCGCTGGTGGGCGTGGCGATCGGCCTGGCGATCGGCCATGCGGTGGATGCCGGGTGGTTCAAGCGTCGCGAGGACGACCCCTACCAGGCGCTCGGCCTGGAACCGGACGCCACCAATGCCGAGATCGACCTGGCCTATCGCCGGCTGATGTCGCGCTACCACCCCGACAAGGTGGCCAATGCCGAGCCCGAGGCGCGACGCCAGGCCGAGCGCAAGGCCAGCCAGATCAACGCCGCCTACGACCGGATCCAGCGGCTGCGCAAGCGCTGACGGCGGCGCAGGCGCAGCGGACCTTGCTGCCCCCGAACAAGACACGACCGTCGCGACCTGCGATGCCCTGGCGGCTGCCACGGCCAATCCGGCGAGGGTGCCGCGCCTGCACGTCGAGGCCGCCGACGCAACCAGCTTTCCTCGCTGGGCCACCGTTGCGACAATGCGCGTCCTGCATTTCTTCGAGCTGCCCATGCAACCGACGGCGATCGCCCCGTCCATCCTCTCCGCCGACTTCGCCCGCCTCGGCGAGGAAGTGGACAACGTCCTCAAGGCCGGTGCCGACTGGGTGCACTTCGACGTGATGGACAACCACTATGTCCCCAATCTCACCATCGGGCCCATGGTGTGTCAGGCACTGCGCAAGCACGGCGTCACCGCGCCGATCGACGTGCATCTGATGGTCGAGCCCGTGGACCGGATCGTGCCGGATTTCGCCGAGGCCGGCGCCACCACCATCAGCTTTCATCCCGAAGCCAGCCGCCACGTCCACCGCACCATCCAGCTGATCAAATCGCATGGGTGCCAGGCCGGGCTGGTGCTCAATCCGGCCACGCCGGTGGATATCCTCGACTGGGTGCTGCCGGAGCTGGATCTGGTGCTGGTGATGTCGGTCAATCCCGGCTTCGGCGGCCAGGCCTTCATTCCCTCGGCGCTGGACAAGCTGCGTGCGATCCGCGCACGCATCGACGCCCAGGACAAGCCGATCCGGCTGGAGATCGATGGTGGCGTCAAGGCCGATAACATCGGCCAGATCGCTGCTGCCGGTGCCGACACCTTCGTCGCCGGCTCGGCGATCTTCAATGCGCCCGACTACGCGGCGGTGATTGCGCAGATGCGTGCGGCCGTGGATGCGGTGCGGTGAGCGACGCCAGCTCCGCGCTGCGGATCCGCAGTGCAACGCCTGACGATGCGACGCTGTTGCATGAGCTGGTGACCGCGCTGGCGGTCTACGAACGCGAGCCGGACGCCGTCCTCGCCAGCCCGGAGGATCTGCGCGCCAGCCTGTTCGGCGACGGTGCCACCGCGCATGCGGTGATCTGCGAGCAGGACGGCCAGGCGGTGGGCTTTGCGGTGTATTTCTTCAATTATTCGACTTGGCTGGGCCGCAACGGCCTGTACCTGGAAGACTTGTTCGTGCGCCCACAGGCACGCGGGCAGGGCGCCGGGTTGGCGCTGCTGCGCCATCTGGCCCGGCTGGCGGTGCAGCGCGGTTGCGGACGCTTCGAGTGGTCGGTGCTGGACTGGAACCAGCCGGCAATCGACTTCTATACCGCAGTAGGCGCTCGTCCGATGGACGAATGGACGGTCTACCGGCTGGATGGCGACCGTCTGGCCGCGTTCGCTGCGAGCGGTTGAGCGCACCCACCGTGCGCGGCGGGTAGCTCGCTGCGCAATGAAGAAGGCCGCCCACTGGGCGGCCTTCTGGAAAATTGGAGGCTGATCCTGCCTCCGCCCGTCGTCCCTGCTATGGCCTTCCATGTTCCGGGTGTTCGGTGACATCGCCATGACAGCGCGGCTGCGCCCATTCACGACCTCCCCATTGCGCCATTGCTAGCCTGCCAGCCTTCTCACCTCCGCAGCGGCGGCGCGCATGGTTCTGGCCCATTGGCGACTGATCCTCAACGGCAAGTCCACCGACAACGAGGATCTGCGCGAGGCGGTCGCGACGTTGCGTGCGCGCGGGGTCCGGATCGACGTGCGGGTGACGTGGGAAGCGGGCGATGCCGAGCGCTACGTCGCTGAGGCCTTGGCCGACGGCGTGCAGACGGTCGTGGCCGCTGGCGGCGACGGCACGCTCAGCGAGGTCGCCGCCGCGCTGGCGCATCAACCCGACGCTGCCGACGTCTTGCCGAGCCTTGGGTTGCTGCCGCTCGGCACCGCCAACGATTTCGCCACCGCGGCCGCGGTGCCGGTCGCGCCGCTGGAGGCCTTGCAACTGATTCTCGAACGGCCCGCACAGCCGGTCGATCTGCTGCGGATCGACACCGCGCACGGTGCGCACTGGTGCGCGAATGTCGCCAGCGGCGGTTTCGGCACCCAGGTGACCGTCGAGACCGACGAGGGCCTGAAGAAGATGCTGGGCGGATTGGCCTATCTGATCACCGGCATGTCGCGGCTGGGACGCATCGACCCGATCCGCGCCCGTTTCAGCGGCCCGGACTTCGACTGGGACGGCGACTTCATTGCGCTGGGGCTGGGCAACGGACGTCAGGCCGGTGGCGGCCAGGCGCTGTGCCCGGAAGCGTTGATCGACGATGGCCTGCTCGATCTCACCATCGTGCCCGCGCTCACCGGCGAGGTGGCCGCCACCCTCGGCACCCTGGTGACCGGCGGCAAGCAGGCGGCCCTGGAGCGGGTCGCCATTCGCCGCCGATTGCCCTGGCTGGAGATCGCCAGCGAGCAATCGCTGACGCTGAATCTGGATGGCGAGCCCGAGGCCGCGCAGCGCTTCCGTATCGACTGCGTGCCGGCTCGGCTGCGCATGCATCTGCCGCTCGGCTGCCCACTCTGTCAGGCGGTGGGCTGAGCCGTGACGACGACGGCGTATTGCGGTCAGCGAGTCCCCTGCGCCAGCGCGGGCGCTGAGCGCGCCGCCGCGACCGCCTTCTGCTCGGTCTGCCTGGATGCGCCGGCGCCGCGCGCAAGGCCGGCCAGCAGCGGGCCATCCATGGCGATCCGCCCAGTGACGCCGGCGGCCGTCTGGCAGGGCGTCCACTGGGCTAGGCCAGCTGAGGCCCGCCAAGCGAAGCGGCCGGCAGGCGGGCGAAGACCGGGTCCGGCCGCCGCGGCTGCGGCTGTGCTCGTGCCGCAGTTGCGCTACAGTAGCCGCGTGTCCCGCCTGACGACCCCGCGCTCCTTCTCTTCCGCTCGCCGCTGGTGGCGATGGTGGCCTGTTGCCGTCGTCCGCCCCGTCACAGAGTCCCGGAAGGAAAGTCGTCTTGATCACTGCAGAGCAGTTCCAGCGCCAGGCCGCTGAAGGCCATACCCGCATCCCCGTCGTCCGGCAGGTGCTGTCCGATCTGGACACCCCGCTCTCGGTCTACCTCAAGCTCGCCGACGGTCCCTACACCTACCTGTTCGAATCGGTCGAGGGCGGCGAACGCTTCGGTCGCTACTCCATCATCGGCCTGCCGGCGCGGCGTGTTTACAGCTTTCGCGGCCAGACGCTGGAGGTGAGCGAGCATGGCGAAGTGGTGCAGACGCGCCAGGTCGCCGACCCGCTGGCGGAAGTCGAGGCGCTGCGCGCCGAACATTCGGTACCGCAACTCGACGGCCTGCCCGGCTTCACCGGTGGATTGGTGGGCTGGTTCGGCTTTGAATGCATCCAGTACATCGAGCCGCGCCTCGGCAGCGGCGACAAGCCCGATGAACTGGGCACGCCCGACATCCTGCTGATGCTGTCCGAAGAACTGGCGGTGTTCGACAACCTCAAGGGACGCTTGTACCTGATCGTGCATGCCGACCCGCGCCTTCCGCAGGCCTATGCGCGCGCCAACCGTCGGCTGGACGAGCTGGCGCATCGCTTGCGTCAGGGCGGCGCCGGTTATCCGCAGGCGCAGATCTCCGATGCGATCGACGAGGTCGATTTCCGCTCCTCGTTTACCCGCGAGGAATACCACGCGGTGGTGCGGACGGCGCAGGACTATGTGCGCGCCGGCGACATCTTCCAGGTGGTGCCGTCGCAGCGGCTGCGCGTGCCGTTCCGCGCCCGCCCGGTCGATGTGTATCGCGCGTTGCGGGCCTTGAACCCATCGCCGTACATGTATTTCCTCGATGTCGGCGGCACCCAGGTGGTGGGCTCCTCGCCGGAGATCCTGGCGCGGCTGCGCGATGGCGTGGTGACTGTGCGGCCGATCGCCGGCACCCGGCCGCGCGGCGCCACCCCCGAACAGGATCAGGCGCTGGAAGCCGAACTGCTGGCCGACCCCAAGGAGCGTGCCGAGCACGTGATGCTGATCGATCTGGGCCGCAACGATGTCGGCCGCGTCGCCGAGCCGGGCACCGTCCAGGTCGGCGAGCAATTCGTGATCGAACGCTACAGCCACGTCATGCATATCGTCAGCGAGGTGACCGGCACGCTCAAGGCGGGCCTCAGCTACAGCGACGTGCTGCGGGCGACCTTTCCGGCCGGTACCGTCAGTGGCGCACCGAAGATTCGCGCGCTGGAAATCATCCGTGAGCTGGAGCCGGTCAAACGCAACGTCTACTCCGGTGCGGTCGGCTACATCGGCTGGCATGGCGATGCCGATACCGCCATCGCGATCCGCACGGCGGTCATCCAGGACGGCTATCTCTATGTGCAGGCCGGCGGCGGCGTGGTCTACGACTCCGACCCGGACCTGGAGTGGCAGGAAACGATGAACAAGGGACGCGCGCTGTTTCGCGCCGTGTCCCAGGCGGCCAAGGGGCTGTGATGGACGGGCAGGGCAGTCCTATGCGCATCAGCTTTCGCAACGACTACAGCGAAGGTGCGCATCCGCGCGTGCTGCAGGCCATCGCGCAGGCCAGTGCAGAGCAAAGTGCCGGCTATGGCACCGACCAGCACACTGCACGCGCGACCGCATTGATCCGCGATGCGGTCGCGCAGCCACAGGCGGAGGTGCACCTGCTGGTCGGTGGCACCCAGACCAATCTGATTGCGATCAGCGCGTTCCTGCGTCCGCATCAGGCGGTGATCGCGGTGGAAGCGGCGCATATCGCCACCCATGAAACCGGCGCCATCGAGGCCACCGGCCACAAGGTGCTCACGATCGCCGCGCCGCACGACAAACTGACGCCGGCGCTGATCCAGCCGGTACTCGCCGTGCACGATAACGAGCACATGGTGCAGCCGCGGTTGGTCTATCTCTCCAACAGCACCGAAAGCGGCACCATCTATACGCACGCCGAGCTCGACGCGTTGTCGCGCTTTTGTCGCGCGCACGATCTGCTGCTGTACCTGGACGGCGCCCGCCTGGGCGCTGCCCTGACAGCCGACGGCAACGACCTGGATCTGCCGACCATCGCCGCACTGACCGATGCGTTCTATATCGGCGGGACCAAGAATGGCGCGTTGCTCGGCGAAGCGCTGGTCATCGTCAATCCGGCGCTGCAGGCCGATTTGCGCTATCTGATCAAGCAGCGGGGCGCACTGTTGGCCAAGGGAATGGTGCTCGGTGCGCAATTCGCAGCCTTGTTCGAAGACGGGCTGTTCTTCACGCTGGCGGCGCATGCCAATGCGATGGCGCAGCGTTTGCGTACCGGCCTGCTTGCGGCAGGCGCGCAGCTCAGCAGCGACTCGCCGACCAACCAGCAGTTCGTCGCCTTCAGCGCAGCCCAGGTGGAGCAGCTGTCCCAGCGCTACGACTTCGAACGCTGGGAAACCCGCGCCGATGACCAGCGGGTGATCCGCTTCGTGACCTCGTGGGCGACCACCACCGACGCCGTCGATCGTCTCTGCGCCGATATCGCCGCACTTCTGCAATCTCCTGCGTCCCAGGACCATCGCTAACCAGCAAGGACGATACCGATGCGCCGATTCGCCAGTTGCATGCTCGCCATGGCGCTAGTGCTGTCCACCGTGGCCGCAGCGCAGATCAATACCCTGCCATCGCCGTCGGCACCGCCGTCGCGGCCCGCACCAGCCGGTGGTGTCAAGGCGGTCGGCGAAAGCCTGCCGACCGGCACCATCACCTACACCGAAACATCTATGCGGTCTTGCTGATCGCACAACGAGTCCTCTCCCATGCTGCTGATGCTCGACAACTACGACAGCTTTACCTACAACCTCGTGCAGTACCTGCAGGCGCTGGGGGCCGAGGTGACGGTGGTGCGCAACGACGCGATGAGCGTGGCGCAGATCGCCGCGCTCAAGCCTGAGCGCATCGTGATCTCGCCGGGGCCGTGCACGCCGAACGAGGCCGGCATTTCGCTGCAGCTGATCGAGCAGCTCGGACCGAGTACTCCCATCCTGGGCGTGTGCCTGGGCCACCAGAGCATCGGCCAGGTGTATGGCGGCGACGTGATTCGCGCCGGCAACATCATGCATGGCAAGACCTCGCCGATTCGCCACCAGGGCAAGGGCGTGTTCGCCGGGCTGCCAGATGGCTACGAGGCCACGCGCTATCACTCGCTGGTGGTGGACAAGACCACGCTGCCGGACGCGCTGGAAGTCACCGCGTGGACCGAGAACCCGGACGGTTCGGTGGAAGAGATCATGGGTCTGCGCCATCGCCAGTATCCGGTCGAGGGCGTGCAGTTCCATCCCGAGTCGATCCTGACCCAGCATGGGCATGCCTTGCTGAAGAACTTCCTGGAGCGCGCGGCGTGAGCGCGTCGGGGGCGGTGTTTGCGCCGATGTCGGCGATGTGCGCCGGCCTGCAGCTGCTGGACAGACGCGCAATGCCAGCTGGGCCTCTGGCAGACGCCTATGGTCGGCAGGCGCAGCGTGCAGGCATCCGCCGCGAGCTGGCCCGCATGTCGCGGCGGCCGGTACGGGTACGGCGGGCGACAGTGGTGATGCCGGCGGCTGGGCGGCGTCCATGAACTGGTCCGACACCGCCTTCCACTTCTACGAACCAGCGCAGGGCCACGGCCTGCCGCACGATCCCTTCAATGCCATCGTCGGGCCGCGCCCGATCGGTTGGATCGGCTCGCGCAATACCGATGGCATCGCCAACCTGGCGCCGTACAGCTTCTTCAATGCGTTCAATTACGTGCCGCCGATCGTCGGCTTTGCCAGCACCGGTTGGAAGGACAGCGTGCGCAATATCGAAGCGACTGGCCAGTTCACCTGGAACCTGGCGACGCGCCCGCTGGCCGAGGCGATGAACGCCAGTGCGGCGATCGTACCGCCGGAGGTGGATGAGTTCGTGCTGGCCGGCGTGCGTGCCGCGCCGTCGCGGTTGATCGATGCACCGCGCGTCGCCGCCAGCCCGGTCAGTTTCGAGTGCCGGCTGAGCCAGTTGCTGCGACTGCAGCGTGCCGATGGGCAGCAGGTCGATACCTGGCTGGTGCTGGGCGAAGTGGTCGGCGTGCATTTGGCGCACGTTGCGTTGCAGGACGGCATCTACGATCCAGCGCGGGTGCAGACCATCCTGCGCGCTGGCGGCCCGGCCGATTACTTCGAGGTGCAGGAGCAGGCCCGCTTCCGCATGCAGCGCCCGCGCTGACCGCAGCCTTCGCCGGCATGTAGCCGCGTCGGTGCCAGCCCCTCGTCCTTCCTTTCACATCTTTCTGGTTGTCCCATGCCGATCACGCCTCAAGAAGCCCTGCAGCGCACCATCGAACATCGCGAAATCTTCCATGACGAGATGGTCGATCTGATGCGACAGGTCATGCGTGGCGATGTCTCCGATGCGATGGTCGCGGCCATCCTGACCGGCCTGCGGGTCAAGAAGGAGACCGTCGGCGAGATCGCCGGTGCAGCGACGGTGATGCGCGAGTTCTCGCGTCGCGTCGAAGTCGCCGATCGTCGTCACATGGTCGACATCGTCGGCACCGGTGGTGATGGTTCGCATACCTTCAACATCTCCACCTGCGCAATGTTCGTGGCCGCTGCTGCCGGCGCCAAGGTCGCCAAGCACGGCAATCGCAGTGTGTCGTCCAAGTCCGGCAGCGCCGATGTGCTGGAAGCGTTGGGGGCGGCGATCGACCTGCAGCCCGACCAGGTCGCCGCCTCGCTGGAGCGCGCGGGAATCGGCTTCATGTTCGCGCCGGTGCACCATCCGGCGATGAAGGTGGTGGCGCCAGTGCGTCGCGAGATGGGCGTGCGCACCATTTTCAATATCCTCGGTCCGCTGACCAATCCGGCTGGCGCGCCAAACATCCTGATGGGCGTGTTCCACCCCGATCTGGTCGGCATCCAGGCGCGTGTGCTGCAGGAGCTGGGCGCCGAGCGCGCGCTGGTGGTGTGGGGTCGCGACGGCATGGACGAGCTATCGCTCGGCGCCGGCACCCTGGTTGGCGAACTGCGCGATGGCCAGGTGCGCGAGTACGAAGTGCACCCGGAGGATTTCGGCATCGCGATGTCGGCCAGTCGCAACCTCAAGGTCGCCGATGCGGCTGAGTCGCGCGCGCTGCTGCTGCAGGTGCTCGATAACGTGGCTGGCCCGGCGCTGGATATCGTGGTGCTCAATGCGGGTGCGGCGCTGTACGTGGCCGGCGTGGCCACCGACATCGGTGCCGGCATCGGCCTGGCGCGTGCCGCGATTGCCGATGGCCGTGCGCGTGCCCGGCTGGAGGCCTATGTTGCCTGTACACAGCAGTTGGCGCAGGCGGCGCGGCGCGGCCCCGTCCCGGGCTAGTCGGCCTGCGGGCGCAGTCCGGCGTCGTTTGGCGCGCCGCGCAAGCCGCAAAACGGCGCAGGTCGGGCGCGCGTTCGCGGCACTATTCACTCTCTTGACCGATAATGCCGGTCTCTCAGGATCCCAACCGCATGAGCGACATCCTCAAGACCATTCTTGCCCGCAAGGCCGACGAAGTGGCCGAGCGCAGTGCGCGCGTGCCCTTGGCCGAGCTGGTCGCGCGCAGTGCCGACCTGCCTGCCACGCGTGGCTTCGCCGCGGCCCTGCAGGCCAGCATCGCCGCCGGCGAGCCGGCGGTGATCGCCGAGGTGAAGAAGGCCAGCCCCTCCAAGGGCGTGATCCGCCCGGACTTTCGCCCGGCCGATATCGCGGTCAGCTATGAATTCGGTGGCGCCAGCTGCCTGTCGGTGCTCACCGACGTGGACTTCTTCCAGGGCGCCGATGCCTATCTGCAACAGGCACGCGGCGCCTGCACCCTACCCGTGCTGCGCAAGGACTTCACCGTCGATCCCTACCAGGTCTACGAAGCGCGTGTGCTGGGTGCCGACTGCATCCTGCTGATCGTTTCGGCACTGGACGATGCCCAACTGGCGGACCTGTCGGGCCTGGCAATGCAGCTGGGACTGGACGTCCTGGTGGAAGTGCACGACATCGACGAGCTCGAGCGCGCGGTGCAGGTGCCGGTGCCGCTGGTGGGCATCAACAACCGCAATCTGCGCACCTTCCAGGTGTCACTGCAGACCACGCTGGACATGCGCGCGGCGGTACCGCGCGACCGTGTGCTGGTCACCGAAAGCGGCATCGTCACCGCCGACGACGTGCAACTGATGCGCCGCCACGGTGTGAACGCGTTCCTGGTCGGCGAGACCTTCATGCGCGCTCCCGAGCCCGGCGAGGCCTTGCGTCAGCTATTCTTCGCGCATGACTGAGTCGTATCCTGCACCGCGCGATGACGCTCCGCTGGTGGTCTTCGACTTCGACCACACGCTCTACGATGGCGACTCGGGCAGCCACTTGTTCGCCTGGCTGATCCGGCGCAATCCGTTGCGCCTGCTGGCAGCGGTGTTGGCATCGCCAATCCTCGGCCCGCTGGTGGCCATGCTGCCGACCCGTCGCCGTGGCATCTCCGGCTATGTCTGGATCGCCACCTTCGGTTTGCGCCGCGCGCGCGAGTTCAATCGGTTCATCGATGCCTACGTGCTGAGCCACGAGGCGCAGATCCGCCAGCGGCTGCTGCCGCACGCGTTGCAGGTGTTCAACGCGCACCGCGCCGCAGGCGATCGGGTCGTCGTGGCTACCGGTGCGCCGCCGGAGCTGGCGCGGGCCATTCTCGGCTTCGTCGCGCATCAGGACGTGCCGGTGATCGGGACCCTGGTCGGTCCACGGTTGGGTGCGGTCACAGCGCACCGGCACTGCCACAACGAAGAGAAGATGCGCATGTTGCGCGAGCGCGGCTATGGCGAGATCGCGGTGGCGTACTCCGACAGCACCGCCGATCTGCCTTTGCTCAAGGCCGCGCGCGTGCCGGTCGTGGTCAACCCCAAGGCCAATCGCGAGGCCTTGTTCCGGCAGGTACTGCCGGATGGCACACCGATCCTCAATTGGGGATGCCGCGATCGCGGCGGTCAAGCGGTCTAGTAGCGGCTGGCTGGGCTGCGCAGTAACGGCCTGCCTCTCGTGCTTTCGCTAAGGAGGCGCATTCGCGCTCTAAGCGACCGCGAGCGCCGGCGTTCTACGCTCGAACCCCATGAGGTGGGAGTTGCACTGACCAACGCGGTGCCAGGCGCGACCGGAGAACCGGCCGCGCCCGCAGCAGACTCAGCGCGTGCCGTAGAGCACGACGGTCTTGCCGCGTGCGTGCAACAGGCCATCGGCCTGCAGCTTCTTCAGCACACGCCCGGCCATTTCGCGCGAGCAGCCCACCAGTCGCGCCAGCTCCTGTCGGGAGACCCGCAGCTGGGTGCCCTGCGGGTGGCTCATCGCCTCCGGCTCCTTGGCCAGGTCATGCAGGGTGCGCACGATCCGGTCGGTCACGTCGAGGAAGGCCAATCGGCTGGCCTTGCGGGTCGTGTCGAGCAGCCGTTTGGAAAGCTGAATGCCGATCGCGTATAGCAACCGCGGAGCGTCGGTCGACAAGCTCGTCTGGAACAGCTGCTGCAGCCGCTCGTAGCTGATCTCGGCCAATTCGCACTGGGTGCGTGTGCGCAGGATCACCTCGCGCGTATCGGACTCGATGAACAGGCCCATTTCGCCAACGAACTCGCCGCTGCCGAAGTAGCCCAGCACCAACTCACGATCGTCATCTTCCTCAGCGATTATGCTGACCGAGCCGCTGATCACGTAATACAGCGTGCCAGCAGGGTCTCCCGGGCGGAACACATCGGTCCGGGTCGGATACCGCCGGCGATGGCTATGCGCCAGGAAGCGTTCGATGGCTCCGGCGTCCAGCGTCAGTGAAGAGGTGGCGCTACGTACCGTCGTGGTCACAACCGTCGTATTTCCTAGGCTCATGGCAGTTCCGCGTGTGATCCCCGAAGCTTAACGGCATGAGTCATGCAAGGTAAACCATTCTCACTGCCGGCATTTCGTTGATGAGAGCTTTGGCTCATAATTGACCCCTTTCCCGTCTTCCAGAAGGACCGACCGCCGTGGTCAAGCCGTTGCCTCGCCTGAGGCTACAGGGGTTCAACAACCTCACCAAGGCGTTGAGCTTCAACATCTACGACGTGTGCTATGCGCGTACCGAAGAAGAGCGTCAGCGCTACATCGAGTACATCGACGAGCAATACGACGCGGATCGCCTGACGCAGATCCTGACCGACGTTGCTGAGATCATCGGAGCGAACATCCTCAATATCGCCCGGCAGGACTACGACCCGCAAGGTGCTTCGGTGACGATCCTGATCTCCGAAGAGCCTGTGATCGACAAGAAGCAGGCGGGCAGGGAGCTGATCTCCGACGCGGTAGTTGCTCACATGGACAAGAGTCATATCACTGTCCACACATACCCGGAGACGCATCCGCAGGAAGGCATCGCGACCTTCCGCGCCGACATCGATGTGGCCACCTGTGGCGTGATTTCGCCGCTGAAGGCCCTGAACTACCTGATCGAGTCGCTGGAGTCGGACATCGTGATCATGGACTACCGCGTCCGTGGCTTCACGCGCGATGTGAAGGGCAAGAAGCACTTCATCGACCACAAGATCCATTCGATCCAGAACTTCCTGGCCAAGAACGTCAAGTCGCGCTACGAAATGTTCGACGTCAACGTTTACCAGGAAAACATCTTCCACACGAAGATGCACCTGAAGGACTTCGACCTGGACCAGTATTTGTTCGAGGAGAAGGCCAAGAACCTGTCGTTCAAGGAGCGGATGAAGATCGAGGCGTTGCTGCGCCGTGAGATCGAAGAGCTGTTCCACGGTCGCAATCTGGCCGAGTGAGTAAGGCGCCCTCGGGCGTGTGATGCATCCAGGCGGGACGGCCCGCCACGCGAGCGATCGCGTTCCATAGCCGACGGCGGCCCGGTGTGCAGACACCGGGCCGCTTTTTTTTTTGTTCTGAAAGAGGAGTGTGTGATGCCGTGGATCTATCTCGTGCTGGCCGGTCTGTTCGAGATCGGCTTCGCGTTGGGGCTGAAGTACAGCGATGGGTTCACGCGCTTGTGGCCCACCGTGGCGACCGTGGGCCTGGCGGGCGTCAGCCTGTGGTTCCTGACCCAGGCCCTGAAGACCATTCCGGTCGGCACCGGCTACGCCATTTGGACCGGTATCGGCGCCTTGGGGGTGACGGTGGCCGGGGTCGTGCTCTTTGGCGACAGTGCCTCGTGGCCACGCCTGCTGTGCATCGGGGTCATCGTTGCCGGCGTCATCGGCCTGAAGCTGACGACAGGCTGAGGATCGGCGCCTGGGTCGGCGATGGCGATCCCAGGCCCGGCTACAGCCGGTAGGCGACGGTCTTCATCAGTCTGGAGGCCAGTGCCATCGCGGTGGGAATCGGCGGCGGCAGGCGGCGCGCACCGGCCTGCTCGGCGTGATCGGCATGGCGCGCCTCGTCGATCTTCATCACCTGCAGGATGGCGCGGCTGCGTTGGTCCTCGGTCGGCAGGGTCTGTAGGTGCTCGTCCAGATGGGCTTCGACCTGGCGTTCGGTTTCTACCACGAAGCCCAGGCTCCAGTCGTCGCCACGTAGGCCAGCCAGTGCGCCGAGCGTATAGCTGCCGGCATACCACAGCGGGTTGAACAGGCTGGGGCGGCTGTCGAGCTCGCGCAGGCGGTCGGCGCACCAGGACAGGTGATCGGTCTCTTCCTGCGCCGCCGCCAGCAGGTGCTGGCGGGTCTGGTCATCGTGCGCCACCGCCGCCTGGCCGAAGTACAGGCCCTGGGCGCAGACCTCGCCGACGTGGTTGATGCGCATCAGGCCGGCGGCGTGCCGGCGCTGGTCCGGCGAAAGCGCGGAGTCGGGGGTGTCCGCGGCTGGATTACGGCGTTCGGCCGGCGGATTGCCGAAGACCGTGTCCAGGGCGCGCTGGGTTTCGACCAGCAGCCGATCGAGCGGGCCGTGCAGGCGGGCGGGGGGAGTCTGGCTCATGGGGCGATTCTCTCCCGCCGGGCCGGCACTGCCAACCGCGCCGCCCTCTGCAGCGCGCAACTTGCATGGCCTGGCGCGCTTGCGTACAATCCCGCCTCTTGTGTTCCACCTTCACAACGCGTGGCAAAGTTCCAGCGGCTTCGGTTGCTGCAATCAGCCCGACCACTTCAAAGAGTTTTCTCAATGACTACGTTCACCGCCAAGTCCGAGACCGTCCAGCGCGACTGGTATCTCGTCGACGCCGCCGGCAAGACGCTCGGCCGTCTGTCCACCGAACTGGCCCGCCGTCTGCGCGGCAAGCATAAGCCGGTTTATACCCCGCACGTCGATACCGGCGATTACCTGGTGGTGATCAATGCCGAGAAGATTGTCGTCACCGGCAACAAGCTCAAGGACAAGAAGTATCACCGCTTCACCGGCTACATCGGCAACCTGAAGACCGAGAGCCTGGAGCAGGCGCTGGAGCGCCACCCGGAGCGCGTGATCGAGATCGCCGTCAAGGGCATGCTGCCCAAGGGTCCGCTGGGTCGTGCGATGTACCGCAAGCTCAAGGTCTATTCCGGTGCGGAGCATCCGCACGCCGCTCAGCAGCCGCAGGTTCTGGATATCTAATCATGGCGATTTCGCAAAACTACGGCACTGGCCGCCGCAAGTCCTCCACTGCTCGCGTGTTCCTGCGCAAGGGCACTGGCAATATCTCCGTCAATGGTCGTCCGCTGGACGAGTTCTTCGGTCGCGAGACTGCGCGCATGATCGTGCGTCAGCCGCTGGAGCTGACCAAGAACACCGAGAGCTTCGACATCATGGTCACCGCTTCGGGCGGCGGCACCACCGGTCAGGCCGGTGCGATCCGCCTGGGCATCGCCCGTGCGCTGGTCGAGTACGACGAAACCCTGAAGTCCGACCTGCGCAAGGCTGGCTTCATGACCCGCGACGCCCGCGAAGTCGAGCGTAAGAAGGTCGGTCTGCACAAGGCCCGTCGCGCCACCCAGTTCTCCAAGCGCTGATCCATCGCGCCTGGCGTGGGCTCCTTCGGGAGCCCGCTGGGACCAAGCAAAAGCCCGGCTTCGGCCGGGCTTTTGTCGTTTTGGGGCTCAGCTCCGGCCCCGTGCTGGCCCGTACTCGATCTGGATGGCGGAGCTGGGGTGGGGGTTGCCGCATTGGATCGCCCGCGATCTCATCACTCAACGCGCTGTCGGCATCCGGCAGGCTCGGCGGGCGATCGCGGTCCGCCCGTAGTTCGAGGCGTCACTGCGTCAGTTCTGCACCAACTGCCCGCTGAAAAGCCCGCCTTGGAGTCCAGGGGCGCGCGCGGACGGCGCGGGTATGAAGGGTGGAGGGGTTGGGCCCACGCCTTGCGCAGCCAGGTGTGGGACGTAGGCGCATAGCGCTGGCGCGAACCGCAGCCAAACACACAAAAA
>NZ_NSET01000025.1 GCF_009192945.1 Xanthomonas maliensis | reverse complement strand
CCTTCTTCCACGCGCAGCCCATGAACAAGGATGCGATCCACAAGCAGGGCTCGACCTCGCGGGCTCAAACGGGCATGTTTATGCAGGTTCATCCGGGGCTCCTGGGGGCTGGGTTGGCTTGGTAACCCCCATCTTCCAGAGATGCCCCGGATGAACAACCTACTGAGAGATCACAGCTAGCCACGCCGCCACACCCGGCAATGGTTGTTGGCCGGCAGCGCGGCATCGTCGATCAACCGTAGGCCCACCGCCGCGGCCAGCGCATCCACCGCCTCCGCATCGCGCAGACCGGAGGCGGGATCGCGCTCGCGCAACATCGCATCGAAGGCGCGATTGCTGTCGCTGGTGAACTGGCCATTGCGGTTGAACGGACCATAGATCGCCAGCACGGCATCGTCGGCCAGGATCGACGGCAGCCCGGCGAACAAGGCCTGTACCTGCGGCCAACCCATGATGTGCAACGTATTGGCGCTGTAGACGGCGTCATAGCCGATCGACACACCGGCCGGTGTCGTTGGCAGTGGCGGCGGCGGTGCCAGCCACGCCCCCGGCACCGCTGCCGCCTGCAGCGCGATCGGTGCCGGCGTATTCGGCAACGCCGCCTCGTCCAGCCACTGCCGCATGCCGGGCAAGTGCTCCGGCTGGTCGCTGGCCTGCCACTGCACCCATGGCATTGCCGCAGCGAAATGCACTGCGTGCTGGCCTGTCCCTGCGCCGATCTCCAGCACATGCCGACGGTCCCCGAAGTGGCGCAGCAGCACGTGCAGGATGGGATCGCGGTTGCGCGCGGATGCGGGCGAGAAGGGTTTGGTCATGCATGACCTCATGGGCGATGGGCGCACTGCTGCCGGCCGGCCTGCGGCCGTGGCACTGGCGACAGCGACGCCATTGTAGTTCTGCGATGGCGCCTGGCATCGGCGGCCAGGCGCACGCAGCGCTCGCCAGTTTAGCGAAGGGGGTGAGCGCGAACCGCTTGAACGCCGCTAACCACCTTTGCTGTCTGTCACCCGCCACCAATGGAATCGACCATGTCTTCCAGCAATCGACGTCACGTTCGCAAGACCCTTGTTCTTTGCGCACTCGCGACCATCGCGATGACCATGTTGGTTTCACCAGCCAGTGCGGCAGTGCTCGGTACCGTCAGGGTATCCGGTAACGTGCAGGATAAAGCAAACGACGAAAGCTCCGCGCCCTCCAGCCAGGCCGTCTACAAATACCTGTGGCAGGCTGGCGGGAACGCTTGCCGCAGCAATTTTCCAACAACCAGATCGCTGGTGCTCACCCGAGTGTCTGCTCCGGTGGCTTCCCAGACCGGCAATTGGCAGAACGTCACCGCATTTTGGGCCTGCAGGGATACGCCCTGAGCACGCGCCTGACGTTTCGGCGTCGTCCAGCCTGATACCGACGTGGGTGAAGGTACGGCGGTGATGCAGCCGCCTTGCCTCTACGGGTGATGTGCGCCTGACGGCGGCATACCTCAACGCGGCTCCGGCAAGGCCTCGTAGGCGCGCCGCACCGCATCGGCGCCGAAGCGCCGCTCCAGCCGCCGCATGATGAAATGGCCGCGCGCCATCGCCTGGAAATGCCGCATGAAGACCGCGTTGAGGGTGGCGCCACTGACGGCGCCGACCACCGGCACCGCCTGCACGGCAAGCTTTTCGCCGACGTTGACCGAGAACTTGGCCGCGATCCGCGACACCAGCGCCACCAGCACCGGTGCGCCCTTGCTGGCGAAGCCATGCGCGGCCACGTACTGGGCTGCGGCGCTGAGCTGCTGCGCCATCGCCGCGCGCACGGCGAAGTAACCGGATTCGGCACCGTCGTCGCCGCGGCTGCGGCCGCCGTGTGCCAGCACTTCCAGGCAGGCCAGCGCCGTTTCCGGATCGTGCAGGGACTCGCCTTCGGCACGAGCAATGTCGGCGATCGAGCGCAGCATCACCGTGGTGGTCAACGGCAATTCCACCGCCAATCCGGGCAGGCCAAAGAAGCCGCCCGCACCGCCAGCCACGGCCACCGCCCAGGTGTGGCGGGCGGTCGCGGCCGGCTGCCGGGTGACTTGGCCGCGTCGCAGGCTCCACAGCGCCGAGCGCATCGCCACCTGCAGCGCGCGCCGGGTCACCGCGTCGATGGCGCGGGTCATTGTCTTGGGCAGGCGTTTGCTGATCAGGCTCTCGATCGGCGCGCCCAGCGCATTGGCCAGCTGCGCGGCGACGCCGGGGTTCTCCAACAGGGCATGGGCGGTGCGCAGATCCTGCTGCGCCGCAGCATCCATCACCGGGATCGGGAGTGTCGTCATACCGGCTCGTGCTCCTCAGGGCGTTGCCGCATGGTACCCAGCCCAGCGTGAGCGTCTGCCGAGCGTCGGCGGTCCAGCCCGCCAATTTCAACTTGCAGCAAAAGTACGCGATCATCGGGCTCCGTGCCGGCAACATCGACACCGATGAACGAGATTCGCCACAGCAGCATCATTGCCGCTGCCCCCGAGGTCGTTTCCGCCGCGCTCACCGAGCCGGCGCAGCTGGCGCGTTGGTGGACGCGCGAGGTCCGCCGCGAGGGTCAGCAGATCCGTCTGGACTGGCCGCACCACGGTTGGTGGGCGGAGCTCATCCTCGACGCCGGCGCCGACCACCGGCTGGCGTGCTGGCGCTGTCGGCGCGCCGACCTGTTCGACAGCACGGCCTGGGCCGGGACGGTATTGCGCTTCGCGCTGGTCTCCATCGGCCAGGGCACGCGGGTGGACCTGGTGCACTCCAGCGATTGCGCGATCCCGGCGCTGGCACGTTGCGCCCGCAGCTGGCGCCTGCTGCTCGACGTCAGTCTCAAACGCCACGTCGAGCTCGGCCACGGCCTGCCCTATCCCGACATCCTGGCGATCTGCGCGCCCGCCACGGGCTGACGCTCAGGCCGCGTGCGGCTGGCCTGGCATCGCTGTCGGTGGGGTGGGCAGTTGCGGGTCCACCGTCACCGGGCGGTCGTCGCGCAACAGCGCGCGCGCCTCGTCGGTGCTGCCCACTGCAGGCGGCGAACCGCGCAACGGCAGGCCTGCGGTCTCGCGCACGAACAGCATCGTGATCAAGCCGATCGCCGCTGCGCCCATCAGGTAATAGGCCGGCACCAACGGATCGCCGCTGCGCTCGACCAGCCAGGCGGTGACCAACGGGGTGGTGCCACCGAACAACGACACCGACACGTTGAAGGCGATCGACAGCGCGCTGTAGCGCACAGGCGTGTAGAACAACGCCGGCAGCGTGGAGGGCATCGAACTGGTGAAGCACACCAGCGCCAGGCCCAGCAGCATCAGCCCGGCGAAGATCAGCCAGTCGTTGCCGCTGCCGACCAGCAACAGGCAGGGAACGGCGAGCGCGAACAGCGCCACGCAGGCGCCGATGATCATCGGCCGCCGCCCCAGACGATCGCTGAACAGCCCGCCGACCACGTTCAACGGCATCATCACCAGCATCACCAGGATGATCAGCAGCAAGCCCTTGCTCTCGGCATAGCCCATCGTCACGCTGAGGTAGCTGGGCATGTAAGTCAGCAACATGTAGTCGGTGACGTTGAACACCAGCACCAGCCCCACGCACTTCAGCAAGGCCGGCCAATGCAGCCGCAGCAAGGTCATCAAGCCCTGCCCGGCGGTCTGCCGTTCGCGCTGCTCGGCCTGTTCGGCATAGGCGCGGAAGGCCGGCGTCTCTTCCAGCTTCATGCGCAGATACAGGCCCAGCAGGCCGAGCGGCCCGGCGATCAGGAACGGCACGCGCCAGCCCCATGCCAGCATCTGTGCCTCGCTCAATGCCGCTTGCAGCACGGTCACCGTGGCGGCACCGGCGATATAGCCGCCCAGGGTGCCGAACTCCAGCCAGCTGCCCATCAGGCCGCGATTGCGGTCGGTGGCGTATTCGGCGATGAAGGTGGCCGCACCGCCGTATTCGCCGCCGGTGGAGAAGCCCTGCAGCAAGCGCGCCAGCAACAACAACACCGGTGCCCACAGACCGATCCGCGCGTGCGAAGGGATCAGGCCGATGCTGAAGGTTCCCAGCGCCATCAGGATCATCGTGGCCGCCAACACCTTCTGGCGCCCGTAGCGATCACCCAACGGACCGAACACCAGCCCGCCCAGCGGCCGCACCAGGAAGGCCACGGTGAAGGTCGCGAAGGTGGCGATCAGCTGCGCGGTGGGGTTGGTGGACGGGAAGAACACCTGGCCCAAGGTCACCGCCAGATAGCCGTAGACGCCGAAGTCGAACCATTCCATCGCATTGCCGAGCGCCGCGGCGCCCACGGCCTTGCGCAGCATGCCGCGGTCGACCACGGTGACCTCCTCCAACTGCAAGTGGCGGCGGCGTTTGAACCAACCGAAATGCGAACGGATCGCGTGGGTGTCGTGCATCGTGCGGTCTCCTGGTGCGGCCATCGCTGCCCGCTCGTCCCGGTCACGCACAGGACACGGCCCATCGCATTGCGCGGCGCATGCACGCGCACCAATGACGCCGGAGGCATTCCCGGACGGCCGCGTGTATTCCACGGCGCTGCGGGACAGACGACCAAAAGATGGGCAACGGCCCAAGGGCATTGATCAGCCCGCCATGTTACTACAGCGCGCGTCTGGCTGCACCCCGCCGCCGCTGGCGAGGCTGCAAAACAGGCTGTTTCAGCGGACATACGCAGCATCGTTGCACTGCGCCAGACGCCGTGCTGACCGCATGGCGCGTGCGCCGACGTGCGCTGCGCCAATGTCCATTCGAATGGCGTCGCGTCGCGCTGCATGGCCACACGCATTGGCTCCCACGCGCATGCGTTGCATGCGCTGCATCGGCGTGCCATGGGACAGCCGCGCGCGTGTCCGCTGCCGTCGTCCAGCACCTGCGTGACCGGCACCACCAGACACATCCGTCGTGGAATCGACCGCAGCGAGGTTGCGACACGCGGCAGCTGCGGCGCTTACATGGGCCGTTTTCCACACGTGGGCAGCGAACAGGCGGTGCGGTCAGCGCCTCCTAACGCCACAGATTCCTGCGACCCGCTGTGATTCCAGCGACCGCGCCCCGCAATCCGGTCCCGCTCAGCGATTGATGCCGAGCGCCGTCAGCACCGGCGCCAAGTCGTCACGTGTCTGCGGGCGCACGACGCGGGCGACTTCGTTGCCATCGCGCAGCAGGATCAGCGTTGGCCATAATTTGACAGCAAAACTCCGCCCGAGCGGACGGCCCTTGCCATCCTCGATCTTGCGATGGTCGAGCGCGTCCTGGCCGCCAAGGAATTTCTGCAGCAAGGGTTGCGCGGCCATGCAATGGCCGCACCAGTTGGTGCCGAATTCCAGCAATTGCCAACCTGCCTGCGCATCCACCGCTGCACGCTCGGGCGCCTGACTGTCGTAGTCGCGCATGAACGCCATCGCGCGCCTCAGGACAAGGCGCGCTGGATGTCTTCCAGCGGCAGATTGGTCAGATCCTTGGCCACATCGCCGACCAGTCGCTGCTGGGTCTGCTTGTGCAGCAGCGGACGCACGCGGCCCAGTGTGGTGGGGTCGGCGACCAGCACCAGATGTGCGTAGTCGTGCTTCAACGCGCCATCGTTCAATGCCTGCGACAGTTGCTTGGCAAAGGTCATTTCGTCCAGCTCCGCTTCGGAGCTGCGTGGCGGCACCTTGCCCGCCGGGCCCTCGTCGTCCACGTTCTGCACCTCGGTACGCGCGTGCTGACGCAGCACCACGCTGCGTTCGTCGCCGGTATTGGTGAACCAGCGGGCCTCGCCGCCGTCGGCGACCACCACCAATGCGCCCTGGGGAATGTGCAGACTCATCTCGGCCTCCTGATGCGAATGGATGCCGCGCTCAGCGCGGTGTTGTCCGACCCTAGGGCAGCGAATGTAAGGATTGCGCGTAGCCGACGTCAGCAGCACGTTTAGCTCCAACCTCGCCGCGCAGGACCGCATTCATTGCAACTGCCCGGGAACGCGCGTCGGCGCCTGCAGAGCCTCCTGCACGTAAAGGCGCTTCACCAGCACGAACGCCACCACCGTCAGCGGCGCGGCCAGCAACACGCCGGCCGGCCCCAGCAGCATGCCAATACCGAACAGCGAAAACAGCAGCAGCACCGGTGGCAGATCGACACTGCGCTGCTGGATCAATGGCAGCAGCAGATTGCCTTCGATCTGCTGGACGATCACGAACAGCGCCGCGGTGGCCAGCGCCATCTGCGGACTGACCGTGAAGCCCAGCAGGATCGCCGGCACCGCCGCCACGATCGGCCCGACGATGGGAACGAAGTCGAGCATACCGGCGATGATGCCCAACGCCAGCGCACCCGGAATCCCCAGCGCCCATAGCCCCAGCCCGGTCAGGACGCCGACCACCGCCATCGCCAGCAACTGCCCGCGCAACCACAGGCGCAACGCGACGCCGCTGGCCTGCAGGGCCGCATCCAGGGTCGCGCGCGCATCGGCAGGTACCAACAGCAGGACCCCACGCCGATACAGGCCCGGCTGCGCAGCCAGATAGACCGCGCCGACCAGCACCAGAAACACATTGGCCACTCCGCCAGTGATGCTCAACGCGAACGCCCCGGCACGCGGGGCCAGGTTGGATACCCGCTGCGGCGCCTGGCGGCCGAGTTCTTCCAGTGTCGGCCCCAGCGGCCCGGATGCCAGCCAGTCGTGGAAGCGTCCCCATGCCGACGGCAAGCTGCGCTGCAACGCGCTCAACTCGCTGGCCAGTTGTGAGCCGAACAACCACAGCAAGGCGCCCAGACCTACTGCCACCACCACGACCACCAGCGCCAGCGCCCAGCCCTCTGAGATGGGGACCCACCGCCGGACCCAGTCGGTCATCGCGCGCAACAGCACCGCCAGCACGATGGCGCCGAACACCATCAGCAGCAATCCCGACAATGTGCACAGCAACCAGGCGCAGGCGATCAGCGCCAGCACGACGATGACGCGGAGGACGAACGCACGCAGATCCGAACGCGGCATGAAAGCCTCGACAGCGAGAAACGCACGCCACCCTAGCGGGCGCAATGAGAAGACGCTGTGCCTACCCGTACCGGCAGCACGGCAGCGGTGCTGCAGCGCTGGCAATCACCTGCGCCGCACACGAACGAGCGCGACCGTCGACGCGGTCTTAGCATCGCTGCGGCCACCATGACCCTCCCGCGTCATGCCACGCGCCTTGCGAGGACAGTCGATGTCCCGTTTCCTGCTGATCGGCGGCCACGGCAAGGTGGCCCGCCTGTTGACGCCGCTGTTGGTGCGCGACGGCCACCAGGTCACCGCCCTGATTCGCAATCCTGCGCATGCCGACGACGTCCGCGACGACGGCGCCACCCCGGTGGTGGTGGATATCGAACACGCCGACACCGAGGCGCTTGCCGCCCAATTGACCGGCCATCACGCGGTCGTGTGGTCGGCCGGCGCCGGCGGTGGCGATGCCGCGCGCACCTACGCAGTGGATCGCGACGCGGCGATCCGTTCGATGCATGCGGCGCAGCAGGCGCGCGTGCAACGCTATGTCATGGTGTCCTATCTGGGCGCTGGATTGGACCACGGCATCGCGCCGGAGGATCCTTTCTTTGCTTATGCGCAGGCCAAGGCAGAAGCCGACGCGCAATTGCGCAGCATGACATTGGATTGGACGGTGCTAGGTCCGGGCCGGCTGAGCCTGGATCCGCCCAGTGGACGCATCACCTGCCACCCAGGCAGCGACAGCGATCGCAGCGCCTCGCGCGCCAACGTCGCGCAGGTGATCGCCGCGACCCTGGCCACGCCAGCCACGATCGGCAAGACCATCGAGTTCGTCGATGGGCAGACGCCGATCGCACAGGCGTTGGCGCAGCCGAACTAACCGAGGGCGGTGTCCTGACGGCGCAGCATGCCACGGCCGGCGGTTCGCCGGGCTGCGCCGAGGACCGGCTTGTCTGGTCGCGAGATCGCCCGAGCGGGCAACACGGCACCGGCATGGCGCTGGCCATGCCGGAAGGGAAGGTGGTCCAGCTGCGGATGCCTGCATCCTTTAAGCTGCCTAGATGCTCTATGGCCGCACAGCTGGTGGCGCATGATGGTCCGGCGCGTGTTAGCCGCACGTGCAGCTTGGCGGTCACCCCAATGACAGCGGGCTCACCGTCCCCCACGCGCATGCCGGCCGCCTGACCGACGCGCAGGCCTCGCGGCGCAGTGCGTGCCGTTATCGCGCGGCCGAGCATCCGCACGTTGCCGCCACCGGCGGCATGCCGGATAGTCACGTCACGTTCCAGATTCCCGCCTATGAAGCTCTCGATCCTGTTGCTGTTCGTCACCGGTGTCGTGATCGGTCTCGCCGTGCTGATCTATCTGTGGCAGCGCATGCGCGCCAGCCAGCGCGTCGCGCCCGCTGCAGTCCAGGTGCGCGCAGCGATCGCGCCCATGGATCCGGCCACGGCCCAGCCCGCGGTGGAGATGCCACCACAGGACGCCCCCATCGCCGCCGCGACGACCGACGCCTCGCCGCTGACACCGCCGCCGCTGCGACCGCTGCTGCGACAGATGTACGCGGTGGTGACCGAGACGCCGGCGCTGGCGCAGACGACCACGCCGCTGGACCCGGCCCAGGAGAGTGCGGTCGTGGCGGTCGGGCAGGCCTTGGACCAGCTGGATCTGCGCCCGCAGCTGCTGCCGCGCCGGCCGCACCTGCTGCCGCAGTTGATGCGGGCGGTCAACGACCCCGATGCCTCCGGCCGCGGCATTGCCGCCATCATCGCGCAGGATCCCGCCCTGGCCGCCAACCTGCTGCGCATCGCCAATAGCGCGTTGTACCGGCCGCAAGGCGGGCCGTTGGAGAGTCTGGAGCGGGCGGTGGTGCATATCGGCACCGAAGGCGTGCGGCAGATCGTGGCGGCCGCGGTGATGCAGCCGGTACTGAGCCTGGATGGCGGCCTGCACGCACGCCTACCGGCAGCGGTCTGGGACTATGCGCTGCGCACCGCCGCCGCCGCATCCGCCTACGCACGCCAGCGGGGCGGCGACAGCCTGTCGGCCCAGTTGGCCGGCCTGTTGCAAGGCCTGGGCGCCATCGTCATCCTGCGGCTGCTGCGCGACGCCTATGCCGAACGGCCCGGCCTACCGTACAGCCTGCCAGCCGCTGCCCTGTTGGTGGAGCGTCATACCGCCGCGGTGGCCCAGACCATCGCGGCGACCTGGGAGCTGCCGGCCGCTGTCGCCACCGCGCTGGACGAACAGCGCCCCGAACAGGACGCGCAGATGCCGGCCACTCCGCTCGGACTGGCTCTGCGCTATGGCCGCCTGGCGGCCGTGCTGGCGATGCTGGCGCGCCACGGCGCCGAACAGGGCGGGCATGCGTTGCAGCTGCTGGCCACCCTGGAACCGGACCCGGCTGCCAATGCCGCGCTCTGGGAACGCCTGATCGCCGCCAGCGTGGAGTGAGCCGCCACCGCTAGACAGAGGTCGCGCACCACCCACGGCGCCGCCCGTCCGGCGCTGGGTCCCCCTGCTCCAGACCTCGAATCGGTCACAGTCCGGCGGCGAGCTTCGCCAAAGATGCCAGCGCGGTTCGCCACGCGTGCGCTGGTTTCGCACAGCACTGCGCACGCGCAGCCTCACTCGGAGATGCTGCCTGTGGTGCGGCGGCCTTGCGATGGGCGCCGTCGTCACGGTGCGGCACGCCGGCAGTAACGGTGCGCCATTCGGCTGCCGCTGCCGGCAGCGCCTTCCTTCAGGTGCCCCATGACCCTGCGCACGACCACCTGTTTGCTTGCTCCCCTGCTGCTGACGTTATTGCTGGCTGCCGCACCGGTTGGCGCAGCCAACGCGCCTTACCTGGATCGCATTGCTTATGCGTCCGCGGCCGATGCCGGGCTCGACGCACGCGCCGTCAATGAACGATCGGCGGTCATGCATTACGTCTGGCACAGCGGGCAGCAGTCGGTGCCCTATACCGTGCGCACCGGCCATCTGATCGCCACCGATCCGAGCGGCCAACCGCAAGCCACCATGTCCTACGTGGCCTACACTGCGACCGCGCGTGGCGGCAAGCCACGGTCGCTGACGTTTTTCTACAACGGCGGCCCCGGCGCATCGGCGTCCTTATTGCACTTGGCGTCGTTCGCACCCAAACGGTTGGCCACGCCGGCACCGGCGTTCGGCAGCTGGCCCAACTATCCGATGGTCGACAACGCCGAAAGCCTGATCGCCAGCACCGACATGGTGTTCATCGATCCGCCCGGCACCGGACTGTCCACCGCCATTCTGCCCAAGACCAACCGCAGCTTCTGGGGCAGCGATGCCGACGTGCAGGTGATGCGCGACTTCATCCGCCGTTACCTGCAGGCCAATCAACGCGCAAACGCGCCGCTGTACCTGTTCGGCGAATCCTATGGCACCACGCGCTCGGCGATGCTGGCGTTGTCGCTGGAGGCGGCCGGCGTGCAGCTCAGCGGTGTGGTGCTGCAGTCGTCGATCCTCAACTATATGACCGATGCGACGTTCTCCGGCGGCCTGTACTACCCGGACTACGCCAAGGGCATGAAGTACAGCGGCGACACCATCGGCGGCTATTTCCCCAGCTATGCCGCCGTCGCCGCCTACCACCATCAGACCGAAGTCAATGCCAGCGATGCGTTCTATGCGCTGCAGATGCGCGCCTTCGTCAGCGTGGTGCACGACGAGTTCCAGCGCTACGGGCCGACCTGGGTGCTGAGCCAGTACGGCTTTCCCACCGTGCTGGGCAAGCCGGCACCGCCCAGCGCCAACGTACTGGCGCGCTGGCGGCCGCTGTCGGGCCTGACCCTGCAGGCCTTGCAGGGCTATTTCGCCCTGCAGCCGTTCAACAACGCCTTGCTGCCCGGCAATGTCATCGGCCGCTACGATGGCCGGGTGCGCCTGCCCGACAGCGATCCGCGCCTGCGCGATGACGGCGACCCGTCCGACATCCTGATCGGCCAGCCGCTGGCCAATGCGGTGGCGCGGCAGTATCCGGACTATCTCGGCTACAGCGCGCCCAACGCCAGCTACGCCATCCTCAACGACGCCATCATCGATGACTGGGACTTCCACCACGGCGGACGGCCCGCGCCCGATACCGTGCCCGACCTGCTGGCAGCCCTGCGTCTGAATCCCAGCCTCAAGGTGCTGGCGCTCAGCGGCTATCACGATCTGGCCACGCCGCTCTACAGCACCGAGAAGCAACTGGCGCGGCTGCACACCATCCGCGGCTTCAACCCGGACGTGCAGGTCGCCACCTATGCCGGTGGCCATATGCTGTATTTGGACGATCGCACCCGGCCCCAGGTGCAAACCGCATTGCGTGCGTTCTACAGCGGTACGCCGATCGCCGACGCGGTGCCGCTGGCACTGCTGGACGCGCCCTGGCCGGACAACCGCGGTGTCAGCGCCGCGCCGTCGGCCGCCAGTGCCACACCGTGACGCACGCCTCGCCCCTCTGTCCAAGGAGCTCCTGATGCACATCCCCTCTGCCGTGCGCCCCCTCGTCCCGCTGCTGGCCTTGCTGGCCGGCAGCGCGGCCGCGCAGTCCCTGCCCACACAGCTGACCTCCACGGCGACCACGCACCGGGCCGGCGGTCTGGAAGGTCCGTTCGCACTCCGCGCCGACCAGACAGCTGGCGCCCCCGTCGCCGACAGCGTTGGCGACAGCCTGCAGCACCAGGCCCAGCAGCGCCTGACCCAGGCGCTCGGCGCCGAGGCCGCGCTGGCGCAGGGCGCCACCCTGACGCGGCAACAGGCGCAGGCGCAGGGACTGGGCTTTCTCGCCACGCATTTCGATCAGATCGATCGCAGCCACAGCGGGCGCATCACCCTGGACGATGTCCAGGCGTATCTGCAGCAGTCGCACTGAGCGGCGAGCGCCGTCTGCACCCGGTTGGTCACTCCGCATCCTAGAGCGTTGCATGCCGGCCTCAGCCGGCATGCGATGGCGACGCACTCAGGCCTCGCTGGCAATCATCTCCCTGACCCGGCGCGCCAGCACGCTCACACTGAAGGGCTTGGTCAGTACGGCCATGCCGGGATCGAGATGGCCCTCGTTGAGCTGGGCGTTCTCTGCATAGCCGGTGATGAACAGCACCTTGAGCTCCGGGCGGCCGACGCGCGCGGCATCGGCCATCTGTCGGCCGTTCATGCCGCCGGGCAAGCCCACGTCGCTGACCAGCAGGTCGATCCGCGCCGGCGACAGCAGCAGGTCCAGCCCGGCCGCGCTGTCCGCCGCCTGCAGCACCGTATAACCCAGCTCCTGCAACACGTCGGTGAACAGCGTGCGGATGGAAGGCTCGTCATCGACGATCAGCACCGTCGCCGTGTCAATGGAAGGCAGGAGCGCCAATCCGGCCGTCGGGCCTTCCACTCCGGCCTCGACACCGAGATGGCGTGGCAGATAGATGCACACCTTCGAGCCTGTACCGACTTCCGAATGGATGCGTACCTGGCCGCCGGATTGCTTGGCGAACCCGTAGATCATCGACAACCCCAACCCGGTGCCTTCGCCCAGCGGTTTGGTGGTGAAGAACGGATCGAACGCACGCGCCACCACGTCCGGCGGCATGCCGGTGCCGGTGTCGCTCACACATAGCGACAGGTAATGCCCTTCGGGCATGCCCAGTTGCTGGCCCATCGCGTGGTCCACCCAGTGATTGCAGGTGGCGATGCGCAGGCGACCGCCATTGGGCATGGCATCGCGCGCGTTGATGCACAGGTTGAGCAGTGCGTTCTCCAACTGCGAGGCATCGACCAGTGCCGACCAAAGCCCGGCTGCCGGCAGGCTCTCGACGCGGATCCCCGGGCCGACCGTCCGTTGCACCAGTTCCAGCATGTCGGCCACCAAGCGATTGACGTCGGTCGGCTTGGGCAACAGCGTTTGCCGGCGGGCGAAGGCCAGCAGGCGATGGGTGAGTGCGGCCGCGCGGGTCGCCGCACCTTGCGCCACCGACAGATAGCGTCCCAGCTCCTGCACCCGTCCCTGCTCCAGACGCAGACACATCAACTCCAGCGCGCCGGAGATGCCGGCCAGCAGGTTGTTGAAGTCGTGCGCCAAGCCACCGGTCAGCTGGCCGACCGCTTCCATCTTCTGCGATTGCCGCAGCGCCTCTTCCATCACCATCAACTCGCTGGTGCGCTCGCTGACGCGTTGTTCCAGCGTGGCGCTGAGCTCGCGCAGGGCCGCCAGTGCCCGGTCGCGTTCTTCCGACAGCGCATGCCGGGCCTCGATGTCGAGCAACACTCCCGGAAACCGCAGTGGCGTGCCATCGGCGGCCAGTTCCACCTGGCCGTTGGCCTCCAGCCAGTAGTAGTTGCCGTCGGCGCGCTTGACCCGGTACTGATGGGCATAGGGGCCGCCGCGTGCCAACACCTCGGCGATCGCCGCGTCCAGGCCGGCGCGATCGTCCGGATGCACCGAGCGCAGCACCTCGCGCAACGGCACGCCGCTGCGTCCCAGTGCCGGATCCATGCCGAAGTTCAGCGCGAACGCTTCGTCCACCGAGAACGCATCCTCGGGCAGGTCCCAGATCCAGGTGCCGATGATGGCGCCGGCTGCCAGCGCCAGTTGCACGCGTTCGGCATTGCGGCGCGCAGCCGTTTCCGCCTCCACCGCGCGATCGCGCTCGCTGGTGCGGCTGACCACTTCGTGCGCCAGGTGCGAGTTTTCGCTGCTGAGCAAGGCGTGCTGGCGATCGCGATCGCGGTCGGCAACCACCTGGGCCGTCGTCTCGATGGCGATGTTCAACAAGCCGACGATGCTGCCGTCCTCACCGCGGATCGGCGATGCGGTGGCGTTCCAATAGGTGGTTTCGTCGATCCCGTTGCGCCGCATCGGCAGGACGATGAAGCTCTGGCCGAATCCCTCGCCGGTGCGCAGGACCCGATCGAACGCCTCGGCGATCGGCGCATAGGTCTCGCGCCAGACCTCGGCCACCGGCTGCCCCAGCGCATGCGGATGGCGATCGCCCAGCGACTGCGCATAGACGTCGTTGTACAGCATGCGCAGGTCCGGCCCCCACAACACCGCGCCCAGCAGCCTGGCGTTGATCACGACCGATAGCGCCGACCGCAGCGATTGCGGCCAGCGCTCCGGCGCCCCGAACACGGTGGCCTCCCAGTCGTGCGCGCGGATCAAGGCCCCCATCTCGCCGCCGCCCGAAAGGAATGCCAGACCGTTCGGCGCAATGGCGGCGGACTCTATGCTCACGTGCAGGTCCCGCCTGGCTGAAGTGCGCGCATTGTGTCATGACCAGCCACGCATGCCGTGCACCGCCACACGCACTACCCGAACCGGCTGCGCGAAGCGGGCAGGCGCGCACTCCGATCTGCGCCCACCGGTCGCACCGTCAGGGTTCGGAGGGCCGCGCTACCGCTCCGCTCACCGCTGCGCGCGCGCTGGGCGCCGGCCCCAGATAGCTGGCCGGCAACGCCGACTGGCTGAGGACCAGCTTCTGCAGCACCACGTTGTCGTCCAAGCGCCAGACCTTGAGGACGTGCGCACCGGCCGACACGGCCGCAAAGCGCGCCTGCACCACGCGCGCGTTGTCGCGCACCGCCGCATTCCAATCGCGCTGCTGCTGCCGCGTGGTCGCGGTCGGCGCCGGCACCAGGCTGTCGGCGATTTCCTGCACTGGACCGTCATCGAGCGAGACACCCAGCCGCAGTCGCTCGCCGCCACTGACGTCCAGGCTCGGCACCAGATAGAGCTGCGCCACCAGCGGGCCTGCGCGCGTGGTGGTCAGCGCGTATTCCAGGCGCACGCCCGCGGCCACCGTCGTCGCCGGCCGCCCTTGCGGCAATGCGACCATCGCCCCGAGGGTGCGCCCCAGGTGCGGGATCGCGTGCCACTGCAGCCCGGCAGCATCGACCTTGCGGCTGTAGTTCGGCGCTTCGATGGCGATCGCATCGGCGACCTGCGGAAACGCGGCCTCGGCCCAACGCAGCGGACGCGGATCAGCGTCGCCTGGCACCCGCACCAACGTCGGCAACGTCTGCGTCGGCGGCTCCTGCCAGTTGGTATAGCCGATATGGGTCTGCAGCATCATGCCGTTCCACTTGCCGCCAGCCAGTGCGTGGTACTGCGCGGTGATCTGCGCATCGCGGGCGAAGGCAGCCTCCGCCAGTGTGGCGAACTGATTGGCACGTGTATCGCCGGCGGCGGCCAGGCGACGATTCCAGGCGACCGCGTAGTACAGCCGATACAGCGTGGCCATCGCGATCACTGGATGTTCCACCAGCTGGAAGTACGCATCCTGCTGGCTCGACGGCAACTCCGCCTTGACGGTCGCCACGTCGCGCTCCAAGGCCTCCCACTGCGCCACCAGCGCACCGAACTCGCCGCCATCCAGGACCTCGCCGGTGCCGGCGCCCAGCGGAAAGCTGTCGGCATCGATCAGCTCCGGCTTGCGACGGGCCGCGTACTGGCTGTAGCGCGTCACGATATCGGCGATCGCCTCGGCCCGCGTCGGACCGAATGCGGCACGCGCCCATTGCTGCGGGAATCGCTGCAGCGCCGCGACATCCATCGCTTCGGGATTCCATGCCTGCCGCAGGAAGAAGTCCAACGGGTATTCCATCGGCTTGATATCGCCGACATTGACGACCCACATCGCGCGCGCACGGCGTTGATAGGCCAGGTCCATCTGCTGCCAGGTCTTCTCGATCTGGTTGGTGTTGAGCCACTTGTAGTTGCGTGGCACACCGACGTAATCGAAGTGGTAATAGATGCCGAAGCCACCGGCGCGCGTCAGGTCCTTGCTCGGCAGCCGGCGCAACTGGCCCCAGTTGTCGTCGGCGAACAGCAGGATCACATCGTCTGGCACCTGCATGCCGTGGTCGTAGTAGTCCTGCACTTCCTTGTACAAGGCCCACACCTGCGGCGTCTGCGCGGCCGGCTTGCCGGTGACCGCGCCGATGATCGCGCGCTGGTCGGCCACCACGCGCTCCAGCAACGGGATCGCCGTGCCCTCGGTCAGCGCTTCGTCGCCATCCCCGCGCATGCCGATGGTGACCACGCTGTCGTACGGACGATCCGGCCCGCGCGCGACCATGCGTTCGATACCGCCACGCCAGAAGGCGCGCAGGTTGGCGCCATTGTGCAGATAGTCCCAGGCGCCCCCAGTGATCCCGCCATCCTGATGACGGTGCCACTCGTCGTGCGCGCGCATCATCGGTTCGTGGTGCGAGGTGCCCATCACCACGCCCACCGCATCGGCCAGCACCATGTTCTGCGGGTCGTCGTCGTTGAAGGCTTTCGGCGCCCACATCGCCGGCCAAAGATAGTTGCCTTTCAGGCGCAGCAACAGATCGAAAACATGCGCGTACATCTGCGCGTTGATGCCGCCGAAGTGCGTGCGCGCCCAGGTATCGAACGCCGGGTTCTCGTCGTTGATGAAGAAGCCGCGGTATTTCACCTTCGGCTGATCGCGATGTTCGCCGGCGGTCAGATACAGCGTGCGCCTGGGTTGCACGGGCACATCGGCCCACCACGACCACGGCGACACCCCGATCTTCTCCGACAGGTCATAGAGCCCAAACACCACCCCGCGACGGTCCGAGCCCACCACCACCAGCGCGCGCTCCACACCCGGCCACGGACGCTCTACCACGACCTGCCGATACGCTTCCCACTGTCCGGCCAGGCCGGTGACATCCAGCTTGCCCGTACGCACCAATCCATCGATCGTCGCGCTCGCGCCAACGACCCCGGCCACCACCACCGGCCCGTGGACCGCAGTGGGATCCTGCAACCGACGCGGCGCCTGGCCGCCCACCCGCTGCAGATCGCCAGCGAACCCGTCGGCGGCATGCTGCACGGCCGAATCCGCCTGCGCATCGACCAGCACCGCCGCCGGCGAGGTCTCGCTGATCAGCGCAAAACTGCCTGCAGCGTTGCGCTCACAGACCGATACGGGAGACGAACACGCCAACGCACCGGGCGCGTAAAGCGTTCCGCATAACAGCACCGCTAGGAACCAGCGCACGTTCATCGTCTCTCCTGAGCGGAGCGCCAGCAGCAAACCCCACTGCGACCACCGCGCTGCAAGTATGGTAGCGCTATCAATCCGAGCGACTATAGCGGGCCAAGCGCGCGCGGTCTTGCTGCGCTGCGTGATCGTGCGTGCGTCGTGATCGAGATCACCAGCAAGTTGCTTAGTCGTGTCGCGAATGCCGAGCCACAGTCGAGACTTGGAACCACCCGACCGGTGCCATTGTTTGTGCAGAGCACGGGGCCGCAGATGACGCCCCAGGACACAGCGGGCTCGCCACGCCACGCGCCGCTCTGCTGTCCGATGCCGCGCTGCCCCCCCTTCCAGGCTTGCGATGGCGGTTCATGACCGCGACAGCTAGGCAGACACCGTGCTCACATCGGCGCGCACAGACTGGCCCAGCGTTCCCAACCAATGAGAGTCGAGCAATGGATAAGAACCGTATCGAAGGTGCCGCCAAGCAGGTCAAGGGTTCCATCAAGGAAACCGTCGGCCACGTCACCGGCAACAAGCGTACCGAGTTGGAAGGTGCGGCCGAGAAGAACATCGGCAAGGTCCAGCGCAAGGCTGGCGAAGTCGCCGACAAGGCCCGCGACGCCGCCCGTTCGGCCAGGTAATCCGCATTCCGGCGGCGCAGAGCCTTCACGCAAGGCTTGTAGGCGAACAGAACAGGCACGACCGCTGCCGCGCATCACCACGCCCGCGTCGCCTAGTGCTCATCGAGCCCCGCGTTCCGCGGGGCTTTGTTTTTCACGCCAGGCACGACCCCGCGTCAGCTTGGCCTGACTGCAGCTCGTACGTGCCGTCTGCCCGGTCGGCACTTACGTTGATCGATAGGTTTGCGCCATGACACCACTGGGGAAGCGCTGACTGTCGACCAGGGCGAGCGGCCGGGGCACGGGCAGCGCATCGAAGATCGGCAAGCCCTGACCAAGCAGGATCGGATAGACGCCCAGCACGTACTCGTCGATCAGACCGTGGGCAATCAGGCTGCGCGCGAACGCGGCACCACCGTGGGCAAGAATCGGCTTGCCCTCGCCGGCCTTGAGCTCGGCGATGGTCTCGCGCAGGGGCCCGCCGCCCACCCTGGCCTGCGCCCAGCTCTCGCCCCCGATGGGCAACGCCATGCCGGCATCTGCGCAGCGCGCGTGTGCAGCGGCCAACGCATGCGCAGCCGTCTCCAGTACCGCAGCGCCACGTGCCGAGAACACCAGCTTCGGAATCTGGTTCATCGCCGGGGCGAACGCAGACTCCGCCGTCGGCCAGAAGCTGGCCATGCCCTCGAACACCCGGCTGCCCATGATGTGCAGACTGGCATTCCAGGCATGTTCTACCTTCCAGGCGATGGCGGCCTGGTCGCCGTTGAACACCCAGTCGATCTCATCGCCAGGGCCGGCGACGAAACCGTCGAGCGACATCGACATCATCAACTTGAGCTGACGCATCGTGGATTCCTGGTGCGATGGGGAGAGGAAGCGGCCGACATCCATTAGCACGACGCCTATCGCCCCCGCATTGCGACAGGCACGCTATCCAACCGTCGGATCGCCGATCCGTCTGCCACCCGCACCTTAGCGGCAGATGCCGCCCAGCGCACTGGCCATGGCCAAGCCCGTCCACACGGGTCGCCGCATCGTTGCGATCGCACCGACGCCATGCGCCATCGATGCGTGGTGCTGGAATCCGGATCGCTGGCCTTCCCGTGCCGGCCTGGAAGCCCGCGCTTGATCGCACTGCAGCGGCGCGTTCCGGCTCGCCTCTTCACCGCGCGCACTCGGGCGGTGCCACTAGCCTGTGGCCCCCTGATCCCGGAGTCCTTCTCCATGCATGCCTTGGTCGTCGTCGCCCATCCCGACCCCCGCTCGCATACGCATGCCGTTGCAGCGCAGCTGATCGCAGCGGTCAGGCAACAGGACCCAGGCCATCGCATCGAACTCGCCGACCTGGCGCAGGAAGGCTTCGATCCACGTTTCAACCAGGCCGATATCGCCCTGTATACGCAGCGCGCGGCACCGGCGGCGGATGTGGCCGCCGAGCAGGCGCGGCTGGATCGGGCCGATGCGTTGGTGTTGGTGTTTCCGATCTATTGGTGGGGCTTTCCGGCGCTGCTCAAGGGCTGGATCGACCGTGTCTTCACGTTGGGCTGGGCCTTCGACGAAGAGGCCGATGGCCGCATCGTCAAGAAGCTGGAGCGCTTGGACGTGCACCTGCTGGCCATCGGCGGCGCGGACGAGCGCACCTATGCGCGGCACGGCTACTTCGGGGCGATGAAGACGCAGATCGGCCACGGCATCTTCGACTTCTGTGGTGCGACCGTACGCAGCGCCGAGCTACTGACGCTCCCGGATCCGGAGTTTCCCGCATCGCACTTCGCCACCGCGCACCGGGTGGGACAGCGTTTGTTCCAGGCAAAGGCTGCCCGCGGATCGACACCGTCCGCTTAGAGCGCAGCGCATGCGACGGCCGGAAGCGGGCGGCACCTGCAGCCGCGCCGCGCGCTCATCGCATCCGGATCGGATTGCCTTGCTGGCAGCGACAGCGTCCACGGCGCTTCTTCGCGCCAGCCCTGTCGCCCCGCCGAACTCCCGCTCGCCGCTACGACGCCTCCACCACCGGGCGCAGGCACAACCAGATCGCCCACCAGTGCGAGAGGGCGCCACCCAGGACATGAGCGTGCCAGATGGCGCGGTTGTAGACCATCGACTTGCGGACATAGAAGGCCACGCCCACGGTGTAGAAGGCACCGCCGGCAATGATCAGCCAGAGCACGCTGCTGTCGAGCCCGGCGATCATCTGCCGGATGACCACCAGGCCGGCCCAGCCCAGCAGCAGATAGATCGCGACCCAGAATCCCTTGGCGATGCCGGGCAGACACAGCTTGGCGAACACGCCGAACAGGGCCACGACCCAGACCGCCAGGATCATCGCCCAACGCCAGGGGCCATCGAGCGCGACCAGGAAGAACGGCGTGTAGGAGCCAGCGATCATCACGAAGATGCCGGCGTGGTCGAACTTGCGCAGCATCGGCTGGCGCTGCGGTGGGGCGAAGTTGTACGCGGCCGAGCAGGCGAACATCACCAGCAGACCCAGCGCGTAGACGCAGGTCGCCAGCACCATGGTCTCGTTGGCATGGGCGCGCCACACCATCCAGGCACCGCCGACGATGGCCAGGAACAGGCCGGCGGCGTGAACGAAGATGTCGGCACGACGCGCGGCGGGCGTCTGGTAGTGAGGAGCGCTGCTGTGGGGAGGCACGGACACAGGGAATCTTCGAGAGGGGGACCGGCAGGGCACCGCGCGCCGCGCCATGGGGGCACAGCATACCCGCTTGCTGAATCCGCTCAGTGACACGGGCTCGTCGACCGGCGCGCAGTCTCATACCCTGAGACACCTTTCGCGTTGACTCTCCCACTTTGGGAGCCGCTGCATGCCCCCGTTTGCTCTTGCCCCCCGTACCGAATCCGCCGAGCGCGCCCTGGCCACCACCGATGGCCGTCCCAGCCGCGACGGTGCCTTGCTCAGCGCGCGACTGGAACGCCGCTACCACGACCGCATCACCGGCAGCTTCACCCTGCCCGGGCGCGAAGGCCGCTATGCGCCGCTGCCGGACGATGTGCCGCCCGCACTCGCCGCGGCCTTGCGCGCGCGCGGCATCGACCGTCTGTACAGCCATCAGGCCGAGGCCTGGGCGGCCAGCCAGCGCGGCGAGCACGTGGCCATCGTCACCCCCACCGCCTCGGGCAAGTCGCTGTGCTACACACTGCCGGTGGTAAGCGCGGCGATGACCGCGCGCAGCAAGGCGCTCTACCTGTTCCCGACCAAGGCCTTGGCGCAGGACCAGGTCGCCGAGTTGCTGGAGCTCAATCGTGCCGGCGAGCTGGGGGTCAAGGCCTTCACCTTCGACGGCGACACCCCCGGCGATGCGCGCCAGGCGATCCGCCTGCACGGCGACATCGTGGTCAGCAACCCGGACATGCTGCACCAGGCCATCCTGCCGCACCACACCAAGTGGGCGCAGTTCTTCGAGAACCTGCGCTATGTGGTGATCGACGAGATCCACACCTACCGCGGCGTGTTCGGCAGCCATGTCACCAACGTGCTGCGCCGGCTCAAGCGCATCTGCGCGTTCTACGGCGCCAACCCGCAGTTCATCCTGTGCTCGGCCACCATCGGCAACCCGCATGCGCACGCGCAGGCGCTGGTGGAGGAGCGCGTGCATGCCATCACCGAGTCCGGCGCGCCAACCGGCGACAAGCATGTGCTGTTGTGGAACCCGCCGGTGGTCAATGCCGACCTGGGCCTGCGTGCCTCGGCGCGCTCGCAGAGCAACCGGATCGCGCGCATCGCGATCAAGAGCGGGCTGAAGACGCTGGTGTTCGCACAGACGCGACTGATGGTGGAGGTGCTGACCAAGTACCTGAAGGACATCTTCGACCACGATCCGCGCAAGCCGGCACGCATCCGCGCCTACCGTGGCGGCTACCTGCCGACCGAACGGCGCGAGGTGGAACGGGCGATGCGGGCCGGCACCATCGACGGCATCGTTTCCACCTCCGCACTCGAGCTGGGCGTGGACATCGGCGCGCTGGACGTGGTGGTGCTCAATGGCTATCCGGGCAGCGTGGCGGCGACCTGGCAGCGCTTCGGCCGCGCCGGGCGCCGCCAGCAGCCGGCGCTGGGCGTGCTGGTGGCCAGCTCGCAGCCGCTGGACCAGTACGTCGTGCGGCATCCGGACTTCTTCGCCGATGCCTCACCCGAGCATGCGCGCATCGCCCCGGACCAGCCGCTGATCCTGTTCGACCACATCCGCTGCGCGGCGTTCGAGTTGCCGTTCATTGCCGACGAGCCATTCGGGCCAATCGATCCGCTGGTGTTCCTCGAAGCGCTGGCCGACAGCGGCGTGATCCACCAGGAGGGCGAGCGCTGGGAGTGGATCGCCGACAGCTATCCGGCCAATGCGGTCAGCCTGCGCTCGGTGGCCGATGGCAACTTCGTGGTGGTGGACAAGACCGATGGCAAGCAGCAGATCATTGCCGAAGTCGACTACTCGGCCGCGGCATTGACGCTGTACGAAGGCGCCATCCACATGGTGCAGAGCACGCCTTACCAGGTGGAGAAACTCGACTGGGAAGGCCGCAAGGCCTATGTCACCCGCACCCACGTCGACTACTACACCGACAGCATCGACTACACCAAGCTCAAGGTGCTGGACCGCTTCGATGGCGGCCCGGCCGGACGTGGCGATTGCCACCATGGCGAGGTGCACGTGGTGCGGCGGGTGTCCGGCTACAAGAAGATCCGCTATTACACCCACGAAAACATCGGCTACGGCCCGGTCAACCTGCCCGACCAGGAGCTGCACACCACCGCGGTCTGGTGGCAGTTGCCGCAGGCGACGCTGGGCAAGGCCTTCGGCAGCAAGCAGGACGCGCTGGACGGCTTTCTCGGCGCGGCTTATGCGCTACACGTGGTGGCCACGGTGGCGGTGATGGCCGATGCGCGCGACCTGCAGAAGGCGGTGGGCAACGGCGATGGCGCCTGGTTCGCAGTGGCCGACCAGAGCGGGCGCGGCCAGCTGCGCGGTGCCGAGGACGGGGTGGAAGGCGCGGTGGAACTGCAACAGGCCTTCGTGCCGACGGTGTATCTGTACGACAACTTCCCCGGCGGCGTGGGTCTGAGCGAGCCGTTGTGGCAACGCCAGGCGGAACTGCTGCAGCGGGCCGATGAGCTGGTGCAGCGCTGCGACTGCAGCGCCGGTTGCCCGGCGTGCGTCGGCCCGGTGCTGGCCGCACACGAAGCCGGCACTGGCGAATCGCCCAAGCGCCTGGCCTTGACCGTGCTGGCACTGTTGTCCGATCTGCACGCGCCACTGCGCCACGCCCCGCAGCTGGACGATGACGTGGCGCTGGACGTGCCTGCATGACGGTGAGTGCGGACCGCCTGCGCTTGCTGCGCCGCCAGGCCGGGCAGACCACGGCGCCAGCGGCAAACGGCGATGCCGCTGCGCAGTCGGCACAACCGATGGGCGATGGCCAGCCTCGCCCGCAAGCCACGGCGCGCAGTGAGCCCACCGTCCTTCCCGCCAATGGCATTGCCAGCGCGGACGTTACGCACCGCGATACGCCCAGGCCAATCGGTGATGACGACGCGCGCGCTGCGGCGGCCCATGTCACGCCACGCCATGACGCCGATCGCGCCGTGCGTGAGGTGGCACCGACGTGGCCGCGCCTGGCCGGCAATGCCGCGCTGCCGGCATCCGCTTCACACCCCACCAGCGCGACACCTGTCCGCGACGGCACGCAAGCAGGGGCGGTCACTGCCATGGCAACGGCTCCTGCATCGGCTGCGATGCAGGCGGCGCTGCCCGCGTCGGCGGCGCGCACGGCAGCGGGTGTCAGCGCCGAACGCCTGCGCCTGCTGCGTCGCCAGGTTGGCGGGCTCACGCCGACACCGCACCCGGATGCCGCACGACCGCCGTCGCGCGCGCCGCGAGCGCCGGTACCGGCGCCCGCGGTACACGTTCGCAGCGCACCGCCGGTGGATGCGGCACGACCATCGACGTCCACCGATCGCCTGCGCAGCCGCACTGCGCTCGGCCATCCCGCCGCACCGCCTCTCTCTTCAGACGTCACGCCATCGCCTGCAGCGGGCGGCGCCAGCGCCGCTGCCTCGGTGTTCGCCTGGGTGGAACACACCCAGCATCGTGCATCTTCGGCCACCGCACCGGCCACCGCACGCCAACCGACCAGCGCGGCTGCCGCCACGCCGACGCGTCCACCCCATCGCACCGATATAGACGCCTTGCGCCGCATGATCGGCCTGCGCGCGCGCGCGGTGCCGACGCCGCAGGCGCCGATGCCCACCGCAACCGTCGATCGTCAGCTGCCTGGCAGCGAAATCGCGCCCGGCCTGCACCTGATCGAAGCCTTCCTGCCGCAGCCGACGCCTGCTGCAGCGCTATCGCTGGCCTTTGCCAAGCGCGACGACGCAGTCGCCGCCGAGCACGTGCTGTTCTTCGACACCGAGACCACCGGCCTGGCCGGCGGCACCGGGACCCGCGCCTTCATGATCGGCGTCGCCGAGTGGCGCGGCGATCCGCACCTGGGCCACGGCCTGCGCGTCCGCCAATTGATGATCTCCACGATGGCGGCCGAGCGCGCCATGCTGGAGGTCTTTGCCAGTTGGCTGCAGCCACACACCGTGCTGTGCAGTTACAACGGTCGCTGCTACGACGCGCCACTATTGAAGACGCGTTACCGGCTGGCCCGGCGCGGCGACCCGATCTCGCCGCTGGACCATGTCGATCTGCTGTTTCCGACCCGCCGTCGTTATCGCGGCACCTGGGAGAACTGCAAGCTGTCCACCATCGAACGGCAGCTGTTGCAGGTGGTGCGCGAAGACGACCTGCCCGGTTCCGAAGCGCCAGCCGCCTGGCTGAACTATCTGCGCGGCGGCAGCGCGCGCAACCTGCGGCGCGTGGCCGCGCACAACCACCAGGACGTGGTCACGCTGTCGCTGTTGCTGCAACGGCTGGTGGCGGTGGACGCGCAGGAACGCGACGCGCTGACGCTGGTGGGCACCCCTTAGCCGCGTCAGCGCGCGGCGGGTCGAAGACCGCCGCCCCGTGCCCTGCGATCTCCCGCATGCGCTCGCCATGACGAGCGCCTAGAACAGCGTCTCTTTGAACGGCAGCATCGCCGCGCCCATCACCGTGGCATGAGACTGCACCTGTCCAACCAGCAGCGCCGGATACGGCGATGCGATGCCGCGCCGCGGTGCCGATTCGAACGTGATGCGTGCGATCAGCCGACGCGCCAGGTCCGCTGGCAGGCGTGCGCCGAACACGATGATCGGCGGATCGGCCAGGGCAATGATGGCCGCGACCGCCAGCGTTACCGTCGCTTGCACGGTGTCCAGCCAGGGCTCGATCTGCGGCCAACGTGGATCGTAGTGCTGCAGCATCGCGTGCAAGTCGGGCAAGGCGTGGCCGTCGGCCACCATGGCCTGGCGCAAGCTCTCCAGCGTGGGACGCGCAGTGCCGGTGATGGCCGAGATCCGTCCCAGCTCACCCGCATTGCCATGCGCGCCGCGACGCACGCCGCCGCCCGCGATCACGCCGGCAGCAAAGCCATCGGCGATAGACAGATAGACCAGATCCGGCGATTGGCGGCCGATCCCGTACAGCGCCTCGGCCAGGGCCGCGCAATGGGCATCGTTGTCCATCCAGACCGGCAACTGCAGGCACTCGGCCACCAACCGGTCCAGCTCCGCCTGCATCCACTCCTCCGCCAGCGACAGCGGCGGGTTGACGCGCGTGCCCTGGCCGATGCGCGGGCCGGTCATGCTCAGACCCACACCGAACAGGCGCTGCCGATCCACTCCCACGGCCTGCAACAGCTCTTCCACCAGCGCAGGCAGCTGCGTCCGCAGGTCGGCCAGGGTCAACGGGAAGGCGGTGAAGTGCCGCATGCCGCGGACCTGGCCGGCGAAGTCGATCAGTAGCACCGCGATGCCGTCGACCATCACCGACACTCCGAGGCTATAGGCATAGCCCGGAACCAAGCTCACCAGGGCGCTTGGCTGGCCGCGGCCACGACGCAGCGACGGCCCCAGCTGCAACAGCCCCTGGGCCACCAACGGGTCGATGATGCCCTTGGTGCCCGGCACGCTGAGGCCACAGGCGCGTGGCAGGTCCGCGCGCTCGACCTGGCCGGAACGCCGGACCAGGTCCAACAGCAAACGCTCGCTGGCGCTGGCGGCCAAGCCATCGCCGCGACGGCGGTACTGCGGACGGATGGCCGCGTTTGCGAAGAAGGGAGGCGGCAGCGGCGACGGCTCGGGCATTGTCATCAATCTTTTAATTAAGTCGCTTAATTTAATCGTCAGCGGCCACCACGGTGGGGCCGCCCGACCTGGATCGTGCCATGCGCCCGTTGCAACCTGATTCCCGCCCACGCCGTTTCCCGCTGCCGCAGGCGCACAGCCGACGCGCCTTGTCGGTCGCCCTGGGGCTGGCCTTGACTGGCGCGCTCAACGCAGCGGCCCAGGCCAGCGACGATCCGGGGACGAGCGACCCGCAGACACTGGATACCGTGCAGGTGCGTACCTCGTTCCAATCGCAGAACACCCGTGCCATCGCGACCAAGCAGGACGCCCCCACCATCGTCGACTCGGTCGCCGCCGACAGCATCGGACAGCTGCCGGATTTCAACGTCGGCGACGCGCTGCGCCGCGTGACGGGCGTCAGCACCGTGGAATACCAGGGCGAACCGCGCTACGTGACCGTGCGCGGCCTCAACGGCAACTACAACAGCATGCTGATCGACGGTTTCGCGTTCGCCAGCAATGACATCGGCAGCCGCCAGGCGCTGATGGACGTGCTGCCGGCCAATTTTGTCGACCGCATCGACGTGGTGAAGTCGCTGCTGCCGGAAAACGACGGCGGTGCGATCGGCGGTGTGACCAACCTGGTGACCGCCAACGGCTTTGGCCGTCCCGACGGGTTGCTGACCGTCTCTGCCAAAGGCGGCGCCAATCTGATGGGCGAGCGGTACGGGGGCCGCACGCCAGCGGGCGAAGCCGCGGTGAAATGGGGCAAGCGTTTCGGACCCGATGACCAATTCGCGTTCCTGGGCGCGGCCAGCGTCTGGCGGCGGGAAATCTTCGTGCCGCAGCAGGAAAACGGCAGCGGCTTGAACTGGTACAACGCCGATGGTACGCGCGCACCGGTGGCCTACGGCGGCGTGGGCGCCGCAGTGCCCAGCGAACGGCGCTGGTACAACTACGACAACACGCGCGAACGCAATGGACTGACGATGCGCATGGATTGGCAACCGGATGGCCCACTGAGTGGCCACGTGTCCGGCTACGCCTTCCACCAGCGCGAGACCTCCGACCGCAATGCTCAGGTCGCCCAGGTGCAGAACAGCGCGCGCCTGGCCCGCACTGATGCCGACAGCGGCACCCTGGACAACCTCAACCAACTGGTCGAACTCGGCCAGTTGCGCTGGAAGCGCGGGCTGTATGGGCTCAATGGCGAACTGCTGGCCGAACTGCCGTCGCAGTGGCGCGGCGCGCTGCGGGCCAGTACCTCGCGTGCCACCGTCGACAATCCGCAGACCTGGGATCGCTTTCAGCAGAACCGCCTGGCCTATGGGTTCGACTGGAACGGCAGCCTGCCTGCATTCACGCCACTGAGCCCTGCCCTGGCCGACGACCCCACACGCTATCCGGATCTGTATCACCAGCAGGAACGCACCCGTTACGCCGAGCGCGTCAGCGACCTGCAACTGGAACTGCGCCGCAATATGGACGAGGACAGCCGCGGGCTGGGCCTGGCCTGGGGGCTACGACAGGTGCGCACGCACATGCAGACCAGCTTCCAGCGCACCACCTGGAACAGCTTGCCGTATACCTTGGCCGACGTGCTGGGTGACCCGACCTGCGCACTGGGCTGCAACATGCCGATGCTGACGATCGATCCGTCCTTGGCGGACGCACGCTGGGACGCCGTCGCCAGCCAGGCGAGCGGCGTGGTGGATACCTCGGCGCAGAACAGCGGCAGCTACAGCGTGGACGAACAGGTGCGCGCCGGCTTTGCGCAGGCGCAATGGCGCGGCGAACGCTGGCGCCTGGCCGGGGGCGTGCGCCTGGAGCAGACGCGCTTCGGCAGCAGTGGCGAGCAATTGAGCGGCAGCGTCTGGACGCCGGTCAGTGCGGTGCGGACCTATCGCAATTGGCTGCCCTCACTGGCGGCGAGCCTGCAGACCAGCGCCAACGGCACCTTGCGCTTTGGCGCTTCGCGCTCGATCGGGCGGCCACGGCTGGACCAGATGGCGTTGAACGGCGGCGTGCTGACGCTCACCGGCTCACCGCCGACGCTCAACCAGGGCAATCCGGACCTGCAACCGCGCCGCTCGGAGAACCTCGACCTCGGCCACGATTGGAGCTTCGACGATGGCGGCAGCCTGCTGTCGATCGCCGTGTTCCACAAGACCATCGCCGACGAAATCTTCCGCTACGGCCAATTGCAGACTCTCGACGGCCAGCAGGTCCTGGTCACCCAGCCACGCAATAGCGACCGACCGGTGCGCATGCGCGGGGCCGAACTCGGCGCGATCAAGGAACTGGGACCCTGGCTGCCGGCATTGAACGGCCTGTCGGTCAGCGCCAATGTCACTTTCTTGGATGTCGATTACCCGGTGGTCCTGGGCGATGGCAGCCGTACCGCGTTGACGGTGCTGCCGCAGCAACCCAAGCAGTTGTGGAATCTCGCACTGAATTACGCGCGCGGCCCGCTGAGCGCATCGCTGGCCTGGAACCATACCGGTGTGCTGTGGGACGACCGCTACCCCAACTACAGCAACCAGCTGGAGTTCTATCGCAACCGCTACCAGCAGACGCTGGATCGCGTCGACCTGAAGCTGGGGTGGGACATTTCGCCAGCGGTCGCCCTCAGCCTGGACGTGCTCAACCTCACCGGTCAGGGCTACCAGTACCGCATCGGCCGGCAGCAGGAATACGTGCAGTCGGCCTGGAAGATGGCCCCCACCGTGATGCTTGGCATCAACGTCAAACTCTGAGGAGCTGCGCATGTCGCCCACACTGCAATCCCGTGTCAGCCGCCGCGGTCTCCTCGCCGCCGCCGGCGTCTCGCTGTTGGCGAGCGCGCTGCCAACAGCGGCCACGCCCGCCACGCCTCCGGACGTGGGCCGCAAGTTCCTGCGTTCGCGCGAGCCGATGACGTTTGTCGGCAATACCTTCGTTGGCCATCTCGAACAACAGGGCGCTGGCTACGACAGCTTCGACCACGTGCTGGATATCTACCGGCAATTGCCTGCACAGCCGTTTGGTCACAAATTCGCCTTGCTGCCGCCGAGCAGCTATCACGTGACCTTGCTGGGCGGGGTCAACGACATCGATCGCAGACACGGCCCGTGGCCCGACGACATGGCGCGCGACGTTCCACTCGACAAAATGGCAGCAGTCTTCCTGTCGCGACTGCAACAACAGGCCGCCACCCCACTGGGCGCCTGCCGGTTCCTGGTCGATCCGGCTGCCGCCAAAACCGGCCGCAACGACAATCTGCTGATTCCCTTGCGGCCGGCGGACGCGCAGACCGCCCAGCGGCTGGAGGCTGCGCGCCAACGGCTGATGGCCCTGATCCGGCTAAAGCGCCCCGACTACATCGACTACCGATTTCATATTTCGCTGGCGTACCTTTGCGAGACGCTCGACAGCGCAGAACGGGCCGCCTACCGCGCCGCGGTCGGCCATTGGCTGACGCGGCTTGCGGCAGCCGGGCCGATCACGGTGCCGCGCTTTCATTTCTGCACGCTGGCGGACATGTACGCCTTTCGGACACTGCACGAGGTGTAGATGCAGCTCAGCGTGGCGAGGCACGGGCAACGGCTCACCGCAACGTTTGGCGACCGACCGACGGCTAACGCCGACGCAACGCAGGTCTGCTCACGCGTGCGGCACCTTGCTGCGACATATGCGGTGATCGACGGCACCATGGTGGCCATCCGGCTCGGCGCGTGGATGCGTGGCGTCGTGTCATCGGGAAGGGTGACGTGCTGGTCGCGCTCCTGTCTGCGCATCGCACACTGCACGGCCGCGGGGTGCGCACGGCGCGCGGCCAAGGCGAGCAACCCTGCACTACGCGCTGGTCTCCGACACCGTCGTGTGCATCTGCCAAGCGGCAAATTCCTGCTCGAACTCGGCCAGCGTCAGCAATCCCACACAGGCGTGCGCACCGCTGGGCAGGGTGTGTCCGGCGGCCAGCTTGCGCACCAGCAGGATCGCGGCGAAGCAGGGAATCTCCGGTCCGTGCAGCATGGCTGCGGTCAGATCCCAGCGCAGCGTGCAGGTCTTGCCAGCGCGTTGGCCCTGCAGTTCCACCCGCATGCCGCCCAGGTCGCTGCCGAAGTGGTCGAACCAACGCCCGGCGCGCGCCAGCACATGCGCCAGCCGCGCCATCGGCAGCGGCACGCCATGCGTGCGCAACCAGGCAATCGCCGCCAGGCCGCGCTGCAACAGCGGCAACTCCAGTGCCGCGCGGAAGCGCACGCTGCGCACGCCGGGATAGCGCGCGGGCAACAGTGCGTGATCAGGCACGTCGCAGGGCGCGGCCAGCCGCGGCGCCAACTGCGCAAAGCGCACGCGCTGCGGCCGGGCCCAGCCCACCACCGGCTGCCAGCGGCCGGCCTCCCACCAGGTGAACGGTGTGCCGCAATACGACAGCACGGCGCGCACGGTCGCCAGGCCGAGCGGCGTCGCTTGCGCCGGGGCGATCACCAGGTCGATGCCGTCCAGTACGTCCAGCCGCGGCAACAGCGCATCCACCACCGCGCTGGACAGTGCCGGCAAGGTGCTGGCACCACTGATCGCGGTCCGTCCAACGCGCTGGGCGAGCGCGTCGACTGCGGTCGGGAACTGCTGCACAAAGGCGCGGCCATCGGCCAGATCGATGTAGTGCATGCCGGCCCCCAGGCAGGCGCGGGCGACCGCGTAGTCCTGGCCCTGGAACGGGCCGGCGGTATGCACGACCACCTCGGCGCCGGTGGCCGCCAGGCGCACTGCAAAGTCCGCGGCAGCGATGTCCAGCGTGCAGGCGGTGATGCGGCCGGACGGGACCTGCGGCCAGGTGGTCGCGACCGCCTGCGGATGCCGGCCAGCCGCGATCACCTCGATCTGCTGCATCGCCGCCAGCGCACGCACGATGCGCGCGCCAAAATGGCCGTAGCCGCCCAACACCAGCACTCGATACGTCATCGCCGACACGCGTTGTGGATGCGCCGCGCAGTATCGACGAAATGCCGGTCTCCCGCTCAGCCCTCGACCGGCACCGCCAGCCCGCGATCGACGGCATCGCGGATCAGGCGTTGCAGTTCCGCATCGGCGTGCGCGCTGGCAGCTGCCTGCTGGTGCGCCAGCTCGGCTTGCCGCACGCCCAAGGCGGCCTGCTGTTTGGCCAGCGCCTCGATCTGCTGCTGCAAACCAGACGTTTGCAGCGCCCGTTCGGCCTGGCGCGCGGCCTGCTCGGCGGCGCGCTCGGCAATGCCGTCGCGGTCGATCGTTGCACGCGCCTGTTCGGCCGCTGCAGCGGCAGCACGCGCCCCGTAGGTGGCCATTTGCGCGCCCAGCGCACCCTGGCGCGCACCCAGTTGCCCCTGCTGTTCGCCCAGCGTTCCTTGCGCCTGACCCAGCTGGCTCACCGGCGCATACAGCGACTCCAGACGGCGCAAGGTTGCTGCATCGCGCACCACGTACTGCCGCCCATTCTTGCGGAACCACAGCAACTGATCGCCGTTGGCAACCGCGCGGGCGCGGTGCAGATCCTGCAACGACCCATCCATCGTGCTCCGCCCCTGACGCAGCAAGACGTAGGCATCGCGGTTGGGCGCATCGCGCAGGGTCAGATGGCCGTCGGTGACCAGGCCAGTGACCGAGGCACCGGTCGGTGGCAGTGGCGCCGGCGGTGCGGCGGGCGCCGCGGGGGCAGCCGGCGCCGCGGCAGCATCGGGAGCGGCAGGTGCCGCAGGTGCGGCGGGCGCAGCAGGGGCAGGCGACGCCGCGACGGTCGGCGCTTTGGGCGGCAGCGGCGGTACTGGGGCGACCGGCGGAGTCGGCGGTGCCGGCATGGCGACCAGTCGCAACGGCAGCACGCCGGTCAGGGCGACGGCCCCCAGGATCAGGGCAGCGCCCCAGCGCGGGAAGGAACGGGTGTTCTGCAACATGTGCAATCTCCGCTTCAGGCTGAGGAAGGACGGCGAGGCGCTGGCCACGCCGCCGATAGGACGCGCTGCCACACCCAATTGCAGCAGCAAGCGGCCGTAGTGATGGCGACAATGTCGGTGACCGGCGACCACGTCGGCATCGCAGGCCGCTTCGCGCGCGATGGCGTATTCGCGCGCGGCCAGATGCACCAACGGATGAAAGAAGAACAGGTGCTGGGCCACGGCTGGCAGCAAGCCCCACCACAGATCGCGCCGGCGCAGATGCACCAGCTCGTGGGTCAGGGCCATGTCGAGATCGTCGCCGGTCAGCGCGGGCTGACGGCCGGCCGGCAGCAGCAGCACCGGCTTCCAGGGACCGATCAGCTGCGGCGAGGCGATCTGCGTCGACAACCGCAGCTGCGGCGGCCGCGCCAGGCCATGCGCCTCGGCCGCCATGCGTAGTGCCGCCACCAAACTGTGGTCCGTGCAGGGCACTGCGTGGCGTACCAGTGCGCGGCTGCGGCGATACGCGCGCAGCGTTCCCACCGCCATCGCCAACACGCCGGCGGCCCACAGCGCAGCCAACCACACCGGCCATTGCGGGGCAGGTGCGGCGGCGACCGCCGCCGCCGATGCAGGGGTTGCCGGCACTGCGGCAGCCAGGTCGGCAGGTGCGAGCACCAGCGCCGGCGCCTGGGTCGGTGCCGGCAGCACCGGCACCTGCAACGGCGCCTGCCAGAACACACCGGCCACCGCTTGTACTGCCACCAACCACCACAGCCAGGTCTGCGTGCGCGCAGGCAACCGCCGCAGGCTGCGGCAGAGCGCCCAGACCACCAGTACCAACACCGCGGTCTGCAGGCTGGTGGCGCCGAGTGTCCACAGCAGGGTCTCGATCGTCATGGCTCAATCCTCCTTGCGCTGCGACTGCAGCTTGGCGACCAATGCTTCCAGCTCGGCCAGCTCGCTGTCGCTGACCTCAGCGCGCTGCGACATCCAGGCCACGAACGGCGACACCGAACCCTGCAGGGTCTTCTCGACGAACTGGCCCACCGCCGAGCGCACGACGTCGTCCTGCCCGGCGGTGGCGCTGTAGCGGTACGCCCCGCCCGCCTGCTTACGGCGCAGAAAGCCTTTGGCGCGCAGGCGCTCCATCATGGTCAGCACGGTCGAGCGCGCCAGCCCGCGCGCCTCGCCGAACGCCGCGGCCACCTCGCCGACGCTGCTCGGGCCTTGCTGTTCGATATGTTGCAGCAGGGCCAGCTCCTGGTCCCCGATGGTCTTGCCACGCATGGCCCGCCTCCTGACTACAGTTGTCGTCAACATAGGCCTGACGACAACTGTAGTCAATAGGTCGGAAGGCAGGGGTCGGAGCGAGGACCGCGATAGCGCTGCGGACGATCGCTTCGCACCACATGCCGTTGTCGCGCTTGCTCAGTTCTGGCGTGCGCGCCGCAGATCGCGTTGCTTATGCAGGTGTTGCAGGGTCAGCCGAACCACGCGCACGCCGGGATAGACCCAGCGCAACGCGCGCGGCAGTGGCAGCGCCAGGCGGTCGGCATCGGTCGGGGCCAGCAAGCCTGGGAGCAAGCCGAGTCGTCCACGCCAGCGCGATTGCAGCGACAGCAGATAACGGGCGTAGCCGGTCACCCCCAAGCGCACCGCCAGATCCGCACCACGGTCGGACCCTAGTGCATCCAGGCAGGGCAACAGCGCTGCAGCGGCCGGACGTGCCGCACGCAGCAACGCGGATTGGCGCTGCAATGCATCCGGCAGCGCGACACCCAGGCTGGCTTCGACCAGCAGCGCGCTCAAGGCCAGCTGGCGCTCCACGCCGAGCCGACGCGCCAACGCGAGCACCGCATCCCAATCCAGCTGCGGACTGCACAGCGCATGGGCCATGTCCACCAACCAGAATGCGCGATGCCAATGATGTTTGGTGCCATGAAAGGCGGCATACACCACGGCGGCCGGTGGCGACAGCGTGGGCACCTGCATGCCAGCGAGCGTCACGTTGCCGAGATGATCGCGCCAGACCTCGGCGCTGAGCGGGAACTGGCGCTCGTGGTTGGCCAACCGCAGATGCAGTTCCAGCACCACTCCGCTCGCCGGGTGTTGCAGTGGCAAGGCGTGGTTACGGCGGCAATAGCCAGCGAGATCTGCGGCGGCATCCGCTTGCAGTGCGTAACCCAGGGTTTGCAACGTCGACAACGCGTCGTGCAGCGCGTGTGCCTCGATCAATACGTCGATGTCGCAGGCCTCGCGATGCGCTTGCCCAAACAACGCGGCGTATCCGTGCCCCTTGAGCAAGCAACAACGCAAGCCGGCGCGCTGCAGCGCGATGACGACCTCGCGTACCGCCGCAGTCTGTTGCAAGCCACGCAGAAGCATTCGCCGCTGGCGTTGCCGCAGCGCATTGCGCAATGGTTCTGGGACACCGGCTGGCAATGTCTCTGCGGCTGGAAGCGCCAGCGCCATCCGGTGCTGCGCCAAGGCGCGCTCGAACATGGCCACATCGGGTGGGGCGCATTGCGACGGCGCCCCCTCACCACGATCATGCTGCCGCCACAGCGACAGCACATAGTCGAATGCAGGCGACCATGTCGCGCAAACGCGCTCGAGCGCAACACATGCCTCCATTTCAGCGACGGACGGCACGAGAATCACAAGTGGTGAACGCGCGCACCTTGCCGCGTGTACGGACTGTGCTACGTTCAATGCCAGGGGCCATATCCGCGTCTGCGGATTGCGGGGAATACTGAGCGAAGTCGTAATCGATGCACATCGTTTTGCGCCGCCTGACGGCCATGTCTGTCATGCCGGCCCAGCGCCGATGCGCTGTGCATGCCCCGCGCTATTAATAGCACAGCGTTCGCCGCCTCGCGGCTTGCGCGGAAGCGCCGCGGGAGCGTTTTGCACGGGGTTGCTGCGATGGCTTGGGTCAATCCCAGGGTTCTTATCCATGCGCTTGATATTGCCGATCGTTGAGGAGCCGTTTTATGAATGAGACCGACGCGTTTGTAGGTGAAATTCGCCTATTCCCGACGGACTGGGCACCGGCCGGATGGTTGCCATGTGATGGCCGCGCGTTGCCGATCAACAGCAACGCCGCATTAGCGTCCTTGCTCGGCGCCCAGTTCGGGGGCGACGGCAAGACCACGTTCAATCTGCCGGATCTGCGCGGGCGCGTGCCTGTCGGTCAGGGCGTCAATCCGCTCACTTCGCCCCCCGTGTCCTATACGGTTGGCACCTATGGCGGGTTGGAGGCCGTCGCGCTGACCGCCGCGCAGATTCCGCCGCATATACACGAGGTCAATGCGTTTGCCGCGGCGGCGACGACCGCCGCGGCCTCGACCACCGTCCTATTGGCCCAGACCGAGGCGTCGCAAAACCTGTATGCGCCGGCCGGCACGCCGACCGCGCTGGCCGCCGACTCGGTGAGCCAGCAAGGTGCCGGCGCCGCTCACAACAACATGCAGCCATCGCTGGTGCTGAACTTCTGCATCTGCACGGTCGGCATCTACCCGCCGCGCCCCTGACGCGGGCCCCAAAGGAGCCACACCATGGATGCCTATCTCGGTCAAATCATCCTGTTTGCCGGCAATTACGAACCCCAGGGCTGGGCGTTTTGCGATGGACGTCAGTTGCAGATCAACAATTACATGGCGCTTTATTCGCTGATCGGGACCACGTACGGCGGCGACGCAAGAACCACCTTCAACCTGCCGGACCTGCGCGGCCGCGTTGCGATCTCGCAAGGCCAGGGTGCGGCGCGTGCGCCGGCGCCGCAACTGACGGCGCGCGTGCTCGGGCAGCAATTCGGCACCGAGACGGTGTCGCTGCAACTGGCGGAGATGCCTGCGCACACGCATGCGCTGCAGGCGTTCAATGCGCCGGCGTCTTCGTCAGTGCCTACCACGCAATTGCCTGCAGTCACCCAGAACGGCGAAACGGCGTATTTCGTTCCTCCTGCCGGTTCGACTCCCGCCGTCGCCACGCTGGCACCCAATGCGGTGAGCGTCGCCGGCGCAGGCCTACCGCACGACAACCACATGGCGACGCAGACGCTGAACTATCTGATCTGCCTGAACGGGTTCTACCCGCAGCGGCCGTGACCGGTCATCGCAAAGGAGTTCGACATGTCCAATAGCTTTATCGGCGAAGTGCGCGCGTTCCCTTACAACTTTGCGCCCGATGGCTGGCTCGATTGCCTGGGGCAGACGGTCAGCATCAATCAGTACCAGGCGCTATTCGGAGTGATCGGCTTCACCTACGGCGGCGACAGGCAGGCCACGTTCGGCTTGCCGGATCTACGCGGCCGTGCAGTCACCGGCCAGGGCCAAGGTACCGGCTTGAGCAACTACACGATTGGCCAGTTGCAGGGCGCCGATTCGGTGGCGCTGGCGTCGTCGTCGCAGTTGCCCGCGCATACCCATACCATCACCACCAAGTTCCTGCCGCCTTCGGCCGCCCCGGGAGCGGCCGTCAACACGCCAAGCACGAGCGCCTACCTGTCGCGCCTGCTCAATCCGACCACCTCGCCGCCGACCTCCTACAAGGCGTATGCGCCGGCGTCGACGACGGCGATGGTGCCCTTGTCGCCCAATGCGCTGGCCGCCTTTCCGCCAGGCGTGCAGCCGGCACAGGCGCACGAGAATCGGCAGCCGTTCACCACGATTCGTTATTGCATCTGCGCCACCGACGGCATCTATCCGCCCCGGCCGTGATGCCGCCGCAGTTCGCCTGCCCTGCATCATTGCTGGCGCAGGGCATGGCGTCACGCCCCCAACGCGAGGCGGATCTGCCCGCGTTGCGCGCATTGTTCCGCACCCAGCGTTGGGCCGAGTTCGCGATGTTGCCGTGGGACGATGCAGCCCGAGCGGCGTTCATCGATCAGCAGTTCGACGCGCAGCAGCGTCACTACACCCTCAGCCAGGCGCACGTGTTGTTTCTGGTGATCACCGAGGGCGAGCGGGTGATCGGGCGGCTCTACCTGGGTGGCGACGCGACAAGGACGGTCCGACTACTCGACATCCTGCTGTTGCCGGATCGCCGTGGGCAAGGCGTGGGGACCATGTTGATCGCGGCGCTGTTGGCACAAGCGAAGGTCGATGGCCGCGAGGTGGTGTTGCAGGTCGACAAGCACAATCCGGCCTTCGAGCTGTATCGTCGGCTCGGCTTTCGCACTTACGAGGATACCGGCATCGCCTGGAAGATGGCGTGGTCGCAAAGCACGTCCGAGCGACGTTGAGCCTGTGCCAGGACTCAGGCGTCGTGGTAACCCAGCCAGGCCATGGTGGGGCCATGGCAGGCGAGCATACGTGCCGCTTGTGCCGCGCTGAGGGCGCTGCGCCACGCCCCTGCGCGCCCCTGCCGGAAGAAGCGCGCCTGCCCGTGCTGGCGCTCGACGAATCCATGGCGCTCCTCGCTGTCGCGCAGCACCTCGAAGCGACAGGCCGCGACAGCGTGCGCGATGCGTGCCGGCGCCGTGGGCAGCCCCAGAAAGCCGGCCAGCCGCGCCGTTTCTTGCAACGGATTCGCCAACAAGTCCTCGTACCGCAACAGCAGACGCGGGCCAGGCGCATGCAGCCAGGACGCCACATGTTCCGACCACGAGCCGAAGCATTGCCGAGTCTGCGGCCGATAGCGAGCCAGGGTATGACTCACCGTGGTGCGTTCGGCGAGTTGCGCGATCGCGGCATCCAGGTCGATGCCGGCGTGGTCGGCCCAGGACGGAGCGACGTCGCGCGGATCGCGCACGATGTAGACGATGCCAGAGGTCGCCACGGCGGGGAACAGCATGGGGTCGTAGCGGTCATGAACCTTGAGCACGCTCGAGCCCTGCATCGCGCAGCGACGATGGGCCGCGCCGCGCAGCGGCTGCAGTTCGGACGGTGTCAGATCGGCGATATCCACCTCGAGATGGCGCTCCAACCACGCCCGCGATGCGGCATTCGGCAGTGCCGGTGCGAGCTCGTCGAGCGTCAGCGCAGCGTTGCCTTTGCGCAAGCTGGCGATCAGGCAGCGCACCCAGGTATTGCCCGACTTGGGGTACGAGGCGAGCCAGACGATCCCAGTTCGGCTCATAGGCCGAAATGGGCTTCGATGACGTCGACGGTGCTGTCCAGCGCGTCGAAGCGGCGTGGCCGCCGCAGGCGCCAGACCGGTACCTGGCGCGCGATCGCCGCAGCTTGCGCAAACGTGACCGCGTGCAACCCCAACCGCACGGCGGCCGGCGAGCGTGCCAGATACCCGTGCAACACCGGCAATGCCTTCTGCGGCGACAGGCGCTGAACCTGCGGCTCGGCGGCATCGCCCAGGACGACGACGGCGTCCAGGCGCGCTGGCGCTGCATCGAACCCAGCGCTCGGCCGCAGGTCGAACTTTTCCATGCACGGTCGCACCCGTGGCGCATCGCTCATGGGAATTTGCAGCGACTCCACTGTGTCGCGCCAGAGTTTCAGCCGCGGAAACGCCGGCAGCACCATGACACCGCCCGCCGCGTCGGGCTGGATCACCGTGAGATCGTCGCTGAGCAGGCCATGGCCGCGGTTGAGCAAGGCCGCCGCCAGCGTGGATTTCCCCGCGCCGCTATGACCGGCAAAGGCCACGGTCTGCGTGCCGATGCGCACACAGGCGGCATGCAGCGGAAACAGCCGGCGTTGCAGGCAGAGATAGCCCAGTGCCGAACCCAGCAGAAACAAGCGCCAACTGTCGTCGTGCGGATTCAGCCGCTGCACGCGTATCGATCGACCGGCCTGCACCTGGATGCGGACCACGTGCGGCACCTGCAACAGCACCGAGCCATCGCTACCGACGCTCAACCAGGACTCCGCCAGCTCGTGCGCGTCCAGCCGATCCGGCACGTCCGCTTCTTCGATCACCACGTCCACCGCGACAGACGTCGCGGTCTCCGGCCAGAGCGGCAACTCAGGCAGCCGCAATGCACTGCGCACGTGCCAGCCGCACAGCAAATAGTGATGGTGCAGCGGCATGGTCGGCGACATCTGGCGGGCGGCTACGTCGGTCAGGCGCGTATCTCCACCGCGCCAGCCTCATGCAGGGTCTGCAGCAGTACCGCCACGTCGGCCTCGATCGTGGCCCTGGGCGCGGCGTACTCGGCACTCAAGCGATCGCACAAGGTGGCGAACGCGCAAGGCGGCTCCAGGTGCGACCAGATGTCCCTGCCGATGGGATCCAGCGACAAATACAACCCGCGCTCGGTGCTCATGAGGACCAGTTCATCACCCATCTCTGCGGCCAGACAGCCGGATGTCCTGGCGACAATCGTGCTCGGTGCGATGCGCATCCCTGGACCAAATCGGTATGGAGACAGGAGCTTACCCAGGATGCATTGCGCTGCAAAGCGCGGCCGACCAGGTGCGCTAATCGCGGGGCACGGCGCGGCGGCGGAAGACGGCCTGCTCGTCGGCCTGCACAGGCAGCCGTCGGTTATCCGGACCGAACAGTGGTGTATCCGCGCGCGCTGGCGTCGGCAGGCACAACGCTGTGTCGAACCAACGCGCCGCCTGGGTGTCGCGCAGGCGGAAATTGGCATGTCGCAGCACCAGCAGGCCGCCGGGGCGCAGGCAGCGGACAAAATCCAGCAACTGTGCCTCGACATCCTCGAACCTGATCAGGTGATCGCAACGCTCGCCACGATGCGTCGCCAGATCGCCGCGGCGCAGCACCGCCAGGCAGAAAATGGCGTCGTAGCAGCCGTCGCCTTCCCCTGCCGTGTTGCCGGCCAACCGAAACTGCAGCCCTGTATCGGGCCTGGCAGCAAGCCGACGGTGGCAAGTGCCGATCGCATCTGGATGGATGTCCAACCCGGTAATAACAGCCTGGGGAAAGTAGGCACGCAAGCTGAAGACTTCTTCGCCGCTGGCGCAACCGAACGACAGCAGCCGCGCCTGGCTGTCAGCACCAAGGGTTTGCTGGACGAAGCCGAACAGCGCGGGATAGCGATCCATCGAGGTGGTGGCATAGTCCTGGAACAACGGGACCGGCGAGCTGAACTGCAGCCGCGCATACCCGCGGCCTTGGCGGCTGCGCAGCGCGCGATAGAGCAACCGGACTGCGACGGACATCGGCAACAGCCTGCGCCAGTGGAAGCGTTGCGGGGTCATCTGACTGCTGCGTCGGGCCGGAACGCAAACGACGTGGAGCAGCGATTCCCGCTCCCGTATCGCCAGGACCGCGGCCTCCCGGTCGCACGTGGACGTGTCGATGTCGCGAACGGCATGTGGTGGTAACCTGAGGCGCGCCATGTAAGCTGGGTCCCCGCGCGGGGGCGAACGGAACTTTACATGACGGTGACCGGGACATATGCCGCAGTTGCGTCCCACCGTGAACACGCACCCAAGCGTCTGGCTGTACGCGGCCACCTCAATCCATGGCAAGAAGGAGATTGCGCGATGCATGAGAACCAACCGGCTGCCTCGTCCGATCAGTCGATCCAGGGCGGACGCAAAATATGGGCGGCACCCGTGGTGTCCTTCCTGTCGATCGACGAGACAGCGAACAATGCCACGACGGGCAACGACGGTAACGGTACGTTTACCGGCTCCTGAGCGTAAGCGGCATCATCCGGCGCCATGAGTGATTTTGCCGGCGTCTGGCGGCTGGATGGCGCACCCGTCGCGCCAAGCGACATCCAGCGTGTCGGCCAGGCGCTGGAGGCGCGCGGGATCGGCCCGGTGCGCGTCTGGCAGGACGGGCCGGTCGCGCTGGTGCATCGCCAACATGTCTTCACCCCACAGGATGCCGACGAGGCCATGCCCTGGGTGGGGGCATCGGGCGCCGTCCTGGCGGCCGACGTGACGTTGGCCGCGCGCCAGGAGCTTGCGTCTGCGCTGGAGCCACCTGCCAGTGTCTCCCTGCCCGATGGTGTTCTGCTGTTGGAGGCCTTGCAGCGCTGGGATACCGCGGCGCTGCCACGCCTGCACGGATCCTATGCATTGGCGCTGTATCGGCCAGACCGGCAGCGCCTCTTGCTGGCCCGCGACCCGGTGGGCTTGCGCTCGTTGTTCGTGCACCGTGGGCCGCGCCTGATCGCATTCGCCACCCGCCTGCGTGCGCTGCTGGCACTGCCCGAGGTGCCGAAGGATCTGGACGAGCGGGCCTTGGCCGACAAACTGATCATGGACCGGGCTCGACCGGAACGCACCATCTATCGCGCCATCGACCGGGTGCCGATGGCGCACGCGCTTGTGCTGACCGCGGAGGCGACGCACCGCCAGCGCTGGTGGTCGCCGCCTGAGGCCGGATCGCTGCGCTTGCGCGACGACGCCGCGGTCGAGGCAGCGGCAGCCGAGGTACTGGACCGGGCGGTGGCCGATGCGCTGCGCGCACGCGGGCCGGTGGCCACCTGCCTGACCGGCGGACTGGACAGCGGTTCGGTCACGCTGTCGGCAGCGCGGCAACAGGCGCCGTCGCCGTTGCTGGTGCTTACGCGCCAACCGTTGCCCGCGATGGCCGCTGCCACGGCGACCCACTACTACGACGAGTCGCCGCGCGCGCGGCAGCTGGCCGCCAGTCATCCTGGTATCGACTGGCACCTGGTCGGCGACGACGCGACGGACTGGGGCGAACACGACCCCGCATGCTGGTGGCGCGAGGGCGCCCAGCCGGTCCGCTCGCCATCGAACATGGCTTGGTTCTTCCCGCTGTACCGGTTCCTGCACGCACGTGGTGGGCAGGTGATGCTGGGCGGTGAACTGGGCAACGCGTTCTTCAGCTACGACGGCCTGCTGCGGCTGCCGCAGTTAGTCCGTCAGCGGCAGTGGCGGGTGCTGGCAGGACAGGTCTCTGCACTTGCCACCAGTGTGGGCCTGAGTCGACGCAAGACCGTGCAGCGCTATCTGCTGCGTCCTGTCGCGCCGATCGCGATGCTGCGCCTGTGGCACGGTCTGCCGGCCGCGGTCTGGGAAGCGCAGGCGGCGCTGCAACCGGCGCTGGCACAGGCGCTTGGGATGCAGCAGTCGCTGGATCGGCGCCGGTACCGGTTGCGCCTGGGGGGCGGCCACACATCCCTGCGGACCTTCCGCGAGTGGATGTTGGGCGATGCCGGTCCGATGGACCTGATGAACACCCTGCGCGCGGTGTCCGGTGTCGACACGCGTTATCCGCTCGCAGACCGGCGGGTGATCGAATTCTTCGGCAGCCTGCCGCTGGATCAGTTCCTGCGTGATGGTGTCAGCCGGTCGTTGCCACGCCGCTTGCTGGCCGCACGTGGCGCGCCGCCGGAGATCCATGCCAACCGGGCAGTCGGCGTGCAGCAAGGCGATTGGTTCGTGCGGTTGAGTGCGCGGCGCGATGCGCTGCAGGCGCAACTGACCGACGCACGCAAGTCCCCGCTGGCCAATCGGGTCGTGGACCTGCAGCGCTTGCAGGCGCTGCTGGATCGCTGGCCGCAGGATGCCGCCGCGGCCGAGGCCCGACGCGCGGACTATCTGCAGCTGTTGGCGTCCGGCCTGCAGATGGCAGGCTTCCTGGCCTGGCACGAGCGCGGCGGTGGGTGATCGCGGTCAACGGCCGATCGAGCAGCACAATGCGCAGGCACGGGGGTGCGCCCCCCCCCCCACGCTGCCGTTTGCTAGGCTAGCGGGGAGCGATCACACCGTCGCACGGCGCGCCATCCAGACCGCGAAGGCGTGATTGTGCTCACCGACGTCCCCCGATACGGGCCCTCCGCCATGCGTTCTTCATCGTCGGCCCTGCAGTCACGCATGCGCACACCGCAGCATCCGGTCAGGTGCAGGCGCGGCACTCACGACGCAGCCGGGCCCGCCGCCGTGCGTCAGCCTCTCCGTTCCCGGGCAGACAGCCAGCGGTGAGCATGGTCCGCAGGGTCGTCCGCTCTCGCCGCGCGCTGGCCGCCGTTGGCCGTCTGCCCCGGTTCGAACGACTGCTGTTGCTGCCGGCCTGGGCGCTGCTGGGCGTGGCGCGTGCTGGCGTGCGATGGATCGGCTTCCGCCGGCTTGCGTCGCGGGTGGGCCGGCAGATGGCCGTGCCACCGGCATTGCCCTGCCTGGACGCACGTGCACGACGTCGTGCCCTGCAGATCGGCCGGACCGTGCGCTTGGCTGCCCGCCATACCGCCTGGAATTCCAATTGCCTGGCACAGGCCCTGGCCGCGCATTATCTGCTCGGGCTGTTCCGGGTCCCCCACCTGGTGTGCCTGGGCGTGGCACGCAGCGTCGATGGAGCGGAGCTACAGGCACATGCCTGGGTCGTCGCCGGCGACGAGCATGTGACCGGCGGCCGTGCGAGCGAGCGCTTCACCCGCATTGGCTGCTTCGTGCCGCGCGCGTGGAAAGCCCGATGAGGGTGGTGCACGGCATGGCGCGCCTGTTGCGGTGGGCGCCAGGTCGCCAGCGCCTCGGGTTGTTCGCCCTGATGGTGCTGGCCGGCGCGACCGAAGGCATCGGCATGCTGTTGCTGGTGCCCTTGCTCGGGGCCTTGCAAGGCGATGCCGCCACGGATGGGGTGGCAAGGCAGTTGGTCCGCATCCCCGTCGCGCTCGGACTTCCGACCACCTCACCGATTCCCTTGCTGCTGCTGTTCTGTACGGTCGTGCTGGTGCGCAATGCGATCCAGCTCGGCCGCGAGCGGGCGGCAGCCCAGCTGCAACAAGATGTGGGCGAGCGGCTGCGCATGGCCAGCTTCGCGGCGCTGCTCGGCGCGCAGTGGCGCTGGTTGGTGGGTCAGCGCACTGCCGACCACGCCAGCCTCATGCTCAGCGATGTCAGCCGCGCCGAAGTGGGGCTGGGACAAGGCTTGTCGCTGCTGGCTGCCGGCACGACCGCGCTGCTCTACCTGCTGGCTGCGATTGCATTGTCCTGGCAGCTGGCACTGATCGCGCTACTGAGTGGATCGGCACTGTTGTTGCTGATCGGCCGGCGGCGGCAGGGGACGGCGATGTTGGGCCGTCAACTGACGCAGGCCAACCAACGCCTGCACGCGGGCTTGCACGACCGCTTGTCCGGGCTGCGCCTGGCCAAGATCCTGGGGGCCGAAGCGCACTATCTGGCGGCATTCCGGCGCACGGCAGGCACCATGCACGATCAGCAGCTGCGTTTCGCCCATGGCCTGAGCAGCTCCAAGGCCTTGTTGCAGAGCGCCGGGGCAGTCCTGCTGGCATGCTACGTCTATGTCGGCCTGCAGGTCCTGCACGTGGCCATGGCCGAACTGTTGGTGCTGGTCGCGATCTTTGCCCGCCTGTTGCCACTCTTGAGCAACATCCAACAGCAACGCCAGTATTGCCTGCATGCGCTGGCGGCGTTCGACGCGATCGAACGCCGGCTGCAGGAAAGCAGTGACTGGGCCGAGCCCTCCCTGCCTGACGCCAGCGCTCCGATTCAACTGACGACCTCGATCGCGCTGTCTGCGGTCCAGGTGCAGTACGCCGGACGCGGCACGCCCGCACTGCAGGAACTGTCGCTGCGGCTGCCGGCGCGGACCACCACCGCCATCGTCGGCGCCTCCGGTGCCGGCAAGAGCACGCTGGCCGATGTCCTGAGTGGCTTGCTAAGTCCAGACCAGGGCACGCTGGCGATCGATGGCGTGGTGCTGGACGCGGCCGGGCGACGGGCCTGGCGACGCTCGGTCGCCTATGTCTCGCAGGACGCCTTCCTGCTCAACGACAGCGTGCGCAACAACCTCTTGATCGCCAGCCCGACTGCAAGCGAACAATCACTGCACGCTGCGCTGGAGCAGGCAGCGGCCCAGTTCGTGTATGCCCTGCCGCAGGGCTGGGAGACGCTGGTCGGCGACGGCGGCATGCCCTTGTCAGGTGGCGAGCGCCAGCGTCTGGCACTGGCGCGTGCGCTGCTGCAGCGGCCGGCGTTGCTGATCCTCGACGAAGCCACCAGCGCACTGGATCACGACAACGAAGCCCGCATCCGCGACGCGATCCATCGCCTGCATGGCGATCTGACGGTCTTGCTGATCGGTCATCGGCTGGCCTTGCTCGAACAGGCCGACAGCGTGCTGGTGCTGGATCGCGGCCAGTTGGTGGCGCAGGGTCCTTGGTCGATGGTGGCGCCACACTGGATCGGCGCACGGTGAGCCAGGGTTGGGCGGCAGCATGGCGCGCGCCCCTACGCGGGTTGTCGTTGCAATGGCTTTCGATCGTCTTCACTGCGACCGTGTCGTTGGCACTGTCGGTGTGGCTGGCTCGGACGATGGGCCCCGCCGGCTTCGGCCGCTACGCCTACCTCCTCAGCCTGGCGACCTTGTTGGCGCTGCTGCAGGACGTCGGCTTGCGCACCCTGGTCTTGCGTGAGGGGGTTGCGGCCAGCATTCCGGCGCCGGTGGCACGCGCACTGCCCGCGCTGGCACGCGGCCATCTGATCGGGACCACACTGCTGTTGGCCGCGGCAAGCCTGCTGGTGGCGCAGGCAGGCGGCGATCCCGCCTTGGTCTGGGCGGTCCTGTGCTTGGGTGCCGTCACCCTGACCCAGCTGGTCTCGGCGCAGCTGAAGGCTGCAGGCCGCTGGCAACGCGACGCGGGCTGGCTGGCCGGCGCGCGCGTGGTCAGTGCGCTGGTGGTGGTGGCGGCAGTGCTCTTGCTTGGCCCTGCCCCCGGCGTGGTCTTCGCCGCCTGGGGCAGCGGCCTGGTGCTGGCCTACCTGTGGATGGCAAAGGACGTGCATCAGCGTCCGCGCTGGCGACCACAACCGCTGGCCTACCGCGCGGCCGCGAGCTTCTTCTGGATCGATACGGCCACGGCCCTGTATCGCCGCAGCGACGTGGTGATCCTGCAGCACGCGGTGCCTTCCGCAGCGCTCGGTCAATACGCGGCGGCGTATCGCGTCTTTGACGGCGTGCTCTTGCTGGCGATGCCGGTGGCGCTGTTGTTGTTCCGCCAGCTGCGCCTGCGGCATGCACAGAGCCTGCAGGCGCAGCGCCTGCAGACCCAGGCCCTGTGGATCGCCGCAATTGCGGGACTGGGATTGGCCGCGGCCGGTGCCTGCCTCGGGAGCTGGCTGATGGAAGTGCTGTACGGCGCGGCCTACCGCGCCGTGGCCGGGCCGATACTCGGCTGGTTGTTCGCCGCATTCGTGTTCGTGCTGCCGAACTATGTGTTGACCCAAGCAGCCATCGCCGCTGATCAGCAGCGCTGGTACGTGATTGGCGCCGGGCTCGCTGCGGTGGTCAACATCGTGCTGAATCTGCTGCTTGCCCGCGCCTATGGCGTCCGCGGTGCGGCGGCGGCGGTGATCGTTACCGAGGCGATGCTGACCGGCGTGTTGTGGTACGGGCTGCGCCGTGCAGGGCGCGGCCGTTCTGCGACATAACCGCGTTGCCGCCGCCATAATCGCTGTGGCACAGTGCAACGGGTAAGGCGTGGCGGGTCCATGTCCCCTTGAACAGCAGCGATTGATCCGATGCCGGATGTAGACGAGATCCCCGAACGCCGCGATGAGGTCTCCTTGGGCGATCTGTTGCTGCAGCTGTTGCACTTCTACCGTCAGTTCGGCCGCCTACTGATCCCGCTGGCACTGTTGCTGGGCATGCTGGCGGCCGTCGTCGTTCACCTGCGCCCTTCCTACACGCTCACTGCGCTGCTGGAAACGCCGCAAATGACCCTGGAACAATGGCGCAAGCTGCAGCCCATGCTGGCCGACCGCCAGCTGGTCGCTGCCTCGCTTGCCAGCCTGCCCGCGCTCCCGGCCGAGCAGCGCGCGCGTCTGCAGCGCGCGTTCGTCCGCAGAACTTATTGGGATACCCGGGTGATCTACCGCAGCGCGATCGAACGCGACGACATCCGCCAACAGGTCAATATCGATCCCAAGAGCGTCGGTGCGCTCGGCCTGGAAGTCTCGATCTATGCGCGTGACGAGGCAACCGCGTCCAGCCAACTGGATGCCATTGCGCACCATGTCCGCCAGGTCGTGCTATGGGCAGGACTGCGCGACGCACTGGATAACTTGCGCCAGCAGACGCTCGAGCAGCGACCGCAACTCCAGATCGAGCAACTCCAGCAACAGTTCGCGATCGAGCAAAACAACCGACAGGCTGACGACATGCAGCAGTTGCTCGAGCGCTATCCGGAACTTCGGCGCAGCGAAGTCAATACGGTCGTATCGGTTGGCGATGGCGGTGGCCGCTATCTCTCGCCACTGGCGCAGATCGTCGCCTTGCAGTCCACTATCGCCGAAACGCGCACGACCTTGCGTCGTGTCGAGCGCGAACTGGAGCAGTTGGACGGCAAGCAACGCTTCCTGGACCGGGTGGACGCGCGCGTAGGCACGCTGCATCAGGGCCAAGCCCTGGCCGATTGGTTGCAAGCCAATCGCCGCGCCGTATTTGGGAACGGCACCCCTTCCGGCTCGCCGCAAGCCCAGGTGGCCAGCGAAATCGACTTGGCGCTGTCGCAACAACGCTGGCGGGCGCAACAAGTGCGCTATCGCGCCGTACCCACGTTATCGCCACAGCCAATCCCCTCGCGTCGACCATTGCTGGTGGGCCTGGCGGTCTTCGTCGCGGTCTTGCTGGCGTCCTCGCTGGGTCTGGCGATCTATGTGTTGGCGCGTCGCCAAGGCCACCGTCGGGTGCCCTGGTCAGCGCATACCGATCCCTTGTTTGCCTGGCTGCCGTCTGGCGTGCGGCGGCGTCTGCTCGGGCCGGCGGATGTACGCCCCTTGGGGCCTGAATGAGACGGGTGCTGGTCACCGGCGCGGCCGGGATGATCGGACGACGTGTCGCAGGCGCGTTGCTGCAACGTGGCGATGCGGTGGCGGGAATGGACGACCTGTCCAGCGGCCTGCATCTGCCCGATGGCCTGCATGCGACGATCATCGGCGATATCGGCGACCGCGCGACGTTGGCGGCCGCCTTGCGCGCGTTCCAGGCCGATGCACTGATCCACCTGGCGGCCATCCACCATATTCCCACCTGTGAAACCCAACGCATGCGCTGTCTGCAGGTCAATGTCGTCGGCACCGAAAGCGTGCTGCAGGCAGCCAGCGACGCTGCCGTGGCGCGGGTCGTCATCGCGTCCAGCGGTGCGGTCTACGCGTGGGACGACACCGCCTTGCGCGAAGACGCCAGCGCAACCGAGGCACGCGACAACTACGCCTTGTCCAAGCTCTGCAACGAGGGCCAGCTGCGCCTGTGGTGCGCTGGCGATGGCACCCGGAGCGGCCGAGTGGCCCGGCTCTTCAATACCATCGCCCACGACGACCCGAATGCGCACCTGATTCCCGAGGTGTTGACGCAATTGGCTGCCGACCCATCGGCGGACGCGGTGTTGCAACTGGGCAATCTGCAACCTCGCCGCGACTACCTGCATGCCGACGATGCCGCCGCAGGGCTACTGGCCGTGCTCGACGACTGCGGTACCGAACGGGCGTTCGATGTCTTCAATCTCTGCTCGGGCAAAGAGCATTCGGTGGCCGAGCTGGTGGAACAGATCGGCGCCCTGCTCGGCCGATCGCTGCGCCTGCAAGTCGATCCGCGACGCCAGCGTCCGCATGACCGTCAGCACCAGCTCGGCGACCCCGGCAAGGCGCTGCACCTGCTTGGCTGGCGTACCCGCTGGGACCTGCGCCAAGCGCTGCAGCGCACGCTGTATCACGACCATGCGGCCAGCCACGGATAAGCCGCTTGCGCCTGCTCGATCTCGTCAACCGCTGCAGCCGCTCGCCCTGGAAGCAGTCGCCGGAATGCTTGCCGTCGCTGTGCGATGCCCCGTTCCTGGCGCGACGCCTGCCTGGTGATACTCGCAACCGGATCCCGGTTCATCGCGTCGATTCCAACGCTCCGGTCGGCGATGACGACCACCGGGGCGGCGAATGTGAGCTGACCTTTGTGGGGGCAGGCGTTCGGTTGCACGAACGCATCTCGACCGCGCTGGCACAGATCGCGCCGACAAGCCACGACGCGTCCCGGACCCTCGGCACGCACGGTCCAGCGTCTCGTCTCGGCGATTGCGCTGCCGTGCATCGAGCCTGGATACTTCTGCGCTGTGGTTCCCACGCTTCTGCAAAGGGTGTCTGACGTGTCCGTGACGACCATCGAACGCCTCAAGCTCGCCTATCGCCGCTTGCGCGTCGGCGCCAACCTGCACCGCAACGATGCGCTCGGCGCGCTGTTTCGTGCCTGGGCTTATGTCCATGCCACCCAGCTGGCCGGCGACTACTACGAATTCGGCGTCTATCGCGGCAACAGTCTGGCCCACGCCTGGCTCTGCTATCGGCATCAGCGCCGTCGTATCGAGCGCAGCGCAGGATTGCCGTACCGCCATCAGGGCACGGTGCTGGAGTTTCTGTCGCAACGTCCACGCTTTTATGGGTTCGATACGTTCGCCGGCATGCCCGCCAATGCCGAGGGCGAAGACAGCCTGGCCACCGGCAGCTTCTTTGCCACCCAAGACCAGGCGCAGGCGCGCTGTGCGGCGGTGGGCCTGCGGACCCCGGATCTGCAGCTGGTCCCTGGCTTGTTCGCCGACAATGCCGATGCCATCGGCAGCACGCAGGCGGCCATCGTGCATCTGGACTGCGACCTCTATGGCTCGGCACGCGACGCGCTCAACCTGATTGCGCCACGCCTGGTCCAGGGCAGCGTGCTGCTGTGCGACGACTACGAGCTGTTCCGCGCTGACCGGCAACATGGCGAGCGGCGAGCGTTGCGTGAGTGCGCTGAGCGTTTTGGTATCGAGTTCGAGTCCTGGTTCGCCTACGGCAGCGCGTCGCGCGCCTTCCTGTGCCATGTCCCGACGACCGCATCCACTCGATCATGAGCGCAGATCGTCTGCGCACCGGATTCGCCGCGGGTGCGGCGATGTATGCGCTGGGCCAAGGCTGTGCGCTGCTGTTCCAGTGGCTGCTGTTGCGCCACTTCGGGCTGGAGGGCTATGGCGAAGTGGGCCTGGCGCATCTGGGCGTGCTGACGGTGGTGTTCCTGTCCGACCTCGGGTATGCCTCGCTGTTCTTGCGCGAGGATCCGGCCGCCGTGGACTGGGTCGAGCACTGGCGCCAGGCGCTCTGGCATCGACTGCTCGCCACGGTGGCGCTGGACGTGGTGTGGGTCGGCGGTGCGTGGTGGCAGTGTCGCGGCCACGGCGAGGGATTTGCCTATCTGCTGGCAGCGCTGCCCGCGACCGTGTTCGGGCTGGTGAGCTATTCGGCGCCCCTGCTTGCACAGGGGCGCCGCCTGTCTGGATTTCTGGTGCAGCAGTTGGCCATGCCGGTGGCGATCCTGGCCTGGTTGGCCCTTCGCCAGCTGCCGGGCGGGGCGGGTGGAGCCGGGGCAGGCCTGGCGGTGAGCCTGGGGTATCTGGCACAGGCGTTGGCCAATGCGCTGGTCTTCCGTGCGCCGCTACAGTGGTTGTGGCCTCGCCGCGGTGGCGGCCGCATGCTGCGCGCCGCGCTACGGCTGTCGCTGCTCGGGATCGCCGGCACGTTGCACGATCGCTTGACGCCCCTGCTGCTGGCGGCGGTGGCGCCGACCTTTCTGCCCATCTATCTTTTTCTGAATTACCTGATCGCAGGAGCGAGCGGGGTATTCACTCAGTTCAACCGCCTGCTGGTGACCGAAGCACGCGGTCCGGCGGGCGAACAGTGGGCCGATGCCCTGATATCGCTGGTGCTGGGCGTCTCAGCCGTCGGCGCCTTGGCGCTGCCGCTGATCGCGGCGCATTGGGGCAGCGTGGAACAGCTGGGCTGGCTGCCATGGGTCACGCCGGTGCTGGCAGCCGGTGCCACGACATTGCTGAGCAGCGTGTTGACGGCATTGTTGATCGGGCGCCATCGCGAAGGAGTGTTGGTGCCGCTGTTACTCGCCGGGCTGGCCTGCAGCACACTGCTGCAATGCGCAGCCGCCACGGCCCATGCATCTCAGGGACTGTTATGGGGGCGCTTCGTGTCGGTACTGGCGATCGCGGCGGTCAGCCTGCGGTTGTGCAGTCTGCGCCTGAATACCGGCGGTTATGCAGCGCTGCTGGCGGCAGGCTTGGCGGCGGCACCTGGCCTTGGCACGCCTGCGCTGGCGGTCGCGGCCATGTTGCTGCTGCCGATGGCCTGGGTGGTATGGCATCGACGGACCCTGTTGGGACCTTGGCCATCGGCCGCATGATGCGCGATGTCTGCGCGTGGAGATGGCCATGTGCGGCATAGTCGCGCTGCGTCGCTTCGGCGAGAGCGCGCCGCTGCAACCGCAGGTTGAGCGCGCACTGGACGCGCTGGCGCGGCGTGGCCCCGATGGACACGGTGTGCTGTGCTTGGCGCAGCCGGTGCCGACCGCGCTGGGCCACCGACGGCTGGCCATCTTCGACCTGAGTGCCGCTGCCGGCCAACCGATGCGTTGCGCCGACACCGGCAACGTCGTCATCTTCAACGGCGAGATCTACAACTTCCTGGAGTTGCGCCGTGAACTGAAAGCGCTGGGCCACGCGTTCCGCACCGACAGTGATACCGAAGTGCTGCTGCATGGTTGGCGCGCCTGGGGCGAGGAACTCTTTGTCCGCTGCAACGGCATGTGGGCGGTGGTGTTGCTGGAACAGGCAAGCGGGGATCTGATTTATTGTCGCGACCGACTCGGTGTCAAACCGCTGTATGTCCACCATGATGGACGGCAACTCGTACTTGCCAGCGAGATTCGCGCCATCGCCGCCGCGCTAGGCGGATATCCGGCGCCCAACCCGGCAGCGGTCTTCGATTTCCTCGTCACTGGCGTGTCCGACCATCAAGGCGACACCTTCTTCAGCGGCATTCGCGCGGTCCCGCCCGGATGGCTGTACCGGGTCTCTCCGACCGGTCACAGCCGCCGTCGGGCCTACCATCAATGGCCCCTGCCCGGTACCGGCGACCCCTTGGACAAAGCGTCGACACAGCAGCTGCTGGAGGACGCTACCCGCCTGCGGCTGCGCTCGGACGTCCCAACCGTGACCTTGTTGTCGGGCGGCTTGGACAGCTCGATCCTGACCACGCTCAGCGTGCAGGCCGGCGCGTTGCCGCGCACCTGTTTCGCCGGCGCCTTCAGCTATGGCTATAGCGACGCAGCACAAGCCGCCTTCGACGAAACAGAGGCGGCAGCGACGCTGATGCGCGAACTGGGTCAGAGCGATCGGCATGCCATCCACCGCGCGCACGCCATCCCCAGCGAGCAGGAACTGTTGGCCCTGGTGGCGGCGCAGGAAGAGCCGTTCTGTACGCCGTCGATCCTGGCCAGCTTCCGCATGTATCAAGCCATCCGTGCCGCCGGCTACACGGTGGTGCTCAATGGCGAAGGGGCCGACGAATTGTTCGGCGGCTACGTGCGGTTGTACCTGGCTCTGGCTGCCCGCAGCGCCCTGCATGCCGGGCAGTTCCCCACCGCGGCGCGCCTGCTGTCCACCGGCGCGGTGGATCCGCGCCTGCTGCTCAATCGCCTGGCGTGGGATTTGCCGGTTGGCCCGTTGGGTGCCCTGCTGCGCCAGCAGCGACCGAGCGTTGCGTGCATCTCCGATGCACTCTGGCACGCGCAGAGGCCGCGCTTGCAGCAGTGGCAAGTCGATCGACGGGCCGACGTGCAACAACGGCTACGCAACGATGTCCTGTCGACCAACCTGCCGATGGTGCTGCGCATGACCGATCGCAACAGCATGCATGCCGGCGTGGAGGTGCGCGCGCCATTCCTGGACTATCGACTGGTCGAGCGTGCGCTGGCGACGCCAGTGCAGCAGCGCATGGGCGATTACCACGGCAAGGCGTTACTGCGCGAGGCGTTCGCCGATCGTCTGCCGGCGCGGCTGACGACGCAGCGCAAGAGCACCGGTTTCGGACACGCCGAGCAATTCCTGGTGGATCGCATGCCCCTGCAACAGGCCTTGGCGACATTGCCGCCCGGTCTGGACGCGCTGCTCGATGTAGCGCGGCTACGCCGGGAACTGGCGCGCGGGCAGGTCCACAGCACGGTGTGGTTCGCAGTCTCGGTGGCGCTGTGGTATCGGAGCATCTATGCCTGATCTGCTCCCGGGATGGCCAGCGCCGTGGATGCCCGACCACGGGCAGTGCCGCTGTTGTGGCGCCACCTGCGCCCAGCGTACGGTCTGGGCGGAGGTCTACGTCGGCACTGGCCAGCAGCTACGCCGCTGCGGCAGTTGCGCCGCGGTGTACCTGGCACCGGATCTCACCGCCGCGGCACTGGATCATTTCTACGCGCACCGCTATCGCCGGCTGTTTCCTGCCGAAATCCCGTGGCGCGACCAGCAGCGCTTCTTCGCCTGGCGCGGCGATCGCTGGATCGCACAGCGCCGGCTGCGCCGGATCGCGCCGGAGCTGTCCCCAGGGGCGCGGGTGCTGGAAGTGGGTTCGGGCTTCGGGGCCTTTCTCGGCGCCGCCGCTGCCGGTCGTCCGGATCTGCGCTTGTCCGCCTGCGAACCGGATGCAGCGCATCGCCAGCAGTTGCTCGACGGCGCCACGGTGACCTTTCTGTCAACGCTGGACGCGATCGCCGATCCGCACTTCGACGCAATCGTCGCCTTTCACGTGCTGGAGCATCTGAGCGATCCGCGCGCCTTCCTGGCGGACATGGCGCGGATCCTCGTTCCCGGTGGCAAGGCCTGGATCGAAGTTCCCGATCTGATGAGCGGGTGGCGCTCGCGCAACTATGTCCATCCGGCCCATCTGAGCTACTTTTCCGCTCCGGTCCTGCGACGGCTGGCCGAAGCGGCGGGCATGACGGTGCTGGAGTGCGGTCCGTACGCCAGCGATGGCGTGCTGGCCGAAAACCTCTGGCTGCACCTGCAGCAGCCATTGCGGCCATGCCAGCCAACACCCTTGGCGATGGCCCCGTCCGACGAGATCGCGACGGTGGATGCACGCTTGGATCGGGTCGGGTGGAGCGCGCGCGATCGCCTGCAGCGGGTGCTCAAACATGCCGCGGTGCGTCTGCTTGGCGCAGGCCTGTTCGGCGAGTGGCAGCGCTGGCGTGGATATCGCCAGGTGCGCAAGGGGGAGCGACACGATGCGCTTCGCTGACTTCCAGCAGGCGCTGCAGGCGCAGTTCGGCGAGGAGGCGGCCGCTGCGCGCCATGAGATTTACTTTCTGAGCCGTCGACGCGGCGCGTGGCTGCGCGCCGCCATGGCGATGCTGCGCGATGTCTGGCTGTGCCTGCGGCTGCCGGCAGAGGCGCCGGCGGTACATGCCTGGACTGCCTTGGCGACGCTGCCCGGCAGCAATGGGTGGGGCGCATTGGCACCGTACGTGGCCGATCTGCAGCGACAAGGCACCGCCTGCACCGTCCTGATCCATCCCCGGCTGCGCGGTCAGGTGGCGGGGCAAGTGCCGGCGCGTCCGGCCTGGAGCGCGTGGTTGGCGGCCGCAAATGCCCTCCGTGTGCGCCGGAGCACCACCGGCGCGGCGATCGCCTCGCCCTGGGTGGTGCGCGCATGCGTGTTCCGTCAGCGCCTGTGGCGCGGTGCCTTTCAGCGGATGCTGCGCTCGCCGCCGAGCGGGGCCACGCTCTTGCTGCACAACGATTTCGACATGTACGCCAGCGCCGCATTACAGGCGACCGATGCATGCTGGCGCAGCGTCTGCGTACAGCATGGCCTGCCGACCGACGAGTTCTTCCCGGTACGTGCCAGGCACCACTTGCTGTGGGGCGCCAGCAGCGCGCAGGTGTACCGCGACCATGGCGTGGCGCCCGCTGCCATCGGGTATGGACCCCCGGTGGCAATCACCGAGGTGGACACTGCCAGCACCCCGGCCATCCTGTACGTGATGTCCCAGAGCCATACCCCGATCTACGGCATCGCTCTGGCGCCACACCTGCTGGCGCTGGCGCGGACCTTGCTCGAGGTCGAGTCCATGGGGATGGCGGTGCGGATCCTGCTACACCCGGAGGAAGTGCGCAGCGGTCACCCCTATCGCGAGCCGGCGCTGCAGCAGCGCTGCCAGCTCCCGCCACACCCACTGCTGGGGTCCACCGCCCAGCCGGCCGTGTTGGTGGGCTTCTGTTCGACCGCGCTGCTGCAGGCTGCCTGTCGCGGCCATTATGTGATCGGCATGGCCTGGCCGGCGTCCGCCTCGCAGGAGGCGCTGATGGTCGGACGACCCGAGCACCAGGTGGCCGATGCCGCTGCGCTGATACAGGCCATCCAGATGCTGCGCAACGATCCGGCCGCACGCCACCGCTTCGCCGCACAGCAGCGCCAGTGGCTGCAGCGCACGTTCGATCACGATGCGCAGTGGTCGCAGCAGCTGGTAGCTGCACCATGAGGCGCGCCTATCTGCTGCTGGCGGCACTGCTGGGGATCCATCTGGGCGATCTGGTGGTGGCCTGGCTGTATGGCGGCGGCGCGCTGCCGTCGGCCGCGTTGCTGCGACCGCTGCGCGACGCTGCACTGATGAGCCTGGCCGCTGTGGCCTTGTTGACAGTGCGCATGCCGCGTCCTTTGCTGGTGATGATGCTGGCGTTCGGATCGATCGCGCTGGCCTATGCGCCGCTCGGCTACGCGCATGGCTTGCCGGCCGGCATCGTGGTGGGTTCGCTGGGAACGCTGTTGCTGCCGATGCTGCTCGTGCTGGCGGGGTTCTGGTGCATGCCGGATCCGGCCGCGGCCCGGCGCGGTGCACGCTGGCTGGTCTGGCTGGGCATTGCCAGCGCTTTGTTCGGTGTCTGGGACCTGCTGCATACCGAGTTCTGGGTCGGTACGGTCCAGCTTCCGGATTACCTGGCGCAGGTGAAGGGCGTGCTTCCCAAGGACACCGATCCGACAACCGGCCTGCCTTGGAACTTCTTTGGCGGCGAGAATTACACGCGACGTGCGGGCGGGCTGCTGGCCGCGCCGTTGGCCCAGGGACAGTTCCTGGTCACCGCTGCACTGACCGTGCTGGGGCTGTGGCAGCGGCGCTGGCCATGGCGCGCCCTGCTCGCCTGCCTGGCCTTGCTCGTGGGCGTGTGGATGTCCGGCACGCGTGGCGCCATGTTGGCCGGCATCGTCGGTGTGCTCGGCTACCTGCTGACCAGCCGTGGTCTGGTGCGATCGCAATGGGCCCGGCTGGCGCTGGTCGGCGTCACCGCACTCGCCTTGGCGGCCGCGTCCTACGGCATTGTGATCACCGCCGTGAACTTCCGCGACGGTTCCACCATCGGTCACTGGTGGGCGTTGCAACGCAATCTCGCCGATCTGCACCAGGTGATGGTGTGGGGTGGAGGACTCGGCCGGCAGGGCGCGGTGGCCGCACGCCAGGCACTGACCGATCTCGGCGGCGGCGAGGGGGGCATCTTCACCATCGCCTACCAGATGGGGTTGCCGGCGGCTCTGCTGTTCCTGGCCTTCATCGGCTGGAGTCTGCAGACACTGTGGCATCGCCACCGTCGTCACGACGATCCACTGGCGTTGGCGATGTTCTGGCTGTTGTGCGGCATGACCACCACGCTGATCTCTTCCGACGTCGCGATGACGGTGTCCGGTGCCGGCGGCTTCTGGTTGCTGCTGGGTGGCGTATTGCGCCAATGCCGTGCGCCGCAGCCGCGTCCACCGATCGCGACTCAAGGTGGCGATCGCATGCCGATGACCGGACTGGCAGGAGGCTGAGCGATGCGCATCCTGCACGTTTACAAGGATTTCGCACCGCACGGCGGCGGCGGCGGCGTGGCGCGCCACATCCATGGACTGGCGGTCACCCTGGCGCAGGCGGGCCATACGCTGCGAATCGTCGCGCCACAGGCCGACGACCGTGTCTCGCCACATGGCTACGCCGTGGCACGTGCGCAGGCGTGGCAGCTCTGGCGCCACGTCGGTTGGGCAGAGCTCGTGCACGTCCATGGCGCCCGCACCCCGATCGCCGCACTTGCCGCCGCAATGGCATGGTGGCGCGGCAAGCGGCTGATCTATACCCCGCACTGCTACTACGACGACGATCGTGCGCTGAGCAAGCGCGTGCGCAAATGGGCCTGGGACCAGGCCGTCGAGCGACCACTGCTGCACAGCGCACAACCAACCGTGCTGCTATCGAGCTATTGGCTGGCGTATCTGCAGCGACGTCGACTGGCGCCGGGCATGCCACGCGTACTGCCCAATGCGGTGCTCGCCGGCGAGCAGAGCGCACCACCACACGGCGCGCAACCACTGTGCGGCACGCCGGTGCTGCTGTCGGTGGGCCGCCTGGATGAGGTCAAGCGGCTGCACGATGCGATTGCGGCGCTGACGGTGGCGGGCATGGAATCGGCGGCACTGCATATCATCGGGCGTGGGCCGGACCAGCCGCGCTTACAGGCTTGCGCCGCCGCGTACGGCGTGGCTGCACGCGTGCACTTCCATGGCTTCGTCGCCGACGCCGAGGTAGCGGCGATGGCAGCACGGGCCGATGCCTTCGTCCTGCCCTCCGCGATCGAAGGCATGCCGACCGTGCTGATCGAAATGCTGCTGCTCGGCTGTCCGGTGGTTGCCAGCGATATTCCCGGCAACCGTGCCATCCTCGCGCCGCTCGGCCTGCAAGCGGCCATGCATCCGTTGGGAGACAGTGCCGCACTGGCCGCCTGCGTCGCCGCCCAGCGCGGCCGGCGGATCGGGCCGGACATCGTGGCGCAGGTACAAGCGGGCTTCACCTGGGAGGGCCTGCGGGCCCGGGTGCTAGCGCTTTACGATACGCAACGCTCAGAGGAGTCTTCACCGTGACCACGCCGCCCACCCGCTTGTCTCTCTTCGGATGCCCGTTGGATCTGGTGACACCGGCGCAGATCCTGCAACGCGCGCAAGAGGCGGCCGATGGCGATGCAGCACCGCTCCGCATCGAAGGTCTGAACGTGGCCAAGCTGATCGATGCGCGCGCCCAGCCGGCATTGCAACAAGCCTTGCAGCAAGCCGAGGTGGTACACATCGACGGCGCAGGCATCAGCGTGGGCTTGCGGTGGGTCCAGCAGGATCCACCGCCACGACGGGCCGGCATCGACCTGATGCAGGACATGTGCGGCCAGGCGGCGCGCAGCGGCGCCGGCGTCTACCTGCTGGGCGCGCGCCCGGCCGTGGTGGCCGCCGCTGCGGAACGGCTGCGCGCGGCGTGGCCTGGCCTGCAGATCGTCGGCGCACGCGATGGCTATTTTGGCGATGCACAGATTCCGGCGGTGGTTGCCGAGATCGCGCGCTCGGGCGCGCGCTACCTCTTCATCGGGATCAGTTCGCCGAAGAAGGAGGTGTTCCTGGAGGCGCACTGGCAGGCATTGGGAGTGCCGGTCGCAATGGGTGTGGGGGGGTCGTTCGATGTGTTGTCGGGCATGCTGCCGCGCGCTCCGCGCGTGATGCAGCGTCTGGGCATGGAATGGTTGTTCCGCTTGCTGTTGGAACCACGGCGACTGGCCTGGCGGTATGTACGCACCAACACGCTGTTTCTGCTGCTGCTGTTGCGCGCACGAACGAGCCGCCGCTATCGGGCCCAAGCGGTCGCCGGCGCGCCTCGATGACGGCACGCCCGGCGGTCGTCGGCGCATCTGCACACCGTTCGAGCCAATGGCTGCAGGTGACCATTTGCCTGGGCATCTACCTGCTGTGCTGCCTGCAACAAGTCGTGCTGACCGGCCGCTACTTCGATGTCGGCCTGTCGCTGGGCTCGATGGCCATCCGCTGCGTGGCGCTGGCCATCAGCGCATGGGCCCTTTGGCGACATGGCATTCCCGCATGCCTGCGCCGGCCGTTGCTGGCGATCCTGCTGTGCATCGCTGCGCTGGCAGCGTCGGTGCTGGCATCGGAGCATCCTGCACTGGCATTCAAGTATGCCGTGCGTTACACCACCGCCTTGCTCTGGCTATGGGCCCTGCTCAATCTGGCGGTCACATCGCCACGCTGGCCGCGCGCGGCTATTTTGGCAGCGCTGATCGCGCTGTGGATCAACCTGCTGTTAGGGGGAGCGGTCCGGTTGCAGTGGCCATCCGCGCTGGAGATCTCGCTGGCCTTTCACGCGCAGGAGACCTTCAAGTATCTACCGCGGGTGTCGGGCATGTACGATCATCCGGCCCTGCTCGCCGCAACCGCCGTCATCGTGGCCTTGCTGACGGTGCAGCTGTATCACCGGCGCGAGGTCGGACGCGTACGGCTAGCCATGGCGGTGGCGGGCGCGGTGATCGCGCTGGTGCTGAGCGAGGTGCGCAATCCGGTGTTGCCGGTCGCCGCACTGATCGCCTGGTGGGCATGGCCGCGCCGCGCCGCGGCGCAACCGCGTCTTCGATCGAGCTTGGCCGCCTTGCTTGGCTTGCTGGCCGTGACCGGCTTCGTGCTGCGCCAGCGCTATGCCGAGATGACCAGCGCGGTGCACGAAAGCACGCTGACCGCGCTGTCGCTCGGGCGCACCTATCTGTGGGCCGGTGCGCTGGAGGCGTGGTACAGCCATCCGTGGTTCGGCGTGGGCGCTGGTGTCTTCCAGTTCCTGGTACCCGATTACACCGGCGGCCGTTTCGACCGCGGCGAGTTGCACGCGCACAACGTCCTGCTGGCGATCCTGTCGGAAACCGGCGTGTGCGGCCTGCTTGCCTGCCTGTGTCTGCTGTGCGCCTTGTGGCAGCCGTTGCTGCGGCACATGAGCGATCGCCGCTGGGCGATGATCTGGTTGCTGTTTCTTATCGGCCTGAACGTGTTCGACGTCTACCTGCTGTTCTACGCGTTTACCCTGCATGCGGCGCTGGCGATCGCCCTGCTGTACGCAGACCGTACTGACCTCAGCAACGCAATGCCATCCACGACTTAGCGAAGCCATAGAAACGTTCGGCGATCATGCTGGCGTCGGGAAACACGTGTTCCATGTCGCGCTTGGGAGCAGGCCGATGCCCTGCAAGACGCGGCGAGCCTCCCGACGCGTCTGCGCTCGCTCCATGCGCCCAGGGGGATCTGGTACCACAGCTCCGCCTGCCAGGCGCGCGGAAGGAACTGCAGGCCGGGCGCAAGAGAGTGCGGCTCGGTCGGAAACCAAGCCTTGGGCGTCTGTACGTAGTAGTGCGCCGCCACGCGCCGGATCTCGGCGGCGAAGGCCTGCATCCGCGCGATATCGCCGACGTGCTCGATCAAGGAGTGGAATGAGCGATGTCGAAGGCATTGTCGGCAAACGGTGGCGCACAGCCGTCGCCCTGCTGGACGCGTCGAGGGGGTGCTACTCCATCCGACGGGGGGCCGTCGAGATTGACGATCGGCACCTCGCAGGCGTACCTGGCAAACAATTCCTTCGGTACATGCGCCCAATAGGCGACGGTGCCGCCGATGTCGATCACCTGGCAGTGGCCTTGGCGCCGATGACAGGCGCGCACCAGCTCCAGGCATCGACGCAGGCGGCGTGCGCGCAGTCGGGCGCTGAGCGAGCTGGCGTCGTTGTCGTCGGCTTGCGCGCGCAGTCCCTTTGGCTAGGCGCGCTTAGGCGTGCTGCAAGCGCAGCCTTGGCGCGTGCTCGCGAGCCTCCTTGCCCACCAGGGTGTCGAGGATGCAGCGGAAGGCATGCCCGTCGCCGAACGGATTGCGCCAGACCACCTGGCGCGCGAGCAGTCGTTCGGCGGCACTGCGCAAGCCCAGCTCGTCCAGGCTGTGTGGCAGTTCCGCCCCGCCGACATGCAAGGTCTCCGGCCGCTCGGTATTGGTGCGCAGTACCAGGCATTTGCGCTGCAGGATGCAGGCCTCCTCCTGAATGCCGCCGCTGTCGGTCATGATCAAGGCGGCGCCCTGCTGCAACGCAAGCATATCCAGGTAACCGACCGGGCCGATGGCCTGCAACATCCGATGGCGTGCCGCCGCCGCGTTTCCCATCGCATCCAACCGCGGATGCATCGGAAACACCAACGGCAGCCCGGCCTGCTGCGAAATCGCGGTAACCGCCTGCATCAACGCGGCAAAATGCTGGGGATCTTCGGTATTGGACCGCCGATGGCAGGTGAGCAGGTGATAGCCACCCTCGCGCAGCCCGAGTCGCTGCAGGATCGTGGAACGGCGCAGCGCGGTGCTGGCGTGCGCCAGTGTGGCATCGGCAACGGTGTTGCCGGTGATGCGGATGCGCGTGCCGGCCAGGCCCTCTTCCCGCAGAATTTGCGCTTGCAGCGCCGTCGGGCAGAACAAGTACTCGGACAGATGATCGATCAGCACGCGGTTGACCTCTTCCGGCATGCTGCGATCGCGGCTGCGCAAGCCAGCCTCGACATGGGCGACCGGGATGTCCAATTTACTGGCCGCCATCGCGCCGGCCAGGGCACTATTGGTGTCGCCCTGTACCACCACCACATCGGGTCGCAAGGTTGCCAGCACCGGCTCGATACCGCACAGCATGCGACCGATCTGCACCCCGTGCGATGCCGAGCCAACACCAAGGTTGTAATCGGCAGCGGGCAAGCCCAACTCTTCGAAGAACACCCGATCCATCGCTTCATCGTAGTGCTGGTTCGTGTGGACGATCGAAAAGCGCAGCCCATCGCGCGCGCTGGCGGCGATCAAGGACGCCAGCTTGATGATTTCCGGACGAGTGCCGAGGACATAGGTGATGTGCATTGGATTCCCCAACTCCACGCTCAATAAGCGCCACGGTCGAACAGCACGATCACGCAGGTCTGCGCGATGATGCTCAGGTCCAGCCAGGGCGACCAATGCTGGATGTAGGACAGATCATATTGGACACGCCGATGCATCTTCTCCACCGTGTCGGTTTCCCCACGCAGCCCATTGACCTGCGCCCAGCCGGTAATCCCCGGCTTGACCCGCTGGCGCTGCAGATAGTTCGGCACCAGATCCCGGTATTGCGCGGTATGCTCCAGCGCATGCGGACGCGGGCCGACAATGGCCATGTGTCCTTGCAGAACATTGAAGAACTGCGGCAGCTCGTCCAGGCTGGTCCGTCGCAAAAATGCCCCAAAGCGCGTCACCCGCCGATCGCCCCGGCAGGTCTGCACCGGTGCGCTGGCCGCATCGTGCAGCTGCATGCTGCGGAACTTCCAGACTTCGAACGGACGGCCGTCCCAGCCATAGCGCCACTGGCGGAACAACACCGGCCCCGGCCCGGAGAGCTTGACGCCTGCCGCCAGCGCCAGCATCAGCGGGCTGGCCAACAGCACGAAGGCTGACGCCAGGACACGGTCCATGGTGTCCTTGAGCATGCGCGCCATCCGCGGCAACGGCCGCACCGACAACGTCACCATGGGTACGCCCGTCAGGTCTTCCAGACCGGACTGGCCGGGGCGGAACGCAAAGATGTCTGGCACCCAACGCAGCTGTACGCCGCAGGCATCGAGTTGCGCGACGCCCTGCCGAATACGCTCCTCCTCGCGCATCGGCCAGGTCATCCACACCTCGCTGACGCGCCGGGCGTCCAGCCAGCTGGATAATCCGCTCGTATCCCCCGCTGCACACTCTGCCGGCATCTCGACCAGATCGATCCCGCTCCACGGCTGCTGCTGCAGACGTTTGGTCAGTTCGCCATTGCGGTCCGACGGCCCCAGCAACGCGACACGTCGCCGTCCGATGTCATGACGGTAGAGCCAAGCAAGCGTGGCTTCCAGCGCGCGGCGCGCAGCCACCAGGCCCAATCCCCCGTATCCGGCCCAATACAGCAACCAGCGACGGGAAACGTCGCCGGCACTGTCGCTCAACGCCCCGATGGCCATCAACGCACCCAGGACGATCGCCCATCCAGTCAACACGCGCCCGGTCACCGATGTCGCGGCTGATCGGTGGCGCTGACGGTAGAGCGACAGGCGCGCGAACACACCCCAGGTCAGCGCGGCGGCCGCCAGCAGCGCGTAACCGTAGTGCGGTGCCTGCGGCAACATCGGCTGCCCGACCCAGCTGGCATAGGCCAGCAGTCCGCTGCCGACGACCATCACCCCATCGATCGCCTTCGTCACGCTGGCGACCGATCCGAGCAGATCGCTACTTAGCCCAGCGGCGGTCGATGCATGCGGCAGCGATCGCTCGAGCGAACTCATCCTTGCGCCACGGCCCGACATGGGGCCGTTGGCCCCTGGTGCGATGTGATCAGCATCCCTCCCCCTTCATCCTTCTCTCCCTGAGCGCATGTCGGTCTGCGCGGTGGTGCCGCAAACCTGGCGATAGAGCGCAGCGTAGGACTGCACCATGGCCGTGCCGGTGAACCATTGCCGATAGCGCCGCAGCGCCTCCTGCCCCATCGCCGCGGCCACCTGCGGATGCTCCCATAGATAACGCATTGCATCGCGTAAGGCCACTGGGTCGGCTGGCGCCACCACCAAGCCCGTCTGCCCAGCGACGTTGACGAAGCTGGTTCCGGTACCGATCTCGCAGGAAATCATCGGTTTGGCATGCATCGCGGCCTCCAGCAAAGTGATGCCGAAGGCTTCCGAACGCAGATGCGAGGGAAACACCAGTCCGTCGCACAGGGTCAGCAGCGCATGCTTGTCGGCGTCGTCGAGCGCTCCCAGGAAATGCACGTGCGCAAGATTCAGCTCGCGCGCCTGGCGGCGCAGGCGTGCACCTTCCGGGCCATCGCCCACGATGACCACTGGAATCTGCATGTCGCGCACCGCCTGCAGCAGGTAAGGCAGCCCCTTGTAGTAGCGCAGGACGCCGACGAACAGGAAGAAGCGCGGCCCGAGGCGCGCACGCCAGGCTTGCACGCGTTCAGGCGTGGGATCGTGATGGACGGAGCGATCCAGGCCGATCGGGATCACGCTCAGCTTGGCGTGATGCCGTGCCAGGACGGGGCTGGTGGCACGATAGTTCGGCGACGTCGCCACGATGCGATCGACTGCAGCAAGAAAGCGGTCCTGCAACGGCCGATACAGACGCAACAGCTGGCGCTGACGCACGATGTCGGAATGGTAGGTCAGGACCGACGGCGTCCGAATCGCGCTGGCGAAGTGCAGCAGATCCATCAGCGGCCAGGGAAAGTGGTAGTGGACCAGATCGACCCGCCGTGCCAGGCCAGCGAACTGACGCAACAGCCGCAACGATACCGGCATCGATGCCAGCTCGACGTCGCGCTGGAAGCGATGCAGCAGATAGTTGTCGTCCTGGACGGTGCCTGCCAGACGCCCGTCGGCGCACAAGGTCACCACTTGACTGTCCACCCCGTACCGGGACGACTGCGTGGCAAGTGTCCGCACCACTTGTTCGATGCCACCCATGGTCTCTGGCAGACCAGTCTTGTAGACGTGCAGCACCCGCACTGGCGTGGCCGCGCAACTCAAGCGGCAAGCACATCGCGATAGGCGTCGGCCGTCAATGCGGCGCAACGCTGCCAGCTGAATTGCGTCGCACGGTCCAGCCCGGCCTGACGCGCGGTCGCTCGCCAGGTGGCGTCCTCCAGGCCACGGACCAACGCCTGGCCGAGCGCGATGCTGTCGGCCGGATCGAACAACTCGGCCGCCGTGCCAGCCACCTCCGGCAAGGCGGACGCGCGCGAACACAATACCGGTGTCCCGCTGGCCATGGCTTCCAGCACCGGCAGCCCGAAGCCTTCATAGAGCGAGGGAAAGACGAACAGACGTGCGCCGGCCAGCAGGGCGGGCAGACGCGACTGCGGGACATAACCGAGGTAGCGCAGCCATCCTTCCTGCTCGGCCTGGCGCATCCGTGCATGCAACGCCGTACTGGACCAACCGCTGTGGCCGGCGATCACCAACGGATGACGGGTGCGCAGTGCCGCCGGCAGGGCGGCATACGCGGTTAGCAGGGTGTCGATGTTCTTGCGCGGCTCGATGGTGCTGATGCATAGGCAATAGGCATCACGGTCCAGGCCGAACTCCCGCAGTGGCGCCGCCAGTTCGGCGGACGTCTGCGGCCGGAACGCCGGGTCGGCGGCCAGGGGAATCGCTCGGATCCGGGCACTGGGCAAGGCGAAGTGCGCGGCGATTTCCTGCCGCGAGAATTCCGAGACGGTCAATATCAGTTGCGCACGCTGCACTGCCAGCTGCAGTTCCTTGCGCATGTAGCGCACACGATCGGCACGATGGCACTGCGCCCAGCGATAGATGGAAATATCGTGGAAGGTCGCGATACTCGGTCCATCGAAGGCGGGCACGTAGTAGTTGCAGCCGTGAAACAGGGCCTTGCCTTGTCCCCGCAACGCGCGTGCCTTGGCGAGATTGTTGAGCCGCCGATAGACATCGGTGGCCAGGCCGACGTGCGAGAAGCGGTCGCGTATCCACGGTGTCAGCGTCGACCCCGGTCCGGGAGTCGGCAGTTGCGCGAGCAGACGGCGGCCGTGCAAATACCGCAACGACTGGATCTGCGGCAGCGCGGCCAACTGCGCGGCCAACTCCTGGGTATAGCGTCCTACCCCGGTGAGCGGGTGCCGGATCGACTCGGTGGCGAGGATGATATGCACGGCAATGCGTCGTCAGCGCCGAGCGTGCGCATCATCGCTGACGCCGCGGGCGTGCGATCCGTCCGGCCAGGCATCGCTGCCACGATGCGACAGATGGCATCGGCCCATTGCAAGCTCCTTGTTGCGATCGGGCCAGTCTACCCGCTGTCGACGACGACGACGACGCGCTGGCCCTCACGCCCGCCGGATCCGTGCCGTCGGCCGTCTTCAGACCGCAGCAACGCTGCCGCCCACCAGATCCTGGCGGTATTTGCCGGAGTGCAAGCGAGACGGCCCAGGCGAGCTCCACGCGGGGCGTACGCGAGCACATCACGCGCTAACCGGCTTGGCGCACGTTCGACTGCAGGGCCTGACTGCCCTAGACCTGCAACACCAGCGACCCGTCCGGATAGCGGGCGCAGATGAACTCCACGAAGGCGCGCACCTTCGGTGCAGCCAGGCGCCTGGAGGTGTGCAGGACCCACAACGCAGGTTCCACGCCGGCGATGGCGCCCCACTGCACCAACTCGCCACGCGCCAGCGGATCTCCTGCGATCGACTGCGGAATCAACGCAACGCCGCCACCGGCGATCACCGCATCGCGCACCATCAGGAACGAGGACAGCCGCATCCGCGGGACCGGCTCCAGAACCAGGCGCCCGCCATCCAGCGTCCAGGTGGTCGGCTCGAAGTTCGACATCACCACACCCGGAACCTGATGGACCGCGTCGCCTGACGGCATCGCGACAGACGGTGCGGCCACCACCACCAAGCGATCCTTGGCAAAGCAGCGCCCGACCAAGCGGCTGTCTGGGCTTGGGTCGATGCGGATCGCGAGATCGAATTGCTCGTCTACCAGGTCGACCATGCGGTCCTCGGCCACCACCTCGAGCGTGATCTCCGGATAGGCCGCACAGAAGTCTGCGCCAAGGCGTCCCATCGCCAGCTGGGAGAACAGCGCCGGAGACGCCACGCGCAAGCGTCCTCGCGGTGTCGACAGCCCCTCGCGTGCGGCCGTCATCGCCTCGGCCACCTCGCTCAACGGCACCTCGGTGCGCTCCATCAACTGCTGTCCTGCCTCGGTGAGCTTGAGCCCGCGCGCACTGCGCTCGACCAGGCGCACCCCCAGCTGTTCCTCGAGCTCGGTGATCCGCCGCGACAAGGTCGCCTTCGATCTGCCGCTGGCACGGCTGGCCTTGCCCAGCCCCTGGTTGGCGGCAACCAAGGAGAAATCGATCAGGGCATTGAGATCCATGGTGTTTCACATTTGAAACGGGATGTCTACATCTTGGCGTCTTCGTACAAGCAGTGCAACGGCATATCGTTTCTCCACCGCAGCGCGACGCCTCTACCGCCTTCAGTACCAAGGCCTGAGCCGGCGAAGTCGCGCAGAGCAGTCCATTCCTCCATCCACAGCAGGAGAGTCACCATGAGCATTCTCGTCACCGGAGCCACTGGCACCGTCGGTTCCCTCGTCACCCAGGGCCTCGCCAACGCGGGCGCAGAGGTCAAGGCGCTGGTCCGCCAGCAAGGCAAACGCGCTTTCCCGGCAGCTGTCACCGAAGTGGTGGCCGATCTCACCGATGTTGCCTCGATGCGTGCCGCGCTGGCATCGGTGCGCACGCTGTTCCTGTTGAATGCGGTCACGCCAGACGAAGTGACCCAGGCGCTGATCGCATTGAATCTGGCCAGGGAGGCCGGCATCGAGCGCATCGTGTACCTGTCGGTGATCCATGCCGATACGTACACCAACGTGCCGCACTTCACTGGCAAGCACACGGTCGAGCGCATGATCGAACGTCTCGACATTCCGGCAACGATTCTGCGGCCGGCGTACTTCATGCAAAACGAAGGCACGGTGCAACAAACCATCACCGACGATGGCATTTATCCGATGCCGATCGGCAGCAAGGGCGTCGCCATGATCGATACCCGCGACATTGCCGATATCGCCGTGGTCGAGTTGCTGCGACGCGACCGTGCCGACGGACGGTTGCCGCGGGTCACGCTCGAATTGGTCGGCCCGCGGGCGCTCACCGGTGCGGACGCCGCACAGGTCTGGAGCGCAGCGCTTGGCCGCCAGATCGCCTACGCCGGCGATGACGTGGCAGCCTTCGAGGCGCAGCTGGCGACCTACGGTCCATCCTGGTTCGCCTATGACATGCGCCTGATGATGGCCGGCATCCAGCGTGTGGGCATGCACGCGGCCGAGGGCACGGTTGCCAACTTGCAGGCCATGCTGGGACGTCCGTTGCGCACTTATGAAGACTTCGTGCGCGAGGCGACGGCTCAGGCGTGATCGGCGCTACCGCAGCAGACACGAAGGCTTCGTGCTTGCTGCGGAGGCAGCGCTTCCGGTGGCAGCTGCGGCGCGTTGCCGATGAGGACGCATTGACGAAGCTGCGCCGGCACCCGATCGAAGACGCTTCGGTTGCCGCTCCACCGCAACGCGCGTCACCGCAGCGAAGTGGCTGCACTGCGCCCAACGCGCTGCGAGGTCTCGGTCACGCGTCGTTATCGGTCTTCGCTTGGCGGCGCTCCACGCTCCCCCATTCCACATGGATCCACGCCCCTTCCCCGACCCAGCCGATGCCTGCCTGCCAACGGGCGAGCGCAGATCTTCATGCCGTCCCGACAACGCCACCTTCACGCTTGCGGCATTCTTCCGCTGGAGAGTTCCGATGATGCGTATCCTCGCCCCGCTGACCGCCGCCGCGCTGCTGTCGGCCTGCGCCAGCCACCAGGTCGTGGCGGTGCAGCCGATCGACGGCGTCATCTCCGGCCAATGCCATACCGACATGGTGCGTGGCGCCGTCGGCCTGGCGGCCTCGGCGCAGACGCTGGAGCGGGCACGCGTGGACAGCGATAGCCTGCAGCTGCGCGTGCGGCGTGGCGAGCGCAGCACCGGCGGCACCACCGCCAGCGGCCTGGCCGACCCGGCGCAGGGCGCCAGCGAGACCGGTGGCGATCAGCTCACCGTGGAGACTGGCCCATACGACAACATCACCGCGATCTACTGCGGCTGAGCTTACCGCCGGCCTTGCGCGCGCTGCTGCGTGCAGCTGCCAGGAAGCGTAGCGTCGCCGCCTCCCACTGCCGCTCGCCACGCACGCTGGCGGCCAGCGTCTGCAGTTCGCCGGCCCGCCAGCCGGCGAAGACGCGCGGATCGATATAGGCCTTGCGGCAGACCGAGGGGGTATTGCCCAGCGCCTGGGCGACCTCGCGGATGACATCGTTCTGCACCTGGTTGAGCGCCCGCTCACTGGCCCGCTCCGGCAGCGGCAGCCGCGCAAGGCGCTGCAGCGCTGCCAGAGTCCCGCCCCAGGTGCGGAAGTCCTTGGCGGTGAAGTCCTCGCCCATCGCCTCGCGCAGATAGTCGTTGACCTCGCCCGAATCGACCGGCTGCAGCTGGCCATCGTCGTCGCGGTACTGGAACAGCGATTGCCCAGGCAGCTGCTGGCATTCGCGAATCAGTTTGACCAGCCGCGCATCGTCGATCTCGATGTCGTGCTCCTGCCCGCTCTTGCCGCGGAACTTCAGCCGCGCACGGCCGCCGCGCAGGAATTCCATGTGGCGGTTACGCAAGGTGGTCAGACCGTAGGAACGGTTGCTGCGGGCGTATTCGGCATTGCCCACACGCACCAAGGTGTCGGCCAGCAGTGCGACCACGATCGCCAGCACCTTCTCACGCGGGAAGCCTGACAGCGCCAGGTCGCGCCGCAAGCGGCGCCGCAGCCGCGGCAAGGCCTGGCCGAAGGCGATGACGCGTTCGAACTTGCCTTCGCCGCGCACCTGCGCCCACTCGGCGTGATAGCGGTATTGCTTGCGCCGACGTGCATCGCGGCCGGTGGCCTGCAGATGGCCGTTGGGCTTGGCGCAGATCCAGACCTCGGTATACGCCGGCGGAATGGCCAGGGCGCGGATGCGTTGCAAGGTCTCGCCATCGGCGATGCGCTGGCCGTCGGCATCGCGATAACTGAAGCTGCGGCCGGCCTTGCGCCGGCTGATGCCCGGCTGTTGGTCGTTGACATAGATCAGCCCGGCCGCACGTGCGGCGGCCTTGGCCTGGGCGACCGCAGCGGCGGTGCTGGCGACCGCATCGGCGACCGCGGCCGCGGCGGCGGCGCGGCCGACCCGTTCGACGCGGGCGACCGTGGCGCTGGCGTCGCGAAGTATCCGTTTGGCTTTCATGAGCAACACGTGCCGGGAAGTGCGCACGATTGTTGGCCGGGCGGACGGCTAGGCCGCGTCAATGCCAGGACAAGGCCGCGTGCGCATGCGCTGCGCGCGGGAGGCATTTGTGCTTATGCTTGCCGCGCCCTTCCGTGTTTGCTGGAGTCGCCGATGATCCGTGTCCTGCCCCTGCCCCGCCTGGTCTACCTGCTCGTGTTGACGGCAGCGCTTGCTGCCTGCGGCAAGCCCCAACCGGATGAGCAGGAAGCCGTTAGCGCCAAGGCGCAGCAAGCGGCGGCGCAGGCCTCCGCCCCGGCCCCGGACGCGGCGCCGGAGCCGCCACCGATCGGCAACTGCGACGCCACCCAGGTGCAGTCGCTGGTCGGCCAGCCGATGAGCGACGCGGTGAGCGCACAGGCACGCAGCGATGCCCACGCCAAGTCGGTACGCGTGCTCACGCCCGGGCAGATGGTGACCATGGAATTCAACGGCGAACGGCTCAATCTGGAGGTGGACGCCAAGGGCGTGATCACCTCGGTCCGCTGCGGCTAAAGGCGGCTTCCCATCCGCTTCACGAGCGAGACCAACCCTGCTGCCGCAAGGGATTGCGGCGGCTCTCGTTGCAGCTGTAACGGTGTATTGCGGCACCGCATCAACTGTGGTCTAGTCGATCGTCCGGTGACCTGCTGACCGCTCCACGGACGAGTGGTGCAATGGCGTCGCCGCTTTCCGACGATCGCTAAGAGGCAGACATGGCCCCCCGCACTCGCCAAGGGCTCGATGACCACGGTCTTTACAACGGTGCGCGCGACGAACGCGACGCCTGTGGTTTTGGCATGGTCGCGCAGTTGGACGACCAACCTTCCCGCGCACTGGTGGACACCGCGATCGCGGCACTGTCGCGCATGACCCACCGCGGCGGTGTCGCCGCCGACGGGCTCACCGGCGATGGCTGCGGCCTGCTGATTCGCAAACCCGATGCATTCCTGCGCGGGCTCGCGCGCGATGCCGGCATCACCCTGGGCACGCGCTACGCAGCCGGTGTGGTGTTCCTGCCGCTGGACGAGGCCAAGGCGGCGCGGTGTCGCGCCGAACTGGAAAGCCAGCTGCAGTCCACCGGCGTGCAGCTGCGCGGCTGGCGCGTGGTGCCCACCGACGACAGCGTCTGCGGCCAGCTGGCGCGCGACACCTTGCCGCGCATCGAGCAGGTGTTCGTCGATGCCGGTGCGGAACAGACCGAAGACGGCTTTACCCTGGCGCTGTTCCTGGCCCGCCGCCGTGCTGAGCAAGCCGTGCAGGATGTGCGGGACTTCTACGTCACCACCCTTTCGCCCAATGGCATCAGCTACAAGGGCATGGTGCTGCCGGACAAGCTGAGCACGTTCTACCCGGACCTGCAGCGCAGCGACCTGTCCTCCAGCGCGATCGTCTTTCACCAGCGCTTTTCCACCAATACGCTGCCGCGCTGGCCGCTGGCGCATCCGTTCCGCCTGCTCGCCCACAACGGCGAGATCAACACCATCGAAGGCAATCGCCGCTGGGCGCAGGCGCGCAGCAAGGTGTGGCAGACCCCGCGCTTCGACATTGCCGAATTCGACCCGGTGATCTCCATGCACGGCTCCGATTCGCAGAGCCTGGACAATATGCTGGAGCTGCTGATCGCCGGTGGCATGGACCTGCTGCAGGCGCTGCGCATTCTGGTGCCCCCGGCGACCCAGTCGCTGGAGTTCAAGGACGCCGACCTGGCCGCGTTCTACGAGTTCTACGGGCTCAACACCGAGCCGTGGGACGGCCCGGCCGGCATCGTCGCCTGCGATGGCCGCTACGCGGCCTGCATGCTCGACCGCAACGGCCTGCGCCCGGCGCGCTGGATGCTGACCTCCGACCGCCACTTCCTGGTCGCCTCCGAGGCCGGCGTGTGGGAATTGCCGGCAGAGCGCATCACCCGCAAGGGCAAGCTGGGCCCGGGCGAGATGATGGCGATCGACCTCAAGCGCGGCGACCTGCTCGATTCCGATGCCATCGACCGCATCAACCGCGCGCGCGCGCCGTACAAGCAATGGCTGCAGCAGGGCGTGACCTACCTGCAGACCGAATTGATCGACCCCTCGCTGGTGGAAGAACCCTTCAGCGAACAGACCCTGCGCAGCTATCACAAGCTGTTCCAGCTCAGCACCGAGGAAGTGGAGCAAGTGCTGCGCCCGCTGGCCGAGACCGAGCAGGAAGCCACCGGCTCGATGGGCGACGACACGCCGATGGCGGTGCTCAGCCGTCAGACCCGGCCGTTGTACGACTACTTCCGCCAGGCGTTCGCGCAGGTCACCAACCCGCCGATCGACCCGCTGCGCGAAGGCATCGCGATGTCGCTCACCACCCAGCTCGGCAGGGAGACCAACATCTTCCACGCCGGTGCGGAGACGGTGAACCACATCATCCTCAATTCGCCGGTGCTCAGCCAGCGCAAGCTGCGCCAGCTGCTCAAGATGGAGCAGTACGTCGCGCGCAACCGCCTGATCGACCTGTCCTACAGCCTGGAAGAAGGCCTCAAGGCCGGGCTGGAACGCATCTGCCAGGAGGTGGAAGCCGCCGCGCGCGAAGGCGCGGTGATGCTGCTGCTGTCCGACCGCTACCCGGTGCCGGACCGGCCGATGGCGCATGCGCTGCTGGCCACCGGCGCGGTGCACCACCACCTGTGCAAGGTGGGTCTGCGCTGCGACGTCAACCTGATCATCGAGACCGGCACCGCGCGCGACCCGCACCACATGGCCTGCCTGCTCGGCGTCGGCGCCACCGCGGTCTATCCGTACCTGGCCTACCAGACGCTGTTCGACCTGGGCCGGCGCGGCATCCTGCAACTGAGCAAGGGCGGCGAGCAGTCGCAGATCGGCCGCCGCTATCGCAAAGGCATCTACAAGGGCCTGTCCAAGATCATCTCCAAGATGGGCATCTGCACCATCGCCAGCTATCGCGGTGCGCAGCTGTTCGAGATCGTCGGGCTGGACCCGGATGTGGTGGACCTGTGCTTTGCCGACACCCCGGCGCGTATCGGCGGCGTGGATCTGGCACGGCTGGATACCGAAGCACGCGAACTGACCGTGCGCGCCTGGAACGACCAGCTCAAGCCGGAAGTGGGCGGGCTGCTGAAGTACGTGCACGGCGGCGAGTACCACATGTACAACCCCGACGTGGTCATGACGCTGCAGCGCGCCACCCGCACCGGCGATGCCGGCGACTGGCAGAAGTACGTGGACGCAGTGCATGCGCGCCCGGCCTCCACGCTGCGCGACCTGGTGCAGCTCAAGCGTGCCGACACCCCGACGCCAATGGATCAGGTCGCCCCGGCCGAAGATGTGCTGCGGCGCTTCGACACCGCCGCGATCAGCCTGGGCGCGTTGTCGCCGGAAGCGCACGAAGCGCTGGCGATCGCGATGAACCGCCTGGGCGGGCGCAGCAACTCCGGCGAAGGCGGCGAAGATCCGGCACGCTACGGCACCGAGAAGCGCTCCAAGATCAAGCAGGTGGCCTCCGGTCGTTTCGGCGTGACCCCGGAATACCTGGTCAATGCCGAGGTGTTGCAGATCAAGGTCGCCCAAGGCGCCAAGCCCGGCGAAGGCGGTCAGCTGCCCGGCCACAAGGTCAACGAACTGATCGCCCGGCTGCGCTACGCCAAGCCCGGCATCGGCCTGATCAGCCCGCCGCCGCATCACGACATCTATTCGATCGAAGACCTGGCGCAGCTGATCTACGACCTCAAGCAGGTCAACCCGACCGCGCTGGTCTCGGTGAAGCTGGTCGCTCATGCCGGCGTCGGCACGATTGCCGCCGGCGTGGTCAAGGCCGGCGCCGATCTGATCACCGTGTCCGGCCATGATGGCGGCACCGGTGCCAGCCCGGTCAGCTCGATCCGCTATGCCGGCGTGCCTTGGGAACTGGGCGTGGCCGAGTCGCACCAGGCGCTGGTGGCCAACGATCTGCGCGAGCGCACCATCCTGCAGACCGATGGCGGCCTGAAGACCGGCCTGGACGTGGTCAAGGCCGCGCTGCTCGGCGCCGACAGCTTCGGCTTCGGCACCGCGCCGATGATCGTGCTGGGTTGCAAATACCTGCGCATCTGCCACCTCAACAACTGCGCCACCGGCGTGGCCACCCAGGACGAGCGCCTGCGCGCAGGCTATTTCACCGGCTTGCCGGAGCGGGTGGAGCACTTCTTCCGCCTGCTGACCGAAGAAGTACGCGGCTGGCTGTCCTACCTGGGCGTGCGTTCGCTGGACGAGATCGTCGGCCGTACCGACTTGCTGGAACAGCTGGACGTTTCGCCGCGCCCCGGCGTCAAGGTCGACCTCTCGCGCCTGCTCACCCACGCCCGCTACGACGGCAGCCACTGCGCCGCCCAGCGCCTGTACGAATCGCCCGACAGCCTGGCCACGCAGATGGACGGCCTGCTCGCCGACGCGATCGCGCACAAGACCGGTGGCGACCACCGCTTCCTGATCCACAACACCGACCGCTCGATCGGCGCACGCCTGTCCGGCGCCATTGCACGCGCGCACGGCAACCACGGCATGAGCGATGCGCCACTGAACCTGCGCTTCCGTGGCACCGCCGGGCAGAGCTTTGGCGCGTTCAACGCCGGTGGCCTGCAGCTGGAGTTGGAAGGCGAAGCCAACGACTACGTCGGCAAGGGCATGGCCGGTGGGCGACTGGTGGTGCGTCCGCCGCGCGGCGCGCGCTTCGAGGCGCGCAACACCCCGATCGTCGGCAACACCTGCCTGTACGGCGCGACCGGCGGCGAGCTGTTCGCCGCGGGCCGCGCCGGCGAGCGCTTCGCGGTGCGCAACTCCGGCGCGCTGGCAGTGGTGGAAGGCGCCGGCGACCACTGCTGCGAATACATGACCGATGGCATCGTGCTGGTGCTGGGCAAGGTCGGCCTGAACTTCGGCGCCGGCTTCACCGGTGGCCTGGCCTACGTGCTGGATATCGAGCGCGACTTCGTGGACCGCTACAACCATGAGCTGATCGACATTCACCGCGTCTCCGCCGAGGGGTTCGAGAACCATCGCCAGCATCTGCACACCTTGATCAGCCGGCATCGCGAACTCACCGGCAGCATCTGGGCGCAGCAGATCCTGGACGAGTTCCGCGACTACATCGGCAAGTTCTGGCTGGTCAAACCCAAGGCCGCCAGCATCGAGTCGTTGACCGAGTCGCTGCGACGCGCCGCGTAAGTTTCTGTCCCCCCTCTCCCGCCTGCGGGAGAGGGGCTGGGGGTGAGGGCCGGTGGCCTGCAACCCTCATCCGCCCCATCGGGGCACCTTCTCCCGCACGCGGGAGAAGGACGCCTGCATCGCAAGACTGACAGCCCATCGTCAGCGTCATCGCAGTACTCCCCTCTCCCGCCTGCGGGAGAGGGGTCGGGGGTGAGGGCCTGTGGCCTGCAACCCTCATCCGCCCCTTCGGGGGCACCTTCTCCCGCACGCAAGAGAAGGACGCCTGCATCGCAAGACTGACAGCCCATCGTCAGCGTCATCGCAGTACTCCCCTCTCCCGCCTGCGGGAAAGGGGTTGGGGGTGAGGGCCGGTGGCCTGCCACCCTCATCCGCCCCCTTCGGGGGCACCTTCTCCCGCACGCGGGAGAAGGACGCCTGCATCGCAAGACTGACAGCCCATCGTCAGACTCATTGCAGTACTCCCCTCTCCCGCCTGCGGGAGAGGGGTCGGGGGTGAGGGCCGGTGGCCCACCACCCTTCTCCGCTCCTTCGGGGGGCACCTTCTCCCGCACGCGGGAGAAGGGAATCAGCCACGGATGTTCTTATGAGCCGCAAACAAGCCTTCCAATTCCTCGACCTGCCGCGGACCATGCCCACGCGCATTCCGGTGGAACTGCGCACATCCGGCGACTGGGGCGAGCTGTACGGCAAGTTCGACAAGGCCGACGCGCAATACCAGGCCGGCCGTTGCCTGGACTGCGGCAATCCGTACTGCAGCTGGAAATGCCCGGTCCACAACGCCATCCCGCAGTGGCTGCAACTGGTGCAGGAGAACCGCATCGAAGAAGCCGCTGCGCTGTGCCACTCCACCAATCCGCTACCGGAAGTCTGCGGGCGCGTGTGTCCGCAGGATCGTCTGTGCGAGGGCAGCTGCACGCTGGAGGAGTTCGGCGCGGTCACCATCGGCGCGGTGGAGAAATACATCGTCGACACCGCCTTGCAGATGGGCTGGCGCCCGGACCTGGGCAATGTGCAGCCCAGCGGCCACCGCGTGGCGGTGATCGGCGCCGGTCCGGCGGGCCTGGCGTGTGCCGACCGACTGGCGCGTGCCGGCATCGAAGCGGTGGTGTACGACCGCTATGAACAGATCGGCGGCCTGCTGCAGTTCGGCATTCCCAGCTTCAAGCTGGACAAGTCGGTGATCGGCAAGCGCCGCGACATCCTCGAAGGCATGGGCGTGCAATTCCGTCTGGGCGTGGAGGTGGGCCGCGACATCAGCATCGAACAACTCCTGGCCGAGTACGACGCCGTCTTCCTCGGCACCGGTGCCTATCGCTACACCGACGGCGGCCTGCCCGGTCAGGAGCTGAAGAACGTGCTGCCGGCGCTGCCGTTCCTGGTGCACAACAGCCGCATCGTCACCGGCAACGATCCGCACGGCCGCCCGATCGCCGGCTGGGAAGACCAACTCGCCCTGCCCGACCTCAACGGCAAGCGCGTGGTGGTGCTGGGTGGCGGCGACACCGGCATGGACTGCGTGCGCAGCGCGATTCGTCTCGGCGCCGCCAAGGTCACCTGCGCCTATCGCCGCGACGAAGCCAGCATGCCCGGCTCCGCGCGCGAAGTGGCCAACGCCCGCGAAGAAGGCGTGCGCTTCCTGTTCAATCGCCAGCCGCTGTCGATCGAATCCGGCGCCGACGACGAAGCCATCGGCGTGACCGTGGTGGAAACCAAGCTGGGTGAACCCGATGCCAGCGGCCGCCGCAATGCCGTCCCGGTGCAAGGCAGCGAATCGTTGCTGGAAGCGGACGTGGTGATCATCGCCTTCGGCTTCTCGCCCGTGCTACCCGACTGGCTGGCCAGCCAGGGCGTGGATGCCGCCAGCAATGGACGTATCCTCGCCCCAGCCGATGGCGGCACCCGCCTGCCCTACCAGACCAGCAACCCCCGCCTGTTCGCCGGCGGCGACTGCGTCCGCGGCGCCGACCTGGTCGTGACCGCAGTAGCCGAAGGCCGCGACGCGGCGGCGAGCATCGTGCAGCTGCTGGGGGTGAACGCGCAGGTCAAGGAGCCTGCAGCGGCGTAAGGGATTGAGCGCACAGTCGTGCGATCGGCAGCCTGATCGCACGACTGTGCATGTCGGGAGTCTGTAAATTGAACTGTGTAACGGCCCTTTGAGAAGATGCGGCGTTGAGCCGGGAGGAGCTGTCGCATGAAGTTATCGAAAGAGCGCTTGGACGAGTTGACCGCCGGTTATACGACGCCGGAGCAAATGGAGTCGCTGTATTCGCAGATGCTCCAGCACATGATCAACCGCTCGCTGGAAGCGGAGATGCAGGCGCATCTGGGTCACGAACGGCATGGACGCAGCGTGGCGGGCAACGCCCGCAATGGCAAGAGCCGCAAGTCGGTACAGAGCCAGATGGGCGAACTGCAGGTGGAGACACCGCGGGATCGGGAGGGCACCTTTGAGCCGCAACTGGTCCAGAAACGGCAGGTGCGCCTGGGCGGGATGGAGCCCAAGATCCTGGCCTTGTACGCCAAGGGCATGACCACCCGGGACATCGAGTCGGCGCTGTTGGACTTGTACGGCGTGACGATCTCGCACGCGTTGATCGCGCAGGTCACCGATGCGGTGTTGGACCAGGCGCGAACTTGGCAGAACCGGCCATTGGAAGCGATCTACCCGCTGATGTGGTTGGATGGGATCGTGGTGAAGGTGCAGCAGAACAAGCAGGTCGTCAACAAATCGGCACACGTGGTGTTGGCCGTGAATCTGCGCGGGGAAAAAGAAGTGTTGGGCCTGTGGCTGGCTGAGAGCGAAGGAGCCAAATTCTGGCTGTCGGTGCTGACCGAGCTGCGGCAACGCGGGGTACAGGACGTGTACGTGGCCAGCATGGATGGCTTGAAGGGGCTGCCCGAAGCGGTCAACGCGGTGTTTCCCAGGACGCTGACGCAGTTGTGCATCGTGCACTTGGTGCGCGCCAGCCTGCGCTACGTTGCGGCCAAGGACAGCAAGGCGGTGGTCGCAGGCCTGCGCCGCCTGTACACCTCGGCCACGGCCGAAGAAGCGGCGCGGGAACTGGACGCCTTTGAAGCGGACTGGGGCGAGAAGTACAAAGCAGTGGTGCGGCTGTGGCGCGGAAATTGGGACACCATTATTCCGTTCTTCCAGTTCTTGCCGGAGATCCGCAAGGTGATCTACACGACCAACGCGATTGAATCGCTGAACATGGTCATGCGCAAGTACACGCGCAACCGGCGGATTTTCCCGAACGATGAGTCGGCACTGAATTCGCTGTTTCTGGCGATCAGCGAAGCGTCGAAGAACTGGAAATCGATCCATCACTGGAAGCCGGCGCTGCAAAGCTTCCAGGTGATGTTCGGCGAAGAGCGCGTGCCGCTGCAGGCGCTATGACACATACCGTTTACACAGTTCGTTTGACAGATCCCGTCCATGCCGTTCGTGGCCCAGATGCGCCTGCATCTCCGCTTCCAGCGAGCGGTTGATCATGTGCTGGAGCATCTGCGAATACAGCGACTCCATTTGCTCCGGCGTCGTATAACCGGCGGTCAACTCGTCCAAGCGCTCTTTCGATAACTTCATGCGACAGCTCCTCCCGGCTCAACGCCGCATCTTCTCAAAGGGCCGTTACACAGTTCAACTTACAGACTCACAGGCACTTCTGCAATACTTCGCTGGCGCGCATGGTCGGCACTCTTCTCTGGCTTATCTGGCTTAGTCACGTTGAAGCGTGCCTCATGCGCGCACCTTCTTCCACATCTTCACGCAACAAGGGCTTGATCTCGCAGGAAGATATGTGGGGAAACCTCAGTTCTAGGTAATGTTTGGCGAAGAGCGCGTGCCGCTGCAGGCGCTATGACACATACCGTTTACACAGTTCGTTTGACAGACCCCTCGTCGGCCCAGGCTACCAGTTCTACTGGCCGTGTTTGTGCAACAAAGCCGTTGTGATACCCCATTGCACTATTCAGCCGTGGCTGTATCGCAATAGTGACCTTCTTCGAAAACCCACAGTTCTTCTCTCTCACCCTTTTCAAGTAATTCGTAGACCTTAAAAATGTCAGCGCTTGGAGGAACATCTATGGCATAGAGTCTCTGCGGACCGACATCAGAACCTTCATAAGTGCAACCTAGATCCTGAAGAGAAGTCCAATTCTTCAAGAAAAAATTGTGCCCCTCTCCGATCGGAATTTTAACTCTATAAGTCGAATGCCCCCCCCGTGCAATCACACGTTCAAAAATCAGGTCGCCGCCATTTTCCTTAACCTTAAATAGATCACCGAAGCTTATGCCATAGAAATAAAATGGCGAGTTATCCAGCTTGTATAAACCATCTTTAACATAAATTCCAGTCATGCGCTCGACATCGCCATCGTCGCAAGGAAATGAAATTTTAGCTGTCTTTTCCTGACTACTCATTTATATTCCTCCACGGGCTGCCATTCATCTGGATTTCGCGAACCCTTGCCACGATTGCAGGTTCTACAAGAGTCTCGCTCATTTTCGGGGCTATTGTTCCCGCCTCTACTCTTCGGGTCAATGTGATCACGCTCCCTCGAATTGGGTTGCCCTTGCTCATTGGTAGTCGGCGTTCCGCAATAAGCACACGGAACGCCTTCCTTTGCAGCTTTTTTCTCAGGCGACTCAGCAGGAAATCTCTTCCCTGCGCCCGGCCCACCAGTGGAACCCCTCTTCCCATCAGAGCCAGCAGGCCTATTTGAGGTTACACTTCCATCTTCTGAAGCAGACTCATTATTCTCGACCGCAGCGGCTATTGATTGGACTGCATTTACATAAGCAATTGCGGAATCAAGCGCGGCGGTTTGAATGGTAACTAACAGATACCTCGGATAATCAACGCCCCAAAACTCGTAGCCGTTACGGCTATTGATATGGCAGTTAAATCCGTCACATTTTACATCTCGCCCATCTGGGTCGGTGAATTTGTACGGGTTGTTGTTGGCATACCAGTATCTATTGAAGTTATTCGAAAACACGGAGTCCGCAGCTACCGGATCCACACTCAGGAACCGCCCCAAGTCCTGGTCGTAGTAGCGCTGCTGCATGTACGTCAGGCCGGTGGCACCATCCATCGCCTGCCCGGCGTAGCCGATGCCATCGACCGTTTTGCCGATGGGGGTGCCGTAGGGCTGGTAATCGGTGCGTTCGACCACCTGGCCCGCGGGGTTCGTCACCGCAATCGGGCTGCCCAGGGCATCGGTGTGCTGGAACGTGATGGCTCCTGCATTGCGGGTGGCGAGCAGGCTTCCGTTGAGGTAGATGTACTCGCTGTTGCCCTTGTCGGATGCTTCCTTATAGAGCAACTGACCGGCATGGCTGTAGAGCTGCACCGTCATCGTTGTCGCATGGCCCGACAAGACCCGGCGCCCGTAGGCGTCGTAGCGATAGTTCTCCTTGCCGGTGACATCGCGCAGGCGATTGCCGTAGTCGAAGGTGAAGGCCTGCCCGTTCTTGTTCTTCAGGTTGCCTTGGGCGTCGTAGCTCAAGCCGATCGTGGTCGTGCCGGCATTGCTCAGGATATTGGTCAGGCGGTTGTTCGCGTCGTACCAGTAGTTCTTCTCGTTCACGCCCGCCAACTGTGCCGAGAGGATGTTGTCCAGCACGTCGTAGGTGTAGTGGTTCCAATTGTCGCCTCCGAAGACGTTCGACCCCGCCTCCATGAGGCGATCCAGGCCGTCGTAGTTCATTTAGCGATTGAAGCCATCACCGCGCTGCTGATCGATGATTCCGTTGACGTTCCCGTTGGCATCGTAGTGATACTCCAAGGAGGCGATGTTGGCGTCACGCACCTGCTGCGGCATCTGCCGCGCATTGAGCACCAACGAATGAACCACGCCATTGCCGTAGGTGAACTGGCGCGCCGCACCGTTGGGATAGTAGGAAATGCCGCTGGCGTAGACGTTTCCGGACTGATCGCGCACGTCGGTGACCTGGCCAAGCGCGTTGGGTGCGTAAGCGACCGAGAGTCCGGTGGGGTAGGTCTGTCCAGCAAGATTGCCGTTGGCATCGTGGGCGTAGTTGACGGACCAGCTGTACCAGTTGGGCTGGGATACCGACTCCGTCGCCAGACTTCTGCGCTTGTTGTACGCGTAGGTATTGGTGACCGGGCTCGCGCCTGCATCGCTCAAGGTCGTGACCTGCGCCGGAAGCCCATCGGGCGTGTAGGTCCAGTCCTGATCGCCATTGCGATCCGGGAAGCGCAGCGTCTTGAGCCGATTGCGGGGATCGTAGCCGCGACTGACCACGCGCCCGCTGTTGGCGGCTGCATCGAGGTCGCAACTGGTGGTACTGGGTAGATCCAGCCCACTGGCAGACCAAGCCAGATTGCCGGCGGCATCGTAGGCCATGACCGTCGCCCCGCTTTCGGGCTCGATCACTTTGCACAGTTGTTGATTGGCGTCGTAGACATAGCTGCGGGCCGCCGACCCAACGCCATGCTCCACCGGCGGCGGTGCTGCAACCTGTACCACCTGGTTGCTGGAGTCGCTGCCGAAATCGCCCGCAGCATCGCGCATCCTCCAGCGCAGGTTGTAGGCACCGGCAGCCAGCGGCGCGCGCAGGTTGAAGGCGAAATCCACGCTGCCCCCCGGCGGCACATCGGCCGGCAGGCCGACCTCGGCTGGCGACCACCCCCGGGTATCGCCAACCAGCGCGGCGCGAACGCCCTGGTCCTGACGCCACGTCACATTGCCGGTGTTGGTGAAGCGAACCGAGCCGGTGGACGCGCGCCCCGTCGCAAGACTCGCCGGCATGGTCTGTGACACGAAGGTCGCATTGCGCACCAACGCGGGGACGGCGAACGCTCCCGAGCGCATGATGGGGTTGTTGGCGCCGCCAATCGGCGAGATGCCGTAGATGTACAGCGCTTGTCCGCCGTAACTGCGGATCACGTCCTCGGTGATGGGAATCGAGAAGCGATAGTTGCTGCCGGTGGACGAGCACTCGGTGGCGACGCCGGGCTCACTCGTCAGGTTGGCCGTCGCCGTGGCCACCCAGGTGCCCGTGCCGGCTGGGCCACCCGCATAGACATGGACGTCTACAGAGCGTCGAAGACCCGTCGAACAGGCCCAACCTACGATGGCATTGTTGTTCTGAACGCCGTCAAGGTTCCCCTTGATCGTCGAAGCAGGAACGAGCAGCGAACCCGATCCAGCGATCAAGTCGTTCGACGCGCTCACTGGCGAGATGCCGTGAATGTAGATGGGCTTACCACCGTTCTGGATGATGAAGTTCTCGTCGATCGGGAACGAGAAGCGATAGTTGCTGCCAGACGCACTGCACGCCGAGGCGATACTGGAATCGCTCGGTAGCGATGCGGTGGTTGCCCCGGCAAACGTGCCCGACCCGGCAGGGCCGCCCAGATACATGTGCACGTCAACAGAGCGATTCAGATTGGTGGAGCATGCCCAACCCGAGATGGCCGTGTAGCCGACACCGTCGATGCCACCCTTGATGACCGAGGGAAGCACGTTTACGTAGGTAGGGGCACCATTTCCACCAAACCAAGCAACGCCATCTCTAACCATTCGCCACTGAAACGAAGTCGATCCCGCGGACAGCGGAGCACGCGCGGTAAAGTTGAAAGTTACGGTATCGCCAGAGAGCACACTGGACGGCAGTTCAACTCGGCCTGTTCCCCAAGTCGTATTGTCGGTGGGCCCAGAGCTTCCCAGGCGATATGCGTCCTGCGTTGTCCATGTCCTCCAACCCGTGTTCTGGAAGGTGACGCTCACAGGGTAGGACTGCCCTACGACCATCGTCGTCGGTACAGATGTTCCAATGTATTTGGAGTCGTTTTCCTTGAGCTCGGGCGGTGGGCATTGATTATTTGGCCCTGCCGTCGAGCCATCAGGACATTGACGCCTCGCCTGCGACGGCACAGCAACGAAGCAGAGCATAAATAGAGCGACGCTGGCCCAGCGAACAAGACCGCGAAGTCCGCTCGGAAACATCGACGACGGAGTGCTTTTCACCGTCAGAGCGTCGATTGAGCTGCTCATTGCGCACCTCGCACGATCTTGAGCGCCTTGCCGAACACGTCGCGCGTGATCGAGGTCCGTGCGGATTCAGGCAATTGCACCCACACAGGCGCGTCGTAGACCGGCTGGTCGAACACCTGATACCCGGTCTGGGTTTGCGCCCCACGCGGGTTGGTGACCAGTGTCTGGGCTCCCGGCAGATACTGCGTGACGGTGGTCAGCAACCCTTGCTCGCTGTCCTGCGAGACCGCGGCCGGTCTCCCCAAGGCGTCGAACTCCCGCCAGGTGCCCGTCGTCGCAGACTCGTTGTCGCTCGGGTAGGACTCGAACACGGCACGTCCTTCGTGGTCGTACGTGAAGCGCTTGGCGCGCAGCGTGCCGGCCTGGTTGGCGGTGTCGAACTCGCGCGTCAACAGTGGCTGCCATAGCGCATCGAAGTAGGTGATCTTGCGCGCGTTTCCGGTGGAGACGGTCTGGCGCCAATGTCCCGCGCCAATCCCATACTCGTCGCTGCCGATCTGTTCGAAGGCCTGCGTCGTAGCGTTCCAGCCCACGCTGTCACCACCGGGGTAGTTGGTCGCGCTCAACCGTCCCATGACGTCGTAGTCGTAGGTCGTGGCGAAGCCGTTCTCGTCGGTGGTCTGACGGATCCATCCGTTGCCGTCGACCACCGCGGATTTGACCGCACCATCGGCGTAGGTGACGTTTTGGGGAATGCCTAGAATCCAGCTGGAGAAGCCAGTGGCGTTGCCCAGCCCGTCCTTGATCTGCGCGACGGTGCCATCGCTGTTATAGGTATAGGTCGACACCAGCTTGCCATTGCGGCGCGCCGTCTGTGGCAGTGCTCCGGCGCCATAGTCGATCTGAGAGGTCACGATCCCGGTGTCGGTGTTGCGTTCACTGGCCGTCTGACCCAGCACCCATTGCGTGCGTTCGTCGTAATAGGTCGTCTCGTCGGTCCGCGTATGCCATGGGCTGAAGCGATCGATCTTCAGCGGCCGGGCGAACTCGTCGAAACACGGCGTGCCGCCACAGTCCGCGACCCTCCAGATGAATTGGGTACCAGCTTCGGTGGTCGTGACCTGTCGCACCGGCCGCTGCCGGGCTGCCACCGTGCTGTCGCCGTAGTCGCCGACCGGATACATGGTGCGGACGGCGAACGGCGCGGTGTCAAACGCGGCGTAGTCGGTCGTTCTGGTGCGGATCGCCGCGGTGCCGTCCCAGCCGAAGTCCTGTTGCAGCAGCAGCCCTTCGTTGGTCCAGTAGCGGTTGCCGAAACGATGGCGTGTCATCGTGCCGGAGGGTTCCTTGACGGTGACATCGCGGGTGGTCGGCGACGCATCGGTGCAGACGACATAGCTGCTGCTGGCAGGGGTGCCGGCGTCCGGCTTCCAGCAGTTGTTCGGGCTACCGTAGTCATACGTCCAGGTCAGACCTTGCGCAGGCAGCCCAGGACCGGAGAGGCGGCGGCTCGTCAACGCCATCACGTAGAACTGATACGGAATGTCCGAGTAGCCCTGCTCCAGTCGGCAGAAGCGCGGCACCCACGAGCGCCCCATCAACATGGAATTGAGCGCGTAGTCGGCGCGTGCTCCAGTGGGCGCCACGATACTGCCGGCCGCGCTTCCAGACCACGAGCGATCGCTGTCGCAACCTGGAGGCGCAGCCATTGTGACGCGCGCACGCGCGAGTTGAAGCAGGTCGAAGGTCCAGCCGCTGCCATCCGGCAACCGGACCGAGTCGGTGGTGTCGCTGTAGACATAAGACCAGGTTCGGCCAGACGTGGTCACCGAGGTGATCAGCGTTCCATCGCCACCAGCATAGGACACATCGATTCGCCGGCCGTCGCTGGCGACGATGCTCTGGAGTTGCCACGGCGCGGCTGGGTTCCAGTTGTAGGACACCGTATTGCCGAAGCGATCGGTCACCCGTGTGGGATAGATCAGCACCTCCTTGCGCTGCAGGATGTAGCTCTTTGCGACCATCGGTACGATGTTTCCGACGCTAGCAGTCTGGATCGACGCTCCCGCGGAGAACGCTTGTGGTGCGGGCGAGGACCTGCGCAGCGCTGGATAGAACCGCGACACCATGTGATTGAAGGTATAGACCGTGCCATGCGTATCGACGACCTCGAAGCCTTCGCCTTTCGCATCCGTTTCGCTGATGCCATCGAGCGACGGCACGCACCTGACCGCCGAGCCGTCCTTCAGGACGATGGGATAGGTCTTTCCATCGGAGGGTCGCAGGGCCTGCGCCGTGGTCGCCAGCAGTTCCTGATCGCCCGCGCCCGGGCGGTAGACGAAGCTCCCGCGCCAATACTCGGATGGATCGAAGTCGCCACCTTGATTCGAAAGCGTGGGAGGCGTGTCGTAGCGACTGCAGCGGGCGTACGCGGAGGTGCGGTCTCCAGTGACCACCCACCCATCCGGCTGGAGGTTACCACCCGGGAAGCCAAAGACACCATGCATGTATGGGATATCCAGATCCCAGAGTTTGAAGTGCCCTTGCGATGGATTGCCGACCGTAAAGCGTCGACCGATGCGGACCTGCAGCGCATTGCTGCCCTTCAGCTCGACGTCGGTCTGCACCAACTCCAGGGAGCCGGTGTAGAGATTGATGTTCTCGCCGAATAACTGACTGCCGGGGCTCTTGATGGTGGCCCCGGTCTTGATCAGTCTTCCGTAGTCGTCGTAGACATCGTCGGCGGCTGCAATCGATGGCAGCGCAATCAAGAGAGCGACGAGTACAAGCAATCCAAGCGCGGGCCGCCGCAGCGGCCTCATGTCCGATGTCATAGCGAATCCAGAGAAAGGTGAGCGGCATCCATCGCCTCACCTGAGATGCAAGGACATCGAAGAACGGGCGCCCACACTCGCCCGCCCAGCTCGCATCGCCAGGCAAGTCGTCCACATACATCGATTCAGGGGGGCGAAGCGCGACCCGACGGTCATTCCCCAATCCCCCGTGCAGCCGGAGCGTTGTTCGAGTCCGCTTTCGCTGTCAATGGGAAGTTTATGGGCGAGCAGAGGCGACGCGAGCGGCAATGACGTAAGCAGTTGACTTGACGGATATTTGCCGGACGGACTCAAACAGATACCGGTTCGTCCCAACAAGAAAATCAGAAAATTCTGACACGCAGCGATGACGGCAGATGGGCATTGTACGCACTATTTGCTTATCCGCTTCCGGCACAAAGAGATTGTTTAGTTACCTCGTGCCATTTAATTCGATATTGTCGTCTTACTCAGGGTTTTTCTGGAGTCATCCGTTTCGTGGCTCCGTCAGCTGATCGTCATTACTCATCGGGAGTATCTAGTAACGCCGGGGATGCATTGGACGACCATACGGGTTTCTGCCCAGGACCAAAGGCAAGCGCATCGCAAGGGCGCTGCCTCGTCCAGCTCGACGGGGAGCGTTATGCAGCCTGGCCTGCAGTGCAGCCAACGTATTGGAAGATTATCGCGCGAGAAGAATTCCTCAACAGCGCGTGTACGGTCGGCAGGGCCTGTCTGTTCGCGATCCAACCGCTGCGTCTGCTCTATGTCCTCCGCCTCTGTACCCGGCACAGCGCATCGACGCCGACAGCAAGACGCGCCGCCTGGTCACAGGCGGCGAGGCAGCGGCTGTGCGATCAGCGCGTCGCGCGCTTGCTGCGGGGGGATTTTTTGGCGGCGGTTGGCTTGCTGGCGGTCTTGCCTTGCGGAGCCGCTTTGGCCGGCTTCGCTGCGCGCTTGCTGGAGACTGCAGATAGACCGGCAGCCCCCTTGGCAGGGCCGCGGGTGTCGGTCGCTGCGGTCTTGCCTTGCGCGGCTGGTTTGGAAGGCGTGGCGGGCTTCTTGCGGCTGTCGGCCGCGGCGATGGAGCGCGGTGCGGTGCCGGTGGAAGCCGCTCGCTTCGTTGCGGAGGCACGCCCCGTGCTCGCTGCAGACGCGCCCTTTGGCATGGTGGCCTGGGGCGCCCGCGTCGTGGACTGGCGTGATGCCGCTTTGCGCATGGCCGGCGCGCGCGTCGCGGGCTGCGGCACGGTCGTATCGCCCGCAGCGCGGTGAGGGGTGGTCTTGCGCAGGCGACGTCGGCGCGTGGTTGGCGCTGCATCGGTGGAGGGCGCGGAGGTTGTCGTCGACGCGTCCAGCCCGCTGGCCACGGCTTCGGCCGGCACGGTCCCCAGGATTCCATTCGGGTCTGTGTGCGCCGTCGATCGCGGCGACTCCGTCATTTCGCGACCGCCATTGCCACCCTGCGATGCATCCGTCGACGCCACCTCGTCCGACACGACGCTGTTGTCATCGGTGCGCGAGCGTTCCGGCAGCTTGAGGCGCTGTGCTTCGGTGTCGTATTCGATCAACAGCACGCCGGAGTTGTGGCGTCCGCTGATTTCGACGAAGCAGGCGCCGCCAATGAACGGTTCCAGCGTCATCACCGATTTCAGGGGGGTAGCAACCACCATCTGGAAGCCGAAGTTTTCGAAGATGTTCATCGCCAGCGCGGTGAATTCGTTGTCTGCCTTGTCGAAGGCCTCGTCCAGCACCACAGCGCAATAGCGCGGCAGCTCGCCGTCTTCGCCGCCGAGCTGGTAGCGCAACGCCGCTGCCAGGCAGGTGGTGGCCAGTTTCTGTCGCTGGCCACCGGACTTGCCGGCGCCACTGCGATAGATCTCCACCTGCGCGCGCGTCTGCGCATCGAGCTCGACGCCAATGAACTCCACGTGCTGGCGAACGTCCAGCACCTGTTCGCGCCAGCGACGTGCGTCCGGTTCCTGCGCGCCCAGTCGCGCCACCAGTGCGCGCAAGGCGGCGAATTGGGCTTCGGCCAGTGCGCGATCTTCGGTCTGCTGGTGCGAGAGCACTGCACGCAACTGCTGCTGGAAGTCCTGCACCTCGGTCAGGCGACGGTCGCTGACCTCGATGGTGAGGATGGTGTCGCGGTTGAACGGCACCTGCTCCAGGCTGGCATTGACCTCGTCCATGCGCTGCTTGATGCCCTTGTGGGCCTCGGCGGTATGCCGCTGCAAGGCCAGCAGGTTGTTTTTGCTCTGGGTCTGCAACAGGTCGAAGAAGCGGTGCTCATGCCGCGGCAGGCCATCGCTCTCCAGCCGGTCCAGCCGCGCGAGGAAATCCTCGGCGCTGGCCAGGCTGACGGTGAAGTCGCCACTGTCTTCCGGCCATTGCTGGCAATAGCGGCGGAAGCAGTCCAGCAGCTGCGCGCTGAGGCGACTGTCGCGGCCCTGGCTGTCGGCCAGTTGTTCGGCCAGGCCGCGTTCGACCGCGCGGAAATGCGCCTCCAGGTTGTCCAGCGACAGCGGCGCCAGCGCCGCCAGGCGCGTCTGCAAGCCCTGCAGCTGGGTCGGCGTCAGCGTCGCGGTACCGGCGCGCTGACCGCAAGCCGCCTGCTGCTGCTCCAACCGCACGCGTTCGCGCGCCAACTGGGCGCGTTCCAGCCGCACATCCTCGTAGGTGCGCTTGGCCTGGTCGCGCAGCGTGCGCGCGGTCTCGATCGCCTGCCCCAAGGCGCGCAGACCGCTGTCGCCTTCGCGCAGCTGCTGCAACTGCTCATCGATGTCGCTCAGCCGCTGCAACTTGGGAGCGACGTCGATCTCGTCCCAATCGCGCTCGACCAGGGTGTGTGCGGCCAGCTGCTTCTCCTGGTCCTGCTCGCGCTGCCGCCGCAGCGCCGCCACGTCGGCCTCGCAACTGGCGATGCGCTGGGCCAAGGCCTGCGCCTCGCGCTCGAACACCTTGAGTTTGTCGCGGTTGTCGTGACCCAGGAGCCAGCGCTTGCGGTCGTTGACCGCATGGCGGTCGTCCTTCTCGTAACGATCGCCCGGATGCTTGACCTGGCCTTCGCGAGTGATCGCGCGATCGGCCGTACGCAGCGCGGCGGCGTTGTCCACGCAGGCGTAGTCGAAACGACGGGTGAGCTCGTTGCGCAGCCAGTCGGTGAAGGCGTGTTCGCGTAGTTGCAGCTTGCCCGGCAGCGCATCGGGATCGACCCGGCGCGAATGCAGCTCATCGTTGCGGCGCACGCGGAAATACACCAGGCGCGTGCCGAGATGCGTCCGATTGACCCAATCGCTGACCTGCGCGGAATGGCGCTCGTCCACCAGCAGCGATTGCGCAAAACCGTGCAGCACGCGCTCGATGGCGCCGCGCCAGGCGATCTGGTCGTCGCGCACCTGCACCAGCTCGCCGACGAAGGGCAGCGCCGCCTCGGCGATGCCAGTGTCTTCGCACAAGCGCGCGCGCAGTGCCTGCATCGGCGCCGGCAGGCTGGAGGGCGCTTTCTTCAGCGCTTCCAGCTCGGTGCGGATCTCGGCGAAGCGGCGTTCGTCGTCGCGACGCTCGGCCATGCGCTCGGCGATCGCATCATCCAGCGCGCTGGCGTGTTGCTTGCTGCCATCGAGCAGGCTCTGCGCATGCGCCACCTGCGCGGCGAAGCCGCTGGCGCCAGCTGCCAACGCGGTGCCGAGCTGGCGACAGGCCTGCTCGATCTGCACGCGCCGACGCAGGCGCTCATCGCGTTCGCGCTCGACCCGCGCACGTTCGCGTTCCAGCTCCTCGATCTGCTCGCCGCCGGCGGCACGCTGCTCGCGCTCCAGCCCGGCCAACTTCTGCTCATGGTTGTCCAGCGACTCGCGGCGTTGGCCCTCTTCGCCGGCCAGGCCACGGTCCTGGCTATCCAGTTCCTGCAAGCGCGCGGCCAGCAAGGCCAGGCGCTGCTGCTCGCGATAGCCGTCCACGCCCAGCTGCAGCTCGCGCAACTCGCCCACACTCTGTCGTAACGCCATCAGCGCAGCATGGTGCTCGCGCGCCGGGCTGAGGGTCTCCACCTGGCGGCGCGCCGTGACCACCGCGTGGTGGGCACCGTCCAGTTCGGCGAAGTCCTCCACCAGCCGGTCGGCGGCTTCGAAGGTGCGCGGCTCATCGAGCATGAAGCCGCGCAGGAAGGCGTTGAGATCGCCCAGGTTCTTGGCGGATTGGGTCTTGTGCAGCAAGCGCAGCGCCATCTCGTTGCCGATACCCAGCAGGTGGCGGAAGCGCTCGGCATAGCCGGCAAAGCCATCGAAGTGCGCCACTTCCTCGCCCAAGCGCGCCTTGAGCTTGCGCAGGTCCAGGTCGAAGCCATCCAGCTCCCGCGCCACATCGAAACGCCGCGGCGCGACCATGTAGTGGCGACGCACATCGGCGGCGGCATTGCCGCTGCCGGCAATCCAGAACAGACGGATCAGGCTCACCGTCTCGTCGTGGGCATTGCGATATTCCAGCACCAACGCGGTCCAGGTCGCGCTCTTGCGCAGGTACTGGGTGGCGATCTCGCCCGAGGCGCTGTCCTGCTGGTCGGCCCATGCCCCGCGTACGTAGGACACCAGACTGCGGTCACGCCCGCTACGCTCGGCCTCGCGTGCGGCGGCGTTGAAATCGACGATGCTCGGTGGGGTCAGCAGTGCCGACATCGCATCCAGCAGCGTCGACTTACCCGACCCCGAGCGCCCGACGAACAGAAAGCCCTTCTCGGCGATCGGTACCTCGGTCAGCCCGTTGAAGGTTCCCCAGTTGTGCACCTGCAGCCGCCGCATGCGGAACTGCTGCGCACGCTGCTCGGCCACCGTCTCGGCGAACAAGGACCGTCCCGGCGACGCCGGCGAAAGGTTGGGCTGCGAACTCATCGGACACTCACCAAGAACGAAACGACTGGACCACGGAATACACACCGACCACCGAAACTACAACAAGGCGCATCAAACACACCACACGTTAAGACAACAACGACGACGCCACCACCGCACCCACCGCTACGGCGACCGCCACGATCACCCCGTCCCCGCCAAAACTGCTGTTGCTGTTGCTGTTGCTGTTGCTGTTGCTGTTGCTGTTGCTGTTGCTGTTGCTGTTGCTGTTGCTGTTGCTGTTGCTGTTGCTGTTGCTGTTGCTGTTGCTGTTGCTGTTGCTGTTGCTGTTGCTTTTAGCCTTCCCTCCCCATACCGCAGCGGCAAGGCTGGCAGATTCAACCCGCAGGGCGTCGCGCATGGATGCGCGACGTTTTTGTAAGGGACAGGGATGTCCCTTACAAAAATTTCTGCCGGACTTGCGGACCTGGAGCGCCGCAGGCGCGGAGGGCGCGAGGACGGGGTGTGCTTTCTTTTGGTTACTTTTCTTTGCACAAGCAAAGAAAAGTGACTCGCGCCCGCAGGGCGTGAAAGCTCTGCCCTACCAAACGCAACCCGTCAGACAGCAAGCATCACCCGACATCGCGCACCCTCATCCGCCCTTCGGGCACCTTCTCCCACAGGGAGAAGGAAGACGGACAAGCGTGAGACATCCATCCGGCGAACGCTGTGCCTAGCAAACGCAACCCGTCACATAGCAAGCACCACCCGACATCACACCCTCATCCGCCCTTCGGGCACCTTCTCCCAAAGGGAGAAGGAAGACGGACAAGCGCGAGACATCCATCCGGCGAACGCTCTGCCTACCAAACGCAACCCGTCGCACAGCAAGCACCACCCGACATCACACCCTCATCCGCCCTTCGGGCACCTTCTCCCAAAGGGAGAAGGAAGACGGACAAGCGCGAGACATCCATCCGGCGAACGCTCTGCCTAGCAAACGCAATCCGTCGCACAGCAAGCACCGCCCAACATCGCACCCTCATCCGCTCTTCGGGCACCTTCTCCCACAGGGAGAAGGAAGGCGGATAAGCGCGCAACCTCAATCCAGCGCAACCTCACCCTCCCGCAATCCTCGATACGCCTCCACCAAGGCCTGCACATCCTCGGCCGAGAACAACAACTTCAATACCGGCGACACCTCGTAACGATCCTCGCTGCCGCGCAACCGCCCCAACAACTGGTTGTCGCGCATCTTGCCGATCGCCGTCATCACCCGCCGCGCGTATCCGGCACGATCGGTGGACACGTTTTTCTCATAGACCGACATCGCCTCGACCATCTGCGCCTCGTCCACCACCGCCCGCTCACCGCGGGTATCGGCCTCGGCCAATTGTTGGCGCAGGAACAGCAACAACACCGACTCGATGAAGGTCAACGGCGCGCTGCGCAGCAGCGTCGGCGACTCCAGCTCGGCGGTGTCGGCCTGACGAGTGAAGGCGACCCCGCCCTCGCGGTCCAGCACCAGCTCCAGGAACAGTTCGCACAGCACCTGGCGGATCGCAGGCTCGTGCCGCAGCAGCGCTGGCCACAACGGCCCGTGCCGCTGCGCATCGATACTGGGGCCGGCCAGCAACTGGCATAGCGCGCGTCGCGCCTCGAACGGCAAGGTGCCGGTGTCGCCATGGAACAGCGCCCCGCGTGCGGTATCGGTGGCCTCGCCTGCCGCCGGCGTCACGCCGTCGACGGTATCGGCGACGTCCAGCTCGGAGTCCTCAGACCAGTTCATTGCGTTTCTCCCGGGTGAACCACACCAGCGGAATCCGCGCGCGTCGCAGCACGCCGTCACCGCCTTCCCATTGCACGGTTTCCATCTGCCCGTCGATCACCACGCCATGGCGCGTGCCCAGCGACAGATAGCCGATCACGCTGCCAAGGCCCTGGATCGCCGGGCGCTGCTGCAACGCATCGCCGATGGTCAGCCGCGGCTGCTGGCCCAGCAGCACGTACAGATCCTCACGCAGGCTGCGCACGTCGATCTCCGACTGCGCCACCAGGTCGCCGACGCTGTCCAGCGAGATCTCCGCCGCATCGGCGGCATAGACATGGCCATCGACCAGGGTCAGGCGCGGGTCATGCAGCCGCCACTGCGACAGCGAGCGCAGACGACTGCTGCTGAGCGCCTGCACATAGCCGGTGGCCGTGGTGGCATGCACGCTGTCGCGCAATTGCAGCGCCTCGCCCTGGGCTTGCTTGAGCAATTGGGTGAGGCGACGTTGCTCCAGATAGCCGCGGCTCTGCACGAAGCCGCGCAGACTGCGGGCGAAGTGCTGCATGACCGTGTGCACCTCGCCACCGCGCTCCAGCAGGGTCGCCGTGAGGCCGCGCAGGAAGGCGCGCTCGCGGCGGTCGAGCCGGCGGGCAAACCCGCGCGCCAACAAGGTGTCCAGCGCCTGGTCCAACTGGCTGCTCTGGCGACTGTCGTTGAGCAGGCTCCAGAACGCCTGGAAGGTGCGGCCGGCCTCGCTGTCGGCGATCACGTCCACGCCGTTGAACAGCTGCTCCAGCACGTCGCCGCGCGCACCTTCGTCGTCGATGATGCGCTCGCGGAACTGGCGGTTGAGCTGCTCGAAGTCGTCGCGCACGCGGCGGAAGTCTTCTGCCAGCTCATCGGCCAGATGGATCAGGTCGCGGGTGCGCTCCAGCGCGCGCTTGCCGTCCAGCGCCGCCATCTTGCCGGCACGCACGCGTGCGATCTCCGCGTCCAGCCGGTCGCGTTCCTCGCACAGGCTGGCCAGGCGGGTTTCCGGATCGGCTTCGGTCTGACCGGCCAGTTGCACCAACTGCTCGATCACCAGCGACAGCCGGCTTTCGGTGGCGCTGCTGCTGCTCTCGCGCAGGCCGGCGATGAAGCGGATGGCCTGGATGGCCGCACGCGACAGTTCGTACTCTTCCTCGGCCGCGCCTTCGGGCAGGCGGCGCTCCAGCCAGCCCTGTACCAGCCAATGCGCCAGATAGGCCTGCGCAGTACGCGGGAGTTCGCGCGAGAGTTCGTCGGCGCGCAAGGCGTCGAGCTGGCGCTGCAGGCGCTCGTGCAGGATCGCCGATGGCAGCCGCCGGGCGTCGTCCATCAGCAGGGTCTGCAGCAGGCCGATCAGCTCGGGGGCGTGATCGGCGGCCAGCAGTTTCCATGCCGGCTGCTCGCGCAAGTGGCGGTAGCCGGCGATCCGGGCCTGGTGCTTCATCGGTGCCGCCGTGGCTGCCTCAACGCTTGCCGCCCACTTCGATGAATTGCAGGAATTCGCTGCGGGTGCGCGCGTCCTCGCGGAAGCTGCCGAGCATCTTGGACGTCACCATGCTGACGCCGCGCTTGTGGATGCCGCGCGTGGTCATGCATTCGTGCGCGCCCTCGACCACCACGCCCACGCCGCGCGGCTGCAGCACGTCCTGGATGCACTGGGCGATCTGCGCGGTCATCTTTTCCTGTACCTGGAAGCGGCGCGCATAACTTTCCACCACCCGCGCCAGCTTGCTGATGCCCACCACCTTGCCGCGCGGCAGATAGCCCACGTGGACCTTGCCGATGATCGGCGCCATGTGGTGCTCGCAATGGCTTTCGTAGGAGATGTCGCGCAGCACGATCAATTCGTCGTAGCCGGCCACTTCCTCGAAGGTGCGTTCCAGGTATTCGCGCGGTTCCTCGCGATAGCCACTGAACCAGTCGCCATAGGCTTCGGCGACCCGGCGCGGGGTATCCAGCAGGCCTTCGCGGCTCGGATCCTCGCCGGCCCAGCGCAGCAAGGTGCGGACGGCGTCTTCGGCCTGGGCCTGGGTGACGGGGGAATCGCGGTGGTCGGACTGGCTCATGCGCGGGTGCACCCGAAAGGGGCGTGCATGGTACCCGACGAAGAGGGTGACGCCCCAGCGGGCTGGACAGCCGCTGTGGAATATTCATCCGCATTTGATTCATTTGTAAATTGATAGCATCCTATCTATTATGACGTCCTCGCTATCCAGTCGTGCCCAGCTCAGTGCCGGCCTGTTGGTGGCCAGCCGCCAATGGCAGCGCCTGGCCGACCAGGCCTTCGAAAGCTTCGGCCTGTCCGGTGCCACCAGCGGGCCCTTGCTGATGATCGGTCGCTCCGGCGGCGGCATCCGCCAGGTGGCCCTGGCCCAGCAATTGGGCATGGAAGGCCCGTCGCTGGTCCGGCTGCTGGACCGGCTCTGCGCGCAGGGTCTGGTGCAGCGGCAGGCCGATCAACGCGACCGCCGTGCCAACCAGTTGTGGTTGACCAAGGAAGGCCACGCGCTGGCCGAGCGCATCGAAGCGCGCCTGGATGCGCTGCGTGCCGAGGTCTTCGGCGACCTCGGCGAGGACGAGCTGCAGGTGGTGCTCAAGTTGTGGGGCCTGATCGGCGCGGCGCATGCCCGCCTGAGTGCTGCCGATTGAGCCCAACCGGCTGAGCTGGCGCCCGCCGCTCGTCGAACCGTCGGCGTCCGCGCCGGCGACCGTGTTTGTCTACAGGATCAACCGATGTACGGAGAATTCAGTCTCTACGGGGTGTTCGTCCCCACCTTGCTGGCGTTGATGACGCTGGCCTATGTGCTCAACAGCGCCATCGCGGCGTTGCTGACGCGCCGTGGCGCCTATCGCCATCTCTGGCATCCGGCGCTGTTCAACCTGGCGCTGTACGTGGTCCTGCTGGGCGGCCTGTTTTTCTTTCTGCGGTGGATGCAAGCGTGAACAAGTGGATCAAGAACGTCGGGCCGGTCCTGCTGACCCTGGCCATGGTGGCGGCTGCGGCGTTGGTGCTGCAGCAGCTGTGGCGCTACTACATGCAGGCGCCGTGGACGCGCGATGCGCACGTGGGCGCCGATGTGGTGCAGGTGGCTGCGGACGTGTCCGGGCTGGTGGAACGGGTGGACGTGGCCGACAACCAGCCGGTGGTGCGTGGACAGGTGTTGTTCGTGGTCGATCGCGCCCGCTATGCGCTGGCCCTGACACAGGCGCGGGCCGCACTGGCCGAGCGCCAGGCCACGCTGGCCCAGCTGCGCCGGCAGAGCGCGCGTGACCGCCGCCTGCAGGACCTGGTCGCTGCCGAGGACGCCGAGGTGCGCCGCGCAGAGGTCGCCAAGGCGCAGGCCGCGGTGGCCACTGCCCAGGCCGCGGTCGATCTGGCGCACCTCAACCTCGCGCGCACCGAAGTGCGTAGCCCGGCCGATGGCCATGTCAGCGACCGCACCGTGCGCGCTGGCGACTACGTCAGCGCCGGCCGGCCGGTGGTGGCGGTGCTGGACACCGGCTCGTTCCGCATCGATGGCTATTTCGAGGAGACCCGCTTGCGGGGTGTGCATCCGGGGCAGCGCGTGGACGTGCATCTGATGGGCGAGCCGACCACGCTGCATGGGCACGTGCAAAGCATCGCCGCCGGGATCGAGGACCGCTATCGCAGCGGCAGTGCCGGCATGCTGCCCAATGTCACCCCGGCCTTCGACTGGGTGCGGCTGGCCCAGCGCATCCCGGTGCGGATCGCCCTGGACGCCGTCCCGGCGCAGGTTCAACTGATCGCCGGGCGCACCGCCACGGTGTCGATCCTGCCCGAGGCCGCGCCCGCCGCCTCCGGCGCACCCGCCACGGCGGGCAAGGCGGCCCCATGAAGCGCCTGCTGGCATCGCTCCCACTGGCGGCCGCCTTGCTGGGCCTGACGGCCTGCCGCACGGTCGGGCCGGACTATGCGGTGCCGCGCGCTGCCGCGGTCAACCGCGCAGCGGCCAACGCGCCGTTCCTGGACACCGGCAACACGCAGGTGCAGGCCGGTGCGCCGTTGCCGGCGCGTTGGTGGGCGCTGTACCACGACCCCGTGCTGGACGGCCTGGTCGAACGGGCGCTGCGCGACAACGTCGAGCTGAAGGTGGCCGATGCCAATCTGCGACGCGCTGCGGCGGTCTACGCACAGGCCCTGGATGCCGGCGGCGTCGACTACGAGGTGGAAGCCGGCGTCAGCCACGCACAGGTCTCGGCCGAGGCCTTTCTGCAGGAAGAAAAGCTGCCGGTGTTCAACCTGGCCGACGGCAAGTTCGGGGTGTCCTATCAGTTCGATCTGTTCGGCAAGTTGCAACGCGGCGCCGAAGCCGCCCACGCCGATGCGCAGGTCGCGCAGGCGGCCATGGATCTGGCGCGGGTCAGCGTGGCGGCGCAAGTGGCCGGCAGCTATGCCGAGCTGTGCCACGCCAATCACGAGCTGAGCGTCGCCAACCATTCCCTGCAACTGCAGCAACGCAGCCAGCAGGTGACGGCGCGGCTGCTGGCGGCCGGACGCGGCACGCCGCCGGACCTGGCACGTGCCAACGCCCAGGTCGCCTTGCTGGAAGCGGCGATGCCGCCGCTGCGCGCGCGCGCGCAGGCCGCCGGTTATGCACTGGCCGCCCTGCTCGGCCAGACGCCGGGTGCACTGCCGGCCGGAGTGGCGCAGTGCGACCATGCACCGACGCTGCGGCAGCCGATCCCGATCGGCGACGGCCGCGCGCTGCTGGCACGGCGCCCGGACGTGCGCCAGGCCGAGCGCCGTCTGGCCGCGGCCACCGCGCGGATCGGGGTCGCCACCGCCGCGCTCTATCCGGACATTCGCCTGGGCGGGTCGATCGGCGCCACCGGCTTGCTGGCCGATATCGGCGAGCCGGCCACCCACGCCTGGTCGCTGGGTCCGTTGATCTCCTGGACCCTGCCCTCGGCCGGTGGGCATGCACGCGTACGCGCAACTCAAGCCGGTGCCGATGCCGCGCTGGCCCAGTTCGACCAGACCGTGCTGCAGGCATTGCGCGAGGTGCAAACCGCGCTGGCGCGCTACGCCCAGGACCTGGATCGCCTGCAGTTGCTCGAACAGGCCCAGCAACAGGCCGAACTGGCGTCGTCGCAGAATCGCCGCCTGTACCAGGGCGGGCGCACGCCGTATCTCTCCAGCCTGGATGCCGAGCGCACCCTGGCGACCGCCGACATGACGCTGGCCAGTGCGCAGGCGCAGGTCTCGCAGGACCAGATCCAGCTGTTCCTGGCGCTCGGCGGCGGCTGGGATAGCGCGGCCATCCCCTCGCCAACCACGGCCGCGCGATGACCCCGCTGCTGCGCGATCGCCCGGCCTGGCTGTTCTCGTTGAAGACCTTCGCCGCGGCGATCGCGGCGTTGTACGTCGCCCTGGCCGGCAACCTGTCGCGGCCGTACTGGGCAATGGCCACGGTCTACATCGTGTCGCAGCCGCTGCTCGGCCCCACCCGCGCCAAGGGCGTCTATCGCGTGCTGGGAACGCTGCTGGCCGGCGTCGCCACCTTGGTGTTGCTGCCCAACCTGGTGCAGACGCCGCTGCTGCTGAGCGCGGCGATGGCCCTGTGGCTGTCGGCTTGTCTGTTCCTGGCCCTGCTCGATCGTGGCCCGCGCGGCTATGCGTTCCTGCTGGCCGGCTATACCACCGCCTTCATCGGCTTTCCGGCGGTCGCCGCGCCGGAGGGCATCTTCGCCACCGTGGTGGCGCGCAGCGAGGAGATCGTGCTCGGCACGGTGATGGCGGTGCTGTTCGCGGCGCTGGTGTTTCCGGCGTCGGTGCGGCCGATGCTGAGCGCACGGATCGGCAACTGGATGCAGGATGCCGCGCAATGGTGCCGACAGGTGCTGCAGCGCGCGCCGGCGCAGGCGCCCCGCAATCGGCTGGCGGCAGACCTGGTGCAATTCGAAGCGCTGATCGCCTTCGTGCGCCACGACGATCCGCGCCATGCGGCGGCGACTCCGGCGCTGGAACAACTGCGGGCACGCATGTTGCTGCTGTTGCCGACGCTGGCATCCATCGCCGATCGCCTGGATGCCTTGCACGGCAACGCCGGCGCCTTGCCGCCAGCGCTGGTCGCCTTGCTGGAGGACATCGGCGACTGGATCGCCGGGACCGATGACCAGACCAACGGTAATGGCGATGCACGCCACGCCGCGTTGCAGGCGCGTATCAGCGCCTTGCGCCCGACGCAGGATCAGGACATCGCCGCGCTGCTGCTGACCAGCCTGTTGCTGCGGCTGCAGGAGCTGTTGACGCTGTGGCACGACTGCCGCGGGCTGCAGCAGGCCTGGCAGCAGGGCAACCCGCCGGCTGGGCCGACGCTGCAGGATGCCGCTTCGGCGGATGCGCCGGAGCGACGCCCGCAGCGATCCTGGTGGCCATGGCGACGCGCGATCGCGCAGGCAACTGCAGCGGACGCCGCGGCGAACACCCGGCACATCGATTACGGCATGGCGGCCTTCTCTGCGCTCAGTGCCGGCGCCGCGCTGATGGTCTATTGCGTGCTGTGGATCGGCATCGGTTGGGAAGGCGGCGGCAATGGCGCGATGATGGCCGCGGTCACCGCCGCGTTTTTCGCCGCGCAGGACGATCCTGCGCCCAGCATGCTGGGATTCCTGCTCTGGGCGCTGGTGGCCAGCGTGGTCGCCGCTATCTACCTGTTCGGCATCTTCCCCGCCATCCATGATTTCCCGCTGCTGGTGCTGGCGTTGGCGCCGGTGTTCCTGCCGCTGGGCGCGCTGCTGCATCGCCCAGGCAGCGTCTTGATCGCACTGCCGCTGGTGGTGAACCTGAGCGCCCTGCTGGGGCTGCAGAACGGCTACGACGCCGACCTGCAGCGCTTCGTCAACGCATCGGTGGCGATGGTGCTGGGCATCGGTCTGGCGGTAGTGCTCACCCGGCTGTTTCGCTCGGTCGGCGCCGAATGGAGCGCACGCCGGCTGGTGCGGCAAGGCTGGCGCACGCTGGCCGCGGCGGCCGCCGGCCATGGCTCGCTGGACCGTGCGCAGTTCGCCGCGCGCATGCTGGACCTGCTTGGGCTGCTGGCGCCGCGGCTGGCCGCCACCCCACCCGCCAGCGCGTTGGCATCGTTGGACATGCTGGGTGAGGTGCGGGTGGGCTTGAACATCCTGCAGCTGCGCCGCGCACGCCAGGGCTTGCCGCCCGCGAGCGTGAGCGCGGTGGACGCCATCCTGGACGCGGTCGCCGCGCATTACCGGCAACAGAGCGCTGCCAAGCGTGCACTGCCGACGCCGATCGCGCTACGCGCGCAACTGGATGCGTCGTTGGCACGTGTGGGCCAGGTCCCGGCCGGCCGCCACCGCGACGATGCCTTGCTGGGCCTGATCGGCCTGCGCCATAGCCTGTGCACAGCGCAGGACGCAGCGCCGGCGGCCGAAACGCTGCAGCTGTCGACACCGTCTGGCGCGGCGTAACCGCGGCAGACGATCGTCCGAAGATGGCGCGCTCCCTGCTGACACGGTGGCGCGCCGCGCCGCCGTAGCGCTTGCCGCAGGCGCCGCTGCGCAGCGCAACGGCGGCGTCACTCACTCAGCGCACGCGCTTGCCCATCGACGCTTCGTGATCCAGCCAGTTGTTGCCCTTGTTGCGCAGGAAGAACACATACACCACCAGCGAGACCGCGATGACGGCGGTCGCATACCAGGCGAAGGTGGTGACGTGGCCGGTCTTGAGCGAGGCCTGGTACAGCAACGGTGCGGTGCCACCGAAGGCCGAGTTGGCCAGCGCATAGCCCAGGCCCACGCCCAGCGCGCGGATATGGGTCGGGAACAGCTCGGCCTTCACCACCGCATTGATCGAGGTATAGCCGGTCAGGATCACGAAGCCGATCGTCAGGATGGCAAAGGCCGTCATCGCATCGGTCTGCTGCGGCAACCGCAGGATCAGGAACCAAGTATAGAGCACACCGCCGATGCCGAAGAACACCAGCAAGCTCTTGCGGCCGACGATGTCCGACAGCCAGCCGCCGACCGGCTGCATCAGCATCAGCAGAGTCAATGCGGCCAGGTTGATCAGCGTGCCGGCCATCAGGTCGTCGCCGGCGAAGGCGGTCTGGATCATCTTCGGCCCGGTGACCGAGTAGGTGTAGAACGCCACGGTGCCGCCGGCGGTCACCAGGAAGCACAGCAGCAGCGGACGCCACTGCCGTCCGAACAGTTCGCGCAAGGAGCCGGACGCCTGCGCGCGGCCCTGCTTGGCGGCATCGATCGATTCGGAGTTCAGCGATTCGTCCATCGTGCGGCGCAGCCAGAACACCACCAGCGCGCCGATGCCACCCAGGCCGAACGCCAGTCGCCAGCCCCACTCGGACACCCAACCCTTGTCGGCCAGGTGCAGCATCACCAGCAACACGGTCTGCGCCAGCACGTGGCCGCCGACCAGGGTCACGTAATGGAACGAGGACAGGAAGCCGCGCCGGCCCGGAATCGCCGCCTCGGACATATAGGTCGCGCTGGTGCCGTACTCGCCGCCGGTGGCGAAGCCCTGTGCCAGGCGTGCCAGCACCAGCACCACCGCCGCCGCCGCGCCGATGCTGGCTACCGTCGGCGTCACCGCGATCACGAACGAGCACGCCGCCATCACCGAGACCGACACCGTCAATGCCAACCGACGGCCGTAGCGGTCGGCGAAGCGACCAAAATACCAGGCGCCGATCGGCCGCATCAGGAAGGTCACCGCAAAGATCGCCCACACGTACAAGGTGGCGTTCTTGTCCTCCTTGGAGAAGAACTGCGACTCGAAGTAGGTGGCGAATACCGAGTAGACGTAGACGTCGTACCACTCCACCAGATTGCCGGCCGACCCCTTGAGCGTGTTGGATACCGAGCGGCGCAGGCTGCCATGGGGTGCGCCTGGATCACTGGCGTTCGCAGACGGTGGGGAAACGCTCATGCGGTCGGTACCTCGCAGCAGGAAACGTCCGGAGTATAGGGGTCGCCTTGTGTGACGCATGTAAGCCTTTTGGCGCATTGCAGGACGCGGCGCGCGCTGTTCGGCCACGCGTCGGGCTACCGCGGGCGTGCAGGACGCCGTGTCCCTGAACGGCAGTGAGGGCCCCCGTGGACGCTTGCGCTTCAGTTCGCTTGAGTGCGGCCGCTATCCATGCGTTGGCCCTGGCCCGCGCGCCATACACGCACGATGTAACGCGCACGCAACCCAGCGACACGCCTATCCCCACTCACGCCCGTCCTTTCACTGCCCCCACTCCCCATGCACGCCCTCTCGAATCTGCGTATCGGCCAGCGCCTGGCGCTCGGCTTTCTCACGATCATCGTGCTGATGGTTCTGCTCACCGTGGTGGGCATCCAGCGCGTCCGCAGCATCGACCGCCAGCTGATCACCATCAACCAGATCAACAGCGTCAAACAGCGCTATGCGATCAATTTCCGCGGCAGCGTGCACGACCGGGCAATCGCGGTGCGCGACGTGGTGCTGATGGACGACCCGGCCAGCCGGCAGGCGACGGCACAGCTGATCGACAAGCTGGCCGCCGACTATGCGCGCTCGGCGCAACCGCTGCAGCGCATGCTCGCCACCGCCAGCGACCCACGCGAGGCGGAGTTGTTGCAGCAGATCCAGGCGATCGAGCAGCGCACGTTGCCGTTGATCGTCCAGGTCCGTGCGCTGCGGCAGTCCGGTGAGCGCGCGCAGGCCGAACAGGTGTTGCTGCAACAGGCGCGCCCGGCTTTCATCGCCTGGCTGGCCAGCATCAATGCCTTCATCGACCTGGAGGAAGCCAAGAACCGTGTCGCTGCGCAGGACGCGCTGGCGATCGCCAGCAGCTTTGCGCTGCTCATGGTCGGCTGCACGGTGCTGGCGCTGTTGCTGGGCGCGGGTATCGCAGTGCTGCTCAGCCGTAGCGTGGTGCGTCCGCTACGGCAGTCGCTGCAGCTGGCCGAGCGCATCGGCGCTGGCGACCTGGGTAGCCCAGCGGTCGTCGCCGGCAACGATGAGTCCGGTCAGCTGTTGCGGGCGATGCAGCAGATGCAGCAACGCCTGCAGGCAGTGATCGCCGCCCAGCACGAGATGGCGGCGCGCCACGATGCCGGTGCGATCGGCTACCGGATGGAGGCCAGTCACTTCCCCGGCGATTATCGACGCATGGTCGAAGACACCAACGCGCTGGTGGATGCGCACGTGCAGACCCAACTGCGCATGGCCGAGGTGATGGGCCGTTACGCGGTCGGCGACCTGGCGACCGACATCGCCGCCTATCCCGGCGAGAAGGCCGCCATCACCACCGCCATGCAGCAGGTCAAGCAAAGCCTGCGGGCGATCAACTTACAGATCCAGGATCTGACCGAAGCCGCCTGCGCCGGCGATTTCGCCCGCCGCGGCCAGCCGGAGCGGTTTGCGCACGAATTCCGCCTGATGGTGGAAAACCTCAACACCATGATGGCCACCGCCGACGACAACCTGGCCGCGTTCTCGGCGCTGCTGCGGGCGATCGCCAGCGGCGACCTGACCGTGCGCATGCAGGGAAATTTCCACGGCGTGTTCGCCACCATGCGCGACGATGCCAATCGCACCGTCGATCGCCTGACCGACATCGTTGCGCATATCCAGGCCACCTCCAACCAGATCGGCTTCGCGGCCGAGGACATCGCCGGCGGCAACCACACCCTGGCCCAGCGCAGCGCGCAACAGGCTGCCGGCCTGGAGGAGACCACCGCCTCGATGGAAGAGCTGACCGCCACCGTGCGGCAGAACGCCGCGCATGCGCAGCAGGCCAATCAGCTCGCCGTCGGCGCCACCACGGTGGCCGGCCAGGGCCGCGACGTGGTCGGCCAGGTGGTCACCACCATGCACGGTATCGAGGCCGCGTCCAAGCGCATCGCCGACATCATCACGGTCATCGATGGCATCGCCTTCCAGACCAACATCCTGGCGCTCAACGCGGCAGTGGAAGCAGCGCGCGCCGGCGAGCAAGGTAAGGGCTTTGCGGTGGTCGCCAACGAAGTGCGCACACTGGCCCATCGCGCCGCCGGCGCAGCGCGCGAGATCAAGAGCCTGATCGACGACTCGGTGCAGCGCGTCAGCGACGGCGCGGTACTGGTGCACCAGGCAGGCACCACCATGGGCGAGGTGGTCGCCAGCGTGCAACAGGTGACCGACCTCATCGGCCATATCTCGGCCGCCTCGCAGGAACAGGCGGCCGGCATCGAGCACGTCAACCGCACCATCGCGCAGATGGACCAGACCACCCAGCAGAACGTGGCGCTGGTCGAGCAGGCCAGCAGCGCGGCGCGGGCGCTGGAAGCGCAGTCCAGCCAGCTGATCCAGGCGGTGGAGGTGTTCAAGGTGCCGGTGCAGGTCTAGCGCCGGCAACGACCAAGCCACGCTAGGGCAGCAGCTCCTTGAGGGTGTCGATGAAGGCGCGCAGCCCGGGCGGGACCTGGCGATGGCCCGGGTAGTACAGCACCAGCCCGGGAATGGCCGGGCACCAGGGCTCGAGCACCCGCACCACGCCGCCGCGCGCCAACGCCGGCAGTGCGGCGTGCTCGGGAACATAGGCAATGCCCAGCCCGGCCTCGGCGGCTTCGCACATCAACGCGATCTGGTCCAGGGTCAGCCGTCCCGGCACGTCGATCGCCACTTCCTGCCCATGCCGCTCGAACTCCCAGCTGGCGAGCCTGCCGCTGGGCATGCGATGACGAATGCAGGCGTGCCGTTGCAGCTCCTGCGGCGTGTCCGGGCAACCGGCGCGTTGCAGATAGGCCGGCGCGGCGATGGCGATGAAGCGGGTCTGCCCGCCGAACGGCACCGCCACCATGTCCTGCGGCACCGACTCGCTCAGGCGGATGCCGGCATCGCAACCGGCCGCGACGATATCCACCAGCCGGCCTTCGCTGACCAGGTCCACCGCCAGCGCCGGATGCCGCGCCAGCAGCTGTGGCACCACCTGCCGCAGCAGTAGCCGCACGGCGACTTCCGGTGCATTGATGCGCACCGTGCCGACGACCTCGGCGCGAAAGCGCTCCAGCGCATCCAGCGCCTGATCCACTTGCTGCAGCGCCGGGCGCAACGCGTCCGCCAGCCGCTGCCCGGCCTCGGTCAGCGACACGCTGCGCGTGGTCCGATGCAGCAGGCGTACCTGCAACCGGCGCTCGAGCGCACCGATCAGGTGGCTCAGCGAGGAGGGCGCCAGATCGAGCTCGACCGCGGCGCGGCGAAAGCTGCGGTGGCTGGCGACCGCCAGAAACGCGGCCAGATCATGAAAGCTGGGCTTGGTCATTGATGGGAAATCTGCACTAACCCATGCGAATTTCATGGCATAGATCCAGCAATCATCGGCTCTTAGAGTGAAGTTTCCTTTCACGACAGAGGTACCGCAGATGTCCAGGAACTGGTTGATTACCGGCGCGTCCTCCGGATTCGGTCACGGCTTGGCGGCCGCCCTGCTGGCACGCGGCGATCGCGTGGCCGCCACGGTCCGCAGCGGCGACGCACTGGCGGCATTGCAAGCGCAGTACGGCCAGGCACTGACGGTACTGTCGCTGGACGTGCGCGACGACACCCAGGTCCGCAGCGTGGTGGCGCAGGCCTTCCAGGCGCTGGGACGGATCGACGTGGTGGTCAGCAATGCCGGCGTGGGCCTGCTCGGCGCCGCCGAAACCATCAGCGCCACGCAGGTGCGCACGGTGATCGAGGCCAACCTGCTCGGTTCGATCAGCGTGATCCAGGCGGTGCTGCCGCGGTTGCGCGCGCAAGGCGGCGGCCATGTCTTGCAGGTGTCTTCCGAAGGTGGGCAGATCGCCTATCCCGGCTTCAGCGTCTATCACGCCAGCAAATGGGGCATCGAAGGCTTCATCGAGTCGGTGGCACAGGAAGTGGCCGATTTCGGGATCCACTTCACCCTGGCCGAACCAGGGCCGGCGCGCACCAACTTCGGTGCAGCCCTGCTGCGGACCGAACTGCCGGCCGACTACGTGGGCACGCCGGTGGATGCGCTGTGCCGTGGACTGGACGATGGCAGCTGGGAAATCATGGGCGATCCGCAGCGCATGGTGGCGGCGATGATCGCCTGCACCGAACAGTCGCCGCCGCCGCGGCGGCTGGTGATGGGTACCACCGCCTACCACGCCATCCACGACGCGCTCAGCGCGCGCCTGGCCGAGCTGCAGGCGCAGCACGCCATCGCCGTGTCGACCGACGCGCCGGCCGCAGTGGCGTGATGGCGTGGCCAGCACCAGCGCTAGCGTGCACGGCGCAACCGTGAGCTGCGCGGTGTGCGCCAGCGCAGCGGATGCGATCGCCATGCAAGCCGCGCCTGCCGTAGACTCGCCGCACCTCCGCACCGCGCCTGTCGCGCACCGCCGCCATGGATCGACAGCACACCGACACCAGCAAGTTTCTCAGCTATGTGCTGCGGCACGCGCCGGAGTCGATCGGTCTGCAGCTGGATCGCGATGGCTGGGCGGATGTCGTCGCCTTGTGCGCCGGCGCGCAGGCGGCCGGCAAGCCGCTGGATGCGGGCCTGATTCGCGCGGTGGTGACCAGCAGCGACAAGCAACGCTTCGCGCTGTCGGCCGATGGCCTGCGGATTCGCGCCGTGCAAGGCCATTCCACGCCCACCGTTGCGCTCCAGCATGTGGCCGTGACACCGCCGGAGCTGCTCTACCACGGCACGGCCACGCGCTTTCTGCCGGCGATCCTGCGCGAAGGCCTGCGCCCCGGCCAACGCCATCACGTGCATCTGTCTGCCGACCCGCAGACGGCGCTCAGCGTGGGCGCGCGCTATGGCACGCCAGTGCTGCTGCAGGTACAGGCCGGCCGGATGCATGCACAGGGGCTGCCGTTCTTCCAGGCCGACAATGGCGTCTGGCTGGTGGCCGCAGTGCCGGCAACGTTCCTGACCCAGACCAGCGCAGACGGCTAGCAGCACGCCCGCAGCTGCCCGCCGCCACGCAACCGCAGCGCGTGGCCAGATAACGCCGCGCACGCGCCTGCCTTCACAGACCCCACGCCGCCTGCTTGCCAGAATCGCGGCCGCTTGACGCCACGACGGCCGAACACTGGGAGCGGGTAAATGGGGTGGATCATCGTGGCCACGGTGCTCGTCACGGTGGTAGTGGGTTTGCTGGCACTGAACTTCGCCACGCCCGAGAAGAAGCTCCAACACATTCCCACGCATCGCTACGGCATCGCCGACCCGCAGTTCAAGCGCGAGATGTCGGTGCTGCTGGGACCGACCATCCTGCCGGGCAACCGCATCGAGGTGCTCAACAACGGCGAGGAGATCTTTCCGGCGATGCTGGCGGCCATCCGCGGCGCCGAGCGCACCATCACGTTCGAAACCTACATCTATTGGTCCGGCGCGATCGGGCGCGAGTTCAGCGAAGCGCTGTCCGAACGCGCCCGCGCCGGCGTGGCGGTGCGGGTGACCATCGATTGGGGCGGCAGCTTGAAGATGGACCCGTCGCTGGTCGACACCATGAGCACCGCCGGCGTGGAGGTGCACCGCTACCGCCCGCTGGCCTGGTACACCCTGCACCGGGTCAACAACCGCACCCACCGCAAGCTGCTGGTCATCGACGGCCGCATCGGCTTCACCGGCGGCGTTGGCGTGGCCGATCAGTGGATGGGCCACGCGCAGGATCCGGCGCATTGGCGCGACACCCACTACCGCATCGAAGGTCCGGTGGTGGCGCAGGTGCAAACCGCCTTCAACGACAACTGGATCAAGAGCACCGGCCGTGTGCTCAACGGCGCCGACTACTACCCCGACCTGGTCGCGGCCGGCGACAGCGATGCGCAGTTGTTCGTGGCCTCGCCAGCCGGTGGCAGCGAAAGCATGCACCTGATGTACCTGATCGCCATTGCCGCGGCCTGCAACACCATCGACCTGGCGGCCGCCTATTTCGTGCCCGATGCCTTGATCACCCGCGCGCTGCTGGAGGCGCGCGCACGCGGCGTGCAGATCCGCGTGCTGTTGCCGGGCCCGCATATCGATGCGCTGTCGGTGCGGTTGGCCTCCAAGGCCAGCTGGGGGCCGCTGCTGCAGGCCGGCATCGCCATCCACGAATACCAGCCGACCATGCTGCACACCAAGCTGCTGATCGTCGATGGCCTGTTGGTGTCGGTCGGCTCGACCAACTTCGACATCCGTTCGTTCCGGCTCAACGACGAAGCCAGCCTCAACGTCTACGACCGTGCGCTGGCCGCGCGTCTGACCGCGCTGTTCGAACGCGACCTGCAGCAGGCCGAGCGCTATTCGCTGGAGCGCTGGCGCGCACGTCCGTGGCGCGAAAAGCTGGCCGAGACCTGCGTGCTGCCGTTCCGCTCCCAGGTCTGAGCGTCACCCCACGCGTCCGTGTCATCGGCGCCGGCGCGCGCCACGCCCCGTGTCGCGCTCGCCACTCAGCCCAACGCCGGTTGCCGGCGCAGCTGCCGCAGGCGCCACCACAGCCCACCCACGTAGACCAGCGAATACAGCACCAGTGCGGTCGCCAGGCCCAAAGTCAAAGGACTGGCCTGGCTGCCTGCCGCGGCCGCACCGGCAGCGAAGGCGCCGCTGGCCCAGCGCCAGGCCAGCCGTCCCAGCAGCACCAGCAGCAGCGCTCCACCGATCCAGGGGTTGGGCGTGTACCAGCCGCGTCCCTCCGCCCATACCGCATCGGTGGTGCGCAGCGACAGCACCCCCAGGCCGATGCCGACCAACGCCCCGACCGCCTCGCCCCAGCGCACCTGCGGCAGCGCCGCCGCGGCCAGTCCCAACGCAGTCAGCGCCAGCAGCAATGCGCCGGCACGGACCCCCGCAGCGACCGGCTGCCAGGGTTGCCGACCAAAGCTGCGGCGCAGGCGCCGATAGAACACGAAGGCGATCGCCGCGAGCGACAGATACGGGGTGAACGGAGCGACGGCATGGGCAGGCATGGTCGAAGGTCTGCAGGGAGGACCGCGCCAGCATGCGACTGCCCAGACAGCGCGACAAGGTGCCGAATGTCACCTGTTGCGTCCGTCCGCGCCGCGGGCTTCCCGACGCGCCCATGAATGCCGCAGGCACCGGCCACGCCTGCCGCCGCGCTGGCCGGGCCGCGGCGGTAGACTTGCGGTTTCGCGCTTCCCCACCCCGCACCATGTCCGCCATCAAGCAACACGCGCATACGCTGATCGCCGCGCTGCCCGACGCCGCCGGCTGGGACGACGTACTGCGTGCGGTGAGCGAGGCGCGGCTGTTGGCCGCCATCGGCGAGGGCATCGACGACGCCGACCGCGGTGCGTTGGCCAGCCCCGACCGGGTCACGGCGATGTTCGCCAAATGGGGCGTTGATGTTGCGACGTGAGTGGACCGAGGCGGCCGCCGGCCAGCTCGAGCATGCCCAGGACCACTACCACGCGCTCAATCGCCCGGCCGCCGCGGCGATGGCGCGACGGGTGCTGGAAGCGACCCGGACGTTGGGAGAGCAACCGCAGCGCGGACGCGCCGGCCGGGTGCCGGGGACCCGCGAGTGGGTGGTGGCCGAGACCCCGTACGTGCTGGTGTATCGCGTCCGCGGCGACGCGCTGCAGATCCTGCATGTCTGGCTGAAGACCGACGACTGGTTGCCGCGGCGCGACTCCGGCATCGAGCGCATGGAGCGCTGGATCGCCGCCATGGTCAGCGCGCTGGTGCATGTGTTGATGCTGCTGGTGCTGCTGTCGGCCTCGACTCCGAAAATGACCACACCGCAGGGCTCGGCCGCCGGTGGCCGGGTCAAGGTGGATTTTGTCGGCGACAGCGCCAGCACCGAGCCGCCCAGCCCGACGCCCACGCCGGTGCCGCCGGCCACCCAACCCACCCCGACGCAGCCGCCGTCGGCGACCTCGCCAGTGCAGGCCACGGTGGTGCAGCAGGCGCGCAACCCGTTGCCACCGGACGGCAGCACCCGCTCCGGCCGGGTGACGCCACCGCGGCCCACCCGCCAGACGCCGCGCCCCAGCGTGCCGCAGACCCCGCCGTCCGCGGCGGCGCAGCGTCGCCCCGAGACCTGGACCGGCCGCCCGCCCGGCATGCTCGACCAGGACACCGCCGATGCCGACGGCGATGTCGATGCCAACACCCCGGCCATCAGCCAGGGCCGCCGCAACGACCGCTACACCTCCCAGCCCAGCATGGATATCGGCGGCTTCCAGGTCTATTACGACGTGCGCAGCGAAACCCAGCTGCGCGCCTGGCGCGACCAGGGCATGACCGAGATCGCCATCATTCTGCCGGGCACCCAGCAACGCATGATCTGCCCGCTGGAAGTCGCGCTCAAACGCGGTTCCGGCAAGTGCCGCCTGCTGCCGCCGGATTCGCCGGAGCTGAAGTCCATCGGCGATGCGCGCGAGGTGATCAACATGATGGAGGTCTATCGCCAGGGCGAGCCGGTCTGGCGGGGGCCAGGGCCGTATCGCTGAGCGAGCGCCTGGATCGGCAGGCCGGTGCCGGTGCGGATCTGCCGGTGCGATGAGCGGGCGGGAGCCGGCAGGCGTGTGGTTCCAGCGCGCGGACGCACGGAACTGGCTACAGTCACGGAACTCCATCTCGCGTCCAAGGATTCCGCATGTCCCCGCATCGTCTTGCCGCTCGCCTGGGCCTGGCCGCCGGCCTGGTGTGCGCACTCGCCGCCCACGCCGCCGACCCGGCGCAGACCCATCGCCTGCTGCGCGTCACCCTGGGTGGGGCGAGCGACCAGGTCAGCGCCGGCCGCTTGCTGGTGTTCGCCACCCTGGCCAAGGATGCACAAGCGACAGGCAAGGACGGCAAGGTCGAGCAGGTGGACATCAATCCGTTCCGGCCGACGGCCGTGGCGGTGGCCGCGCAGGACGTCAGCGCGCTGGCACCGGGTGGCAGCGTGCAGATCGATCTGGACAACCTCGCCTTTCCGTCCGGGTTCTCCGCGCTTCCGCCCGGCGACTACCTGCTGCAGGCGGTGCTGGACCCGGACGGCAGCTATGGCTACAGCGGCCGCGATGGCGGCGACCTGCTGAGCGCGGTGGTGCCGGTCACCCTGGGCAAGCAGGCACCGCTGCCGGTGCTGACGCTGAGCACGCAGGTGCCGGTGGTGGACGACCCGTGGCAGGTGTCGCCGCGGGCGCCGCAGGCGCTGCGCGATGCCGTGCCCGAGGCCAAGGCGCACACCAGCGATGCCTCGATGCCCAGCCCGGTGCTGAGCGCCTTCTGGGGCCGGCCGATCACGCTGCGCGCGCGCGTGCTGACCCCGCCCGGCTACGACGCCAAGGCCGCCACGCGCTATCCCACCGTCTATGTCACCCATGGCTTCGGCGGCAATTACAACCGCTTCGCCGGCAACATCGCCGCCACCTGGAACGCGATGGCGGCCAAGCAGATGCCGCCGATGATCTGGGTCTTCCTGGACCAGGCCACGCCGACCGGCACCCACGAGTTCGCCGATTCGGTCAACAACGGGCCATGGGGCACCGCGCTGACCAGCGAACTGATACCGGCGTTGGAGCGCCGCTACAAGATGGATGGCAACGCCAAGGGCCGCTTCCTGACCGGGCATTCCTCCGGCGGCTGGGCAACGCTGTGGTTGCAGACGCGCTATCCCAGGCTGTTCGGCGGCACCTGGTCCACCTCGCCGGACTCCAGCGACTTCCATGATTTCAGCGGCGTGGATCTGTATGCCTCCAATGCCAATCTCTATCGACGCGCCGACGGCAGCCGCTTTCCGTTGATCCGCGACAAGGGCCAGGTGGTCGCCGACCTGGAGAGCTTCGCCAAGCTCGAACGCGTGCTCGGTCCCTACGGCGGCCAGCTGACCTCGTTCGAGTGGGTGTTCTCCCCGCGCGGAAAAGACGGCCGCCCGCTGCCGATGTTCGACCGCGACAGCGGCAAGATCGATCCGGCGGTAATGGCCTACTGGCGCGAGCACTACGACATCGCCGCACGCGTGGCCGCGCAATGGCCCACGCTCAAGCCCGACCTGGATGGCAAGATCCACCTGATTGTCGGCACCGCCGATACGTTCTATCTGGATGGCGCTGCGCACCGCTTGCAAGCGGTCCTCGATGGCCTGCATGCCAGGAGCGACTTCCGCTATCTCGAAGGTCGCACCCACTTCGATCTGTTCGCCGAGGGCGAGGACAGCAACGCCTTGATGAAGAAGATCGCCTGGGAGATGTACGCGGTGGCGCGACCCAAGCGCTGAGACCGGCTCAGCGCTGCGACGCTAGGACGATCCAGTGGGCACGGCATATGCCGGATCGCCGATGCGTCGCAGAAATGGTCGCGCTCGCTTAGGCAACAGGGCATCATGCCTGCAACGACGAGCCGACCACGTTGCCCCCAACAGATTGCCTGGAGTCCTGGAGTCCGTATGTCCCCACTTCGCAGCACGTCTGGCCATCGTTTCCGCATGGCATGCCTGTTTAGCCTTGTTGGAGGAGCCATCGCACTGTCCGCCATGACCGATGGCATGGCCGCGACGCAGGAGGTGCCCCTGGTCTATCGGCAGATCGGCGGAACACGGCCCTATGTCCGCGTCAAACTCAACGGCACCCCGCTATTGCTGATGGTCCATGGCAATGCCGGGTTTTCAGTGATGACGACACATGCCAATGCCCGCAAGGCCGGCATCACCGCGATGACGCCGGAGGGGCAATACGGCATCAGCCAGCCCGGCAAGGTGAGTCCGCTCGGGCGCGCAAGCGCGGTTGCCAAAACGTTCCAGGTTGGTGGCCGGACTGATCATGATTTGAAGATTGCGATTTTCGAGATCCCGCAGACGTCGCCGAATGACGGCATGATCGGCCTGCCCTGGCTCCGCCAGAGCAAAGCGCTGATCGACTTCAATCGCAACCGCTTGGTGCTCCCGGAGAACGAGGCGGAGGTCCAGGCAGCACATGTCCGCTTGCAGAAGGCCGGTTATATCGCCCATCCGATGACCTGGGACGACAAGGACGCCCGCTATGTGGTGTTGCCGACGATCAATGGTGTCTCTGGGCGGTTCGTCGTCTCGACTGTTGCCGACATTTCCATCGATGCGCCGTTTGCCCAGCGCGCAGCGGTCGCACTGGGAACGGCGGGGCAGGAGTACGGCGGCCCGACAGGGACCACCGGACAAACCCGGCGAACGCAAGGACCGTTTGCGATCGTGCTGGACGGCCAGGCGCTGCACTCGGTCGAGGCAGGCGTCTACGACCTGTATGCGTACGATGGCACCACCAGACCGAGCGATGCCACGTTGAAGAACGGCTACCTGGGCTGCGACTTCATGCGTGCCAACCATGCGGTGATTGACTTCGGCGCTGGCATCCTCTTTCTCAAGCCCGGGCCGATCATCGAGCACTGATCAGCCAGCGCATGCCATGATCTCCGATCAAAGGATGTCCGTTGCAACCGCGATGCGCGGCTGCAAGTGCGGAACTCTAGCGACTTCGTCGGGCAGTGCAGAAGGCGGCGATCGCTCGGGAGGCAATGCGGTGCGCGCAAGCATTATGCAGTGCGCTTGGGCAGTTCCCATTCCAGTTGCTGCTTGACCACCAGCAGCAGCACCTGCAGCTGCCCATTGCGCACCATGGCGCCCGGCGTCTGGCCGCCGAGCAGGCTGTGCGGCGTGGCAAACCAACGCACCAGCGCCTGCTCGTTGCCAGCATGCAGCGCCCAGGCGTGGCAAACGATCTCGCCCAGCCGTTCGATGCCGCCGCAGCCCAGCAGCTTCAGATGCTCGGGCGTAAAGGCGAACAGCGCCAGCACCCGTTCGGCATCGTCCTCGCGCCCATGGACCTGCTGCAGGCGCTCGCTGTCGACCGTGCAATAAGCACCTGCCTGCGCGCGAAACGCTTCGGCGCGCCGCATGCCGGCGAGCAAGGCTGCGATCAGATCGGCTCGGTCCACCAGGCAGGCCCGCAGGAGAATGCGCCCACGCTATCCCCCAGTCGCGTCCGCCTCAATCGGGAACCTCCCGACAGCGTGCCCAATCCACCCACACACCGAGTCTGCGTCGCCCGTGGCCCGTCACGCAGGCAGATCGGCAACGGCGATCGCGCTGTGCTGCACGCCGCCAGTGTCAGCGAGACCGGTGTGCCACTCCCCTGCGATGGTCGGCTTGGCGATGCGCGATCGCCCCGCAGACGCTCGCGGATCTCGCATAGCGCCACTGTCAGGCGACGATCGCCACTGCAGCACGCAGCTCAGGCGGGCCACCGACCATCGAATCGCCCGCGAAACCCTCTTAACACGCCGCTTGTTAGCATCCGCCCGCGTCCCTTGGCAGCAGGCCGCCGGCCGGTGGCCTGCATCGTTTGGAGTGTCATCTCATGAGGAGTCGTCGCATGCCCTGGAAGTCCGCCCTGGCCCTGCTGGCCCTGTCCACCACCGCCCTGCCCGCACTGGCCCAATCCGACCGCGAAGTGGTCGACGACATGCTGACCCGCTCGGCCAATGTCTGCCCCGGCCATAGCACCGAACGCACCGGCCCCACCGTCCGTGCCGTGCCGGTCGGCGCCCTGCGGGTGATGCTCGAACGTGGCCTAGTGATGTGCCCCGACCGTCGCCTGGACGCCGATGCACCGGCGGTGTTCTACGGGCGCCTGGGCGTGTTCGAGTGGAATCCGGAAGTGGCTGCCAGCTCGGCGGTGATCGTCAAGCAGATCGATGCAATGACCCGCAAGGACGAATACCCCACCGAAACGCTGGTCTGGGACGCCAAGGGCAAGGCGCTGACGCAGCGCACCGTGCCGGCGTTCGAGCCACGTCCCGGCGCGGCGGTGTTGTACAAGCTGCGCTGAGCAGCGGCATCGCACGGCACTCGCTCGCCACCGGTGCCGTCATTCAGATCGGCGTTTGCGGCGCCCGTGTCGCGGTGAAGTGACGGCGCTCGCCGGTGCATGGGTCGTCGAAGACCAGCGTGTGCGCGTACAACTGCAACGCCCGCTGCGGATCGTCCGGACGTTGCGCTTCCAGCAACGGATAGTAGCGATCGTGCAGGATGGCCGCGCCCAGCGCGGCCATGTGCACCCGTAGCTGATGCTTGCGCCCGGTGACCGGCTCCAGCCGATACGTCCAGGTCGTCGTGCCGCGCGCCACGACATCGATCACCGTCTCGCTGTTCGGCGCACCGGCGCCTTCCTGCATGCGGAAGAACGGCGTGCCCGGTTCCAGCCGGCTGCGATGCACATGCGGAAACGTCAACAGCGGCAACGGCGGCGCCACCGCCAGGTAGTGCTTGCGGATGCGCCGCTCACGAAACAAGGCCTGGTAGATCCCGCGCGTGGCCGGGTTGGCCGAGAACAGCACCAGGCCCGCAGTCTCGCGATCGATGCGGTGCAACGGCACCAGCGCTGGATTGTCCAGCCGCTGCGCCAGTCGCGTCAGCAAGGTCTCGCGCACGTAGGCGCCGGCAGGCGCCACCGGCAGGAAATGCGGTTTGCACGCCACGACCAGATCGGCGTCGGCGTGCACCACGGTCTCGACATAGGGAATGACCGGCTCGTCGGCGACCTCGCGAAAATAGCGGATCTCGGCCCCCACGCGATACGGCGCCGATAACGCCAGGGCGCGGCCGTCGGCATCGCGCACCAAGCCGCGTGCAAAACGCTCGCGCCATCGCTCGGGCGCAATTGCCGGGAAACACGCGCACAGCGCATCCAACACCGTGACCCACGGACCGGCAGGCAGCTGGAAGCGGCTGGCCGGCGTACCAGCGTAGGTCTGAGGTGCAGCGGGCATTGCGATGGTCGCAGCGGAGCGAGAGGTGGTGATGGTAACGCGCGCTGCTGCGATGCATTGCATGCAGTTGGGCGATACCTGCGGCACGGCGCGATCGCTTGGACAGTGCAGCCAACGCTTTCCACGTGCGCGAAGCGATGCGCGCTCGCGCGACGACGCGACGTCGACGCGTGGTGTTCTGGAACTTACGTTCGAATGGCGACGCCTGCGATCGCGCACCATGCCACGCCCTGATAACGGGCCTGTGGCTTGCAGCAAAACTGTCATCGACATCATTGACGTTGCGTGCTGCCAGCCGTGCCTTGTCCCCCGATCCCTTCTCTCGAGCAGGAGCATGACCATGCGTTCAGCACTTCACGCCACCGTCGCGACAGCAGGCCTTCTTGCCCTCGTCACCACGGCGACGGCCGCCGCCGCCGTCCCGTCGGTGGCGCAATGCACCACGCCGCAGCCCTGGGTGCATTCCAACGCCGGCGTGGTCGTCGGCAATGGCACCGCCGCCAGCTGTACCGCCAGCGCACTCGCCACCGCGGTGGCGCAAGGCGGCTACGTTACCTTCAACTGCGGCACGCAGCCGACCAGCATCGCCGTCAACCAGACCATCTCCATCGGTGCCAGCACGCCCACGGTGATCGATGGCCAAGGCAGCGTCACCCTGGACGGTGGGCAAGCCAATCGGATCTTGCTGGTGAAGGACGGCAGCGCGCTGTCGGTCCGCAATCTCACCTTGCAGAACGGCAGCTCGGTGCAGCCGGCGTCCAACACCCAGTACGCCCCCGGCACCTGGGGCGGTGGCGCCATCAAGGTCAGCTACCGCGCCAAGCTGGAAGTGATCAACAGCCAGTTCGTTTCCAATCGCAGCAGCATTGGCGGTGGCGCCATCTTCGCCGGCAGCGATGCCGACGTGACCATCGTCAAGAGCGCGTTCTCCGGCAATACCTCCTGGTTGGGCGGCGCGCTCTACACCCAGCTCAGCCGCCTGACCATCGTCAATTCCGAGTTCTTCAACAACCAGGCCACCAACGCGCCGTCCGGTTTCCCCAACGCCGACCAGTTCGGCAATAGCGGTGCGATCGACACCGACGGCGCCTCGCTCGCCGGTTATCTCAATGCCGCTGCCGGCGGCGCCACGTTGTCGGTCTGCGGCGCCTCGGTGCACAACAACACCGCGGCCAATAGCGGCGGCGGTGCCACCCTGTGGGCGTATGCGCCCGACACCATCGACGTGCGTTACTCCACCTTCGCCAACAACGTCGCCCTCGCCGGCCCCGCTGGCGGCGCGCGCATCAGCCTGGGCTTTGGCGATACCACCCACTCCGGCACCACCATCACCACCCCGGGCATCATCAACGTCGAGGAAACCAGCTTCCTGTCCAACCGCGCCGAGAAGGGCAATGCCGGCGCCTTGTACATGGACTGCTACGGCCCCTCCTGCAACGTCAGCAACAGCACCTTCTACGGCAATTACGCCAAGGGTGTGGGCGCAGCGATCCAGCACGTCGGCTGGTCGCCATCCAATGGCGACCAAGGCAAGACCACGGTGCGCTTCAACAACGTCACCTTCGCCGAGAACACGCCGGGGGCCACGCTGTTCGGCAGCGGCTTCGACATCCGCAACAGCATTCTGTATTCCAAGACCGAGCGCACCTTCTGCAGCGACCAGAGCAACAGCGGCAACAACCTGGTCGAGTACTCCGCAGCCGGCGGCCTGTTCCATAGCTGCCTGACCTCCGGCCTGGTGCGCACTGCCGATCCGCTGTTGGGGGCACCGGCCAACAACGGCGGCCCCACCCTCACCCAGCTGCCGGCCAGCACCAGCCCGGCCCGCAATCTCGGCAGCAACTGCCGTTCCATCGACCAACGCGGCGATCCGCGCAGCACCAGCGTCTGCGATGCCGGTGCCGTGCAGATCCAGTAACCCGCCACCACGCACCCGCAACCGCCGCGGTGGCTTGCCACCGCGGCGGTCGCGTCTTGCCGTTCCCCCGTCGTCCACCCCCGTTCCACCCAACCAAGGGTCCTCATGAGTCCGAAACGCACTCTCACCGCCGCTGCCACTGGCCTGTTGGCCATCCTGACCGCCACCACGGCGGTCGCCGCCGTGCGCGTGGTACCGCAATGCCCGGTTCCGCAAGCCTGGGTGCATGCCAATGCCGGCGTGGTCGTCGGTAACGGCACCCCCGCCAGCTGTACCGGCAGCGCGCTCGCCACCGCGGTGGCGCAAGGTGGCTACGTCACCTTCAACTGCGGCGCACGTCCGGCCAGCATCGCCATCACCCAGACCATCACCATCGGCGCCAGCACCCCGACGGTGATCGACGGCCAGGGCAAGATCACCCTGGATGGCCGCCAGGCCGCGCGTATCTTCCAGGTGCAGAACGGCAATGCGCTGTCGGTGCGCAATCTCAAGCTGCAGAACGGCAGCTCGGTGCAACCGCCGTCCAACACCCAGTACGCGCCCGGCACCTGGGGTGGTGGCGCCATCAAGGTCAGCTACCGCGGCAAGCTGGAAGTGATCAACAGCCAGTTCCTGGCCAACCGCAGCAGCATTGGCGGTGGCGCCATCTTCGCCGGCAGCGATGCCGACGTCACCATCGTCAAGAGCTCCTTCTACAAGAACACCTCGTGGCTGGGCGGCGCCCTGTACACCCAGCTCAGCCGCCTGACCATCGTCAACTCCGAGTTCGTCGGCAACCAGGCCATCAATGCGCCGGCCGGCTTCCCGGACGCCGACCAGTTCGGCAATAGCGGCGCGATCGACACCGACGGCGCCTCGCTCGCGGGCTACCTCAACGCCGCCGCCGGTGGCGCCACGCTGTCGGTCTGCGGCACCGTCGTGCGCAACAACACCGCAGCCAATAGCGGCGGCGGCGCCACCCTGTGGGCGTATGCGCCCGACACCATCGACGTACGCTACTCCACCTTCGCCAACAACATCGCCTATGGCGGCCCGGCCGGCGGTGCGCGCATCAGCCTCGGCTTCGGCGACACCACCCACTCCGGCACCACCATCACTACGCCGGGCATCATCAACGTCGAAGAAACCAGCTTCCTGTCCAATCGCGCCGAGAAGAGCAACGCCGGTGCCTTGTACATGGACTGCTATGGCCCGTCCTGCAACGTCAGCAACAGCACCTTCTACGGCAACTACGCCAAGGGTGTCGGCGCGGCGATCCAGCATGTGGGCTGGCAGCCGTCCAATGGCGACCAGGGCAAGACCACGGTGCGCTTCAACAACGTCACCTTCGCCGAGAACACCCCCGGGTCCACCTTGTTCGGTAGCGGCTTCGACATCCGCAACAGCATCTTCTACTCCAAGACCGAGCGGACGTTCTGCAGCGACCAGAGCAGCACCGGCAACAATCTGATCGAGTACTCCTCCGCGGGTGGCTTGTTCTACAGCTGCCTCACCGCCGGCCTCGCCCGCGCCACCGACCCGCTGCTGGCCGCACCAGCGGCCAACGGCGGCCCCACCCTGACCCAGTTGCCCGCGGCCAACAGCCCGGTCCGCAACCTCGGCAGCAACTGCCGCACGATCGACCAGCGCGGCGTAGCCCGCGATACCGCGGTTTGCGACGTAGGCTCGGTGGAAATCAAGTAAGCCCCACCTGCGCGTCCTTACTGCTAGCGAGGACGCGCTTTGCGTGACCGGGCGGGCGATGTTCGCTCGGTCGCGCGATCAAAGGGTCGTCGCATCGCGAGGCAGGGCCGGCGTCGAAGCCGGACCCACCGACTGATTTGCTCGACCATCCCCTAATGCATGGGTTAAACCGCACCGCGAAGCGGGTTCGGCTTGGACGAATTGTTAGGGCGCGACATTGATGAGTCCGAGACCCGACAATGTGATCACGCCGCCGAGCCCAAACGCTAATGCCGCATAGAAGAAAGCCATGCCACGCCCTCTCGGACTTGAGCAATGTTCGCAGACCCAGATAAGTGCGCTGAAGAAGAATGTCTTGTGGCTATAGAAGTAGCTGGCGAGGAACATGGCGCCCCACGCCATCAGGTAGAGTCCCAACAGGACTGTGCTGGAACCCGTGCGCATTGGACCTGGCTTGAGCCCCGCGAGCAGACTGCTGACAAGGAGGACACCCAGCATGGAGATAAGCGATAGGCCTAGTGCGATGCCGGGCTTGTTTTCTGTTGGCTTCGGCTGCATCGATCCTACCAGAGCATCCTAGCGCATAAATTAAACCGACCCACGAAGCGATTTCGATTCGAATGTATTGTCAGATGCCGTCGGGGGCATCTGGGTGTCCGCCATTCCACTCCGCTGCTTACGATCACGGCATTTTGCTTTCAACAAGTTCCTTCAAGTACGAAAATACGTCAGGCCCATCATCTACGCCAGACGACTTATTGGGTGGAGAAGGGCGAGGATCTTCCTGACGCACTAGCAAAGAGCTGCTTCCGTCACTCTCGGTCAGCTCATAGGTCATGAAAAAGTAGTGCTCTGGAATGTCTTGTAGATCGGGACGCGGGAAGAACAGTGAGTACTTAAGGCGCGACTCCGGCAAGAATTCAAGCACTGTGCCTTTCTGCTCAAAGACTTGCCCGTTCCATTCGTTCCGAAAAACAATAGGGGTCCCCACTTCCCATGTGGTCAGTAGGTCAGAGCCGTACTGCCATTGCTTGACTAGCTCAGGCACGGTCAACGCCTTCCAGACCTTACTGGCCGGTGCAAGAATCTTTACGATTGAATCGGAAGTTTTCATCTGCATATCCCGAAGATGTTTGGTGCTGGCCTAATGCATGAACTGAGCGGACCCCCAAAGTGGTGTCGGATCGAATGAGTTGTTATCGCTCATCTTTCTGAGCCAAGGCACTCGGCGTGAAGCCATTAGCTGGCACAAATGCAGTCCATTTTTCAGTCAAAGCGCTACCCGAAAACTTGAACACCTCAAGGTGGTACCCAATACCGCCGCGCTCTAAGGCGATGGTCCACAGACTTGACTCCCGGCAAGCGCCAAAGAAGCGTGCACGAGGTGTCGAATCCCGCACTACGTCCGTAGAGTTGAATGGTCCACCTTGGGGAGAGATCTCTCCGCCCACCGCCTGAGCAATCTGTGTGCGAATGTTTAGCGGCACATCCGTCCAGGTAATGTCCGGGGTGCATAACCGGTCTGCCCCCATCGCCGGGACCGCAGCGGGCGCTTGACCGAGGATGAGGACAACCGTTGCGAAGAACTTGGACATGAGTACTAGCACCGGAGCTAAGCCGCGCCGCGAAGCGGCGTCGGCTTTTGCGTAATTCTAGCTGCGTTCCATCTGCTTGCGGCGATGAGCGAACACAACGTAGGGCCAGAAGCTGACCATGGCAATGCCCATCGCGGAAGAGACCAGTTTGCACAGCCAGTGCATCCCCTCAAATGTGTCGTAGTCAGCCGCGTAGACCTCGACTGGGCGGCCGCAGCGACGAAAGTTTTTTGCGACTCCCTCATGTGACTTCCTGCCGGGCATAGCGCCTGAACCAAGTCGAGCCACGAAATAGCTTCGGCTTGGATGAACTGTTAGGGCTCACAGCCGCATACCCAACCAGATAACCATCTCCGTGGAGGCAGACACGATAGGCGTCAGAACCCCGGGCCAGAATGCACCAGTCCGGATGTGCCCAAGCGACTGGTCATGATGCTGTTGTTCCTCAGCGACTATGGCTGAGATTGCCAACACGGCCGAAGGGTCATGGCCTTGGAGTAAGGCAATTTGGTTCTCCAAGTGCCGGAGCACGACGCTCTCAACGGCAGCAGTAGTAGCAGCGATAGCGCCAGACCCAAGAAGGCCGGTCGTGGCCCCGAGCACGAAACCGCCGATGCCACAGAGCCAGTAGCTGCGGCAGCGACGGCGGCCACGGCGTTCCAACTCAGCGCCAAAGATGGCGAGGTGTCGTTGCTCGTGTGACCGGAACTCACGAAGCTCAGAAATCAAGCGTGGAGCGGTCAGCCGAGCCATGAGTATCTGACCCGTGTAGATGCTTATGGCACCGTGCTCGCCAGCGTGATTGACCTTGACGATGCGGTCCCCGAGGTCGCTTGTAACAGACTGCACGACTACTCCCATGTGAGCCCTAATGCTTGAACTAAGCCGCGCCACGAAGCGGTGTCGGCTTGAATGAATTGTTAGGCGACACTACCACGCGACACCCCGAGCAGCCTCAACGCGAGCCCAAATGCTTGGCGTGCTGCTGGTCCATACGCCTCCGAGCAGATGGCGGAATGCCGGATCACGACGAGCCTGGAGCTCAATGCGCTCAATAAATTCCGGGCCATATCTATCAATAAGGTCCTCAAGCGGTCCAGCCGCGAGTACGCCAACAACTAATTCCGGCGGATTGCGCGACAAGACCTCCAGGATTGCAGCCCAACAATCCTCGACGCTTGCAGAGTCTCCGGGAAACATGAAGCGTTCCGCTGCCCAGAAAAGGGGGTGGCCATCAAGGGAGCGATCGCTGTCCTGCTGGAGGGCGATGTACGCGGTTGCCCAGTCCTTGATCGTGTGCGAGTCCATGTTTGTCCCGCCTAACGCCTAAATTAAGCCGAGTTGCGAAGCAGCTTCGGTTGAATGAGTTGTTAGGCAGTGACTGGCCGCAAAGGTTGGATGGTGCAACCATGCTCCCCAGCACTGCCGCCTGGACCAAGTGTGCCACAGCTTGCGGAATGTGCGGAATGGAGCCTGGTCCAGCGACTCAGCGACGCGTGATGCCACCGAAACCGTAGGCTCAGGTTGACTTGTTAAGTGCACCTGACCCCGTTATTTCCAGCGCGCTGATCGTGCGTAGCAATGTATAGAACCGATCGATCTGCTCCAGCGTGGCGCCGAACGCGTAAAGCGATGTGGTGTCGCGGTCGTGCACTCGCTGTGTCGCTGAGCGACGGCGGCGTTTCCTGCGAGCTTTTAAAGGCGTCATGGCACCCATCCTCGACGTTGGCCGTAGACTTTCGTCGCACGATTCCTTGCGCGAATATCCGAAAAAGGGATATTGCTTCAAGGATGGCTTGACGATTAAGGGCGGACACGGAAGCCTTGCGTGGCGGAAGTTCGTATTGCGTTGTGAAGCACGCGCCGATCAGGGGGCATCCCTCAAGTCCGGGTCGGTGACTGGCAGCAGATTGTAGTGCGCCAGCTGCATCTCCACCCGATGCACCTGCTCGACCTGCGCGGCATCGGTGGGATCGAACAGTCCAGGGACCGTGACTATGATGGTTCCCTTGCCCGGTACGGCGATCACCTCGTCTGCGTCGCGGATCTGGGCGTGGCTGAGCTCTGTCGGCACAAAGCCCATCCATCCGAAATATTGGCGGTGAGGGAAAAGCTTTTTATCCAACTGATAGATGACCTCTTCTCCATCCCGCACGCTTTGAACATCGGTCACGGCGAAAGACGGCGAAAGCATGTCCAAGATAGCTTTCAGAAACTGGGAAAAGATCTTACGGGCTACTGTCGGACCGATTGTCCCCTCAAGATCTGCATCAAACATCTCAAGTGAAACCTCACCGGCCCATGGCTTGAATGACACTATTGCGCACCCAGGCTTCTGCCACTTTATGCTAGCCACCGCGTTAGGGAAGGTCTGAACAACGCCACCAACCTGCGCGACAATGGCTCGACCGGAGTGGGATGTCGATCATGCAGCTGACGTTTGGTGATGCGGAGGATCTTGGCCAGCGCAAGCGCACGCGGCGCGAGCTGTTCCTGGAGGAGATGGAGCAGGTGGTGCCGTGGAAGGCGCTGCTGGCGCTGATCGAGCCGCACTACCCGAAGCTGGGTCGGCCGGGGCGGCAGCCCTATCCGCTGGCGACAATGCTGCGGATCCACTTCCTGCAGCAGTGGTACGCGCTGAGCGATCCGGCGATGGAAGAGGCTCTATACGACACCCCGGTGATGCGCCGCTTTGCGCAGCTGGGCGGTTTGGACGCGGTACCGGACGAGACCACGATCCTCAACTTCCGCCGGCTGCTGGAACAGCATGGTCTGGCGGCGAAGATGCTGGCCAAGGTCAACGCGAAGCTGGCGGACAAGGGCATGAGCCTGCGCGGCGGAACGATCGTCGATGCCACCATCATCGCAGCACCCAGTTCGACCAAGAACCGCGATGGCGAGCGTGATCCGGAGATGCACCAGGCCAAGAAGGGCAATCAGTGGTACTTCGGGATGAAGGCGCACATCGGCGTGGATGACGATTCCGGGTTAGTGCACCACGTCGAGTGCACGGCCGCGAACGTGGCCGACGTGACCCAGGTGCACAAGCTGCTGCACGGCAAGGAAGACACGATCTGCGGCGACAGCGGCTACACCGGAGCGGACAGGCGCGAGGAGCTGAAAGAGGTGGGCGCCGGCTTCTGGATCGCAGCCAAAGCATCGACGATCAAGGCGATCAAGAACAAGCGAGAACGTCGCCATGCCGAGCGGTGGGAGCACTTCAAGGCCAGTCTGCGGGCCAAGGTCGAGCATCCGTTCCGGGTGATCAAGCGGCAGTTTGGCTACACGAAGGTGCGCTACCGCGGGCTGGCGAAGAACACGGCGCAGGCGCTGACGCTGTTCGCGTTGTCGAACCTGTGGTTGGCGCGGCGGCAGTTGCTGCGCCGCACGGGGTAACTACGCCCGCTGGACAGAAAACCCGTCCGAATGCGCCGGAAGCGGTGCCGAAATACCTGCGACGAGGCTGATTCCATGGTCGGAGGAGGAAATCAGAGCATCAGAGCGGATTGTTCAGAGCTTCCCTAGCGAGTGGCCTGTTCTAACAACAACTGCGCGATCTCCCTCGCGGTGTCTGCGGCGTCGTGGTCACCCATCACGCGCGATACGGTGATTGCGCCTTCCATCAACACCAGCAGCTGACGCGCCAGGGCGTCCGACTGCGTGATACCTAGTTGCCCGGTCAGTTCCAGCGTGTAATCGAGCAACTTCTGTTTGTGATGCTTGGCGATCCGGCGAATTGGATCGTCGGGGTCGCCGACCTCGCCTGCGGTGTTGATGAACGCACAGCCGCGGTAACCCTCCGATTCGAACCATCCCTTGAGCACCGTGAACATGCGCAGGATGCGTGCCTCAGGGCTATTGGCCTTGTCGCATTCCTGCCTGAACCACTGAAGCCAGCGGACGTCGCGTGCGCTCAATGCAGCCGCGGCTACGTCGTCCTTGTTTTCGAAGTGGCGGTAGATGCTTTTCCGCGCCACGCCCGAGGTCTTCACCAGCAGGTCCATGCCGGTGGCATGGATGCCGTTCTGATAGATCAGGGCCTCAGCCGTTGCCAGGATCTTCTGTTGGGTGTCGTTGGGTGTCTTGTCCACGACGACAAGGTAGAACGATCGTTCTCTCCTGTCAACTGCTGGGTGTGTCACTGGCTCGGAGCCATCACCCCCATGACGCGCTATCCGGCAATGTCCTGCGAGGGAAAACGGGGCAGGTTGACCTTTCAATGAACCCGGTACCGTCTCTTGTACGCAGCCGTCCAATCAGCATTCGACGTGCGCATCGGTCGGAGTGCACTCGGCATTCGCCGAACCAGCGCAGCAGTTGTGGGTGAGGTACTCGACCAAGCCATTCATGGCCCGGAAGTTTGCGCGATAGCAGACGTAACGGCCTTGGCTCTCGCTCTCCACCAGGCCGGCATGCACCAGTTCCTTCAAGTGGAAGGACCGCGTCGCACCGGGGACGCAAAGCACCTGGCCGATGTCGCCCGCCATGCGGCCGACGGGGCCTGCCACGACCAGCAGACGAAAAATTGCCAGCCGCGTGGGGTGGCCCAACGCGGCCAGGGCTGCAATTGCATTCGTTGTTTCCACGTTTCTAGAATCGTGGAATGAACGATGTCAAACACTCCTCCTTCGACTTGCCCGTCCATCTGGACACCGGGTTGCTCCCTGGTCCGCTGCACGCCGGTCTGGGCACCGATGACATGCGGCCGCCCCGCATCCTGCTCTTGTATGGCTCGCTGCGACCACAGTCCTTCAGTCGCAAGCTGGCGCTGGAAGCGGAGCGCATTCTGCAGCACCTCGGCGCGGAGACACGGATCTTCGATCCACACGACTTGCCGATGCTGGATAGCGTGGACAAAAGCCACCCCAAGGTGCAGCAACTACGCGAGTGGTCTCAGTGGTCGGAGGGCCAGGTCTGGGTCTCGCCCGAGCGACACGGCACCATCACCGGCGTGTTCAAGAACCAGATCGACTGGCTGCCGTTGGAAGACGGTAGCGTGCGGCCAACGCAGGGAAGGACGTTGGCGGTGATGCAGGTTTGCGGCGGTTCGCAGTCTTTCAACGTCGTCAATGGGCTGCGTGTTCTGGGGCGGTGGATGCGGATGGTCACCATTCCGAACCAGTCATCGGTCGCCAAGGCCTGGCAGGAGTTCGACGAGAACGGTCGCATGAAGCCGTCGCCCTACTACGACCGCGTCGTGGACGTGATGGAGGAACTGATGAAGTTCACCTTGCTGGTTCGTGGGCGCAGCGATTATCTGGTGGATCGATACAGCGAACGAAAAGGTGCGGAGGCGGCGCGCCGAGTGTCAGCCGCCGCCGGCGTCGCAGAATAGCCGCAGACTGAAACCGGTTGCCGGCCGGTGGCATCTGCCCATGCGGCGCTGTGTGCATGCACACGCGCTTGTGCCCCTGATGCTACGTCCCAATTTATAAAGCCCATTGTCATGACATCGACCGTTATTTCCGCCAGCCACGCTCACGCTCAGTCGATCGCTCCGGTATCTTGATGGGGCGCCGGTCGCAGACAGAAGTTTTTCTCGGTGACATCCGCCGGATGCACGACCCAATTGACGAAGCTCGTCAACGCGTCTTCGACAGCGTCCTCAATGCAGGATCCTGCACCACCTAGCCAAACTCGCTCACCATCGTCGTCAACTAGGCCAATGCTACCTTCCACTTCTTTGTAACCAGGCCAAACGTCTAGCGCGGGCCACAAGGCGAAGGAGCGGAACGCCGCAGGAAAGGCATCGCTCAACACAACCTTGAACACGTCGACGCTGCGAGAAACATGGACGAGATAGGGATGAGAGATCTGCATATGATCTAAACGAGACATCTGGGTACCCGGTCGGCGCTCACGCTGGCGTGCTCCCTCCATATCCTGTCATTCCTTTGAACTGTAGGCGACCAAGGCGGCCAACCTAGGCCGGGGACACCCCTACTTCGCTCACTCCAACAAACGAACTCTCCCTTCAGGCGGCAAACCACGCCTTGACCTCCCGTACATCCCCCACCCGCCATGCTCGCGCCAGCCTCAACTGGAGAACGGACGATGATGAAGTGGATGGGTGCCGCCCTGGCTGCAACGCTGCTGTTGGCCGGTTGCGCCAAGGTCGAAGGTGAGAAGTTCGTCGGTCACTGGGTCAATGTGCAGACGCAGGAGGAGACCATGGATATCGAGCGCAGTGGCGACGCCTTCATGGTGCGCAGCACGACGCCACGGTTCTTCAGCCGCAAGCCCAAGACCGAGAGCTATCCGGCGGTGTACAAGGACGGGGCGCTGCAGGTCACCAACGACGGCGAGACGGTCAACTTCGTCATCGATGAGGCCAACGGTCACCTCAATACCGGCGGCGAGCAGTACCAGCGCGTGCAGACCAAGTAAAAGCATCACGACCAGGCCCGCGCTGCGGGTCTGGTCATGCGTTTGCTGACGGCGTCACTGTGGGTGATGCCGGTGCGGTGACGCACGCGGCCCGGTTTGGCCAGCATGCTCCTGAGCACGGCGTCTGCCGGCAATGACAGCGAGCGACAGCAGTTGTTGCGACGTCCAGCGACTGCGCACGATCTTCGCTTCCCTTTTGCAGGTCGCCGTGAACGCAACCGAAGCAGGCGCAACCTGCAGTGCACCGAGTCGACGCCTGCGGGTTTTCCAGGCGGGATAGGATCAGCGCCTTTCGTTGCGGTTGCGCCTCGCGCATCCATTCAAGAGACGCGATGACGATCCGCTTTCGGTACACGCTATGGCTGTCGGTTGTGCTTGCTGTTGTTGCGACTCCCGGGTTTGCGCAGTCCAGCGCCGGTCCCGTTTACCTGGCGCCGTCGCCGACGGTGGCGCTACCGATGGATCACGCGTTTGCCGGCGTGATGGACGTGCACGTGGATGCGTCCGACGTGGCGCGACGGATCTTCGAGGTCCGGCAGCGCGTACCCGTCGGGCCGGATCGCGCAGTCACGCTGCTGTATCCACGCTGGGAAGCCGCCAGCCACGGACCAAGCCTCAGCGTCACCGATGTGGCCGGCCTTCAGATCAGCGCCGCGGGGCGTCGCCTGCGTTGGCGGCGCGATGCCTACGCACCGCATGCCTTCCACGTGGAGGTGCCAGCCGGGACGCACACGATCGAGGTGCGCTTCCAGATGGTGGGCGGCGGTGATCTGCTGACGCGCGACAGCATCTCGGTGCCTTGGCAGCGTCTGCTGCTCTATCCGGCCGGGTGGTATGCCAGAAACATTCCCGTGTCGGCGACGCTGACGCTGCCCGAGGGGCTACGTGCGTTCAGCGCGTTGGACGTGGAGCACGCGCAGGGCGCGCACTATCGCTTCAAGACGGCATCGCTGGAGACCTTGCTGGACGCGCCCGTGCTGGCGGGCCGCTATACCACACAGCTGCCGCTGGCCGACACCGGTGCCGGGACCGTGTCGCTCGACCTGGTTGCGCTGCGGCCGGGCGACCTGCAGGTGCCGACGGCACGGGTGGCGGAATTGCAGGCGCTGATCGCGCAGATTCGCGCGGTGTTTGGCCCGCCGCCGTTCGCGCGCTACGCCATTCTTGCGCGGCTCAGTGACGATGGGGCCTCCGGCGGTACCGAGCATCGCGCGTCCAGCGAGCACGCATTGGCGTCGACGCACTTCCAGGACTGGCCGGGCCAGCTGCTGTCCCGCGACCTGATCGCGCATGAAATCGTGCACGCCTGGAACGGCTTGTACCGCACGCCGGCCGATCTGTGGGCGCCCACCCCAAACGTGCCGGTCTCCGGCAGCCTGTTGTGGATGTACGAAGGCCAGACCGAGTTTTGGGGACGCGTGCTGGCCACGCGCGCGGGCCAGCTCAGTGCGGACGAGGTGCGCGACCGCCTGGCCATCGACGCAGCCGAGGTCGCGATGCGGCCCGGGCGGTCATGGCGCTCGCTGTCCGACGATGTGCACTACCCGGCCTTCATGCTGCACCAGCCGGTGCCGTGGCGCGACTGGCAGCGCCGGCGCGATTACTACAGCGAAGGCGTGATGCTATGGCTGGCAGTGGACGCCGAGCTGCGGCAACGCAGTGCAGGCCGGCGCAGCATCGATGATTTTGCGCGTGGCTTCTTTGCCGGTGCCAGTCCGGACGCGCCCACGCGCACCTATACGTTCGAGGACATCTGCGCCGCGTTGAACGCGGTGGCGCCGGCAAACTGGGCCGACGTTCTGCACGGCTGGATCGATGCCCACGACGAACTGGATCCCACGCGCGGCCTGACCCAGCATGGCTGGGCGCTGATCTATACCGACACACCGACCGCGACGTTCCGCGCCAGCGAAGTGGAAGCAGGCGTGTCCGATCTCCGCTATTCGATCGGACTGACGGTTCGGGGCGACGGCTTGGTGCGCATGGTCGCCTGGAACGGCCCGGCATTCGTGGCAGGACTGCGGCCAGGCACGCGCCTGCTGACCGTCAACGGTGCACGCTTCGATCCGCAAGTCCTGCGCGATGCCGTACGCAATTCGCCCCATCGCCCGCTCGTGCTTGGCACCGCGCAGGACGAACAGCGCGCGGAGGTGACGATCCCCTACGCCGGGCCGCTGCGCTACCCAAGACTCCAGCGGATTGCAGATCGGCCGGATACCTTGGCGAGCCTGCTGGCGCCGCGTTGAGAGTGCGCGGCAGGCGGGGCGCTTGTCTTTAGGGCTGGCGCACGACGTGGCTCTCGTCAGTGCCCGGGACCACTAGGCGCATCGATTGCGCGCAACGCAGACGCGGTGTGAGTTTCCGCCACGACCAGCTCGGGCCGGCGCTGCACGATATGCCAGGTAGCGCCCTCGGACGAGGCAGTTCCTGCGCGGTGGGTCGTAGGCACGGCCGCAGCGACCTCGGCGGGCAGCGGCTGGCGCCAGTCGAGGTTGGGAAATGTGGCAGGAAACGTGGAGCCATTCGGGTTGGCCGAGTGGGCTTAGATCCCAGTATTCATCGTGTCGGGGCTGAGGTCCGCCCATACCTGCACGGCGGTGCCGCGATGCGCCAGGCGTGCCTCCAGGTATCTCAACACCCGCACCGTCGCTGCATTCACCATGCGTCGGTTCTCGCTGCAGGAGCGGCCGCGGCCCTTCCAGTCCAGGTGTGTGTGCCACAGGTCAAACCAACGATCCGCGTCCAGCCGGTCGATCGCAACGTACGCCTTCGCTTCTGCGCGTGCCCAGTAACGCTGCATGCGTTTACGACGACGTCGATCCATCGGTGCGGTCCTGTGGGACGAATGCCGTCGAACTATCGGCAGTCGCCGTTGTAGCAGGCAACGCGATGATCAGCCATGGCAAACGCGTGCCCGTCAGGCTGCCAACCGTTTGATCCGCGCAGGCAGGTCGCCCAATGCGCGATGTGCTTCTTCCAGTTCGTAGTCGGCCTGAAGGCCCAGCCAGAATCGCTCGCTGGTACCCAGCGCTGCGGCCAGGCGCACGGCGGTGTCGGCGGTGATCCCCCGCTTGCCCAATACGATTTCATTGATGCGCCGCGGCGGCACGCCCGTTGCGCGGGCCAGCGCGTTCTGGCTAATACCTAGCGGCTCAAGAAACTCCTCAAGCAGAATTTCACCAGGATGGATGTTCGGTAGGGCTGCCATCGGTAAATGCCTTGTACTCAGTGGTAATCGACGATTTCGACCCCGAAGACATCGCCATCCATCCATTGGAAGCAAATGCGCCATTGATCGTTGATCCGGATGCTGTATTGACCACGCCGCGTGCCCTTCAACGCTTCCAACCTATTTGCCGGTGGAATGCGTAGGTCGTCCAGCTGCACAGCAGCGTTGAGCATACGCAGCTTGCGGCGCGCGACCGACTGAATGTCGGCAGGCAACCGGCGGGAACGCTCACCCGACCAGATCTGTTCGGCTTGCTTGTCGGCGAAGCTCCTGATCATTGGCAAACCATAACGCAAGCCGCCATATAACGCAACGCGTTATATTCACTCAAGCGACTTATTGACGGGAACTCGTGGCTTGCGGTGCGCTGCTGTCATCAGAACAACGCACCCTGCACCGGCTCGCCGGCAGGCGGCTCTGCCGCTGGCTCGGGCGCAACGCTGGCTTGCGACGTATCGCCCTTGCTCCCCAACCGCCACGCCAAGCCCGAGATGCGTGCGGCGTGGCGGGCCAGGGCGCTGCGGATGACGGCTTCGCTTGCGCACAGGTGCAGGCTGCGACGGGCGCGGGTGCTGCCGGTGTAGAGCAGTTCGCGGCTGAGCACGCGGGCGTCGCGGGTGGGCAGTTGCAGCCAGACATCGTCGAATTCGCTGCCCTGGGCCTTGTGCACGGTCATGGCGAACGCGCTTTCGTGCGCCGGCAGCGCGGCGGGGTGGAAGCCGCGCACCTGGCCGTCGCCATCGCCGTCGAACCAGGCCACCAGGGTGGCTTGCGGGTCACGTGCCGAAGCGGGACTGGCTTCGCTGCGCAGACAGATGCCGACGTCACCGTTGAACAGGCCATGGCGATAGCTGTTTTCGGTGATCAGCAGCAGGCGGCCGTGAAACCAGGGCGAGGCCGCACCGAGGCGGCGGGCACCGGAGCCGGTTTCGGCCAGCAGTTGTTCGATACGGGCGTTGAGGCCGCGCGCGCCTTGCGGGCCGGCGCGCACCGCGGTGAGCAAGCGCAGGCGGCCGGCCTGGCGCAGGGCATCGGCCGGATCGTTGGTCGCGGTCAGCGCGTGCCAGTGGGCGAGCAAGGCGTCACGGCCCAGGCTCAATGGGTCATCGCCGTCTTCGTGGAAGTGCACGCCTGGCAGCGCGCCGCTGCGCAATAGCGACAGTGCGGTGTCGGCATCGCCAATGCGAACGGCATCGGCCAGCGGCGCCAGGGCGAAGTCGGCGGCCTGGCGGTAGCCGCGTAGCAAGTGCACACGGTGACCGGCGAGGTGACCGGCGGGTGTGCTGGCGGCTGGGGCGGTCACGGGCGCGCTGCCCAGCAAGGGTTGCAGCGCGCGCGCATCGTCCGGCGGCAGCGTGTCGCCGGGACCGGCGGCCTGCAGGATGGCGGCGAGTACGTCGCCGGCTTCCACCGAGGGCAGTTGGTCGGCATCGCCAAGCAGGATCAGCTGGGTGCCATCGGCCACCGCATCGACCAGCTTGCACATCAGCGGCAGGTCGACCATCGAGGCTTCGTCGACGACGATGAGGTCGAACGGCAACGGGTTGTCGGCGTCGTGACGGAAGTGCGGAGAATCCGGAATCACGCCCAGCAGGCGATGCAAGGTGCTGGCGCCGGTGGGCAGGGCGCTGTGCCAGGAGACGTCGGTAGGAGCGGTGCCCTCACCCGCCCTGCGGGCACCCTCTCCCGCAGGCGGGAGAGGGGATGCGCCTTGAGGTTCTGCGGGCAAGCCCTGCTCGATCGCGCGCGCCAGCGCGATGCGCAGGCTTTCGGCCATGCGCTCGGCAGCGCGGCCGGTGGGCGCGGCCAGCGCGATGCGGGGGGGCGGTTGGCCGGCGGCATGCGCCTGGGCGAGACGCAGCAGCAACAAACGGGCGATGGTGGTGGTCTTGCCGGTGCCGGGGCCGCCGGTGATCAGCAGCAGGGCGCGGCGCAGCGCCAGCGCGGCGGCCTGGGCTTGGCGATCCTGGCCGGTGGTCGCGCTGGGAAACAGCGCAGCAAACACCGCAGCGAGCGCAGCACTCTCGGTCGCTGGCAACGTGTGTGACGCGATGCGGGTCAACCCGGCGGCCAGGCGGGCTTCGTATTCGCGATAGCGGCGGAGGTAGAGCAGGCCGTGCTCAAGGACGAGGGGTGCATCGCTGGCCGCAGCAGCCAGCGGATCCTCGGGTTGGGCGATCCACGGCGAGGCCTGCAGTTGGGCCATCCAGGCGTCGGCAGCCGGCCAGGCGACGTCCGCATCGACCAGCAGCCGTGGGCGGCGCGGATCGAGGCCGGCATGGCCATTGGCCACGGCCAGCGAGGCCAGCGCAGCGGCCAGCAGCACGGTATCGGGCGTGTCCGGACGCAGCCGACGCAGGCTCTGCGCGAACGCGTGGTCGAGCGTGCGTAGATGGTTCTTGGCCTGTAGATCGGCGAGCAGACTCATGCCAAGGCCTCGGCAGCTGTGCGGGCGAACAGGGCGCACAGTGCGTGGGTCCACCCTGGCGCGCGGCCATGATCGAACGCATTTGCAGGGCGCTTGACGTGCAGAGTGGCATGCAGCCTCATGGCACGACCTCGCTAGCTGCGCTGGCGCGCAAGGTGCACAGCGCGTGGGTCAAGCCTGGCACATGGTCATGATCGAACGCACTTGTGGAGCGCTTGACGTGCAGATCGGCACGCAGCCTCATGGCACGACCTCCGTAGCTACGCTGGCGCACAGTGCACGCAGCGCGTGGGTCAGACTTGGCACGTGGCCATGATCGAACGCGCATGGACGGCGCTGTTCGTACAGATCGGCGCGCGGCTTCATGCGAGTGCCTCGGCCGACGCGCCGGCGAAGAGCGCATCCAGGGACTGCACCAGCGCCGGTGCGAAGCGCCAGGCGTGGATGCCGGGCGCCGGCGTGCCGTCGACCGCGGGACGGGCCGCGTCCAGGCCACGGCAGAACAGATAGCGCACGCCGCCGAAATCGCGCTCGTAGTCATAGTCATCGCCGAGACGGAAGCGCAGCCAGCGGTGCAGCGCCACGGTATAGATCAGCGCCTGCAGTTCGTATTCGCTATGGGCCATCGCGCGCGCCAGGCTGTCGGCGTCATAGCGCGGCAAGCGGTTGGACTTGTAGTCCAGCACGTACCAGCGGCCATCGACGCTGTAGGTCAGGTCGATCAGACCGGTCATCAGGCCTTCCAGCCGCTGGCGCGCGCCGAAGGCCTGACGGTCGCTGACCACGTTGAAGCGATGCAGCAGCGCCAGCAAGGCATCGATGCGTGTGGGGCGCATGGCGAAATGGAATTCCATCTCGTTGCGGCGTTGCGGCGCTGGCACGGCGGCCAGCGTGGTGCCTTCGGGCAGGACCACGGTCAGGGTGTGGCCGATCAGCGCGGTGAGCATGCGCAAGCCATCGGCCAGTTCGTCCTGGGCATAGCCGCCGCGTTGCAGCGCTTCGAGGATCGGTGCGGCTTGGCCCTCGGGCGCGGCCTGGGTCGGCTGCCAGTCGCGCCAGGCGGCGAAGTCGCAGCGCTCGAACACGTCGTGCATCACCACGCCGAAGCGGTTACCGGCAAAGCGCGGATCGAACGGCTCGGCCTCGCTGGCGACCGCCACGGCGGCCACGTCGCTGGCGGCCGGTTCGTCGCTGCCGCCGCTGCCGACCACGGTGGCACTGGCCATCGGATCGCTGGCGGCACCGGCATCGGCGTTGGCCAGTTGGGTGAAGCTATAGACCCACCATTCCGGGGCGATCTGTCGTTGCGCCACCCGCGCCGGTGGCACCTGCGCCTCGCTCGGCGGCGGCAACCGCGACACACTGGCTGGCGGCATGGCGGTGTCGACCACCACCGTGTCGGCGCCTGCCGTGGCTTGCAGCGCGTCGAGCGCGCGCAGCATGCCGGCCACGGCGGTGCGCTCGTGCCGATGGAATGGGCCGGTGGCGATCCACAAGGCGTGCTCGGCGCGGGTCAGGCCGACATAGAGCAAGCGTGCATCCTCGGCGCGTTGTTCCTGCTTCCAGGCGGCCTCGGCGGCGCTCCATGCGGGATCGTCCTTATCCTGGCTCCATTTGGACACGTTCCATTGCAACTGACGCCTGCCGTCGGGCGTATGCACCACGCAATGGCGGCCGGCGCCCTTGTCGGTGCGGCCGATGCCGATGTACGGCAAGAACACCAGCGGGTATTCCAGGCCCTTGCTCTTGTGCAGGGTGACGATCTGCACGCGGCGTGCATCCGACTCCAGCCGCAGTTGCTGGGCGTCGTCGTCTTTGTCGGCATTGGCAATGCGACGCGCCAGCCAGTCGACCAGACCATGCGGGCCGAGCGCGCGCGCATCGGCCTCCTGCAGCAGTTCGGCCAGCTGCAGGTAGTTGGTGAGCCGGCGCTCGCCGTCGACCAACGCGAGCAGGCGTTGCCCTTGCGCGGCACCGAGCTCGCCGATCAATGCCAGCGGGCCACCGCGCTGCCAGCGCTCGCGCCAGTCCAGCGCCTGCTGTTGCCAGCGCCGGTGGCGTTCGCCGTCGCGCTCCAAGGCGGCGATGGCGATGGCATCTTCGCCGATCAACACGGTGGCCAGGGCGGCACGCAGACGGCTGTCGTCGCCGGGATCGAGCAAGGCCTGCAGCAGCGCCAGCAGTTCCAGCGCCTCGTCGGTGGCGAACAGGCTTTGTTTGCCCGCGGCGACCGCCGCAATGCCCACCGCGCCCAGCGCCTGCTGGATGCGCGTGGCCTCGCCATGGCTGCGCACCAGCACGGCGATGTCGCCGGCCTGCACCGGGCGACCGGTGATGGTGGCGGTGCCGTCATGGCCCTCGGCCAACCAGCCGCGGATCGCTGCGACGCAGGCGGCGGTGGCCAGCTCGCGGGCGCGGCCAGCGCTCCAGGGTTTTGGCTTGCCCTTGGCGGGCGGCGGCGGTTCGGGCGCGCGCCAGAGCGTCAGCGCCGGCGCGGTGGCGCCGGCGCGTTGCAGGTCGGTCTGCAGCCGTTTGGTGCCCGGCTGCACCGGATGGAAGGCAATGCCATCGGTGAGAAAGGCCTCGCGATAGCCGGCCTGCGCGTACAGCGCATCGATCGCCGCCAGCACGCCGGGCCGCGAGCGAAAGTTGTGGCCCAACGGCGGCGCCGGTTCGGCGGTGCGCGCCGCAGCGAGATAGGTGCGCACATCGCCGCCACGGAAGCCGTAGATGGCCTGCTTGGGATCGCCGATCAGGAACAGCGCCGGCGGCAGGCCGGCGGCGCGGGCCAAGGGGCCTTCGCCGAACACATTGGAGAAGATCGTCCATTGGCGATCGTCGGTGTCCTGGAATTCGTCCACCAAGGCGATCGCATACTGGCTGCGCAACTGCCGGGCCAGGACGTTGGCCTGCGGGCCTTCCAACGCCTGCGCCACGCCATCGATCAAGTCGTCGTAGGTCTGCACACGGCGCTGTCGCTTGAGCAGCGCCAGGCGGGCGATCGCATCGCCGCGCAAGGCATGCAGCAAGCGGATGCGGCGACGGCTGCGCCATGCCTCCACCCGTGCCAGCGCGTTGAGATAGCCGTCGACGGCATGGCTTAGCGGCGAGCTCGGGGTGCGGCCGGCAAACGTCTTGTTGGTGCCGGCGGTCAGTGCATCGGCATGCAACTTGGCCAGCTTGGGATGCGGCGTGGCGGCGGCCGACGGCGCGGCGGCAAACGTGTCGAGCCAATGCCACAACGCGGTGAGCCACTCCGGTCTGTAGCTGACCTTGCTGAGGATGCCGGCGTCGATGGCCGAGGCGATGGCCTCGAAACAGGCAGTGCCATGCGCCTGAAACGCGCTCGCCAACACATGGCTGGCTGCGTGCAAGGCCTGCAGCAGCGCGTCGGCAGCGTCATCGCCGCTGGACACGGCCGGCAGCACCTGTGGGTGGCGGACCAGCGCGCGCAGATCGGCGGCCAGGGCCGGCGGGCCGCCCTGCCACAGCGCGATCAGATCCTCGGCCATCGCCGCATCGGCGGCGCGTTGGCGCCACAGGTCGGCGGCGACTTCGGCGAGCAATTCGCGATCGTTGGCCAGCAACTGCGGCGCGGCAAACGCCTGGCCGCTTTCCAGTGCGTGCTCGCGCAGCACGCGGGCGCAGAAGCCATGGATGGTGAACACCGATGCCAAGTCGATCTCTTCCACCGCCTGTTGCAGGCGGCGCCGCAGTGCGGCCGGGGTTTCGCCGCTGGCGAGCAGATGCGCGGTGAGGATGGCGCGGGTCAGCAGGACGTCGGGCGCGTCGCGTAGGAGCGGCCCAGGCCGCGACGGGTCGTTGGCGAGATCGGTCGCGGCCGGGGCTGTTCCGACCGAAGCTGATGGAGCGTCGGGTGACTGCGTTGCCGGTGGTTCGGTCGCGGCCGGGGCCGCTCCTACGGAATCTGGTGGGGCGTGGGCCGCCTGCGGGTCGGTCGCGGCCTGGGCCGCTCCTACGGGGGCGTCGGGGACCAGGGTGGCCGCCAACACCAGGCGCTCGCGGAGACGCCGTCGCAGTTCCTGGGTGGCGGCATCGGTGAAGGTCACCGCCAGGATCTGGCCGATGCGCAGGCCGCGCTCGACGACCAGGCGGGTGAACAGCGTGGCCACGGTGAAGGTCTTGCCGGTGCCGGCGCTGGCCTCGATCAGGCGCACGCCATGCAGCGGCAGTTGCAGGTAGGGATCGGTCGCCGCCGCAGTGCTCACTCGGCGTCCTCCTGCGTGCCCTGCCAGTGCCGCCAGCTGTCGATCAGCCGCGCATGGTCGAGGGCGACGTCGGCATCGCCTTGTTCGAGCAGGCTGTAGAGACGATGGCTGGTGGTGGCGAAGTCGACGAAGCGCCGCGCATCGGCGAACGGGTCGCGGCCACGATGGACCAGGCGCAACTCCGGGCGCTGCGCTTCGCTCCAGCCGAAGCTGGCCTGCCATTGCCCGGCGGCGTCCTTGATGGCCTTGTCCAGGTCCTCGCTGCGCGCGGCCTGGTGGTATTTCCAGCTGCTGTAGGGCGCAAACGCCAGCGGTGCCTGCAGGCCTTGCCGATACAGCTGCAGTAGCTCGCCCAGCGCGCGTTGCGCCTGCGCTTGCGACAGCGGCGCGGCATCCATCGGATGCGGGCCCAGGTGATCGTCGTGCTCGAAGAAGCGCACATACGGGGCGTGCTCGCCGGCGGCACGCAGCAGCAGCCATTCCAGACCGTGGCCGATCACGTTGCGGCCGCTGAGCGGGCCCACCTGCACGCGGCCCACGCCAGCGGCATACCAGCCGGGGATGCGCCCATGCAGCGCGATCTCGCCCAACTGCACTTCCAGCCGCTGCGCCTGTGGCGCGGCATCGCCGCGCCATTGCCGAAAGGCCTGCGCATACGGGCGCAGTTGCGCCAGCCGCTCGTCGAGCTGGCGGCGGCCGAGCGGGCCGGAGGGCAGCAGCGCGCGCGCGCGCAGACGTTCGTACAGGCCGTCCACGTCATCGGCCAGCGCGGCGCCGAACACCTGCTGCTGCAAGCCGTATTGATCCAGCCCGCGGGTGGGTGCGAGCAGTGGCTCCAGATCGCTGTCTTCGCTGGCCGGATCGGGCAGGCGCATGCCCAGCCGATGCCGCAGGAACTGGCCGGCCGGGTCGGCGAACAGCCGCCGCATGTCGTCGATGGCGATGCGGCTGGGCAAGGCGAGCCCGGCGGCAGGCAGTGCGCCGGCGACCCACGGCGCCAGCGCATGCCGCTGGCCGGTGAGGCTGTCCACCGCTGGGCGCCATTGCCGGCGATAGCTGAAACGGCGCGGGTCGCTGTCGTCGGCCTCCGGCGCACCGAAGGCGGCCGCGGCAAACGGCTGCAAGGGGTGATGCACCACCAATGCGTCGCGTGCCGCCGGGTCGGCATGGTACTGCGCGGCGCCGGCCAGTAATTCGCTGACCAGCACCGAGGGCTCGCGCACGCTGCCATCGCGCGCATCGGCGCCGAGATAGCTGAGGTAGAACACCTCCTGCGCCGAGGCGAACAGTTGCAGGAACAGGAAGCGGTCGTCCTCGCGGGTGGAGCGATCGCCATGCCGGCGCCGTTCGCTGCCCAGCTCGGCGGTCAGGCGATTGAGCCCGGCGGCCGGGTCGCGGCGCGGAAAATCGCCATCGTTCATGCCGAGCAGGCAGATCACCCGGAACGGCAGCAGCCGCATCGGCACCATGCGGCCGAAGCTGATGCCGCCGGTGAGCAGCGGCGCACGCGTGTCCGACTCGCCCAGCACCGCAGCAAAGTGCGCACGCACCACCTCGGCCGGCACGCGACCGGCGTATTGCGCGCGTTGCGCGTCGCGGGCGAACTGGTCGATCAGGCTGCGCAGCCGGTCCAACGCACGTTGCGCGCGCGGCGTGGCAGGCGTGCCGGGAAACAGCGCCTGCAGCAGCTCGAGCAGCTGTTCGCGCCAGTCCGCTGGCGTCATCGGCTCGGCCAAGGCTGCCTGTGCGGACTCCAGCACGCGCAGCAACCGCAGCAGTGTGTCCAGCGCGGTCAGTGCACTACCCTCCAGCTGCGGCCACGGCGCCACGCCGTCGATGTCCTGCTCGGCGCCGCTGGCGTGGCCGAGCAGCAAGCGATCCAGCGCAAACCGCCAGGTATAGGCATCGTCGCCGGGTGCCTGGTGCTGGCGCCGATGCGCTGCATCCAGGCCCCAGCGCGCACCGGCGGCCTGCAGCCAGCCGCGCAGGCGCTCCAGTCCTGCCTCGTCCAGGCCGGCGGCCTCGGCGATCGGCGCGGCGGCCAGCAGGTCGAGGATTTCGTGCAGGCCGAAGCGCGCGATCGGCAGATTGAGCAAGGTCAGGAACACGTCGGCCAACGGCTCGCTCGCCAACGGGCTGGCATCGGCCAGCGCGTACGGCAAGGCGTCGTCGCTGCCGTGGCTGCCGAATACCGCGTCCAGGTACGGCACGTACGGGTCGATGTCCGGCGACAGCACGGCGATCTCGCGCGGCTGCAGCGGCGGCTCGAAGCGGGGGTCGTCGAGCAGCGCGCGCAGCTGGTCGTGCAACACCTGCAATTCGCGCAGGCGGGTATGGCAGGCGTGCACCTGCAGGCTGGGATCGTGTCGGTCGACGTCGCTCAGCGGCGCTGGCGTGGCCGGCGCGCGACGATGGAATAAGTCGCTCTGCATGCGCCGCAGCAAGCTGTCGCCCAGACCGCCGGCCACCAGCGGACGACGACCGGAGTCGAGCGGATCGGCATAGGCCGTGATCTCGGCCAACGGATGCACCACTTCGTAGTCGCCGATCAGTGCCATGAAGTCGCGCCCGGCCGCGCCCCAGGCCTGCAGCAGTGGGTGTTCCTGCACCTGTTCGGCAAACAACGCCACCGCGCCGGCCTCGCGACGGCGCTGCCACAGCGTCTGCAGATCGCCCCAATAGCCTTGCGTGGGCGTGGGCAGGTAGAAATGCAGCGTGCCCACTCGCGCCTGGGTCGCCAGCACGCGCAACACGTCCGGAGAGATGTTGAGGATGGCGAAGGCGAACAGCCGCGCCGGCAGCCCCTGCGGCAGCGGTCCGTCGGGGCGCGCGTGGCGATCCAGGTAGTGACCGATGCGGCGGGCGCGGTACTGCCGGCCACTGGCGATCGCACGCCACAATCGTGCCTGCGGGTCGTCCGGATCGGCACCGGCTTCCCAGCGCAGCAACCAGTCGCGCCGCCAGGCCTGGTACTTCTCGAACACATTGCCCAGCTCGCCCGCCAGTGCCCACGGCTTGAGCGCATCGCCGTCGGCCAGATAGCCGGCCAATGGTGCCAGCGCCGCGTCGTTGCCCAGGTCGGCCTGCAGCGCCTCGTACAACCGCCACTGCGTGGTGGCCATGTCCAGATCGTCGTCGGCCGGGCCGAGATTGCGCTCCAGCGCGCGCGCGACGAATTCGCCGGGGGTGAGGAATTCCAGGTTGGCGGCGACCCCATGCTCGCTGGCCAGCGTGGACTGCAGCCAGCGGCGCATCGCTACCTGCGGGATCAGCACCACCTCCGGCTGCAGCAGCGGCTGCCCAGGCACCGGCCGACGCAATTCCTGCGCAAGCAGGGCAGCGAGCGTATCCAGCGCGTTGGACGGATACAGACGGAAATCGGGCGCGGAGGTGGCATGCATGCGTGGGCGCATTGTGCCGGATCGCGATGTGCCACCGCATCGGCAAGCATGCCAGGGCCCTCTCCGCACCGGCGACGCATCGCGATGCCGACAGGCACTCCCCGGCGGGTTCACGCCTGTCGCCATGCCCTATGGGTGCCAGACTGCAGCGGACGGATGCCTGCATCTGCCGGGACTGGCAACATCCGCACGCATCCCGCCTGCCGGCAATCGCAACCGGCCCCATCTGCGACACCGATTGCGGCGCGGCCTTCGTCCGACGCTGCTCCTGGCCCGAGGCGCACTCTGGTCGCCTGCTCACCTCGGTGTCGAATGCGGCAGCAAGCAACGCAGAGCGGTGATCACTGCGTCAGGCGTCGATCTCTCAATCAGTCGGCGCATCAGATCAGATTCGCTAGGCACTGGTGCCCCTTCGCGCACCCTCCGTGCAAAGCGGATCGACGCGCGTCGACGGTGACACATCTGGCAGGGCGTCAGGCCGCTGTCGGTCTGCCTGTTCGCGATGTGCTGGTGCATGCACGCCATGCATGCGCAGGCAGATCCCTTTCCCCCGAAGCGTCGAGGTGGCACCCACCGGTGAGACGCGCTGTTGCATACGACATGCTCCGCTACAGCCATGGTCCGAGAAGGACATGCGACAATACTGCACGCGCCAGTTCGGTTATGTTCAGCCGCAGGGCGGTTACTCTATCCCGTTGGAATTCTGTTAAGGGCACCAATGTCCGCACCCGCGTCTGCAGTCGTGCAATTGTCCGGGGTCCGTATCGACCGCGGCGGGCGCGCGATCCTGCGCAATGTGTCGCTGGCGGTGCCGACGGGCAGCATCACCGCGGTGCTGGGTCCATCCGGTAGCGGCAAGTCCACTTTGCTGGCGGCGCTGACTGGCGAACTGCGGCCGGTGGCCGGCACGGTGACGCTGTTCGGCGCGGAGATTCCGCGCGGCGCGCGCGCGCTGCTGGAGATGCGTCGCAATGTCGGCGTGCTGTTGCAGGGCAATGGTCTGTTGACCGACCTCAGCGTGGCCGAGAACGTGGCCTTGCCGCTGCGCACCCACACTCGCCTGCCGCGTCCGGTGCTCGATCGGCTGGTGCAGATGAAGCTGCATGCGGTGGGCCTGCTGGCCGCTGCCGATGCTTGGCCGCGCGAGCTGTCCGGCGGCATGGCCCGCCGCGTCGCACTGGCGCGCGCGCTGGCGCTGGATCCACCGCTGATGATCTACGACGAGCCACTGACCGGCCTGGACCCGATCGCCTCGGGTGTGATCATGAGTCTGATCAAGCGCCTCAACGACAGCCTGGGACTGACCAGCATCATCGTCAGCCACCATGTGCATGAAACCCTGCCGATCTGCGACCAGGCGGTGGTGATCGCCAACGGCGGCATCGTCTTTAACGGCACCCCGGCCGCGCTGCAAGCCAGCACCGATCCGTTGGTGCAGCAGTTCCTGCATGGGCAGCCGGATGGTCCGATCGCCTTCGATGCGGCACCGCGCGCACGGAGCGCCGCCTGATGGCCTTCGTCGATTCGATCCGGTCGCTCGGCCGTGCTGGGCTGTTCTCGCTGACCGTGCTGCGTGGCTCCCTGCCCACGCGCGATCTGGGCGCCGAGCTGGTGCGCGAGATCTACAAGGTCGGTGCACGCTCGCTGCCGATCATCGCCGTCGGCGGCGCCTTCGTCGGCCTGGTACTGACGCTGCAGGGCTACCGCACGTTGACGACCTACGGTGCCTCCGATGCGCTGTCCACGTTGTTGGGGTTGTCGCTCTACCGCGAACTGGCGCCGGTGCTGACCGCGCTGCTGTTCATCGGCCGCGCCGGCAGCTCGATCGCTGCCGAACTGGGCCTGATGCGCGCCACCGACCAGATCAAGGCGTTGGAGCTGATGGCCATCGACCCGGTCGCCAAGGCGGTCGCGCCGCGCTTCTGGGCAGCGGTGCTGACCGTTCCACTGCTGACCGGGGTGTTCTGTTCGCTGGCGATCACTGGCGGCTATTTCGAAGCCGTGCACGTGCTCGGCATCGACAACGGCACGTTCTGGTCGGGGCTGAGCAACAGCGTCGATGTCTGGGACGACTTCGGCGTGGCGATGCTCAAGTCGGCCATCTTCGGCGGCACCGCCGCGCTGGTCGCCGCCTACGTCGGCTTCCATGCCGAGCCCACCATCGAGGGCACCTCGGTCGCCACCACGCGCGCGGTGGTCAATGCCTCGCTGCTGGTGTTGATGTTCAACTTCGTCCTTTCCGCAATGTTGTTTAGGTGACCCCATGGCCATGCGTGGACCACGACTCGAATTCGCCGTCGGCGCGTTTCTGCTGCTGACCCTGGCCTCACTGTTGGTCCTGGCGGTGGCCTCGACCAACCAGCGCTGGGGCTTCGGCTCCAGTCAGTACACGCTGATCGCCCGCTTCACCCAGATCGGCCAGTTGCGCCCGCAGGCGCCGGTCAAGATCGGCGGGGTCACCATCGGCAAGGTCGCCGACATCGGCCTGGATCCGGTCAAGTTCGATTCGGTGGTCACCTTGTCGCTGGACAGCAAGTACAAGGACCTGCCTGCCGACACCTCGGCCGGCATCTTCACCAGCGGCTTGCTGGGCGAGAGCTATATCGGTCTGCAACCGGGCGGCGACCCGGAGACCCTCAAGCCGGGCGAGGAAATCGCCTTCACCCAACCGGCGGTGGATCTGCTGCAACTGGTTGGCAAGTACATGTTCAGCGGCGGCGGTGGTAACTCTGCAGCTGGCAACCAGGCCCCCGCCCCGGCAGCGGCCGCTTCTCCCTCCACGGAACCGCATCAATGAAGACCACCCTGCTTTCCGCCGTCCTTGCCTCGACCCTGCTGGTGTGCGCACCGGCCACCGTGCTGGCGCAGTCGGCCGCTGCCAGCGCCCCCGCCCAGGGCGCGGCCACCAAGACCGTCATCGACAGCAGCACCCGCATCCTGACCACGCTGGAACAGCGCCGCGCCGAGTTCAAGCAGAACCCGGCCGCCCTGCGTCAGTTCATCGACGGCGAACTCAACCGCGCCTTCGACCGCGACTATGCGGCGCGTCTGGTGCTGGGCGTGCACGCCCGCGGCGCCTCCGATGCCGACATCAAGCTGTTCGCCGACGCGATGGCCGACAACCTGATGCAGCGCTACGGCACCGCACTGCTGAACTTCGAAGGCAAACCGACCTTCCGCGCCAAGTCCGAGAGCGCGCTGCCGGGCAACCGCGGCGTCAAGGTCTCCACCGACCTGGTGCGTGCCGGCAACGACCCGACCCCGGTCGATTACCTGATGCGCAATGTCGGTGGCCAGTGGAAGATCTTCGATGTGATGATCGAAGGCATTTCCTACGTGCAGACCTTCAAGGGCCAGTTCGACGGTCCGCTGCGCGAGAAGGGCATCGCCAAGGTCGCTGCCGAGCTGCGCAGCGGCAGCATGCAGGTCGGCGGCGCGCCGGCTGGCAATGGCCAGTAACAGCACCGTGCAGCGCAACGGCAGCACGCTGGTGATGACCGGCGTGCTGGACCGTGCGGCAGTCACGGCGGCTTGGCCGCAGGCGCTGGCGCAGCTGGATGGCAGCACCGCACTGGATCTGTCCGGCGTGCAGCGCCTGGACAGTGCCGGGGTGGCGATGCTGGCCGAACTGGCGGCGCGTCTGCGCGGCAACAACGGCAGCGGTCAGGTGGTGGGCACGGCGTCCGGACTGGACGAGCTACGTGCCGCCTATCGCCTGTCGCCCACTCTCGATTTCCAGGCCTGAGCGCCACCCCCATGACCCAGCTCCGTCCCCTCTCCCTGCTGGCCTGCCTGCTACTGGCGGCCTGCGCCAGCCAGACGCCCAAGTCCACCGCACCGACTGCCGCTGCAAACGATGCCGCTCCGACAACGGCGCCGGTGCGCGACGATGCCGCCACCACCGCGCAGCCGGCGGCCGCCGGGTTCGCCGCGGCCGACAGCCTGCCGGCTGCAGTCAGTGCACCGCCGAGCGCCAGCAACACGCCTGCTGCGGTGACGGACGCCGCGGGCGGCCAGCCGACCTCGGCCGAGGACGACTACGCTGCCCTGTACGGCGGCGGCACCCCGCAGGCCGGCGCCAGCGCCGACGCCAGTGCTGCCACGCCCGGCGCGACGCCGAGCTACGATCCCTGGGAGCGCTACAACCGCGGCATGCACCGCTTCAACATGGCGGTCGACCGGACCGTCGCGCGCCCGCTGGCGAACGCCTACGTCAAGGTGGTGCCGCAGCCGGCCCGGCTGGGCGTGACCAACTTCTTCGACAACCTCGGTTCGCCGCTGACCATGGTCAACCAGTTGTTGCAGGGCCATCCGGTGTTCGCGGTGCAGACGCTGGGGCGCTTCCTGATGAACAGCACGCTGGGTGTGGCCGGACTGTTCGACCCCGCCAGCGCGGCCGGCATCCCCCGCCGCAGCGAAGATTTCGGTCAGACGCTGGGCGCCTGGGGCTGGCGCAATTCGCGCTACTTCGAACTGCCGCTGTTCGGGCCGCGGACGGTGCGCGACACCTTCGGCCTGGCCGGCGACATCCCGCTGTCGCCGCTGCGCCAGGTCGACGATGGCGGCACCCGTTTTGCCCTGCAGGGCCTGCAGTTGGTCGATACGCGCGCCCAGCTGATGTCGCTGGATGCGCTGCGCGACCAGGCACCGGACGAATACGCACTGACCCGCGATGCCTGGCTGCAGCGGCGTAATTACCAGATCACTCGCGACCTGCGCAGCCAGCGCGACAAGAACAACGAACTGCCCGACTACCTGCGCGAGGACAAGGACAGCACGGTGCCGGTGGACGCGATGCCGATGCCGAACTGGGGACGTTGATCGTCCGAGCGTATGCATCGACGCGACACAACGAAAAACCCGGGAGCGATCCCGGGTTTTTCGTTGGCTCTTGCAGCACTGCGGATAAGGCTGGCGCTGAGTCCGCCACGCCCTATGCAGCCAGCGCAGCATCCACCGCTGCACGCAGGTGCGCATCGTCTGCCGGCACATCGGGCGCGAAGCGGTCGATGACGGTGCCGTCGCGGCCGATCAGGAATTTCTCGAAGTTCCACAGCACGCCCGGCGCCGGATTGGCGTCGATGCCGTAGCCGGCGAGCTTCTCGCGCATCGGGCCGTCGCCGGTGGCCTGCGGACGCGCCTGGGTCAATGCCTGGTACAAGGGATGGGCGTCATCGCCGGTCACCGCGATCTTGGAAAACATCGGGAAGCTGACCTCGTAGGTGAGCTGGCAAAACTGGGCGATCTCGGCCTCGCTGCCCGGCTCCTGGCCCTTGAAGTCGTTGGCCGGAAAGCCCAGCACTTCCAAGCCCTGCGCGTGCTTGTCGCGGTACAGGGCTTCCAGGCCGGCGTATTGCGGGGTGAGGCCACACTTGGAAGCGACGTTGACCACCAGCAACACCTTGCCGCGGTAATCGCCCAGGCTGGCGGGCTGGCCGTCGATGGTGGTCACGGGAATGTCGTACAGCGTCTGGTGCATCGGCGTGTCCTGGGGTGGAAAGCGACAAGCATAGACCGCCGGCCCACGCCCGCGATGCCACGGGCTGCGATCTTGGGCGCCGTTGCGCTGGCAGCACGGTCGCGATCTTTGCCGCGCTCTGCAGTCGGTCTGTGGACAGCCTGCGATGCTGGCGAGTGACCCCCACCGCCTCTGCGGTCGCGAGCATGACGGTCTTGCATCACTCCCGGGCAGCATCGCGCGCCTGGCCAAGCGCACGCAGCACCGGATCATCGCGGGTCAAGGGCAACGGCGTCGCTGCTCAACACCGCAGCAGCAAGGCCTGTCGAAAGTCCAGTCGATGCAAGACTTCAGTCGATACAGAGCGCCGCCTGGCCCTTGCCGCCGACCACCTGCTGCCGACAACCGAAGCGATCGCTGTCGCGCTGGCAGGTGCCGGTGGTGGCGGTACCGGTCGGCACGATATTGGTCGCCAGGCAGTCGCCGCGACAGTCCGATGTGTCGCTGCATGCCTTGCCGGCATCGGCATAGGGCACCACGCAGCGTGGAATCTGCAGGCGGCCCACCGGCCGCAGCTGGCCACCCTGGGCCGTGCAGGCCGCGGCATCGGCTGCTGGCGATGCCGCAGCGGCGGTGCTGCCGGCCGTCGCGGCAGAAGGCGCGGCCGGCGGCGTCGAGCAGGCCGACACCCACAGCGCGCAGACCAGGGCGGGGATCCATCGATTCAACATGCGGCAGGTCCGGAACGAGGTGCGGCCAGCATGCCAGCGGCACCGTCGGCAGCGCGTGGCGGCGGCGCGCAGTTGTGCCGGCATCTGCCTGCGGCCAGGTCCCAGCCGCCGGATGGCAACCGTGTCATTGCATGGGTGCCAGGCGTGCCTGCAATCAACGCGCGCCAATCCACCGGCAGTCCCCCATGTCTTCGTGCGCAAGCACCGCCACGCCGTTACCGGCGATTTGCAGCAGCGGCCACACCATCGGCCAAGTGTGGCGATCACCCACACCCAACGAACACACGTCCGCGGCGCACCAGCGTCGCTATGCCGTGGCCTCCGTACGACCCACGCCCGCGACTCGCGCCACCAGCGCCGCAACGGCGTGCCGCCGGCGCTATTCCTGCTCGTCGCCGGCCTCGTCATCGCCGGGACCGGCATCGTCGCTGCCGAGCTCCAGCAACGCCTGCGATTGTTCGCTGGACAGGCTTTCCACTCCACGCAGGCGGCGCTCGATGGTGCGGGTCTTGCGCCCGGCATCGCCCAGCGTCTTGCCGACGGTGTGGATCTGCCGCTCCGCCTTTTCCAGAATGCCGGCGAACTTGCCGAACTCGCTCTTGACCGCTCCCAGCAGGCCCCACACCTCGCTGGAGCGCTGCTCGATGGCCAGGGTGCGGAAGCCCATCTGCAGACTGTTGAGCAACGCAGTGACGGTGGTCGGCCCGGCGATCACCACCCGGTACTCGCGCTGCAGCGCATCGACCAGCCCGGCCCGGCGGATGGTCTCGGCGTACAGTCCCTCGGTCGGCAGGAACATCACCGCAAAATCGGTGGTGTGCGGCGGACAGATGTACTTGTCGCCGATCGATTTGGCCTGGACGCGGATGGCGCGCTCGAGCTGGTTGCCGCTGATGCGCAACTGCTCGATGTCGCCGGCCTCCTGTGCGTCGAGCAGGCGCTCGTAGTCCTCACGCGGGAACTTGGCGTCGATCGGCAGCCACACCGGCGTGTCGGCCTGGCCACGCCCAGGCAGGCGCACGGCGAAGTCCACCGCCTCGCCGCTGTCGGGACGCACCCGCACGCTGCGCGCGTACTGCTCGGCGGTGAGGGTCTGCTCGAGGATGTTGTCCAGCTGCACTTCGCCCCAACCACCGCGGCTCTTGACGTTGCTCAGCACGCGCTTGAGGTCGCCCACACCGGTGGCCAGCTGCTGCATTTCGCCCAAGCCGCGCTGTACCTGCTCCAGCCGCTCGGAGACCAATTTGAAGGACGCATCCAGGCGGGTGTTGAGGGTGGTCTGCAGCTTCTCGTCGACGGTGGCGCGCATTTGCTCGAGCTTGCTGGCGTTGTCGTTCTGCAGCGCGGCCAGTTGCTGTTCCAGCGTGGTGCGCAGCTCGCCGATGCGTTGCTCATTGCGCTGGGTCAACTCGGCCAAGCGCTGCCCCAAGGCCTCGGTGGAGCGCTGCTGCGATTGGCCGGCCTCCTCGCGTCCCTTGCGCGCATCCTCGGCCAAGGCCTGTCGCAGCGCGGTCATGTGCGTGTCGGAACGCGCGATCAGCTCGGTCAGTTGCTGGCCGAAGGCCTGGATGCGGGTGTCCTGCTGCTGGCCGAAGGCATCCAGCTGGGTACGCACGTCCACCAGCCGCTGATGGAGCAGCTCGCCGGTCCGCTGCTGTGACGCAGCCGATTCGGCGCGCGCCTTGCGCGCATCCTCGCCAAGCGCGTCACGCAACAGCTCCAGCCGCTGATCCACGCGCGTGGACAGCTCGGCCAGATTGCGCGCGAACAGATCCAGACGTGCGTCCTGCTGGCGGGCCAGACCCTCGAGCTGCTCGCGCAACTCGCCGCGGCCGCTGCGCTGCTCTTCGCGCAAGGCCAGCTCCAGCGTGGCACCGCCACCACGGCGCAGCAGCACGGCCAGCAGCAACAGGATGACCGCGCACAACAGGGCGGCCAGGATCAGGAAATGGGGATCGGTTTGCATGCCGCCAGTGTAGCCGCCCGCGTCGCAGCAGCTGCGCCACGGGCCTAGGTCACCAACGCAGCCGGGGCGAGAACTGAGGCGATACCTTGGTATAGGTGAGGCATGCCGATGTGCATGCGCCACGACCGCATGCATGCTGGGTTGGCGCTGGCGCGCATGTCAGACTTTGTCGGTCGCAACGCAGCGTGCCGCGACCGCGGGCGAGCGAACGCCCGCACTGGCCGCGCGCTGACCGCCATCGTCATCACGGTGGCATTCCCCACCTCGCCGGAGATCGCCATGGACCCCGACCCGCATCGAAGCGGCGCCATCGCCGCTCCTCGCACGCCATCCCGTTCCTTGGTCATTGCCTTGCGCTAAGCCGGAAGACGCCCGCCCTGCGGCGACGTTCTTGCCGGCCATGCGCCGCAAGGAGGTCGTCATGCTGTTCTTTCTGTCCTTCCGCATGCAGCGCTGCCTGCAGCGCGCGCTGCGCGCCGCCGTGGCCATGCACCGTGCCGAGGCGCTGCGCCACCTGCTCGCCACCCATGGTGCGCGTGCCTTCGCCAAGGCGCTGTCGGCGCAGTCCCCACGGGTGATGGCCGATGCCCTGTCGCTCTTGCCAGCAACCGACCGCATCCGCGTCCGTGTGCGGATGCCGCATGCCGCGCAGCGGCGCCTGCATGCTGCCGACGGCACTGCAACGGCATCGGGCTGGCTGCAGCTGGCACTGGCGTGGTGCCCCGCGACACGCGGACTGCATCGCTCCTGAGCCCGCGACGCCGCAGCCCTGCACGATCCGCACCGGGGCGGCACGCGCCTCTCAGTCGCCCACCGCCCGACGGCGTGCACAGCGCATCGCCGCCTTTCCCCCTGCCTAGGGCCGCCCTCTGCGGTCCCCTCACTGCGCCCAGGAACACGCCCATGGAAGCCCTCCGCCTGTTCGATCCCGCCGCCCTGCTCGATACGCTGGTCAGTCTGTCGGCCGCCTTCGTCCTGGGCGCGATCATCGGCTTCGAGCGTCAGGTGCGTCAGCGTACCGCCGGCCTGCGCACCAATACCCTGGTCGCAGTCGGCGCGGCGATCTTCGTCTCGCTCGGCGATCGTCTGTTCGAACTGCACGGCGGGCCACAAGGCGCCGTGCAGGTGGTGGCCTACGTGGTGTCGGGGATCGGCTTTCTCGGCGCCGGTGCGATCATGAAGGAAGGCGCCAACGTCACCGGGCTCAATACCGCAGCCACGTTGTGGGGCTCGGGCGCGGTCGGTGCCTGCGCCGGCGCCGGACTGGTGGCCGAAGCGGTACTGGCGGCGGCGTTCGTGCTGCTCAGCAATACCCTGCTGCGACCGATGGCGAACCGGATCAACCGCAACCCGCCGAAGGCCTCGTCGATCGAGGCGACCTACGTGGTCTACGTGATCTGCGTGCGGGCCGTGCACGGCGAAATGCGCGAGCGACTGATCGAACTGCTGGAGGCAGCCCAGTACCCGGCGCGCGAGGTCGACCAGCATGCGTTCGGGCATGAGGACGTGGAGATCGCCGCGACCCTCTACGCCACCGCGGTGCGTGCCGACGAACTGGACGCGGTGATACAGGCACTGGAGGGCGAAGCCGGTGTACAACAGGCGTTCTGGAACGTCGGCGCCGAGGCCTGAGCTGGTCGTGCCGCACGTCCGCTCCCCTACCCACGCCGCCGATGATGGACTGCTTCAAGCCACTGCCACCGCACCACCGCCTGGCCGGCCTGATCGGCTTGGTCACGGCGATGGCGGCGATCTTCGTCGCCGACACCGTCACCGACTATGCGGTGGCCGCTGCGTTGTTCTATACCGTGGTGATCCTGGCGGCGGTCCGGTGGCTGACGCCATCGGGCTTGCTGTTGCTGGCCGGCGCCTGCATCGGGCTGATCGTGCTGAGCTTCCGGTTGACGCCGTCCGGCGCCTACCGGGTCGGTGTGATCAACTCGGTCATCAGCATCGTGGTGGTGGCAGTGACCACCACCATCGCCGTGCAGATGGAACGGGCCAAGGCCACCGCGCAGGCGGCGCAGGCGCAGCTGTTGCGGCTGGCACGCACGCGCAACCTGGGCAACCTCACCGCCTCCATCGCCCACGAGGTCAACCAGCCGCTGGCGGCGATCGTCACCAGCGGCAACGCCTGCCAGCGCTGGCTCGGTCAGCAACCACCGAATCTGGACAAGGCGCATGCGGCGCTGGCGCGCATCCTCGCCGACGCCGAACGCGCCAGCGAGGTGATCGCGCGGATCCGCAGCCTGACCAAGGGCGAGGCACCGCAGCGCAGCGCGTTCGATCTCAACGCGGTGGTCAGCGAAGTGCTGGCGCTGTCGCGCGGCGAACTGCTGCGGCAGGCGGTCGCAGTGGACATCCAGCTGGCAGCCACGCTGCCGCCGGTGCTGGCCGATAGGGTGCAGACCCAGCAGGTGGTGGGCAATCTGCTGCTCAACGCGATCGAGGCGATGGCCGAGATGCCGGCGCCGCGGCGCACGCTGCGCATCGCCACCGAACGCGAGGACGCGCGGTCGGTCCGCCTGACCGTCGCCGATGCCGGCGTGGGCCTGTCGGCGGACGCGCTGACGCATCTGTTCGATGCGTTCTGGACGACCAAACCCGGCGGCATCGGCATCGGCCTGAGCATCAGCCGCAGCATCGTCGAAGCCGGCGGCGGACGCATCTGGGCCGAGCCGGGCACACCGCACGGTGCGGTGTTCTGCGTGTGCCTGCCGGCCGCACGCCAGGAACAGGCGGCATGAACGTCGTCGACGAAGCGCGCCCGGTGGTCTACCTGATCGACGACGATGCGTCGATCCGTGCGGCGCTGGAGGACTTGTTCGCCTCGGTCGGCCTGCAGGTGCGCAGCTACGCCTCCAGCGCGGCGTTCCTGGCGCAGCCGCTGGCCGAGGCGCCCGGCTGCCTGGTGCTGGACATCCGCATGCCCGGACAGAGCGGCATGGAGTTCCATCGGCGTTTGCGCGAAGCCGGGCTGGCGCTGCCGACCATCTTCATCACCGGCCATGGCGACATCGCGATGAGCGTGGAAGCGATGAAGAACGGCGCGATCGAGTTTCTGACCAAACCGTTCCGCGATCAGGATCTGCTCGACGCGATCAACGACGGCATCGCGCGCGATCATGCGCGGCGCCAGGCCGAGGCGGTACTGGCAGAGCTGCGCGCGCGCTGGGCGAGCCTGAATTCCGGCGAGCAGGACGTGGTTCGGCTGGTGGTACAGGGCCTGTTGAACAAGCAAGTGGCCGCGCGGCTGCAGGTGAGCGAGATCACGGTGAAAGTGCGCCGTGCCCAGGCAATGCGCAAGATGCAGGCCGGTTCGCTGGCCGAGCTGGTGCGGCTGACCGAACGGCTCGGGCTCTAGCGCTCGCCGGCCGCAGCGATAGCTTTGCTGCACTGCGTTCGGCGACACTGGCGGGCTTGTCCTGTCGCTTGCGAGGCCCGCATGTCGTTTCTCTTCCGGCGCAAGCCCATCGATCTGGTCACCGTGCACGAACGGGGACGGCAGCTGGTTCCCAGCCTGAGCTGGCCGCATCTGATCGCACTGGGCATCGGTGCCATCGTCGGTACCGGCATCTACACGCTGATCGGCGTGGGCGCCGACAAGGCCGGCCCGGCGGTGCTGCTGTCCTTTGTCGCCGCCGGCATCGTCTGCGCCTGCGCGGCGCTGGCCTACGCCGAGATGGCCACGATGATGCCGGCCGCCGGCAGCGCCTATACTTATAGCTACACCGCGCTGGGCGAAAGCATCGCCTGGGTGGTCGGCTGGAGCCTGGTGCTGGAGTATTCGCTGGTGGTCAGCACGGTGGCGGTGGGCTGGTCGGGCTATTTCGTCGGCTTCCTGCAGTGGCTGGGCGTGCAGTTACCCCAGGCCTTGATCGCCGGGCCGCATGCCGGCGGCATCGTCAACCTGCCAGCGGTGGTGATCACCTTCGTGGTGGCGGGGCTGCTGATGGCCGGCACCAAGGAAAGCGCCACCCTCAACGCGATCCTGGTAGTGCTCAAGATCATCGCGCTGGGCGTGTTCGTGGCGATCGCGCTGCCGGCGTTCAACAGCGCCAACCTTGAGCCGTTCATGCCTTACGGCTTTTCCAAATCGCTGGGTCCCGATGGGGCAGAGCGCGGGGTGATGGCGGCAGCGGCGATCATCTTCTTCGCCTTCTATGGCTTCGATGCGATCTCCACCGCGGCCGAAGAGACCAAGAATCCGGCGCGCGATCTGTCGATCGGCATCGTCGGCTCGATGATCGGCTGCACGCTGATCTACGTGTTGGTGGCGCTGGCGGCGGTCGGTGCGATGAGCTTCACCGTGTTCGGCAAGAGCCCCGAGCCGCTGGCGTTGATCCTGCGCGAGCTGGGCCATGGCAAGGCCGCGCTGGTGATCGGTGCGGTGGCGATCATCGCCCTGCCGACCGTGTTGCTGGCGTTCCTGTACGGGCAGAGCCGCATCTTCTTCGTGATGTCGCGCGACGGCCTGCTGCCGCGTGGATTATCGACGGTCAACCCGCGCACCGGCACGCCGATCGCCACCACCTTGTTCACCGCGGTACTGGTGGCGGCGCTGGCCGGGGTGGCGCGCCTGGACGAGATCGCCGCACTGGCCAACGCCGGCACGCTGGCTGCTTTCGTCGCGGTGGCCGCCTGCCTGCTGGTGCTGCGCGTGCGCGAGCCGAACCGGACCCGTGCCTTCCGCGTGCCGCTGGCGTGGGTGGTGGGGCCGGTGGCGATCCTGGGCTGCCTGTATCTGTTCTGGAGCCTGCCGAACAAGACACAGGGCTGGTTCCTGCTGTGGAACACGCTGGGCGTGGTGATCTATCTGGCCTATGGACGGCGCCGCAGCCGGTTGAATGCGGCTGGCTGAGCGTCCGCACCCCTTTCTCCCGTCGGGAGAAGGGGACCCGAAGGGGCCGGGCGAGGGCCGCCTCAGATCGCTGTCCATTGCCAGCGGTGACCGCCATGTCGCACGCGCCTGCTCGCGGGCACCCGCAGTGCCTTCTCCCGCCGGGAGCAGGTGGCCCGAAGGGCTGGATGAGGGCAGGCGCCGCGGCCTCAGTCCGCTTGCGGTGTCGCACAGAACGAGGTCGGTAACGCATCCGCTTGCGTGCCCCAGCCCTGCGTCGGGGCCTGCTGGGTGAGGCTGAATGCCAAGGTGCCACCCTGCTGCAGCTGCGCCCAATCCAGGAGCACCAGCGGCTGGGCCTTGCCGTTCCAACGTACGCTGTCCACGTATTGCAGCGCGCGCCCGTCAGCGCCGGGGGCCTCGATCCGCAGCCGCTTGCCGTTGCCCAGTGCCAGGGTGGCGCGTTTGAAGCGTGGGGGATGCAGCAGGAATTGGCCGCTGCCCGGCACCGCCGGGTACAGACCGAGCGCACTGAACAGGTACCAGGCCGACATCGTGCCGAGGTCGTCGTTGCCGGTGACGCCATTGGGCGCGTTGGTGAACAACTGTTGCGCCGCGCGCAGCACCGTCGCGGTCTTCCACGGCTGGCCGATCAGCGTGTACATCCACGGTGCATGCAGATCCGGTTCGTTGTTGGGGTTGTAGCGGTACTGGTTGTAGTAGCTGTACGGGCCGACCACCCAATGCGTGCGGGCGCCATCGAGTGGGTCCTTGAGCAACTCTTCATAGGCGAAGAAGGTGTCCAGCCGCTTGCCGGCCTGCTCGCTGCCCTGCATGGCCTGCAGCAGGCCGGGGATGTCCTGTTGCACCAGCCACTGGTATTGCCAGGCGGTGCCTTCGTGGAAGCCGTGCTGCGCGCGCGGGCTGTAGTGGTCGTTGGACGGTGCGTACCAGCTGCCGTCCTCCAGCCGTGGCCGTGGGAAGCCAACGAAGCCGGTCTCGGCATCGCGCACCGCCGGATCCCAGACCTTGCGCCAATTGCCGCCGCGCGCGCGCAGCTGCGCGCTGTCGTCGGCGTGGCCGAGCGCTTGCGCCATCTGTGCCAGCGCGCAGTCGGCCAGCGCGTATTCCAACGTGGCCGAGCCGCCGTGATGTGGATCCACGTCCATGCCCTTGGACGGAAACGCGCGGTCGTATTGCACGAAGCCCTTGGTCAGATAGTTGGCGTTGCCCGAGCGACCGGCGTGCCGCGAGTTGATCGGCGGTTGGCCGACGGCGTTCTGGCGTAGCGCTGCATACGCCTCGGCCTCATTGCCCTGCAACGCACCGAAGCGCCACAGATCGACCAGGAATGGTGTCACCGGGTCGCCGGTCATGATGTTGGTATCGAAGTTGGCGTAGCCCCAACGCGGCAGCCATCCACCCTGCTGGTGGATGGCCAGCAGCGAGCGGCCAATGTCGCGTGCCCGCGCCGGCTTCAACAGCGCCAGCAATTGGTTCTGCGAGCGATAGGTGTCCCAGAGCGAGAAGTATTCGTAGTAGGTCCAGCCATCGGCGCGATGGATCGCGTCGTCGTAGCCGCGGTAGCGGCCATCGGCATCGCTGCCGGTGAGCGGTTGCAGCAAGGCGTGATAAAGCGCGGTATATGCGACGGTGCGGTCGTCGTTGCCGGCGCCGTCCAGTTGCAGGCTGGCCAGCTCGCTGCGCCACTGCTGCTGCGCGCGCTGACGCATCCGTTCCAGGCTCAGCAGGCGTCCGTCCTGCATGCCATCGGCGCGCAGGTTGTTACGTGCGCCATCGGCATCCACGTGCGAGATGGCGCTGACGATGGTCACCGCGCGCGCGTCCTTGCCCTGCCCCAGCGGGAAGCTGAGCCAGGCGCCATTGGGCTTGAGTTCGCCGCCCATGGCGTGGCGCGCGCCGGGCACGCCGCCGTCTTCGCCCCACACCCCGTGCGCGGTGAACGGACGATCGAATTCCAGTCGGAACCAGGTGGTGTATTCATGACCGCCGCAGAAGCTCTGGGTGACCAGCTTGCCCTCCACCACGCGGTCGCCGACCACCTGCACCTGGCTGCCGATCACCACGTGGCGGTCGTTGGCCTGGGCCAGATTGACCAGCACATGGCCGGTATCGGCGCCGGGGGCGAAGGTGTAGCGTTCGGCGGCGGCGCGGGTCAGCGCACTGGCCTCGACGTCGATGCCGCCGTAGTCGGTGAGCCGCACCTTGTAGTAGCCGGCCTGGCCCACTTCGCCGTCATGCGTGTAGCGGGCCGCATAGCGCTTCTGATCGAATGCCTTGGCATCGCCGGTATCGAAGTCGCCGCCGGGGCCGATGGTGCCGGTCACCGGCAGCACCGAGACCTGACCGCCCTGCTCCCAGCACCCGGCACCGGACAGGAACGAGCGACCGAAGCCGCGGATGCTGGGATCGTCGTAGCGCCAGCCGGCATAGTGCGAACCGATCGGGCTGACCTGGATCAGGCCGAATGGCGCCGACGCGCCGGGGAAGGTGTTGCCCTCGTCCTTGCTGCCGATGAAGGTGTTGACCTGGGCCGGATCCTGCGCGGCCAGCGGCGGTGCAATCGCCAGGCCGAGCAGACATGCCGCGGCGATTGCGTAACGCCAGGGCGAGCGCCGCGTGTGCAGCGTGCAGGGAAGGACCGACCGGACAACTGGATGCATGCAGGAGACCTCAGGGTGCGGGCGGCCGGAGCCGCGGGGGATGCGCGCCTGCCAGCGGCGTGGACGCTGGGGAGGTCACGATGACGTGCATGCAGCGGTCGATGCAACCACCACGTGCACGCTTGCGCGCAGCGGCGTGGTCCGGGCGCTCGCGAGCGTCGCGCGTGTGTCGCTGTGGCGTACGCACGGTGGCCGCCACCGCGTCAGGGAGCAGGCGGCTGCGATGATCGCCGTCGCACGCCATGACGACGGCACAGCGGTCCAACGACCTCCAGGCCATGCGAGCACATGCGCACGCGCGGTTATCATCAGCGCATCGCAAGGACACGCCAATGCACAGGAGTACGATGCGCAAGACCCTCCTCATCACCGCACTGAGCGCGCTGCTTGGCCTTCCGACCCTGGCGCGTGCCGACGGCTCGATCCTGCCGCAGCAGCGCGACAACACCGGCAATGTGATGGAGCCCTTGGGGCAGGTGCTGCGGGCCGATGCGCAGGGGCAGTCCCGGCTGTACTTCTGCACTCGCGATGCCGCCTGGTGCGTGCGGATCGCGCCGCGCTCGGAACCGGGTGATCCGCCGAGCCTGCTGGAAATCTCCGAGACGGTCGCGGGCGAGCACACGCCCCACGTCTACCACGTCGGCATCCATGTCCCGGAGGGAGGCGCGCTGTCGGTGTGGCCGTGGATCGTGCGCATGGCACCCGGCGTGGGCGCCGATCAAACGGTGACCGATCCGCAACAGCGTGCGCGCCAGAACGTGCTGGTCGGCAGCATCAGCAAGCTCAGCACCGGCTACTCCGGCGGCGGCGGCGAGGCATCGCAGCTGCAGCTGGCCCGGCTGCGCCATCTGCAGGACGACATCCAGATCGACAGTGAGCTGCTGCGCGTGCCGTGGGAAGGCAACGCCATGATCCGTACCTGCTTCACCGAGCAGGACATGCAGCAGCGCCGCAGCGCCTGCCATGACACCTACGATTTTTCCGCAAAGCTCTCGCTGGATTCCACCGCCCAGGGCATGCCGGTCCTGCGCTACCAGACGGTCGCCACGCGCTTGCCGGCCGGTGTCTCACGCGATAAGGATTCGCTGGCCCAGCGACTGACGAAGAAAGACCTGCGCGATGAGCAGGACCCGGCGTGTACCTATACCCGCACGTTTCGTTTCAGTGACGGTGCGTACCGCCCGGACCAGGCGCTGCCGGACTGCGCGAATTACACCGAACTGTAAGGTGCAATCGCACGCCGCAGCGTGCAGCGATGTGCGGCGGTGACGCGATTGCGCGCACCTTCGCGCACACGCAGGCCCTCCGGCGGATGTGCGTGTGGGTGCACGTTTCGATTAACCCGGCCAAGCCGCCGCTGTCGCGGCACAAACGACATCCGCGCCTGCTTGCCCAGCGGCAGGCACGCAGCGCACGCGATGCCGCATCGCCGTGCGTCATGGCAACCGGCAGCAGTGGCAGCGGCCGTTACGCAACGCGACAACGACAGATGCCCGGCCAGTGGCCGGGCATCCAGGGCTGCCATGCGGCAACCGTCGGGGTTTACCAGCGCATCCCTTCGAAGGGATTCCAACGGGTGCTGCCTTTGGCCAGGTCCAGATAGTCGGCGTAGTTGGCGCTCATGCCAGCCACCAGCGCCAGCGGAATGCTCAGCGCATTGCCGATCGATCCGGGCAACAACGCGGCCACGATGCCCACCACCAGATCGATCCCCGGCAAGCCGAGCGCCTTGCGCCACAGGCCGATGATGAAGAAGTAGATGAAGCCGAAGAACAACGCCTAGAAGTTCATGCCGACCTTGAGCTTGTCGCCGAACGGCATGGTCTTGAGCGCTTCCTTGAATGCTGGTTCGCGGGGGCCGCCATAGCGATCGAAGGTGGCAAAGCAGAACTGCCACTTGGGGCTGAGGGCGGCGCGGTTGACGGTCTCCATTCCAGTCCCGTGTGATTGAAAACGGTTAGGTGTTATCGGACAACGCGTCTCGGCGGAGTGGTCGCACCGCCCTGGTCCTTGTTCACACGCTCAACGCGTGTCGCTCGCCCCGCTGCCGCGGCGCGCGCGCCGCATCGCGTACAGCTGCTTGTCGGCGCGGTCGACCGTGGCGGTCAGCGCCTCGCCCGGTATCCGCATTGCACTGCCCAAGGTGAAGTGGATCGGCGCGTCGGCGTCGGTGGCCTGGTAATCGCGCACCAGCTCGTCCAGCTGTGGTTGCGTCGGCTGGTGCAACAGCACCAGAAACTCATCGCCGCCCAGGCGGACCAGCCGATCCTGCGGCCGCAGCGGCCCGTTGAGGAACCAGGCCATCTGCACCAGCACCTCGTCGCCGCGCTGGTGGCCATAGGTGTCGTTGACCAGCTTGAACTTGTCCAGGTCCACCACGATGCAGCCCCAGCGCATGTCCGGTTCGCGCTTGTCGACCTCGTCCAGGAAGCGGCGGTTGTAGCAATTGGTCAGCGGGTCGGTGAAGGACCATTCCAGCAACTGCTTCTCCTGCTGGTACTGGGCCGTGATGTCCTGGGCGTGCGCCAGCACGATGGTGGCGTCGGCTTCCACATCCAGCACGTTGTGGTATTTCCAGTGACGCAGACTGCCGTCTTCGGCCAGCAGTTCGATCACGCCCGCATCATGCCCCTCCAGCACCATGCGCGAGAGATAGCTGCGCACGGCGTGCTGCCGTTCCGGCCGCACCATCTCCAGCAACGAGCGGCCTTCCATCGACTCCACGCTGCGACCGAGCGAGCGCGCCGCGGCGGGGTTCACGCTGATCAGGCGCCCCTCCAGATCGTGGGTACAGATCAGCCCCAGGCTGTACTGGAACAACTTGCGGAACTTGCGCTCGCTGGCAGACAGCGCGTCGATCGCGCGATGGCGGTCGGTGACGTCCTGGATGGCGCCGATCAGGCGCTTGCGGCCTTCCACCTGCTCCATCGCCCCAGCCGAATGCACCCATAACCGGCGCCCGGTGCGGGTGACCAAGGGCAGCTCCACGTCCCAGGGCGTACCGTCGCGCGCGCAGGCTTCCACCAGCTCGGTGATCACCGCGCGCGCCTCCAGCGGATAGAAGCCGATGGCCTCCTCCAGAGTAGGCCGATAGCCCGGCGGGAGGTCGTGCAGACGGCAGGTCTGGTCGGACCAGATCAGCGTACCGCTGGCCACATCGACTTCCCAGCCACCGACGCCGGCGATTCGGCCGGTTCGTTCCAGAAACGCCTCGCTCTCGCGCAAGCGCTGCTGCAAGCGGGCATTGGTCGCCTCGCGTTCGAGCGTCAGGCGCCGTTGCTCCAGACCCTGAGCGGCCACCCGTGCCAGCTGCTCCAGCGCCTTCAGCTGGGCCGGTTCGAGCTGCCGCGGGCGCTGGTCGATCACACAGACCGTGCCCATGCGTAGGCCGTCGGACAACACGATCGGCGCGCCGGCGTAGTAGCGGATGCCGGGCGCATCGGTCACCAGCGCATTGTCGTGGAAGCGTGGATCGGCCGGCGCATCGGGCACCTCCAGCACCGCATCGCCCTGGATCGCATGCGTGCAGAAGGCCAGCTCGCGCGGCGTCTCCGAGACGCCCGGCAGGCCAATATTGGCCTTCCACCATTGCCGTCGCTCGTCCACCAGCGACACCAGCGCGATCGGCGTCCCGGCGATGGCCTGCGCGGCGCCCGCCAGGGCGTCGAAGAAGGGCTCAGCCTCGGTATCGAGGATCTGCAACAAAGCCAGTCGCGCCAGGCGCTCGGCCTCGCGGGAGGAAGAAGGCGGGTCGGCGTCGGACGGGTTCAACGGAAGCGTGGCTCGTTCCCTGGCGATCAGGCCAGTCTAGCCGAGCAAGTGCCCATTCTCTTGTGCGGTTCCGTGCGCCCCCGCCCAGGATGCACGCCGTTCTGAGCGCACACATGCCGGCAAGCGCGGCGCCATGCTTGCGTCCGTCAGCTGGATGCCGACGACGACGGGGCCAACTGCTGCCCCACGTGTAGGGCCGCGGCGACATTGCGCGCGGCGGCCCGGACGTTACTGGACGCCTGTGCGATCGCGTCCTCGAGCGAGCCGGGACGTTGCACACTGGCGAACACCGCCGCGATGCCGTGCGCCGGCAAGCGATCGGCACCGGCACCCAGACTGCCGGCGATGGCGATCACCGGTTTGCCGAGCCGCTGCGCGATGCGCGCCACGCCCACGGGCGCCTTGCCATGCAAACTCTGCGCATCCAGGCAGCCCTCGCCGGTGATCACCAGATCCGCGCACGCCACCCGCGCCTCCAGGCCGACCGCTTGGGCGACCAACTCGACCCCCGGGCGCAACTGCGCGCCCAGGTAGGCCACCAGCGCGGCGCCCAGGCCGCCGGCTGCGCCGCCGCCGGGCAAGGCGTGCAGATGCTGGCCGAGATCGCGCGCCAGCAGATCGGCGTAGTGCCGCAAGTTGGCATCGAGCTGCTGCACCATCGCGGTGGTGGCGCCTTTCTGCGGGCCGAACACCGCCGAGGCACCGGTCGGCCCGATCAGCGGGTTGTCGACATCGCAGGCCACCTCGAACCGGCAATCCTGCAGCCGCCGATCCATGCCTTCGGTGTCGATGCGCGCCAGCGCGGCCAGCGCGCCGCCGCCCGGACCGATCGCCTGGCCGTGCGCATCCAGCAGCCGCGCGCCCAAGGCCTGCGCCAGGCCGCTGCCGCCGTCGTTGGTGGCGCTACCGCCAATGCCGATGATGAAGTGCCGTGCGCCGGCGTCCAACGCGGCCAGGATCAGCTCCCCCACGCCTGCGGTGCTGGTCTGCAGCGGCGCGCGCGCGGCCGGCGGCAGCAGCGCCAGCCCGCTGGCGGCGGCCATTTCGATCACCGCGGTGCGGCCGTCGCCGGTCAGGCCGAAGAACGCCTGCACCGGGGTGCCGAGCGGGCCACTGACGGTGCAAGCGATCACCCGCCCGCCGGTGGCGGCCACCAGGGCGTCGACGGTGCCTTCGCCGCCGTCGGCAACCGGCACCTTGCAGTAGTGCCAGTCGGGGAATACGTCGCGGAAGCCCGCCTCGATCTGCGTCGCCACCTCCAGCGCAGACAGGCTTTCCTTGTACGAATCGGGGGCAATGACGATCTTCATGCGGACACTCGCTGGGACGGACGCATCACCGGTTCACCGCACGCGCCGGCACCTGCAGCACCAGCGTGGCGCCCAGCAGCATGGCGCCGGCCAGTACGTACAGCGCCAGCTCGGTGCTGTGGGTGGTGTCCTTGATCCAGCCCACCAGATACGGGCTGAGGAAGCCGGCCACCTGGCCGGTGGAATTGATCAGCGCCAGCCCACCGGCCGCCGCGGCAGCGGTGAGAAAGCCGTTGGTCAGCGGCCAGAACAGCGGCAGGCCGCTGACCGCCCCCATCGTGGCCAGGGTCATGCCGAATAACGCCAGGCCCAGGTTGTCGGTGACGCTGGCGGCGATGCACAGGCCAGCAGCGCCCATCAGCAACGGAATCACCAAATGCCAGCGGCGCTCGCCGCGACGGTCGGCCGAACGGCCCATCAGCACCATGAACACCGCCGCCGCCAGGTACGGAATCGCACTCATCAGACCGATGCGGATCGGGTCGGCGACGCCGCTGCCCTGGATGATCGAAGGCAGCCAGAAGTTGATCGCATACACCCCGCTCTGGATGCAGAAATACACCGTGCCCAGCAGCCACACTGCCGGGTTGCGCAGCACCGCACCCAGCGAGGTGGACGCGCCGGCCGGCTTGCCTGCTTCGTCTTCTGCCAGCACGCGTGCCAAGGCCTGTGTTTCCCGCGGGTTGAGCCAGCGGGCCTGTTGCACGCCCTCGCTGAGCAGGAACCACACCCCGATGCCCAGCAACACGGTCGGCAGGCCCTGCAGCAGGAACATCCATTGCCAGCCGGCCAGCCCGCCCTGCCCGGCCGAGAAGTAGCCCAGGATCCAGCCCGACAGCGGCCCTCCCAGCACCCCGGAGATCGGGATCGCCGACATGAAGATGGTCATGACCCGGCCATGCCGGTCACGCGGAAACCAGCGCGTCAGGTACAGCACGATGCCGGGGAAGAAGCCCGCCTCGGCCGCACCGGTGAGCAGGCGCAGGGTGTAGAAACCGGCCGGGGTGCGCACGAACAGCAGGCAGGTGGACAGCAGGCCCCAGCTGACCATCATGGTCGCCACCCAGCGCCGGGCGCCAATGCGCTGCAGGATCAGATTACTGGGCACCCCACACGCGAGGTAACCGATGAAGAAGATCCCCGCGCCCAGCCCGTACACGGTCTCGCTCATGCCCAGATCGCCCAGCATCTGCAGCTTGGCGAAGCCGACGTTGACCCGGTCCAGGTAATTGAACAGATAGCAGACGAACAGGAACGGGATCAGCCGCCACAGGATCTTGCGGTAGGTCGGATCCATGCCATCGCAGGGCGGCAGGGGCCGGGGGGCTTGGGTCATCGCACGCTCCAGCAATCGGTAGGCCAGCCGGTGCACAGGGCCTTGGTACCACCATACAGAGGGTCGACGCAGTCTAGATGGCGCGTTTCTACGCAATCTGCGTCAGGGTGCTACCTGTCTGCGGGTCAGCATGCGTTCTGTGCAGTGACTCACGTCCGTCCGACGTACGCTCGGCATGTGCCGGCAGAAAAAAGAACGCCACCGCAGCCATGCTGTGCGGTGCAGGATTGGCACCCTCATGTAACGGCGACTCGGGGTCAGGTCGTGGAACGGGCACAGGGACGCAAAGGAGCCGGAGTGTCGGGGCCGCCGCGATCCGCGCGGCGAGGATGGGTTTTGAGTGGTGAACGAGGCAGGTCGGCATTGCCGCCGACATTGCTGCGCCGGCACCGGAGGCGATGCGTGTGGCGCTGAAAGAACTGGCCGCCGCCACCGGCCAGGACCAGCGCGAGGATCGGCGGACATGGCGGCCAGCGCCGAGCGCGGCGACACCGCGCTTGCAGTCAGTCCGGTCACGCGGGTGATCGCTCACCTCTGCACATCGACGCGTCGCCTGCCGAGGGTGGAGCGTCTTCCGACCATGGGTTCGCACAATGCCAGTGCGGGGAATGCGGTTCGCGCGACCACGCGCAACGGTGTCGAGCGACGCCTCGCACTGCCGGCAACGACGGTGCCACCGGCCGCTCGTCATTGCGCCGCGGTTGGACACATCGCGACGCCCAGGGCGCGTGGACCGTCACACGCGCCGCACCCTCAGTCGTCCAGCTCTGCCAGACGCGCGCGCACGCTGTCCACATCGATATGCTCGCGTACATGCGGCCACTGCCGCGCCCATACCGAACGGAACACGATCCACGCACCGAACACGCCCAGGCAGGTCGAGCCCAGCGCCAGCAGCAATGGGTGCAGCGGCGAGCCGTCGCCAATCTGGAACAGATACATGAAGGCGCCGGAGAACAGCAGCCACACGCCAAACACCGGCCAATTGCCGGCCAGCAGGCTGGCATTGGGCCGCTCGATCTCGCGCAGCAAACGGCGCAGGGCCTTGCGTTCGTCTTCGTCGCTGGACGTCATCGGCTGCCGACTCCTGGTTGGATGACTGCGTTGACCCGCTGCGTGCCGGCGATCGCGGCGCGGCGCGGAAGACGCTGCCTGCAACGCGGCAGACCGTCTTCCGCCGCGAAGCGCGCTACATCACGCGGCAGAACACCGCCTTCAAATAACGCGATTCCTGCACATGCGCCATGAACGGGTGATCCGGGCCGGCACCGGCCACTTTCAGGATCTGGATGGTGCGCCCGGAGAAATACGACGCGCGCCGCAGCATGTCCAGGAACTCCTGCTCGGCGACCAATCCGGTGCAGGAGAAGGTGGCGAACAGGCCGCCGGGCTTGACCACGCCCAAGGCCAGCTTGTTCATGTCCAGATACTTCTTCAGCGCCGGAATCACCTGGTCGCGGTCGCGGGTCATCTTGGCCGGATCCAGGATTACCACGTCGTACTGCTCGCCGCGGTTGGCCGCATCGCGCAGCCACGGGAAGATGTCGGCCTGCACGAACTTGGGCCGCACGTTGTTGAGTTTGGCGTTGCCCTTGGCGATGGCGATGACGTCTTCGTCGATATCCACGCCCAGCACCTCGGCCGCACCGCGGGCGGCCGCGTACACCGCAAAGCCACCGGTGTTGCAGCACAGGTCCAGCACGGTCTTGCCCTCGACCTGGGTGCTCAACCACTGGCGGTTCTCGCGCTGGTCGGCGAAGAAACCGGTCTTGTGCGCGCCAGCCGGATCGGCGCGGAAGCGGATGCCGTGTTCGGTGATCACCGCCGCCTCGGTGGTGGTGTTGCCGTGGAAGTCGAAGCTTTCCTGCTTCTGCACGTGTTCGTCGGCGAAGCTGTGGAAGCGGCAGCCGGGGAACTGGGCGCGCAAGGCGTCATAGATCCACTCGCGGTGGCGGAACATGCCGGCGGCGAAGAATTCCACCACCACCAGCTCGCCGTAGCGGTCCACCACCAGGCCGGACAGGCCATCGCCTTCGCTGTGCACCACCCGCCAGGCATCGGAGACGCCGTCGAGCTTGAGCCAGTCGCGGCGCAGGCTCACCGCCGCGGCGATCTTGCGCGCGAACCAGTCCGCATCCACCGGCACCGATCGGTCGGTCTCCAGAATGCGCACGGCGATGCGCGAATGGCCGTTGTAGAAGCCGCGCCCGACCCATTCCCCGTCCACCCCCACTACATCGACGATGGTGCCGGGCTTGGGCTTGGCGGCGGGCTTTTCCACCAGCTTCTGGAAGATCCACGGGTGGCTGGAACGCCACGCATTCTTGAGTCGGACGACAGGGACGGGAGTATTCATCGGGCTATTGTATCTGCCCGCATTGACCTGGCCGCCCCGGCACCGCAGAATCGGGACCAGAAGGGGAGTAGCTCCCAGCGTTGTCGCCGTCATGACGAGCCTGCCGATCGCAGCGCTCCGGTGCAACGGCAACCGGCCCGGCCGGTTGTGAGCGAGACCTTCGCCGCGCAGGCGAAGGTCCGTCACCCGGAATCAATGATTCCCGTGTCACAAGGCCTCAGCCCCACGCGGCTGTCCAGGCCGTTTCACTTTGGGAGTCGTTATGCAAAGCATTGGCAATGTGTGGTTGTGGGGCGGCTTCGCGATCGTGGTGATCGTCGCGCTGATGGTCGATCTGGTGCTGATGCGCCACGGCGGCGCACACAAGGTGACCTTCAAGGAAGCCACCTGGTGGAGCATCGGCTGGGTGCTGCTGGCGCTGGCCTTCAATGCCGGCCTGTGGTGGTACCTGCAGGGCAGCGTGGGCGATGCGCAGGCCGACCAGCTCGGGCTGCAGTTCCTCACCGGCTATCTGGTCGAGAAATCGCTGGCGGTCGACAACATCTTCGTGTTCCTGATGGTCATGACCTACTTCGGCGTGCCCGAGGAACAGCGCCAGCGCGTGCTGATCATCGGTGTGCTGGGGGCGATCGTCCTGCGCGCGATCATGATCTTCGCCGGCTCGATGCTGTTGGCCAAGTTCCACTGGCTGCTGTACGTGTTCGGCGCCTTCCTGCTGTTGACCGGCATCAAGATGTGGTTCTCCGCCGGCAAGGAGCCGGATCTGGAAGCCAATCCGGTACTGCGCTGGATGCGTCGCCACCTGCGCCTGAGCCCGCAGTATCACGATAACGCGCTGAGCGTGATCAAGGATGGCAAGCGCTGGTTCACGCCACTGTTCGTGGTGTTGATCCTGATCGCGGTCATCGACGTGATCTTCGCGGTGGACAGCATCCCGGCGATCTTCGCCATCACCACCGACCCGTTCATCGTGCTGACCTCCAACGTCTTCGCGGTGCTGGGCCTGCGCGCGATGTTCTTCCTGCTGGCCGGAATGGCCGACCGCTTCCATCTGCTGCCCTATGGACTGGCGGTGATCCTGGTGTTCATCGGCACCAAGATGATGATCATCGATCTGTACAAGGTGCCGGTGCTGGTGTCGCTGGCAGCGGTCGTGGTCATCCTGATCGTCACCATGGTGCTGAGCCTGCTGCTGCCGCCCAAGCCGGTCAGGCACTGAGGGCTGGGGGTGACGATGCCCGCTGGCGTGCACAGCAGCCACCGGGCATCGTCTCGCTCGACACGCGATGACGGCTGGATTATCCCGTCGTCGGGCCTGCGTATCCCACGCCAGACAGGCTTGTAAACATCCCGCGCGACGCCATCCGTGAAGGCATGACACCGCCTCCTGCCGCCGACGCCCCCACGCAAGATCGCCTGGATCGTTCCCGGGTCCTGCGCGCCTTCAACGTCAGCCTGGCCGCCGTGGTCGTGCTGGTGGCGGTGTTCACCGCCCAGAACGCCTTCGACTGGCGCGCCTGGGCGGTGGCCCCGATGCAGGCGCATGGTCTGTGGGGTCTGCTGACCGCGCCGCTGCTGCACGGCTCGCTCGCCCACCTGGGCGCCAATGCCGCCGCCTTGCTGATCCTGGGCACGCTGGCTGGCAGCGTCTACCCCCGCGCGACAGCACGGGCATTGCCGCTGCTGTGGCTGGGCTCGGGGTTGGGGGCCTGGCTACTGGGCGAACCGGGCAGTCGTCATCTAGGCGCCAGCGGGGTCACCCATGGCCTGATGTTCCTGCTGCTGGGACTGGGCCTACTGCGCCGCGACCGGCCGGCGATCGCCGCCAGCATGATCGCCTTCCTGTTCTACGGCGGCATGCTGTTGACCATCCTGCCGCACGAAGCCGGTGTCTCCTGGCAGTCGCATCTGGGCGGGGCGCTGGGCGGCTTACTCGCCGCGCTGCTGTGGCGCGGCCGCGATCCGCTGCAGGCCCGACCGCGCTACAGCTGGGAGGACGAGGACGAAGACGCCGCCTGGGAGCTGGCCAACCGCGACCACGACAGCCTGGAACCCCCGCCGCCACGCCAGGTCCCGATCCTGTGGCAGCGGCAGGACGACGGCTCGCAAAGCGTGGTGCTGCATTTCCCGCCGCGCGAACGGCCACCGAGCGCCTGAAACTGATCGATCGCATAGCCCTGCCCCACGTAGGAGCCCACCTGGGCGCGATGGAGCGTTATCGGGACAGCGCTATCGCGCCCAGGTGCGCTCCTACGGGCGCTGGCTAAGGCGATAAGGCGCGCCGTGCCAGGCCTGGATCGTCGGCGAAGAAGGCATCGATGCCGGTGGCCAGGTAGGTCCGCAGCTCCGCCAGGGCGCCGACCTCGTTGCGTTCGGTCGGCGCACCGCCGTTGCGGTTGTCGGCGGCCAGGAAGGAGTTTTCCGGTCGAAAGGTGTAGGGCTGCACCTGCAAGCCCACCGCATGCGCATCGCGCACCAGGGTGGTCGGCGGACCCAGCCGTTGCTGCGCGTCCAGCGGAATGATGCTGCGTGTATCCGGGCCGATCGCATCGGCGTACTCGGCGATGCGCTTGAGTCCTGCAGCGGTCATCATCTGCCCATAGGTCTGCGGCGCCCCCTCCACCCCGGCATCGGGCAATGGCACCTGCGCGCCGCCCAGCAACTGCAACAGGCGCAGATTGCCACCACGGCCAATCTTGCCGCGCAGATAGCGCAGGTTGCCGGTCTCGAAGGACTGGATCACCACCGGTGCGGTGCGCGTATAGGCGTGCGCCTGCAGGGTGGCGAGCACCTTGTCTTCCATCGCCAGCCCCAGGCCCTTGAAATACGTCGGGTGCTTGATCTCAGGCACGAGGCCAATGGTGCGGCCAGTCGCCGCTGCCTCGGCGGCGACGAAGTCGATGATCTCATCGAGGGTCACGATCTGGAATTGCCCATCCCAGCGCGTGCCGCGCAACTGCGGCAGGCGTTCGCGCGCCCGCAGCGTCTTCAGCTCGGCCAGGGTGAAGTCTTCGGTGAACCAGCCTTCCATCGCCTGCCCATCGATGGTCTTGCGGGTCTTGCGGGAAGCGAACTCCGGATGGCTGGCCACGTCAGTGGTGCCGCCGATCTCGTTCTCGTGCCGTGCCACCAGCACGCCATCCTTGGTCGACACCAGGTCCGGTTCGACGAAATCGGCGCCATCGACGATGGCCCTGGCATAGGACGCCAAGGTGTGCTCGGGACGCAAGGCGCTGGCACCACGATGGGCAAAGATCTGCACGTGTTTGGCCAGGGGTGCTTCTGCTTGGACGGCAACGTTGCTCATGGCCAGCATCATCGCTGCAACGACCACGGCAAGACGTAATGGTTTCATCGCTCTCTCCTACGACGTGGCAGGACGCAGATCGCCGCGCGGCGCCTGCCCCCACCGCGGTGCAACAGTGCGGCAGCAGTACACGCACACGCCGCGACGATAGCCAAGCGGCGCCATGGTGCACAACGCACATGGCCGCTCGGCCCACATCCACAACGGCCGCGACCATCGCTGCCGTTGTGGATTACTCCTCAGCGCGTGCGCATCAGAACGTCGCGTCCAGGGTCAGGAACACCTGCCGCGGCGCGCTGGCATGGAACGCCAGCTGGCGGCCGTTGGGATCGCTATTGGCGAAGGCCGTCAGGTTGGACGCGTAACGCTTGTCGGTAAGATTGGTGACATTGAGCGACAACTTCAGACCCTGCAGCACGCCGACCTGGCCGAAGTCATAACCACCGCCCGCATCGAAGGCGGTGTAGCCGCCGAAGCCCTGGTCGTTGGTATAGGTGTAATAGCGCTGACCGGTGTACTTGCCGCGCAGGTTGAGATTCCACGGCCCGTAATTGAAGGCCAGCTCGCTGGCGAACATGCGCTTGGGCGTGTCGACGGTGTACTTGCCGGCAGTGGGAATCACCACCCCGTTCTGCACATAGTTGTCGTCGTAGGTCGAGCGGTTGATCGAGGCCGAGTTGTACCACTGCAGGTAGCTGGTCGGCTTCCAGATCACCGTCAGTTCGCCACCGCGGCTGCTGACCGAGCCGACGTTGAAGAAGCGGGTGGTGCAGGCCGGGCTGGTGCCCTGCTGGATGCTCGGGCAGGGATTGAGCGAGAGCAGGCGGTTGTCGAAGGTGACGTCGTAACCGACCAACGAGGCCTCGACGCGATCACGCACGAAGCGATAGCCGGCTTCCAGCGTGCGCGACTTTTCCGGCTCCAACGCACCCACGCTGGCATCGAACGATGCCTGGGTGACCAGCAGCGGGCCGCCGGCACCGCCGCCCTGGAAGGCGGCGATGTTCTCGGCGTAGGAAGCAAACACCTCCTGGCCGTCGGCGATCTTGAAGCCCAGGCCGATCTGCGGCAGCACCGATTCGCTGGCCTTCAGCGTGCCATTGGCCACCGGCGCTTCCACTGCCAGGCCAGGGGTCTCGCGTGCAGTCATTTCGGTACTCGGGCTCTTGATGCCCAGATCCACACTCAGGCGTTCGTCGAGAAACTTGAAGCTGCCCTGCACATAGAACTGCCGCGTGGTGATGAGGTAGTTCTGCGAGAACAGTCGGCGGTTCGGGTTCTGCAGGAACTTGTCATCGTCCACCGGGCCGGTGATCCAGTAGAAGTTGCGCTCCACGTCATGGTGGTTGCGCTCGTACCACAAGCCTGCTTCCAGGTGATGCGGGCCCAGATCCCAACCCAGCGAGGCGATACCGCCTGTGCGATCGATCCAGTAGTTGGTGCTGCGGATGGAGATCGGCAACGCGTCCGGCGTGCCCGGATTGGATGCCTGGCCAGGCGACCACCAATGGCCCTGGCCCTTGTTCTGATGATGATAGAGCTGGGTGTGCAGGCTGATCGCATCGTTGGGCTGGAAGTCGCCGGCCACGTAGTACAGATCGTCGTCGCGCAACGCGCGGCTCTGGTAATAGGCGTCGTCGATATTGTCCACGCCGCCGCTGAAGCCGCAGCGCGCCGGGTTACGCGTGGCCGGCGCGCAGTAGGCCGCCGCCAAGGCGCGGTTCCAGTCCGGTGCGTACAGATTCCAGTCCCACCCCAGTCCGCGCACCAAGCCACTCTTGGACAGATAGGCGTAGTCGGCTTGCGAGGTCCGCGAGGTGTCGGCGAAGGCCGTCAGCTTGCCGCCGTCGAATTGATATACGCCCTTGGCGTTGAATTGGCGGGTGCTGGTCGGCGAGTCTGGGCGCGCCCACATGTCGGCCTTGGCGTTGATCCCGGACAGATACGCCGAGAAGCCGTTGTAGTCGCCGGTGTCCATGCGCAGGAACGTGCGCCGATTGGCGTCCGAGCCCAGCGTCTGCGACAGCTGCCCGCCGAAGACGCTGGACGGATCGGCCGAGTAGTACTGAATGGTGCCGCCCAGATTGCTGGTGGAGGCCGTTCCCAGCGCACCGATGCCCGAGGCCAGTTCCACGCCGCCGAAATTCTCCGCGATCAATGCGCGGCTGATGTTGAGACCGTTGTAGTTGCCGTAGGCGTTGTCGCCCAGCGGCAGGCCGTCCAGGGTGTAGCCCAGGCGCGTGCCATTGAAGCCACGCAGGCTGATGGTCTGCGACTCTTCGTTGGCACCGAAGGCGTCGTTGGATTGCACGTTCACGCCCGGCATGCGGTTGAGCAGCTTCTGGATGCTGGTGCCCGGCGGCAACACCGGGATGTCCTGCGCGGTGATGCGCTGCACCTGGCGCGTTTCGCCCTGGCCGATCACCGACACCGCATCGAGCTGCTGCACCGTCGTGGCACCGGGATCGGCTGGGGCGTCTGCCTCGGCAGCATGGGCAAGGCGAGGAAGAACCAGCACGGCGAGGACGGCAGCACTGAGGAGATGGGTCTTGGGCATGGGCACAGGGGGAGGTGAACAGATGACGGCCAGCGTGCGACAGCTGTCTTGCGTCAGTGCGACTGTCTTATGACAGCCGGACGACACGGGCTACGTATTGCGCGCCGTCATTGCCTTTGCCGGCATGCCGCTGTCATCCGGGTGTCGTACGCTACGCGGTTTCTACCGTGTCGTTCGAGGCTCGCCATGTTGCGCTCTGTCCATCGCCCGCCTGCCCTGACCTGCCTGGCCATCGCTGCCGTCCTGGCGGCCAGCGGCATGGTCATCGCCAAGCAACCTGTCGGCTCGGTGATCGCCACCGACGCGCACGGCTATCTGGACCAGCGTGCGCTGCCCGACAGTCGACGCCTGGTGCCACCGCCGCCGCAGGACGGCAGCGCGGCGCTGGCCAACGACGAGGCGGTTGCCAAGGCCATGCTCGCGCTGCGTGGCACGCCACGCTGGGACCTGGCCGCACGCGATGCGGTGTTGTCCTTCCCGGCAGCGGCCAGCCATTTCAGCTGTGCGCTCGGCGTGCCGATCGATGCCACCAACACCCCGCACCTGCTGCGTCTGCTCGAGCGCAGCATGCGCGATGCCAGCACCAGCACCAGTGCCGCCAAGGCGCTGTATCAACGCCCGCGCCCCTTCATGCGTAACGACCAACCCAGCTGCACACCGGACGATGAAGCCAGCCTGCGCAAGAACGGTTCCTACCCTTCCGGGCACACCGCAATCGGCTGGGCCTGGGGATTGATCCTGGCCGAAGTGGCGCCGGCGCAGCAGGATGCGCTGCTGGCGCGCGCGCGCGCGTTCGGTGACAGCCGACTGGTCTGCAACGTGCACTGGCAGAGCGACGTCCTGCAAGGCCGCATGCTGGGTGCGGCGACGGTCGCCGCGTTGCACGACAATGCGGAATTCCGTGCGGATCTGGCAGCGGCCCGCAACGAGATCGCCAAGGCGCGCGCAAAGGCGCCGCAGTGGGCGAGCTCGGACACCTGCAGTACCGAAGCCGCTGCCTTGCAGACGCCGCTGCCAGGCGTGCTTTAAGGTCGGCCAGCGCGCGACCAGCGGCCACGCTGGTCGTGGCGCGGACCGGCCGCAGGCACCGCGCTGTGCACTGGCAGGTGGCGTCCATGACCACCGCCCACCGAACCCATCGGCTTACTTGCCGATGCAGAAGCTGGAGAAGATCTTGCCGAGCAGCTCGTCGGCGCTCATGCGTCCGGTGATTTCGCCCAGGGCCTCGTGGGCCAGGCGCAGTTCCTCCGCCGCCAGCTCCAGCTGTTCCAGTTGCAGTTCCAGATCGGCCGCGGCCGCGTGCTCGGCGGCCTGTCGCAGGGCCTGGACGTGACGTGCGCGTGCGGAGAATTCGCCCTCCATCGGCTCGCTGCCTTCGCCGATGGCGATCGCACGCAGGCGTGCGTGCAGCGCGTCCAGTCCCTGCCCGGTCACTGCCGAGACGGCTAGTGCGTCGGCTTCCAATACTGGCGCCGCTGGCAGCAGGTCGCTCTTGTTATGGATCCACAGCTGGCGCGGCACCGCGGCCAGCGCATCGCCCAACGCTGCTCGCGCTGCGTGTGGGTCGCGCGCATCGGCCACGACGATGGCCAGGTCGGCGCGTTGCAATTCGGCATGTGCACGTCGCATGCCTTCGCGCTCGATCGCATCGCCGCCTTCGCGCAGGCCGGCGGTATCGACCAGACTGAGTTCGAAGCCATCCAGCTGCAAGGTTTCCTGCAAGGTGTCGCGGGTCGTGCCGGCCACATCGGTGACGATGGCCCGCTCGCTGCCTGCCAGCGCATTGAGCAAGGAACTCTTGCCGGCATTCGGCGGACCGACCAACACCGCATGCAGTCCATCGCGCAGTTTGCGGCCACGCTCGGCGTCGCGCAGCAAGGTCTCCAGCAGGCCACGCGCCTCGGCCAGGCCGTCGCGCACCTGGTGACCTCCCAAGGTGTCCAACGGCTCGTCGGCGAAATCGATCGCCGCCTCGACATGCACGCGCAGATGGGTCAACTGCCCGCCCAGCGCGTCCACCCGCCGCGAGAACACGCCATCGAGCGACCGCCGCGCCGCGCGCGCCGCGCGCAGGTCACCGGCCGCGATCAGGTCGGCGATCGCCTCGGCCTGCGCCAGATCCAGCTTGCCGTTGAGGAAGGCACGTTCGCTGAACTCGCCGGCGCGCGCCTGACGTGCCCCCAGCGCAACGCAACGCGCCACCAGTTGCCGCAGCAGCAGTGGGCTGCCATGGCCTTGCAGTTCCACCACGTCCTCGCCGGTGAAGCTGTGGGGGGCGGGAAACCACAGCACGATGCCATCGTCGATGACCGCACCCTGGGCATCGTGAAAGCGCGCATAGCGGGCTTGTCGCGGCCGCAGATCGGCGACACCGAGCGCGCCGGCAATCGGTGCCGCCTGCGGTCCGGACAGGCGGACGATGCCGATCCCGCCGGTGCCGGCGGCACTGGCGATCGCAACGATGGTGGAGGTCGTGGAAGACATGGTGGCCGAGCGCGAATCAGAGCGTCTGCAATTGTGCGCGCGCCTGCGCGGCGCCGCTGCCCTGCGGTTGCAAGGCCAGATAAGTGGAATAGGCCTTGCGTGCCTTTTCGCGCTCGCCCGCCTTGGCATACGCGTCGCCGAGATTGAGGTAGGCCACCGCGCGCGACGGATCGATCTTCAAAGTGTTCTCCAGCCAGCGCGCTGCTTCGGCGTAACGTTCCTGGCGGTAGTAGACGAAGCCGAGATTGTTGGCGGCCAGCGCGAAATCCGGCCGCAGCTTGAGCGCTTCGGCGAATTGATCGGCCGCTTCGGCATAGCGCTTTTCCTTGTACAGCTGCAAGCCGCGCTCGTTGGCCAGCTGTGCGCGTTGGCGCTCGCTGCTCTTGACGGCGACCGGCAGCACCAGCCGCGCCTCGCCGCCTTGCAAGGTCTTGACCGTCACCGGCGTCGCCGCGGCCGTCGCGGTGCCGGTGGCCGGCGTCGCCGGGCGCACAGCGTCCACGCGTCCGTTGAGCGCGATCGCCTCGGCCGACAGCTGGGCGGTGTCGGCGGTCAGGAACTCCTCGCCACGCGGCACTTCGAATACGAATTCGCCGCCCTGCGAGCCGGGCAGGCTGCCGAACGCCGGGGTTTGCGCCGATACCGCCGACACCGCTGGCGCGACATACGCCGCCAGTTCGGTGCCAGTGATCAAGCCGTCGCCATTGAGATCGCCCTTGCCGGCCAAGGCCTGCAACAGCACCCAGGTGAAGACCGAATGCCCGTTGGGACCGCTGTCGGCGACCTGCTGGTCGGCGCCGCCGGCGGTCAGCATCTGGCGGGCGATGCGACGCGCATTCTCGCGCAGATAGGCACCGGCGGTGGGGCCGCCACGGGTCAGTCCCAGCCCGCTGTAGCAGGCGTCCATCACGAACAGCACGTGCTTGGCCTGCAGGCTTTCGGCGATGTTCTGCAGATCGCTCATTGCGATCGCATCACTGGCCAGGTGCTCCGGATCCGAATCGGCCGGAATGATGTAGCCCAGGTCACGCCCAGAAGCCAGCTTGCGGGTGGCACCATGTCCGGCGAAGAACACGAAGACGCGATCGTTGGTCTGCGTGCGGCCGTCTGCCAGCCGGTCGTGGAAGGCAGCCAGGATGTTGTTGCGGGTGGCCTGCCCATTCTTGAGCACGATCACTTGCGAGGATGGAAATCCCAGCGGGCCGGTCAAGGTATCGGCGATCGCCTGAGCATCGTTGGCGGCGTATTCGAGTTTCGGCCAGTGTGCGTAGTCGTCGATGCCGATCACCACTGCCCACGAATTGGCATAGCCGGTGGTCACGGTGTTGGCTGCAGCCGGATTGGCGGCACGCGCCACCGAGAACTCGCGTCCGTTCCAGCCAGCGAACTGATAGCCATCGGCGATCAGGCGGTCGAGGATCTGCGGCAGCGCCTTGACGGCGCGATCGTGGATGTCATGGAACAGGATGATGCCGCGCTGTTCCTTGTCGACTTGCGACAGCACGCGCTGCACGATCGAGTCGGGCACCGGATCGGCCCAGTCCAGCGAATCGATGTTCCACATGATCGACGTCAGCCCGGCCTCTGACAGCAACTGCAGGCCTTCGGCATTGCGCGCGCCGTAGGGAAAGCGGAACAGCGGCGCACGTTTGTCGTCGACGGCACGCAGCAAGGTGTCGGTGTCGAAGACCTGGCTGCGCAGTGCCGGGCCGGTGGTCTTGGACAGTTGCGCGTGGGTCAGGCTGTGATTGCCAACGGCGTAGCCGTCCTCCATCAGCGTGTGGCTGATCTTGGCCAGTGGCGACAAGCTCGATTTGCCCTGCGCGTCGAGCGTGCCCAGGTTGCGGCCGACTTCGAAGAACACCCCAGGGACGTCGTAGCGCTTGAGGATCGCCACGATCTCTTCGGTATAGGCCTTGTGCGGGCCATCGTCGAAGCTGAGCACGACGGTCTTGGGCGGCAGGTCGCGGCCGAAGACTTCGCTGTCGCTGTCGTGGCTGGGCAACGGATACGGCTCGACCGTGCCATAGTCGCGCAGGATGGTCTCGCGCTTGTACAGGCTGCGCAGGTGCGCCACGTAGTCGTCCCACTTCTCGCGCTTTTGCACGATGGCGCGCGTGCGATCGAAGCGGCTGAAGATCTGCGTCAGTTCCTGGTTGTAGTTGCGCTCGATCTCGTCCAGCGCCTGCAGGTCTTCGCCGATGCGCTGATGCAGCTTGACCGCAGGCAGGCTGGAATCGCTGCCAATGCGCGCATGCAGATCGCGCAGGATTTCGCGGAACGCCAGGCGATCGGCATCGTAGAGATCCGGAGCCGATTCGATCTCCTCGAGCATCGCCGCCACGGTCGCCAGTCGCGTGGGCGAGCCAGAAGCCAGCACGCGTTGCAGCTGGGCGTCGATGCGCTCGCGTTGATCCAGGTTGTCGTGGAAGAGTTGTTGCCCGACGCTCTCGGAGGTCGCGCGATCGCGCGGCGATTGGCTGCTCTCGTCGGCCAGCAGCACGATAATGCGGCGGTGCCGGTCCAGCTGCTTGCGCAACTCCGCGATCAGCGCATGCGCGTCGTCATCGTTGACCGGCGCCGATGCAGCGGAGGTCGCGGGCGCGGCGCCGTTCGATGGCCCGGCGTTGCCGGCCTGCTGACGACTACAGCCGGCCGGCGCCAGCAGACCGGCGCACGCGATGCCCAGCAACCACACGCGCAATGGCGATGACGTCACGACAGCCTCCCTGGCACGAGCAAGAACAGACGGCAAACGAACGTGGGACCGATGTGCAAAGCCCGCCGTGCGGCGGGCCTTGCGTGGATTACTTGCTGTTGGCCTGGATGATCTTGCTCGGCTTCTCGCCGTGCTGGCGGATCATCCACCACTGGATCAACAGACCCAGTCCACCGTTGACCACCCAGTACAGCACCAGACCGGCCGGCATGAACGCCATCATGACGCCGAACACCAGCGGCATGAACTGCATCATCTTGGCCTGCATCGGGTCCATGCCCGGCGTCGGGGTCAGCTTCTGCGTGGCCCACATGATGGAAATGTTGAGCACTGGCAGGATGAAGTAGGGATCGCGCGCAGTCAGGTCCTGGATCCAGCCCAGCCACGGTGCCTGGCGCAGTTCCACCGATTCCACCAGCACCCAGTACAGCGCGAAGAAGATCGGCATCTGGATCAACAGCGGCAGGCAGCCGCCCATCGGGTTGATCTTCTCCTTCTTGTACAGCTCCATCATCGCCTGGTTGAACTTGGCGCGATCGTCGCCGTAGCGTTCCTTGAGCTGCTGCAGGCGCGGTTGGAACTTGCGCATCTTGGCGCCGGACTTGTACTGCGCGGCCGACAGCGGATACAGCGCCAAGCGCAGCAGCACCACCAGGCCGATGATGGCCCAGCCCCAGTTGTGCAGCACGCTGTGCAGATGGCTCAGCACCCAGAACAGGCCCTGGCCGATGATGGCCATCAGCGAGAAGCGGCTGTAGTCGACCACGCGGTCCAGACCCTTCACGTCTTCCTTGGCGATCTGGCTGACCAACTTCGGGCCCACCCACAGCCGTGCTTCGGTGCTGGCGCTCTGGCCAGGGGCCACGGTGAAGGCCGGGCCGCGCAACTCGGCGACATCGCGCGGACCATCCTGCGCCAGCAGGTACAGCGAGGCCTGATCCTGCTGCGGAATCCAGGCGGTGAAGAAGTGGTGCTGCAACAGCGCCATCCAGCCGCCGGTGATCTGCCGATTCAGACCGCCATCGTCCATGTAGTCCTTGAAGGCGCGTCGTTCGTAGCCGCCCTGCGGGCTATACCAGGTGGCACCGTTGAAGCTGAAGGAATCCGGGTTGGTCATGCCGCGGCTGAGAATGGTCGGCACTCGGCTCAGCTTGCGGAACACATAGCCATTCCATGGCGCGGCGCTCTTGTTGATCACCTCGTCCTTGACCGAGATCGCGTAGCGACCGCGTTCCAGGGTGAAGGTCCGCCGGATCGACACGCCATTGGGGCCGTTCCAGACGAACGGCACCACCAGCGTCTTCTGGCCATCGGCCAGGGCGAAGGTGCTGCCGGCGTGTTCGACCCGGAAGCCGCCCGGGCCCGGTACCGGCGAATGCTCGCTGGCCCAGCCGCTGACCGCGCTATAGGGATGCGCCGGATCTTCAGTGAGCAGACTGACCGGCGTGTTGCCGTTCTTGGTCTGGGGAAATTGCAGCAGTTCGGCGTCCAGCACACTGCGCCCGTCCAGCTTCAGGCGCAGGACGTCGGTGCTGACCGTGATCACCGGCGCGGCAGTTGCCGCCGCGGCAGGCGTCGCTGCGGCAGTCGACGTCGAAGCCGCGGCCGGCGGCGCGGTACCACCCGCCTGTGGAATCGCCTGTGCAGCGGGCACATTGGCCGAAGGCGCAGCGGCATCGGGATCGCGGGCTGCCGGAACCTGGGCAGCCACGGGTGCCGGCGCGTTGGCGGCGGCCTTGTCCTTGCCCCACTCCATCCACAACAGCGCCGCAACCATCAGCCAGGCGAAAATCAGAAAAACTCGGGTCTGGTTCATCGGACAACAACTCGCTCAGTCGGAACTTGGGTTCCGGCTCGGTCGGGGAAGGGAAGATGGGCGTGACGTGCTTGCGGGCGGCATTGTGCCGGGCGCAGCAGGCAGGGGCAATGCGCCGGCACGGCGCAGCAGGCGCACAAAGGCTTCGCGTACCTGGGCGTTCTCGGCCTGCGCGGCTGCCGAACGCGCCACGATGACGTAGTCGCCGCCTGCCAGTTCCAGGCGCAGATGGCGCATGGCATCGCGCAATACGCGCTTGATGCGATTGCGCCCCACTGCGCGGCGGTCCACCTTGCGCGAGACGGCCATCCCCAGGCGGGGAGAGGTCTCGGCAGGTAGCCAGTGCAGGCTGAGTAGCGGGTCGGAGAGGCGACGCGCGCCATCAAAGACCCGGGTATATTCCGCACGCGTACGAACCCGCGCAGAGCGAGGGAATCGCCTGCACGGGTCCGATGCGTTCACGATGGGGACTGCCTCGGCCGCGGAGAGCGGCGCGGCAATCAAGCGCTCAGGCGCTTGCGGCCCTTCGCGCGACGGCGCGCCAGGATCTTGCGGCCATCGGCAGTCGCCATACGGGCGCGGAAGCCATGGTCGCGTGCGCGCTTGAGATTGCTGGGTTGGTACGTACGCTTGGTGGCCATGGGGCCCTCTGCATGAATGAAGACGGTGAACCGGAAATTCTAGTGCAGGTCTGGTGCGCCGGTCAACTGCCGACACGCGTTTGCGACGTGACGGTCCGCACGGGCTGTGGATGGACCTGTGAATAACCCTGGGAAAAATCGCCCCTCGATGCTAGTCTGGTCCATCCTCTTTTCACGACCGGGCTGCGTGCACGGCGCTTTCCTGCGCGCCGCAGCCAGCAACAGATGATCACACTTTGATGGATGCTTGGCCCCGCTGTCTGGAACGTCTCGAAGCCGAATTCCCGCCCGAGGACGTCCACACCTGGTTGAAACCCCTGCAGGCCGAGGATCGCGGCGACACCGTCGTGCTGTACGCGCCCAACGCCTTCATCGTCGAGCAGGTGCGCGAGCGCTACCTGCCGCGCATCCGCGAACTGCTGTCCTATTTCGCCGGGTCCGGTGATGTGGTGTTGGCGGTCGGCTCGCGCCCGCGGGCGCCCGAACCTGCGCCAGCCGCTGCCGCGGCGCCCGTCAGCGCGCCGGCCACGGCCGCGCCGATGGTCCCATTCGCCGGCAACCTGGATTCGCATTACACCTTCGCCAACTTCGTCGAGGGCCGCAGCAACCAGCTCGGCCTGGCCGCCGCCATCCAGGCGGCACAGAAGCCCGGCGACCGCGCGCACAACCCGCTGTTGCTGTACGGGAGCACCGGTCTGGGTAAAACCCATCTGATGTTCGCCGCCGGCAATGCGTTGCGCCAGGCCAATCCGGCCGCCAAGGTCATGTACCTGCGCTCGGAGCAGTTCTTCAGCGCGATGATCCGGGCGCTGCAGGACAAGGCGATGGACCAGTTCAAACGCCAGTTCCAGCAGATCGATGCGCTGCTGATCGACGACATCCAGTTCTTCGCCGGCAAGGACCGCACGCAGGAAGAGTTTTTCCATACCTTCAACGCGCTGTTCGACGGCCGCCAGCAGATCATCCTGACCTGCGACCGTTATCCGCGCGAAGTCGAGGGGCTGGAACCGCGGCTGAAATCGCGCCTGGCCTGGGGCCTGTCGGTGGCGATCGACCCGCCGGACTTCGAGACCCGCGCGGCGATCGTGCTGGCCAAGGCACGCGAGCGCGGCGCGGAGATTCCCGACGACGTCGCCTTTTTGATCGCCAAGAAGATGCGCTCCAACGTGCGCGACCTGGAAGGCGCGCTCAACACGCTGGTGGCACGCGCCAACTTCACCGGCCGCGCCATCACCGTGGAATTCGCCCAGGAGACGCTGCGCGACCTGCTGCGTGCCCAGCAACAGGCGATCGGGATCCCGAACATCCAGAAGACCGTCGCCGACTACTACGGCTTGCAGATGAAGGACCTGCTGTCCAAGCGCCGCACGCGTTCGCTGGCGCGGCCGCGGCAGGTGGCGATGGCGCTGGCCAAGGAGCTGACCGAGCACAGCCTGCCGGAGATTGGCGATGCCTTTGCCGGCCGCGACCACACCACCGTGCTGCACGCCTGCCGGCAGATCCGCACGCTGATGGAGACCGACGGCAAGCTGCGCGAGGACTGGGAAAAGCTGATTCGCAAGCTCAGCGAGTAAGCGGACGGCAGCAAACGACGTCCGTTGGAAAAAAGCGTGGAGTTGTTGGGGCCAAATGCGGGAGAATCTGTGGATAAACACGCAGCTGGCGCAGGGTGGAAATCTATCCACAGCTTTCCCCACCGCTCCAGGGGTAGTCATCCCAAGCCTTTGTCGTCAAGAAAACGCTTGGTAATCAATTGGTTATAGTGGTTGTCCGCTGAAAACGGCCCTACCATCACCACCAAGCTTTTGATTTATTCCACATCTTTAAAAGCATAGGGGCACGGAACCACATGCGTTTCACACTGCAGCGCGAAGCCTTCCTCAAGCCGTTGGCCCAGGTGGTCAACGTGGTCGAACGGCGTCAGACATTGCCCGTCTTGGCGAACTTGTTGGTGCAGGTGAACAACGGACAGCTGTCGCTGACCGGTACCGACCTGGAAGTGGAGATGATTTCTCGCACCCAGGTCGAGGACGCACAGGACGGCGAGACCACGATTCCGGCCCGCAAGCTGTTCGACATCCTGCGGGCGCTGCCGGACGGTAGCCGGGTCACCATCTCGCAAACCGGGGAAAAGGTGACCGTGCAGGCCGGACGTAGCCGCTTCACCCTGGCGACGTTACCTGCCAACGACTTCCCGTCGGTGGACGAGGTCGAGGCGACCGAACGCGTCGCCGTCCCCGAAGCCGGTTTGAAGGAGCTGATCGAACGCACCGCATTTGCGATGGCGCAGCAGGACGTGCGGTATTACCTCAATGGCTTGTTGTTCGATCTGCGCGATGGCTTGCTCCGCTGCGTCGCCACCGATGGGCATCGCCTGGCGCTGTGCGAGACCGAGCTTGAAAAAGATGGCGGCGCCAGGCGGCAGATCATCGTGCCTCGCAAGGGTGTGACCGAATTGCAGCGCCTGCTCGAAGGCGCCGATCGCGAAGTCGAGCTGGAAGTCGGCCGCAGCCATATTCGCGTCAAGCGCGGCGATGTGACCTTCACCTCCAAGCTGATCGATGGACGTTTCCCCGATTACGAGGCAGTGATTCCGATCGGTGCGGACCGAGAAGTGCGGGTGGATCGTGAGGCATTACGCGCGTCGCTGCAGCGCGCCGCAATCCTGTCGAACGAAAAGTACCGTGGCGTGCGCGTGGAGGTGTCTCCCGGGCAGTTGAAGATCAGCGCGCACAACCCGGAGCAGGAAGAGGCGCAGGAAGAGATCGAGGCTGATACCAAGGTGGATGACCTGGCGATCGGCTTCAACGTGAACTACCTGCTAGATGCGTTGTCCGCATTGCGCGATGAGCACGTGGTGATCCAGCTGCGCGATGCGAATTCCTCTGCCTTGGTCCGTGAAGCCAGTAGTGAGAAATCCCGCCACGTCGTGATGCCACTGCGTCTCTGACGCTCGGTTCCACGTGGAACACAAACGCCCAGCCCCAGTGCTGGGCGTTTGTGTTTGCGTGTCTCGATTCAGAGAACGTCATGTAACCGCGGCAAAAGCGTCATGGTTCTAGAGTCCGCTTCCGATGCGTGGCAATGCTTGCAAAGACTTTCCCCGAGCCAGATAGAGCGCATCGGCTAGGTGTTCTGAGCGCTACTGGGCGGACAGCCAGCAAAGATCTCCGCAGTGGCGAGTGTCTGCGCTTGTCGAATGGCTCTTCGCGCCCACAGGTCTGTGCGTCGAGCGTGCAATCGGTCAAGCCTCGTGCAGGCAGGCAGTGTCCGGTGACCCGCCATGATGTTCGAAGAGGCGTCCGGGCACGGTCAACACGGATCAGCCTTCCGTGCTCACCCGCCGCCCGCATCGACGTGCGTCGCGGCTGTTGCGGCTGCTCTGGAGTTATGCACATGCCTTTTTGCTTTAAATCTAGAAACTTATTAAAGGCTTTGTGGTGCTGGTAGTGTCAGATTTCACGGAAAACATATCTAAGCGGGTGATATAGATAGTTTTTTGATGCGCGAAACCCTGTGCGTGCAGATCGCTGAAGGTGTGTCTTTGTTGTGGACAAGACCCGATCCGGGCCGGGTTGCGGAAGTTACCCACAACTTACCCCCAACACGTGCACCGGTGACTCTGCTCGCCGGTGATCGGCCTCATCACGTATCCTTTCATCGGCCGCGCTATCTGGCCCGCTCAGAGCAGAGTCTTCATGCATGTTGTGCGCTTGTCCCTGCATCGCCTTCGTCGATTCGCAGCGGTGGAACTTCATCCCTCTCCGGGTCTCAACCTGCTCACTGGCGATAACGGTGCCGGTAAGACGAGTGTCCTGGAAGCCCTGCATGTGATGGCCTACGGTCGGAGCTTTCGCGGCCGCGTGCGAGATGGGCTGGTCCAGCAAGGGGCTGATGCGCTGGACGTCTTTGTCGAATGGCAAGAGCGTACGCTCGATGGATCCGAGCGGCGCCGCCGGGGCGGCTTACGCCATAGCGGCCACACCTGGACTGGCCGTCTAGACGGCGAAGATGTGGCGCAGCTTGGCACGCTATGCGCCGCGCTAGCAGTGGTGACGTTCGAGCCCGGCAGCCATGTTTTGATCAGCGGCGGTGGTGAGCCACGCCGTCGTTTCATGGATTGGGGCTTGTTCCACGTGGAACCTGACTTTTTGGGGCTCTGGAGGCGTTATGCGCGCGCCCTGAAGCAGCGCAATGCCTTGCTAAAGCAGGGCGCGGCCTCCCGGTTGTTGGACGCGTGGGATCAGGAGCTCGCCGAATCGGGCGAACTGTTGACCTCACGACGGTTGGGATACCTGGATCGCCTACAACGGCTGCTGCTGCCCGTCGCCGACGGCTTGGCACCGTCGTTGGGAATCGATGGGCTGCACTTCTCGCCTGGCTGGAAGCGCCAGGAGGTGTCGCTCGCCGACGCACTCTTGGTGGCGCGCGAACGCGATCGCCAGGCGGGCTACACCACCCAAGGGCCCCACCGAGGCGACTGGCAGCCTTCATTTGCACACGTGCCTGGACGCGAGGCGCTCTCCCGCGGTCAGGCAAAGCTGACCGCTCTCGCCTGCCTGTTGGCACAAGCCGAGGATTTTGCGCTGGAGCGTGGCGAGTGGCCGGTGATCGCGCTCGATGACCTGGGGTCGGAACTGGACCGTCATCATCAAGCCCGCGTGATCCAGCGCCTGCAGTCAGTCCCGGCCCAGGTGCTGATCACAGCCACTGAGCTCCCCCCGGGCCTGGCAACGGCCGAGAGCAGTCTGTGCCGGTTCCACGTGGAACATGGAACCATCATTGCCGCGCCTTGAGACCAGTCCCCGGCGCCAAGGGGCCGACTGGTATAATTGCAACGCTACCCCCCTTTTCTCACGCACGAGCCGGCCTCCCGCCGTCCTCGTGTGTGCTGTGGAGCCAACGGCACGCGCATGACCGACGAACAGAACACCCCGCCCGCCCCCAATAGCACCTACGATTCCAGCAAGATCACCGTCCTGCGTGGCCTGGAAGCGGTCCGCAAGCGCCCGGGCATGTACATCGGCGATGTGCACGACGGCACCGGCCTGCACCACATGGTGTTCGAGGTCGTCGACAACTCGGTCGACGAGGCCCTGGCGGGCCACGCCGACGACATCGTGGTGACCATCCATGCAGACGGTTCGGTGTCGGTGTCTGACAACGGCCGCGGCGTGCCGGTCGACATTCACAAGGAAGAAGGCGTCTCGGCAGCGGAGGTGATCCTGACCGTGCTGCATGCCGGCGGCAAGTTCGACGACAACAGCTACAAGGTGTCCGGCGGTCTGCACGGTGTCGGCGTGTCGGTGGTCAATGCGCTGTCCGAACGCTTGTGGCTCGACATCTGGCGCGACGGCTTCCACTACCAGCAGGAATACGCGCTGGGCGAGCCGCAGTACCCGCTCAAGCAGCTGGAAGCCTCGACCCGCCGTGGCACCACGCTGCGCTTCAAGCCTGCAGTCGAGATCTTCAGCGATGTCGAGTTCCACTACGACATCCTGGCGCGCCGCCTGCGCGAGCTGTCCTTCCTCAATTCCGGCGTCAAGATCACCTTGCTGGACGAGCGCGGCGAAGGCCGCCGCGACGACTTCCACTACGAGGGCGGTATCCGCAGCTTCGTCGAGCACCTGGCGCAGCTGAAGAATCCCCTGCACCCCAACGTGATCTCGGTGACCGGCGAGCACAATGGCATCGTGGTGGATGTGGCGCTGCAGTGGACCGATTCCTACCAGGAAACGATGTACTGCTTCACCAACAATATTCCGCAGAAGGATGGCGGTACCCACTTGGCGGGCTTCCGCGCCGCGCTGACCCGCACCCTCAGCAACTACATCGAACAGAACGGCATCGCCAAGCAGGCCAAGATCGCCTTCTCCGGCGACGACATGCGCGAAGGCATGATCGCGGTGCTGTCGGTGAAGGTGCCGGACCCGAGCTTCTCTTCGCAGACCAAGGAAAAGCTGGTCAGTTCGGACGTCAAGCCCGCGGTGGAAAGCACCTTCGGTGCGCGCCTGGAAGAGTTCCTGCAGGAAAACCCCAACGAAGCCAAGGCGATCGCCGGCAAGATCGTCGACGCTGCGCGCGCCCGCGAGGCCGCACGCAAGGCCCGCGACCTGACCCGCCGCAAGGGCGCGCTCGATATTGCCGGCCTGCCCGGCAAGCTGGCCGACTGCCAGGAGAAGGATCCGGCGCTGTCGGAGCTGTTCATCGTCGAGGGTGACTCGGCAGGCGGCTCGGCCAAGCAGGGCCGCAATCGCAAGAATCAGGCAGTGTTGCCGTTGCGCGGCAAGATCCTCAATGTCGAACGTGCCCGCTTCGATCGCATGCTTTCCTCCGACCAGGTCGGCACCCTGATCACCGCGCTGGGCACCGGCATCGGCAAGGACGAGTACAACCCGGACAAGCTGCGCTACCACCGCATCATCATCATGACCGACGCCGACGTCGACGGCTCGCACATCCGCACCCTGCTGCTGACGTTCTTCTACCGGCAGATGCCGGAGTTGATCGAGCGCGGGCACATCTACATCGGTCTGCCGCCGCTGTACAAGCTCAAGCAGGGCAAGAGCGAGCTCTATCTCAAGGACGACGCGGCGCTGGATGCCTACCTGGCCAATAGCGCCGTCGAAGGCGCAGCGCTGATCCCGGCCGCTGACGAACCGCCAATCACCGGCGAGGCGTTGGAAAAATTGCTGCTGTTGTTCGCTGGCGCACGCGATGCCATCGCCCGCAATGCCCATCGCTACGATTCGGCCTTGCTGACCGCGCTGATCGACCTGCCGCCACTGGATGTGGCCGCACTGCAGGCCGAAGGCGAGCAGCACCCGGCCCTGGAGCGGTTGGAGGCCGTGCTCAACCGCGGCACCCTGGGAACTGCGCGTTATCAGCTACGGTTCCAGCCGGAAACCGATCAGCGTCCGGCCACGCTGGAAGTCGTGCGTCGACACATGGGCGAAGAGCTGACCCGTTGGGTGCCGATGGCTGCTTTCGAGAGCGGCGAATTGCGGCCGCTGCGCGAAGTCGCGCGGGCGCTCGACGGCCTGGTGCGCGACGGCGCTCAGATCATGCGCGGCAACAAGAGCCACACGATCAGCAGTTTCGCCCAGGCACAAGCGTGGTTGCTGGAGGAAGCCAAGAAGGGCCGCCAGGTGCAGCGCTTCAAGGGTCTGGGCGAAATGAATGCCGAGCAGCTGTGGGAGACCACGGTCAACCCCGACACCCGTCGCCTGCTGCAGGTGCGGATCGAGGATGCCGTCGCCGCCGACCAGATCTTCAGCACCTTGATGGGCGATGTGGTGGAGCCGCGCCGCGACTTCATCGAAGACAACGCGCTGAAGGTCTCCAACCTGGACATCTGAGTCCTTTGCCGGGCCGGTGCTGCCCACGGGCGCGCCGGTAGGCGTCTATCGCAGGACGACGATGCAAACAGATTCCCTGCCGTCCCCGGCTACTCCGTCGAGCCCGACGCAGACAGTCCCTGCCCCGCTGGGTCCAGTCCTGCTGGGTTTCGCGATCGATGTGTTGATTGCAGTCGGCCTGCTGCTGTTTCTGAGCGTAGCCGGGGTCGCGCTGTGGGGGTTCGTGCGCGGTATTGTCCAGATGCAGGCGCTACGCGCGCAGGGCGGCACACCGACCCCGGCCGAGGTGATTGCCGCCGTGGGCCAGCCCGGCGTGTTGGCACAACTGGCCACCGCGTTGGTGAGCACGGCCACACCAGCCATCCTGCTCTATCTCTGGCGCCGCCGTGCCAGCCCTGCCGAACGCGCACACAGCCGGGCCGCCGTGCGGCGCGGCCGGACCTGGGGGTGGACCGCGTTGGTGGCGGTCGCGGTGTTCGTGCTCAGTAATCTGGTCAGCGTGGTGGCGTCGGCCCTCGGGATCAAACCGGTCCCGACCAACCTGCCGTTGATGGAGGAGGCTATCCGTCAATGGCCGCTGGCCTTGCTGGTCTTCGCGGTGGCGATCGCCCCGGCCTACGAGGAACTGTTGTTCCGTCGCGTGCTGTTCGGACGCCTGCTGGCCGCGGGCCGGCCCTGGCTCGGCATTGTCCTGAGCAGCGCACTGTTCGCCTTGATCCATGAAGTGCCAGGGATCAGCGGCAATGGACCGGCCGCCATCGTCCAGCTGTGGTTGATCTACGGCGCCATGGGTGCAGCGTTCGCCTGGCTGTATTGGCGCACTGGCACCTTGTGGGCACCGATTGCCGCCCATGGCATCAACAATGCCACGGCGCTGGCGGCCCTGTACTTCTTTGGTCTCGGTTAGCGAGTTTGACGAAAAGTTAAGACGAGCCTGCCAAAATGCGCGTCCGGACTCGGGGGACCGCATGAAAACCAGAAAGACCTTGATCGTGATCGTCGCTTCGCTGGCCTTGGCTGCCTGTGCGACGACCACATCGCCAACTGGCCGACGACAGGTCGTCGGTGGCGTTTCGCAACAGCAGCTCGACCAATTGGGTGCGCAGTCCTTTGCCGAAACCAAGGCCAAGGAAAAGGTCAGTACCGACGCCAAGCAGAACGCCTATGTGCAATGCGTGGTCAATGCGCTGGTCGCGCAGTTACCGCCACAGTGGCGGCAGACCCGCTGGGAAACCGCCGTGTTCGTCGACAACGAAGCCAACGCCTTCGCCCTGCCGGGGGGCAAGGTCGGCGTCAACACCGGCATCTTCACTGTCGCCAAGAATCAGGATCAGCTGGCGGCCGTGCTTGGCCACGAGATCGGCCATGTGATCTCGCGCCACCACGAAGAACGCATCACGCGTCAGTTGGGTGCGCAGACCGGACTGGGCATCATCGGCGCGCTGGCGGGTGCCGCCTACGGCAATACCGCCGCCAGCGCAGTCAATCAGGTTGGCGGAATGACTGCGCAGACGGTATTCCTGCTGCCGGGCTCGCGGACCCAGGAAAGCGAAGCGGACATCGTCGGCCAGCGATTGATGGCACAGGCCGGCTTCGATCCCGCACAAGCGGTCAACCTGTGGCAGAACATGATGGCCGCCGGCGGTGCGCGCCAGCCGCAATGGCTGTCCACCCATCCCGATCCGGCCAACCGTATCCGCGAACTGCAGGCCGACGTCGGCACGCTCGCGCCGGTGTATCAGCAGGCCAGGCAGGCAGGGCGCGTTCCCAAGTGCGGTTGAGGCCGTCGAATGCGCGCGGCTTTGCCGCAGCACAGCATGGAAACCGTTTTCTGGAACTGCGACTTTCTGCTAAGTTTGCCGGCTCAGAATTTTCGTACAGCGTCCATTCCGCTTTTCGTACCGCCTGGCGGCGGCTCGTCCGAGGTGAATCATGAAACTGCCTAACCGCAAGCAAGCCTTGTTGTCCCTGTTTATCGCTGCATCGCTGGGCGGGGCTGTCATCACCGATGCGGTTGCGCAGTCGGATCGTTCGTCCGAGCGTGCCAGCCGCAAGTCCAAGGAGGGCAAGGCCGAGCAGTTGTACCCGCAGGCCACGCGCGAAGCGCCCAAGATCAAGCCGTCCTCCAAGCTCAGCAGCAAGCTGCAGAAACTGATCGACACCTTCAACAAGGGCGAGGATTACGCGGGCGTGCGCGCGCAGGCCGACGAGATTCTCGCCAATGGTTCGGCCAACGAGGCCGACAAGGCGCTGGCGGCCCAGCTGGCCGCCCAGGCCGCCTACAACCTGGACGATACCGCCGCTGCCAAGCAGTACCTGCAGCAGGCGATCAGCCTCAACGCACTGGACAACAACGGCCACTATCAGTCGATGCTGATGTTGGCGCAGCTGCAGTTGCAGGATGACCAGAAGACCGAAGGCCTGGCCACGCTGGACAAATACCTCACCGAGACCAAGTCGCAGCGTCCGGAAGATCTGATCCTCAAGGGCCAGGCGCTGTACCAGGCCGAGCGCTACCAGGAAGCCATTCCGGTGCTCAAGCAGGCCATCGCGGCCTCGCCGGAGCCCAAGGACAACTGGAACCAGTTGCTGATGGCCGCCTATGCCGAAGCCGGCCAGACCGGTGAGGCGGTTGCCGCCGCCGAAGCGCTGGCGGCCAAGTCGCCCAACGACAAGAAGGCCCAGCTCAACCTGGCCAGCATGTACATGCAGGCCGACCAGATGGACAAGGCTGCCGCGGTGATGGACAAGCTGCGCGCCTCCGGCCAGTTGACCGAGGAGAAGGAGTACAAGCAGCTCTACTCGATCTACGCCAATACCGAGAACAAGGAAAAGGACGTCATTGCCGTCATCAACGAGGGCATGCAGAAGGGCATTCTCAAGCCCGACTACCAGACCTACCTGGCACTGGCGCAGTCCTATTACTACAGCGACGACATCCCCAAGGCGATCGAGAACTGGCAGAAGGCTGCGCCGCTATCCAAGGACGGCGAAACCTATCTGAACCTGGCCAAGGTGCTGCATTCCGAAGGCCGCATCCCGGAAGCCAAGCAAGCGGCCCAGCAGGCGCTTGCCAAGGGTGTCAAGAAGCCTGAAGACGCCAAGAAGATCATCAACCTGAAGTAGAAAAGAAAATAAACCCCCGAAATCCCTGTGTTTTTAGTGGTTACAGGACTCGGGATTGGTATAAGCTTGGGAGTTCCTGCGGTGTCAAAGCCGTCCAAATCCTGGGGACCAGCACCCTGGTCCGGGGCCCCCACTGAAAGAGCCATTGGCGCATGACGGAACAACTCGTTGTCCACAGGCATGACTACGATGCCGGGAACCAGGGTCTGAGCTGGCCCCGTATCATCGGTATTGCTTTTGTAATTGCATTGCATCTTGCTGCATTGATGCTGTTGCTGATCCCTGCCGTGGCGCCGAAGGCTCCGGCGGAGAAGGAACGCACCACCATGGTCACCCTGGTGGATGCACCGC
>NZ_NSET01000024.1 GCF_009192945.1 Xanthomonas maliensis | reverse complement strand
CGCGGGGGCCGATGCCAGCGGAAAACGGGCAGCGGGCGCCGACCCACAGCGGGTGCTGCAGAGCCCCGGCGTAAATATTGGCTACTCGCGGGGCGACACCCGCCGTTACGGCGGCAATGTCGCGCTGGACTGGCGGGTGGACCCCAGCCTGCATCTGTACGCGCGCATGACCTATGCATTGGCCAAGACCGAGCAGAACACCGGCTATACGCAGTTCGTCCCGGCCAGCGTGAGCTTCACCCAGATCGGTAGCAGCGGCATCTATCAGCCGCAGATCAATCGCGTGGCGGTGCGTTACTGGTACGAGACCAACCCCGAGCGGGCGGATCTGAGCACCGTGCAGTTCGGTGCCGAGAAGCAGCTCGGGCATTGGACCTTCGCGCCCAATGTGTTCTTCGGCAGCGGCAACAACGATCGCCCCGATCACGTGGAGATCTCTGCGCGCAACGATCAATACAGTTCGGCCAATTTTGCCTATGGTGCCAATCAGTTCATCGGCTACGACAGCAAGGGCTTCCCGATTCCGCTGCTGACCCCGGCCATGCAGGCGCAGGCCGCCGATGTCGGTAGCCTGTACGCCCGTCGTACCGGCCAGCTGACCAAGCAGGCCAGCGGCCAGGACAAGGGCGGCGGCAAGTTCGACGTCGGCTACGACTTCGACGACGGTGTGCTGAGCCGTCTGGCGTTCGGGGTGAAGTATGTGGACAGCTCGCGCACCTTCACCGATCGCGACTGGACCAATGCCAAGTACACCGACGGCACCTTGCTGCGCGATACCGGCCTGGTCGCGCAAGCTTACGACGCGGTCTATCCGGGCCAGTACGCCCTTCCGACGCTGCGGTTGAGCAACGACGCGCTCAATGCATTGATCGAACGCACGCTCACGCCGTCCAGCTTCGATACCTGCGGCAAGCTGGCGATCAATAACCTCAACTGCAACACCATGCGCGCCACCGAGGCGGTCAGTGCGGCCTATGCGATGGCAACGCTGCGCAGTGGCGACTGGGAAGTGTTGCCGGGCCTGCGCTTCGAGCATACCGCCATCACCAACACCTTCTGGGCGCAGCCGGCCGAGGTGGGCGGTCAGGAGCAAGTCGGAGCGTTCGCCAATAGCCGCACCCGTTACAACGTGGCGCTGCCCAGCGTGTTCGTGAACTACCGACCCGACGGCGATGCCGCGGTGTATCGCGGATCGGTCTGGACCAGCTATACCCGGCCGGCCTTCGTGCAGTTGGGCGGCGGCCGCTCCACCGACGTCTCGGCCGATGGCCGCACCGTCATCACCGAGGGCAATCCCGATCTGAAGCCGATCAAGTCGCTCAATGTGGATCTCTCGGCGGAATGGCAGAACACCCATGGCGGTCACGCCATGCTGGCGGGCTATTACAAGCGGCTGAGCGACTACATTTACGAAAGCGGCTCGGATGCGGCCAACGCCGGACAGAGCGACAGTGGCGCGGTGCGTATCGTGCGGCCGCAGAACGGCGGCGATGGGCGCGTGCTGGGGATGGAAGCGGCCGTGCGGCAGACCTTCCAGGGATTGCCGGCGCCGCTGGACGGTTTCGGCATCGGTGCCAACCTGACCCGGCAGACCACCCAGGTGGATCTGGGCAAGGAGGGCTTTAGCCATGAGCGCATCCAGAACGCTCCGGACCTGTTGGCCAACGCCGAGCTGTTCTACGAGAAGGGGCCGTGGTCGCTCAATCTGAGCTATCACTATTCCGGCGAATACGTGTCGGTCTACGACTATCTCAACCAGGGCGCGCATTGGGACAACCTGTGGATCAAGCCGATCACCCGGGTGGACCTGCATGTCGGCTATGCACCCAGCGCGCATTTGCGCGTGGATCTGTCGGTTGCCAACCTGACCAAGCAGCATAGTTATTGGGCTCACGTGGGGCAGCGGACCGATGCGATTTCGGACATCGTCGATTCGGGGATGACCAGCCTGGTCACGGCCAAATATGTGTTCTGAGCGCCTGATGGCGACGACGTGGGGGAGCGGGCGCATGCTCGCCAATGGAGACGGCGGCGCGGCGATGGGGATCGCTGCGCTGCCGTCGCAAGGCAGTGCGGCTGCCTACCCCGCTGTGGGGCGATGCTGGCGTGTCGGCGCGGCCGTGCTGTGGCTTGCGCTGCTATCGCTGGCGGGTTGCGCGCCTGCTGTGCACACCGCATCGACGGCGGCGCCGGCAGCGTCCGAGCGTTTGCAGCGCGTGGTGGTGGTGTTCCGCCATGGCGTGCGCGCGCCACTGCCGGGCGAGGCCGCCGCCGCTGGCTATGCGGATGCGCCGTGGCCGCAATGGTCCACCGCACCCAGCCAGCTGACGCCGCGAGGCCGACAGGGCGTGCGACTGAGCGGGGAGTATCTGCGCCAGTGGTTGGTTCAGCAGGACCTGTTGCCACGGCAAGGCTGCCCGGCCAATGGCAGTGTGCAGGTCTGGGCCAACACCGATCAACGCACCATCGACAGTGGTGCGCTGCTTGCCGACGCGCTGGCACCGGGATGTGGTGTGGTGGCTGGGCATCGCCCGGCCGGCAGCAACGATCCGTTGTTCCGGCCCGTCGAAGCCGGGGCAGTGGCGTTCGATGCGGCTGCGGCGGTGGCGGCCATCCAGCATCAGACCGGAGGGCCGGCGGCGCTGCTGCAAGGGCATGCCGCCGAACTGGAGGCGATGCGCGAGATCCTGGGATGCACGCGCACGCCCTGTGACTTCGCGGCAATGCCCTCGACGCTGGCGCCGGCGGCCAATGGGCGTGGACTGTCGCTGGGTGGGCCGATCGATCTGACTTCCGGGACAGCTGAAGTCCTGTTGCTGCAATACGCCGAAGGCATGCCGCTGTCACAGGTCGGTTGGGGACGCGCCACTCCAGCGCGGCTGGCCCAGGTGTCGCGGTTGCACGCGCTGTTGTTCGATATCTATGCACGGCCGCAGTACATGGCCTCGCGTGCGGGAGCGCCATTGGCGCGCACCTTGCTCCAACGTTTTGCCGATCCGCAGGCGCCGGCAGTGTCGGTGTTCGTCGGCAGCGATACCCATATCGCCGCATTGAGCAGTCTGCTCGGCGTGCACTTCCATCTGCCCGGTTACGGCCAGGACGATCCGCCGCCCGGCGGCGCGCTGGTGATCGGTCTCTGGCGCGCGGCCGATGGAGCCCAGGTGGTGCGGGCGCAGTATCTGGCGCAGTCGCTCGAGCAGCTGCGGACATTGGCGCCACTGGATCTTGCGCATCCGCCGCTGCGGCAAGCGCTGTCGCTGGAGGTGTGCGCACCGGCGCAGCGTTTGGCCTGTCCGTTGACCGCGCTGAGCACCGCAGTGCAGCGGCAGTTGCAGCCAGCGCTGCAGGTGACGAGCGAGGCGCCTCCACGCTGATCGCACATGAGGTGACACGACCGTAGCTGACACGACCGCCGCAGGCATGCGGAGTCGTGTCTGTGCTTGGCAGCCCTGCGATTCCTGCAGATTACCGGCTCAAGCGTGGCAGACGCTCAATCCAGCCGCAGCACCATGTCGTAGCGATCCAGTCCCGGGCCATAGCCGTTGGCGGTGACCACCTGGACGACGAAGCCGAAGCGCGCATAGAACGCGCAGGTGCGCTGACTGGTATCGAGCAGTACCTGACTGACGCCCGGCGTGCGGCGCGCAGCCCGCAAGCGTGCCTGCACCAGCGCCGTACCCAGGCCCTGACGCTGCAGGGCAGGGGCGACCATGCCCCAACAAAAGCTGGCGCAGCGGCCATCGTCGCTGAGCGCATAGCCGCCCGCGGCCACCACCTGGGCGTTGCGCTCGATCACGTGATAGTTCCAGCCAGACGCCGCCTCGCGCAGGAAGGTGACGAAGGCAGGCCGCTCCTCGCGGCTGAAGAAGGTCGGCACATTGCCGTCGAACAAATCCAGGCAGGCGGCGAAGTCGGTGGTCGTGTAGGGGCGTGGCATCTGCATGCGCCGCAGTGTGCCGGTGCAGGGGCGAACGAGAAAGCCGCTGTCCCGATCCGTGTGGGCCTACCAGCCGATCGTGGCCGTGCGCGTATCGGATGCCCGCCTGGCGATCGAGAGCCAGAGCTGCGGGCCGGTGTCGCTGCATGCGCTCTGCGTCTTGCCTTGCCGGCTGCAGCAGTGCCCAAGGCACTGGCGCCAGCATGGCGGCATGCCCGCATCCCACAAACGACAACGGGCCGCAAAGCGGCCCGTTGCTGTGGTCCCGAAGGACGGACTTACTTCAACTTGGCATCGGCACGCAGAGCGTCGGCGCGGTCGGTCTTCTCCCACGAGAACGCGGTGGCGGTGTGCTGAGCGCCGGTGCCGTCGGTGTAGGTGAAGTCCTTCGGCTTGCGGCCGAAGTGACCGTAGGACGCGGTCTGCTGATACATCGGGTGGATCAGGTCGAGCATCTGGATGATGCCGTACGGACGCAGGTCGAAGTGTTTGCGGATCAGCTTCTCGATCTGCGCATCGGCGATCTTGCCGGTGCCGAACGTGGTGACCGAGATCGAGGTCGGCTCGGCCACGCCGATGGCGTAGGAAACCTGCACTTCGCAACGGTCGGCCAGGCCGGCGGCGACGACGTTCTTGGCCACGTAGCGCGCGGCGTAGGCGGCCGAGCGGTCGACCTTGGACGGATCCTTGCCGGAGAACGCACCACCACCGTGACGGGCCCAGCCGCCGTAGGTGTCGACGATGATCTTGCGGCCGGTCAGGCCGCAATCGCCCACCGGGCCGCCGATGACGAACTTGCCGGTCGGGTTGATATGGAACTTGGTGCCCTTGTGCAGCCACTTGGCCGGCAGCACCGGCTTGAGGATTTCCTCGCGCACCGCTTCGATCAAGTCCTTCTGCTTGACGCCGGGATCATGCTGGGTCGACAGCACCACCGCGTCGATCGCGGTCGCCACGCCGTCTTCGTAGCGCAGGGTGACCTGCGACTTGGCATCCGGACGCAGCCAGGCCAGTGCCGAATTCTTCTTCTTGCGGATCTTGGCCTGCTGCTCGACCAGGCGGTGCGACAGGTGGATGGCCGCCGGCATGAAGCTGTCGGTCTCGTTGGTGGCATAGCCGAACATCAGGCCCTGGTCGCCAGCGCCCTGTTCTTCCGGCTTCTTGCGGTCCACGCCCTGGTTGATGTCCGGCGACTGCTTGCCGATCAGGTTGAGCACGCCGCAGGTCTCGCCGTCGAAACCGACGTCGGAGCTGTTGTAGCCGATGTCCAGGATCACTTTGCGCGTCAGCGCTTCCAGGTCGATCCAGGCGCTGGTGGTCACCTCGCCGGCCACGATCGCCACGCCGGTCTTGACCAGCGTCTCGCAGGCCACGCGCGCGCGCTTGTCCTGGGCCAGGATGGCGTCCAGCACCGCATCGGAGATCTGGTCGGCGATTTTGTCCGGATGGCCTTCGGAGACCGATTCGGAGGTGAACAGGTAGCTGGACATCAGGCTTATATCCCTTGATTCGGATGAAAAGATGGGCGCGGATGATACACGCTCCCGCCGGAGCGTGCATTGTGCGCCTGAACACGCTAGCACGGGGTCAATGCCATGGGACGTGCAGTCATCGGGCTGTCGCGTCGCTGCCACGCGGCGGTCGCGTTGGCCCCGCAGCATGCGCGCGTACCAGGCCGCACCGGCACGAAGGCCGCGGCGGGCAAGGGGTGTCGAGCCCGGTGCCGGGCGCGCGATGCGCCTGGCACCGGGCGGCGGAGGGTCCGGGCTGCGGGTCCTCCGCCAGCACGGCGGCGCGGTGGGCCGGCCGGGGATCGTCGTCGACGCCGCAGGGCGGCGCGCGGATCCGGGCGGCACCATCGGCGCTGGTGCCAAGGATTTCGTCCTGGAGATGTGCGCATGTCGCTTGCCACCCTGTACCCGCCCGCGCGGGCGCTGTTCCTGTCCGATCTGCATCTGGGCGCGCGTCACTGCCACGCGGCCGAGATCGCTGCCTTCCTCGGTCGCCAGCGCTGCCAGACCCTCTACCTGGTCGGCGACATCGTCGACCTGTGGTGGATGTCGCAGCGCCGCGCGGCCTGGGACACGGCGCATCAGCAGGTGATCGCCGCGCTACACGCGCATGCCCGGCGCGGGACCGAGATCATCTACGTCCCCGGCAACCACGATCGCGCCATCCGCCGCTTCTGTGGTCTGGTGATGCCGGCCATGCAGGTGCGTCGACGCAGCATCCACACCTTGCTCGACGGGCGTCGGCTGCTGGTCACCCATGGTGACGACTACGATGCGCAGACGCACTTCGGCGGCCTGCAGGAGCGTTTCGGCGACTGGCTCTATTACCGCATCCTGACCGGCAACCAGCTCATCAACCGGCTGCGTCAGCGGCTGGGCCTGCGCTACTGGTCGCTGGCCGAATTCCTCAAGCGGCGCAGCAGCGCGGCCGAACGCTATATCGGGCGTTTCGTCGCCGCCGGTCTGGCCGACGTGGTCCGCCGCGATCTGGACGGCATCGTCTGCGGCCACATCCACCGTGCAGCGCTGCGCATGCAGTCCGGCCACCTCTACGCCAATACTGGCGATTGGGTGGAAAGTCTGACCGCATTGCGCGAGACCCATGGCGGTGTGCTGCAACTGGTGAACCATCACGGCGAGGTGTTGCGCGAGCTGCCGCCGTTGCAGCAGCCGCTGGCGCAGCGCCAGGCGGCGTGATCGGCCAGGCGGTCGTCGCCACTTCGGCTGGCCGCGCGGCGCGACCGCGGCCTCACGGTGCCCACCGTCGGCTGACTGGCACCGCGCGCTGGGTGCGTGTGACGGCGTCGTCTCACCGATGCCCTGCTAGCATCGGGCGATGGATTCACTGACCCAGATCGTCCTGGGCGGGGCGATCGCCGCCGCCATCGCGCCGCCTGGCCAACGCCGGGCTGCCCTGTTGGCCGGTGCGGTGCTGGGCACGGTGCCGGATCTGGACGCACTGCTGCTATTGCCGCTGACCGACGACCCGGTCGCGCTGATGACGCAACACCGCAGTGTCAGCCATTCGCTGTTCGTGCTGCCGCTGTTAGGTTGGGTGATCTGGTGGCTCTACCGCCGCTATGGCAACGGCCGGGTCGCTGCGGCGCCACGGCGCTGGTTCTGGGCAATCCAGTTGGCATTGATCACCCATCCATTGCTGGATGCCTTCACCGTCTATGGCACCCAGCTGTGGTGGCCGCTGCAGCCGCATCCGACGATGTGGTCGAGCGTGTTCATCATCGACCCGGGTTACACGCTGTGGTTGTTGCTGGCCTGCGTGGTGGCGTGGTTCGCGCGTGCGCGGCCGCTGGCGCAGCGCGCGCTATTGGCCGGGTTGATGCTCAGCTCGGCGTACCTGGGGTGGTCGCTGCTGGCCAAACACCTGATCGACGCGCAGGCCGATCGTGCGCTGGCCGCCATGGGGTTGGCCGACGCGCCGCGGTTCTCGGTACCGATGCCGTTCAATACGCTGCTGTGGCGCGTGGTGGCGATGACGCCCAGCGGCTATGTGGTCGGTGAGCGCTCGCTGGTGGCCGACCACGGGCCAATGCGCTTTCGCGGCTTTTCCAGCAACACCCAGGCGTTGGGCGAAGTGGCCAGGTTCGATTCGGTGCGTCGGCTGACCTGGTTCAATCGTGGCTTCATGCGTGCGCGCATGGTCGATGACGAGTTGATGCTCAGCGATCTGCGCATGGGACTGGAACCGGACTACAACTTCAACTTCGTGGTCGCGCGCCGACGCGACGGGCATTGGCAGCCGATCGTGCCGCGCCAGATCCAGGCGGCCTACCGCGCGCCGGCTGCGCGCGACCAGCTCGGCAAGGTGCTGGCGCAGATGTGGCGACGGATCTGGCTGCAGCCGGAAGGAACCTCCCTGACCGGCGATCCGGAGCCGGCTGCCGTTCCCGGGGCAGCGACTCAGTAGACCGTTGCACGCGCCTGCATGAAGGAATAGAAGAACACCGCATCCGGGTCGCTCTGTACCTGCGCCAGTTCCCGTCGCATGCCGGCGACGGTGTCGGCGTCGACCGCGCCGGCCTGCAACAGTTGCTCGGCGGCCGATAACAGCAGTTCCTCCCAGAACGCGATCATCGTTTTGCGCCGCCCAGGTTCGCGGTTGTCCAGGTGCAGCGTGCGCACGCGCGTGCGCACATCGCGAAACCCGCCGGCCAGCAGCAGGTTGCCGAGCTTGGCGCCGACGAAAGGATCGCCGCCCTGGTCGTACTGGAAGTCGTTGAACGCCATCCAGTAGCGCCACAGTTGCGGCGAATACGGATGCAGGAAGAAAGAGGTATTCATTACTTCGGTCACGTACACAGGCGCGCCGGGCCGCAGGACGCGCCGTACTTCATTGAGTACACGCGCTGGCGAGGGCACGTGCTCCAGCACCCAGCACAGGAACGCGGCGTCGAACGCGCGCGCCTCGAACGGCAGATCGCCGGCATCGGCCTGCTGCAAGGTGTAGCGGTCGCGGCACCAGGCCAGTCGTTGCAGATTGCCAGCGGCTGCCTGCAACTGCGCCGGACTCAGGTCCACTCCAGTGACGTGCAGCTCGGGAAAGCGACGCAGCAGGATCTCGGTCTGTGCACCGACGCCGCTGCCGACCTCCAACAGGCGGCGCGCGCCGCTGTAGTCGATTTCCTTGAACAAGGTCGCCTCCAGCAATCGTGCCTGTTTGAGCAGGCGCGCCTGTTCGGTGCTGGAAAAGCCGTGCAGATAAGCAGGGGATTCGGTGGGCGTGGCCATGGGGACTCCGACAGCGCTCAGCGCAAACAGGGTGTCAGTCAGGCGACGGCCGGCAGCGGTGGCGGCACACCGGCGATCAAGGCATCAAAGTAGTCGGCGGTCAGGGCGAGCTGGGCTTCCGGCGTCTCGGCGCGATTGACGACCGCGCGGAAATCCGCGCTCTGCGGGTGGTCCTTGGCATACCAGCCCAGGTGCTTGCGGGCAATGCGCACGCCCTGCGGTTGGCCGTAGAACGCATGCAGCGCCTGCAGATGCGACAGCAAGGTCTCACGCACGAAGGCCAGCGAGGGGGGCGGCAGCAGTTCGCCGGTGGCCAGGTAATGCGCCACCTCGCCGAAGATCCACGGACGGCCCTGTGCAGCACGGCCGATCATCACCGCGTCCACGCCGGTGGCGTGCAGCACCTGGGCGGCCTTTTGCGGCGAATCGATATCGCCATTGGCGACTACCGGAATCTGCAGCGCGGCCTTGATCTGCGCGATCGTGGCGTACTCGGCGTTGCCGGTGTAGTGCTGGTCGCGCGTGCGGCCATGTACCGCCAGTGCGGCGATGCCGCAGTCCTGGGCAATCCGCGCGATGGTCGGGCCATTGCGATGGTCGCAGTCCCAGCCGGTGCGGATCTTCAACGTCACCGGCACGTCCACGGCCTGCACCACCGCACGCAGGATGCGTGCGACCAGATCCTCGTCGCGCATCAATGCCGAGCCGGCCCAGGCGTTGCAGACCTTCTTGGCCGGACAGCCCATGTTGATGTCGATGATCTGCGCGCCATGGTCGACGTTGTAGCGCGCCGCCTCGGCCAGTTGCTGCGGTTCGGTGCCGGCGATCTGCACGCTGATCGGGTCTGGTTCGCCGGCATGATCCATGCGGTGCAGCGACTTGCGCGTGCCCCAGAAGCGTGGATCGGAGATGGTCATCTCCGACACCGCCAGGCCAGCGCCGAGCCGCTTGCACAGCAGCCGGAACGGCTTATCGGTGACCCCGGCCATCGGGGCCAGGATCACCTTGGGGTCGATGCGGTAGCGGCCGATCTGCATGCCGCTAGTGTAGCGGCAGCGGTGACAGCCCGCCGTACTGCCAGCCCGGCGCGCGGCCGGGCTGGCAGTCGCGGGGCCGGCATGGCGGCCGGCACCGCCGCTTGGTCGCGCTTACTGCGAGACGGCCAGATTATCCAGGTACAGCTTGGCCTGGTTGCCTGCACTGGCGCGGTACTCGACGACGTTGTTGCCGGCGTTCAAGGTCGTCGTCAGCGGGCTGCTGGCCCAACTGCTGGCCGAGCTGGTCTGGGCGAATGCCGGGGTGCCGACACGCACGCCGTTGACGTACAGGTCCACCGTGCCGATGCTTGCGCCCGGTGCGGAATAGCGTGTGGCCAGCGTGTAGGTTCCCGCCTGCGGTACGTTGATGGTGGTCCGCAGACGCGCGCCGGGGTTGCCGCCGAAGTCGACATAGCCCAGGCCCTGGTAGTTCTGCACGGTGCCGTAGATGCCGTTGGTGACCTGGCTACCGATGCGCAGGAAGTCGAAGTTCTCCGCTTCGTATTGCCGCACACCGGTATAGGCGGGCGGCGCGGCCGGTGCCTGCAGTGCCGTGACCGCCGTGGCGCTTGCGCGTCCGGTGGCCGAGCCGGAGCACTGGATGGTGATGTCCAGCGGCCCGTTGTGGGCGACGTTCAAGGTCAGACCATCGCCGCTGGGCGTGGCGGTGACGGTACTGGCCTGATGCTCGCCGCGATCGGTGAAGCTATAGGTCGGCGTCGTGCTGGCGCCGCTGATGGTGATGGTGTCGGTCTTGAGCGGGCCGGTTTCGGAATCGAAATTGGTCAGGTAGATCGACACCGAGTCGGCGAACTCCTTGACCACGCCCGTGGTGTAGGGGCCGTAGGTCATGTTGAGCGCGGCGCAACTGTTGTACTTGAGGTTGAACCCGCCGCTGGCGGTCTTGTTGGTCTTGTAGGGGTTGTAGGTGACCCAGGTGTTGTCCTGGCGCCCGACGTAGATGTCGCCGGTGGATTCCTGTGGGAACAGGGCATTCAGTTCCTGGGTCTTGGCCGCGATGGATGGCCAGCGGCTGTCGTATGCGCTGCGCTTGATCTGCACGGGAAAGGACTTGGCGAGGTCGTCGTTCAACTGCCACACCGTCGGGATGGCGGGGTAGCGCCCGGTCTTCTTGTACCAGCTGTGCTGGTTGAGATAGGTGCCGTCGTCATCCATCAGATACAGGCCGGAGAACAACGTCTCCGGCGTCGCGTACACGGCACGGTCGTTACCGGTCGTGACATCGTCGACCACCACCACTTTGGTCCGGTCGATCACCTGCTGGCGATTGAGGATGTGCAAGGTGCCGTCGAGGATCTTGCGGTAGACATCCATGTGGATGTTCTTGAACTGCGGGAAGAACTGCCAGCGCCGCGTGGTGTAGCCGTCGGCAGTGGTCCCGTTTGGCAGGCTTTGAACGGTATCGGTCCAGATCAGTTCCGGGCCGTCGAAGTAGGTTTCTCCGGTCAGCGCCAGGTGCTCGATCAGATGCGGGGCGCCCGCCGCCAACGGATAGGCGCTGCCATCGGCCGAGTACCAGCCGCTGCTGTCGGGACGGATGCCATAATGGCCCGCAAATCCCGACAGGAACATGCCCAGGCTGACACTTTCGATGTCGTGGTAGCCGTAGTTCATCGTGAACTTTTCTTGGATGATGAAATTCTTGGCATAGCTGCCGAGGGCGGTGCGCAAGGCCTCATTGCGCTTGACCATCGCCAGCGGGTTGATGTTCGCGCCCCAGAAGCCGCCGGTGAAGCTCACCGCCAGATAGCCGCCGTACTTGTTGGTCAGCTTGAGCAGGTTGGCCCAGTGCTCCCAGCGCTGCGCTGCCGAGACCGAGCAGGGTTCGTCGAATCCCCAGAACTGTTCGGCGTAGTTGAAACCGAGGAAGTTCGGATAGTCGCGGAAGAACTCACCGTAGACCGTCGATTCCAGATCGGTGCCGTTGGGATAATCCGGGAAATGGCTGAAGCCGCCGCTGGACGGTTGGACCATCGCCCAGACACCGTTGGCCGCGGCTGTCTTGATCCACGAGCGGGCCGTCTCGATCCCGTTCGCCACCTGGTTCCAGTTGCATTGATTGTTGGTGGCGCCGTTGTGACTGATCGAGAGCGAGATCAGCAGAACCGTATAAGGGCGCACGTCTGCAGGAATCAAGTCGATGATCTTCTGCGGATCGGCGGCGTTCCAGGTGTCGGCATGGATCACGAACATCGGTTGGGCGGGCGAGAGGGTGCGTCGGAACGATGGGTCCGTGCTCGTGCCCGACGTGGTCGTGCTGGTGGGCGTTGTGGCCGGCGCCAAGGAGCGGGGTGTGCTGACCGTCACCACCGCAGTCGGCGATGGCGACGGCGTCTGCGTAGCGCTCGCATCGGGGCTGTCCTGGCCACCGCAGGAACTGAGTAGGCAGGGCACCAGCAGGTACGGCAACAGAATTGTCTTGCGCGATCGAAGCGGGATCATCGGGTCTTCCGTTTTTTGTGGGGGCGGGTAGGGCGGTAGTCATGACGCCCGCTGCGGGCTGCATGCGACGCAGCGATGGCCGCCAGGCGCACGTTGGACCGCCGATTGCGTGGCGCAGGAATGCGCCAGCTCGCCGTTGCAGATCGCATGTCAGCAAGCTGCGCCGCGGCGTGGCCTTGCGTGCCCGGAAGCGATGGTCCGGGTGCGCCCGGTGGTGCGTCGATAGTAGTGAACCAACAACAACGCGCCAGAGCGCGGCCTGTGTCGGCGCGTTTTAGGCGGTGTGCTTTCGCTTTTCGAGCGCGGAAATCAGCGCTGGGTCACGTGTTGCCGCGATACGGCATCGCTGCGTCTGCCGATATCGGCAGCGCGTGCGCAGCGCGATGCAGACACGTATCGCGTCATCGCAGTGTCACATCGTCGGGCGCACCGTCATGCGGCGAGGCGGCCGGGCGATTGCGGTCACCATGGAGCGCAAGGCAGGCGTGTGCTCGTCCCGGAGAGCTCTGCGCAGCAGCGTGGATGGTGTGTCTGCGGTACACGCAAGGCGACGCGCACCTTGCCGCGATGGGCCGCGGCGTCAGTCCTCTGCGCGCAGCCGCGGCATCGATACCGCCGCGCCTTCCACTTCGGTGGAGCGAGCCGCATAGCGGGTGGCAAAGCGCACATGGGTGGCAAAGCTGGCAGCCGGCAACTGCGCCAGCGAGGCGACCAGTGCGCCGTTGAAGGCGTCGCCGGCACCGGTGGTGTCGATGGTCTGCGCGCTCTCTGCACCCACGCGGTAGTGCGACTGACTGTCGCCGCGCAGCTGCTCTTCGGCATGCGAGATGAACGCACCGACTGCGCCCAGCGTCACCACCACCGTGCCGCCGGGCAGCAACTTGCGGCACAGCGAGTGCAGCGTATTGCCGTCGAGTGCGGCGACATCGTCGGCATTGATGCGCTCGCCGACATGGCGGCCGAGCAGAGCGGCAAATTCGGTCTCGTTGGGCGTCAACACGTCCGACAGCTTGAGCAAGCCGATCGAGGTCGGCGCGTTGGCCGGCGCGGCATTGAGCACGGTGAGCACCCCGCATTCGTGGGCCAGCGCCAGTGCCGCTTCGATCGTCTCGGCCGGCGATTCCAACTGCGCCAGCAACACCTTGGCCGCAGCCACCAGCGGTCGCTGGCTGTCGACGAAAGCGGGGCTCAACACGGCGTTGGCGCCAGCGCCGATCACGATGGTGTTGCGGCCGTGTCCGTCGACATAGATACCGCCGGTACCGGTCGGCTCATTGCTGGGCTCGGCGATCAATGCGAACCCATCCTGCGCGGCCAGGCTACGCGCCAGCGCGCCGCCGGCGTCATCGCCGAGCGCGCACAGGAACTGGGTGCGGGCACCGGCACGTGCCGCCGCCACTGCCTGGTTGAAACCCTTGCCGCCGGGGCCGGTGCTGTAGCGGCCGGCGATCGTCGCGCCGGGCGCGGGCAACACGTCGCAACGCCAGACATGATCGACATTGAAGGACCCGACAACGACGACCGAACTCATAGACACCTGCTTGCGTGAATGACGTGACTGAAACGCGACGTGCACGGCATTAGACCGTCCCGCCGATGAACCCGCGCCGCCTCAACCGAAATGCGACAGCACGCCGGCAATGGTAGCCGTCATGAAGGTGGCGATCGAACCGCCGAGCACCGCGCGCAGACCGAAACGCGCCAAATCGTGACGGCGTTCGGGCGCCAATCCGCCGATACCGCCGATCTGGATGGCGATCGAGCTGAAGTTGGCGAACCCGCACAGCGCATACGTCGCGATCAACCGCCCCTCGGCGCTCAGGCTGGCGCCGGCCACCTCGCCCTTTACGATACGCGACAACTCGGTGTAAGCGACGAATTCGTTGATGACCACCTTCTGCCCGATCAGCGAGCCCACTGTGGTCGCGTCTGCCCACGGCGTGCCGATGACCCAGGCCACCGGTGCCAGCAGATACCCGAAGATGGTCGACAGATTGGTCGGACGGCCCAGCGCGGCGGCCGCACCGGTCACCTCGCCCAGCCAGGTCAACGGCGCATTGATCAGCGCGATCAGCGCGATGAAGGCCAGCAGCATCGCACCGATGTTCAGCGCCAGGCGCAGCCCGTCGCCAGCACCGGCAGCAGCCGCGTCGATGATGTTGCTGGTGGTCTTCTCCACTTCCATCTTGACCGTGCCGCGGGTCAGTGGTGTGCCGGTTTCCGGTACCAGCAGCTTGGCCACCACCAGGGTGGCGGGCGCGGCCATGATGCTTGCGGCCAGCAGGTGCTTGGCGTAGAAGGCCTGCTGCGCCGGATCGGTGCCGCCCAACATGCCCACATACGCGGCGAGTACGCCACCGGCGATATGCGCCATGCCGCCAATCATCATCGTCAGCAATTCCGATTGGGTCATCTTGGGGATGTAGGGCCGCACGGTCAGCGGCGCTTCGGTCTGGCCGATGAAGACGCTGGCGCAGACGCTGGTGGTTTCGGCACCGGACACGCGCATCACCTTGGTGATGGCCCAGGCCATCGCGCGCACCACCAGCTGCATCACTCCGAGGTGGTAGAGCACGCCCATCAATGCGGAGAAGAAGATGATCGTCGGCAACACCTGGAAGGCGAAGATGAAGCCGTAGGTCTTGGCATCCATCAGGCTGCCAAAGATGAAGGTCGAGCCCTCGTTGACGAAGCTCAGTACCTTGACGAAGCCCTGGCCCAACCAGTCGAAGACGTCGCGGCCGCCCGGCACCAGCAGCACCAGTGCGGCAAAGGAGATCTGCAGCAGCAGGCCGGTGGCCACCAGTTTCCAATCGATCGCACGACGATTGCTGGAGAACAGCCAGGTGATGCCGATGAGCACCGCCAGACCGAACAGGCCGAAGCCGATCCTTCCCAAACCTTCGACCATTCCCATCCCCAGGCTGACGGCAAAAACGGGAAGCCTAGAGCAGGGGGGGGCGGCGGGCAAGGCGAGCACCGTTCAGATGGGTAGGATCGGCGCGCATTTGCCACTGGCGCAGGTGCGGTCGGGGCGGCGCAGGTGCGACAGCGCGGCTTCGGTGCCGTCGATGTTGCAGCGATGCGTTGGCGCAAACGCGCGCAGTCGCTGCGCGCGGCTGGGTGCAACGCCTACACTGCGCGGGCCGATCCACGGCCGTTGCCGTGGAGGTCGCTGGAGTCTATCGATGCACTACCGCCGTCTGGGAGCCTCCGGGCTGCAATTGTCGGCCCTCTCGTTCGGGGCCTGGGTCACCTTCGGCAGCCAGATCGGGCGCGGTGAGGCGCGTAACCTGATCGCCGCGGCCTGGGACAACGGCGTCAATTTCTTCGACAACGCCGAGGTCTACGCGCGGGGCCGCGCCGAGGAAGTCATGGGCGACGTGATCGCCGATCTGCGTTTGCCGCGCGATGGCTATTGCGTTTCCAGCAAGGTGTTCTTCGGTGCGGTCGACAGTCCGCGGCCAACCCAGCGTGGCTTGTCGCGCAAGCACGTCACCGACGCCTGCCACGCGGCGCTGCGGCGGCTGCGGGTGGACTACCTGGATCTGTACTTCTGCCACCGGCCGGATCCGGATACCCCGGTGCAGGAGACCGTCCGGGCGATGGATGCGCTGATTCGCCAGGGCAAGGTGCTGTACTGGGGCACCTCGGAGTGGAGTGCGCAGCAATTGCGCGCCGCGCTGGAGGTGGCGGCGCAGGAGCAGTTGCATGGGCCGACCATGGAGCAACCGCAGTACAACCTGCTGCACCGCGAGCGGCTGGAGCAGGAATACGCCCCGCTGTGCGCCGAGGGGCTGGGCACGACGATCTGGTCGCCGCTGGCCTCGGGTCTGCTGACCGGCAAACACAACGATGGCGTGGCCAGCGACAGCCGGCTGGGTCGCAGCGGCCAGCAATGGCTGCACGATGAGGTGCTGGGCCCGCCGGAGCAACGGCGTATCGAACGGGTGCGCGCGTTCTGCGCAGTGGCAGCCGCGCTTGGGCAGTCGCCGGCGCGGCTGGCGATCGCCTGGTGCCTGCGCAACCCGCATGTGTCCAGCGTGATCCTGGGTGCAAGTCGGGTCGCCCAGCTGGAAGAGAACCTGGCCGCGCTGCAGACGTTCGACGAGGTCGACGCCGCTGGCTGGGCGCAGGTTGAAGCGGCGATGCGCTGAGGAGTGAGCGAAGGAGGGAAAGGGGTGATCCGATTGTTCTGATCGATCGGTTCGGTCGGATTGATCTACAAAAGCACGCTAACAAATGAGAATGGCTCTTGATCAGCAAATGAGAATGGTTATTATTTGTTGGCCAACCGACTGGAGATCCAGACCATGAGTGCTCACCCGGTGTTCCGTGTCGAACCGCTTCCGCTGCGCGAGCGCAGCGTCCCCCGCGTCGTCCCGGCCGAGGACGTCATCAGCAGCGAGGCCTTGCTCAAGGGACGACGCGAAGTGCTGATCCAGCATGGCGATCGTGTCTATCGCCTGCGTCACACCAGTAACGACAAGTTGATCCTGACCAAGTAACGGTCCTTCGGCGCGCGGCAGGTCGCGTCTCCCCGTCCTCCCCCAGCGCGGGCGTTGCCGTCGCCGTCCGCGTCGAACTCCCCTCCGGCGGCCGCCGTGGCTGGACCGTAGCGCGCTGCCGGGCTTGCGAGGTTCCCGATGATCCGTCTGCCTCTGCTGGTGGCCGTGCTGTCGTCAGTGCTGCCCGTCCTCGTCTCGGCCCTTGCGGCCAGCGTTTGCTAGCGGCCATGGTCAGTCCCCATCCGTTGCCATCGTCGTCGCCGTTGGTCGGTGCGCCTGTCGTGCTGCCGCGGCCAGCCCAACTGGCTGCCCTGGGGGCGGTGCTCTGCCTGTATCGGCCAGCGCTGGGCGACCCCGCCGCTGGGTGGCGGCAGGCGTTCACCGCCGCCACCCAGCGGGTGCTCGACAGCGATGGCGTGCACGAGAGTCTGTGGTTCTTCGATGCGCAGGGACAGCCGTGCTGGCGCCTCTGCCTGTTGCCGGACAGCGATTTCCTGCAATGGGATCGCCTGCTCGCGCGGCTGCCGGAATTGACCGCGGAACGGCTGCCCGATGGCGTGGGCGAACGGCTGTGGCGGCGCTTGGCCGGCCGCGTGCGCGGCGACACCTGGCGGGCGACGGCGGTGCGGCTGCGACAGACGCAAGACCGCGCACAGTCGCTTTCGCTCGACCCGGTCGGCGTCTCGCCGCTGGGCGCGGAGATCTCGGCCCGGATCGCCCGCCTGGAAGGCATCGACGGCCATGTCGCCATCGATGACTGCTGCTGCGCGCGTGCCGCTACACCGCATGCCACTGGCGAGCCGTTTACTCCCAACCCGTCGCTGCTGCGCCTGCGCCGCTGACGCATCCCCTCAGACACCTGGGAGGGTCGCCACCTGCGCGCTGCTTCCATCGCAAGCGGGGCAGCCGCAGGCTGGGCGCAGCGGACGATCGACACGCCGGCGCAGCGTCCTCCGACGCTGCGCCCTGGCTCATTCCTTGAACATCAGGAACGCCGCGATCAGGATCAGGCCGAACGCGGCCCAGTGGTTCCACCGCAGCGCCTGTCCCAGGTAGAACGTGGAGAAGCCGGCAAACACCAGCAAGGTGATCACTTCCTGCATGCCCTTGAGCTGCGGGGCCGAGTACACCGCACTGCCCAGGCGGTTGCCCGGCACCTGCAGGCAGTACTCGAAGAAGGCGATGCCCCAGCTGACCAGGATCGCGATCATCAGCGGCGTGCTCTTGTACTTCAGATGCCCATACCAGGCGAAGGTCATGAACACATTGCTGGCGATCAGCAACAGCACCGGGTAGAGGTAGGACGTGAACGAGGCCGTGGGCATGAGCGAACCGGACTGGGGACGGCCGGGCAGCATAATCCAGCCTCGTTAAACCGTGGCTGCCCGCCGCCTGCGTCGCCTGGTAGCGCTAGCTGTGATCTCTCAG
>NZ_NSET01000023.1 GCF_009192945.1 Xanthomonas maliensis | reverse complement strand
GTGTGCTTCGTCGTTTCCGACGAAGCGAGCCGCCCATTATAGCGGACTTTTTCTTGCCGTCAACACCTCAGTTTCAGGTGATTGACGCTGCTTCGTCGCGGCCCAAAGGCTTTCTTCGAAGCGAGCCCGCCATCTTAGCAGGCCTTTCATCTTCGTCAACCCCTCGTGAGGAGGATGTTGCCGCCGCATCACTCAGCCGCCGTAGCGGCTTCCGTGGTGCGAGCCGACCATCATAGCCGGCTTTTCCTATCCGTCAACACCTTGTCAGGTCGGCGGTGGCCCCTTTCTGCGGAGCGCCGTGCTGGCCGCTGCTGCGTAGGGGGAGGCGAATTATGGGCGCTTCCCGATCGCTTGGGAAGGGGTTTGTGAAAAAATTTTCACCACCGCCCAAATAGCGCCAATCCCGTGCCGGCAGCGCGTGTCGGACATACCTACGCGTGACCTACATCCCGTGCCCCCGCTGGCACCAACACTGCCATCACCTCATCTGCCGGACAGGCGCGCTGCAGCGCAGCGCGCTCGACCGTCGGCTCGCACTTCAGCCGGCGACCAGGGCGACGCGCGCGAAATTACGCTTGCCCACCTGGATGACGCCTTCAAAACCGGGCACCAGCTGCAGCCCCAGATCGTCGACCACTTCTCCGTCCACCCGCACCGCACGCTCCTTGAGCTTGCGGGTGGCTTCTGAATTGCTGGGGGTCAGGCCAGCGGCGGTCAGCAAACCCGCAATCCGCAGCCCTTCGGCCGGCACGGTCACGTGCTGCAGCGGCAAGGCGCTGGTGTCGCCCTGCCCGGTCACGACGGCGTGCCAACCGACGATGGCCTGCTCGGCAGCGGCCGCATCGTGGAAACGGCTGGCCAATTCGCGCGCCAACCGGAGTTTGACCTCGCGCGGGTTCAGGCTGCCCGCAGCCACGGCGGCCTTGAGCGTCTCGGCTTCGGCCATGCCGATCTCGAAGGACAGCAGGTCGATCCAGCGCCACGTCAGGTCATCGCCGATCTTCATGGTCTTGGTGACGATGTCGATGGCCGGCTCATTGATGCCGATGTAGTTGCCCAGCGACTTGCTCATCTTGTTGACGCCATCCAGGCCTTCCAACAACGGCATCGTCAAGACGATCTGCGGTTGTTGACCATAGTGCTCCTGCAGCCCGCGCCCCATCAGCAGGTTGAAGGTCTGGTCGGTACCGCCAATCTCGACGTCCGCGCGCAGCGCCACCGAGTCGTATCCCTGGACCAGCGGATAGAGGAACTCGTGAATGGCGATGGGTTGCTGGCCATTGAAACGCTTGGAGAAGTCTTCGCGTTCGAGCATGCGCGCCACGGTGTGCTGGGCGGCGAGCTTGATCATGTCGGCGGCGCTCATCTGGCCGAACCATTCAGAGTTGAACCGCACCTCGGTGCGCTCGCGATCCAGCACCTTGAACACCTGCTCTTCGTACGTCCGGGCGTTGGCCAGCACGTCCTCACGGCTCAGCGGCTTGCGGGTGACGTTCTTGCCGGTCGGGTCGCCGATCATCCCGGTGAAGTCGCCAATCAGGAAGATGACCTGATGGCCGAGCTGCTGGAACTGCCGCAGCTTGTTGAGCAGGACGGTATGGCCCAGGTGCAAATCCGGCGCGGTGGGGTCGAAGCCCGCCTTCACGCGCAACGGGGCGCCCGCCTTTAGCCGTTCCTGCAACTGTTCGCGCTTGAGGATCTCCGCGGCGCCGCGGCCGATCAGAGCAAGGGATTCATCAATAGTGGCCAACACGGACTCCAGCGGCGTTCGCCGTCAAAAACGTGAATGATGTTAAACGCAGGTTAATGCCGCGCCAAGTGAAAATAATGAACGGGCTCAATGGTTTGACGCATTGTTGCCAGGTGACTATGGTACCGGCGTTTGCGCTCGCACTTCGAGCCACCGAGGAACCTCACTGATGCAGAACTCCGAGCAGGGCCGTGCACGCAAGCGGCGCTTCCACGAACGCCTCCACGTCCTCCACGACTCTGCTCTGCATCGTCAGCTCAAGGCGCATCTGCCTGCGGCGTTCAATGCGCGCTGGACGCGCCGGCATTGGTTGCATGCGAGCCTGTTCGCCACCATTGGGGCCCTGGTGGCGACGATCGTCCCGGGGTTTTCCAACAACATCGACGCCTCGCTTTCCAGTCGTTCCACCCTGGCACTGCCGCTGCCTCCGCTGGTCCCCAGCCGCAAGCAACTGGCGCCCAGCACCGACTGGCAGACCCTGCAGGTCAAGCCGGGCCAGACCCTGAGCACACTGTTCGGCGAGCTGGGCATCCCCACCACGGTGATGTACCAGGTGCTGGCCCACCCGGGGACCAAGGATGCGCTGACCAAGCTGCAACCCGGTGCGGAACTCGCCTTCGACCTGCCGAGTCCGGGCCAGTTGCGCGCTCTGCGCTTCGACCGCGACGCCAGCCATCGGGTGGAGCTGCGCCTGCTCGGCGACAGCGTGCGCGAGAAGGTTACCGAGCGCGCCACCACCACGCGCACGGTCGTGGCCAGCGGCGAAATCACCAGCTCGCTGTATGCCTCCGCCGGCAAATCCGGTCTATCGCCGGCGGCCGTGGCGGTCATGACCGACGAGATCTTCAAGTACGACATCGACTTCGACAAGGATTTGCAGCCGGGCGACCGCTTCAGCGTGGTGATGGATGAAACCTGGCGCGAGGGAGAGCGAATCGGCACCGGCAATATCCTCGCTGCGACGTTCACCACCGGCGGCAAGACCTACACCGGTTTCCGCTTCGAACGCGCCGGCAAGCCAGCCGAGTACTTCGACATCAACGGCCGTCCGTTGAAGAAGAGCTTCATCCGCATGCCGGTGGCCTACAGCCGCATCAGCTCCACCTTCGGCGCGCGCAAGCATCCGGTGCTGGGCACGATGCGCATGCACAAGGGCGTGGACTATGCGGCGGCCTCTGGCACACCGATCATGGCCGCCGGCGATGCCCGCGTGGTGTTCGTCGGCACCCAGCGCGGCTATGGCAATGTGGTGATCCTGGATCACGGCAAGAACTACAGCACGCTGTATGGCCACATGTCGCGCTTCGGCAAGATCAAGACCGGCCAGCGCATCAATCAGGGCACGGTGATCGGCTACGTCGGCATGACTGGCCTGGCGACTGGCCCGCACCTGCATTACGAATTCCGCGTCGGCGGGCAGCAGCGCAATCCGATGTCGGTAACGATGCCGCCGCCGGAGCCGCTGCAGGGCGCCGAGCTGGCCGCCTTCCGTGCGCAGACCGCACCGGCGATGGCGCGCATCGAAGGCATGGAGAAACTGATCTATGCCGACGCCGGCAAGCCGGCCAAAGGCAAGTCGCGCGGCTGAGTGAGTCCCTGCTGCGCTTGTGCAGCAGCAAGGCCGCAGGAACCGAACATCGCAGCCAGCCACGCCGGCGCTCCGCTACCTGGTGCCGTGCGCGGCACGCGTGAACGCTGCTTCCCACTCTGATCGTTTGCGCCAGCCTGTCCGCCGCACCGAGTGGAGACGTTCGTTGGCGATGCCCGGTGTGCACCGGCAATCTCGATACCCTCCGCCCAGCGGCAACGCGAGTCACTGGCGTGCCGACGCGGCGGTGCTCCTCTCCGCTGCGCACGCGGCGCGCGCGACCGGTTGACGGGCCGGGCCTGGCTGCACAAGCTGGCCGACCGTGCACTCTGACTTCGGCATGTCTGTCTTGGACCACGATGACTCCCCGCTCTATCTGGGCTTGATGTCGGGCACCAGCGCCGACGGCATCGATGCCGCGCTGGTGCGCTTTGCCGACGCCAGCCATCGCCGCTGCGACCTGGTCGCCGGGACCACGGTGGCGTGGGATCCGCCGTTGCGAGACAGCTTGCTGGCGCTCGGCCAGGGGGCCGAGACGGTCACCATCGATGCACTGGGGCAGTTGGACGCGCAGGTGGGGCTGGCGTTTGCCGCAGCAGCCAATCAGTTGATCGGCGACAGTGGCGTAGAGCGCGCCCGTATCCGCGCAATCGGCTCGCATGGGCAAACCATCCGCCATCGCCCGTTGGCAGATCCGGCCTTTACCTGGCAGATCGGCGACGCCAGCCGGATCGCCGAGCACACCCGGCTGACCACCGTGGCCGATTTCCGCCGTCGCGACGTCGCCGCCGGTGGACAAGGCGCGCCGCTAATGCCGGCTTTCCACCTGGCGATGCTGGGCGCCGCCGACGAGGACCGCGCGGTCCTCAACCTCGGCGGCATCGGCAATCTAACCTTGCTGCCGCGCGCCGGCGCTGGCGCGGTGCGCGGCTTCGACACCGGCCCGGCGAACGCGCTGCTTGATAGCTGGTGCCAGCGCCATCTTGGCCAGCATTACGATGCAGACGGCCGCTTCGCCGCCAGCGGTCGGGTGGACGAGGAACTGCTGGGCCGGCTGCAGGCCGATCCCTGGTTCGCCTTGCCGCCGCCCAAGAGCACCGGACGCGAGCAATTTCATTTGGACTGGGTGGTACGGGCAATGGGGCCGGCCGCACTGGCTCCGGCCGATGTCCAAGCCACCTTGCTCGAACTCACGGCAGCGACCGTCGCCAGCGCGCTGCGAAACCTGCAGCCGGACACACGCCGCGTGCTGGTCTGCGGCGGTGGCGTGCGCAATCCCGTGCTGATGGCGCGGCTGGCGGCGCGCCTGCCGCGCATGCAGGTGGAATCCAGTGCCGGCTACGGCCTGGACCCGGACTACCTGGAAGCGATGGGATTTGCCTGGCTGGCGGCCGAGGTGCTGGCCGGGCGCCCAGCCAACCTCCCGGCAGTCACCGGCGCTACTGGCGCGCGCCTGCTCGGCGCGATCTACCCCGCCTGACCCTCCGGCTCAGGGGCTGTCGCCTGGCGGCAGCGCCTTCAGCGCGGCGATCGCCTCGGCCAAGGCATCGACTTCCGGATGTTGCAGTCCGCCGGTCACCTCGTATTCGCTGGCGAACAAGCCTTGCTCGAGCAGATGCATCACGGTCTGATGCTGAGTCCAGCCACGCGCCACGGAAATGCGGCGGATGCGGTCGACCAACAGCGGATCGATGTCGCGCAACACCAGATCGGTCATGCCCGGTCTCCGGCTCTGTCCTTGACAGCGGGCATCATCGGCAAGCAGCGTGGCGGTTTCAATGCTGGCGCTCGTGGGCGTGCAAGCGCGGCCATAGCCAGGCCAGCAGCAGCAAGGTGGGAATCACCGTCAATGCGCTGAGGATGAAGAAGGTGCTGTAGGAGGTGGCCTCGACGAGGTAACCGGAGACGCCACCGACGAACTTGCCCGGCAGATTGGCCAGCGACACCAGCAAGGCATACTGGGTCGCAGTGAAATTGCGATCGGTCAACGAGGACATGAAGGCGACCAGCACGGTCCCGGCAAAGCCCTGGAACAGGTTGTCGGCACTCAACGCAGCGTAGAACGCCCACAATTTTCCAGGGTTGTGCGCCATCAGCAGGAATGCCAGGTTGGACAGGGCCACGCCCAAGGTGGCCACCAGCAGCATGCGGCGAAAGCCGAATGCCGCCAGCGCCGCGCCGCCGACAAAGGCGCCCAGGATGCCCATCCACAGCCCGAACAGCTTGGACACGGTGGCGATATCAGCCTTGGTGTAACCCGAATCGAGGTAGAACGGCCCGGCCATCACGCCGATGACCTGGTCGGGGAACTTGAACAGGCCGACGAATAGCAGCAGCACCACGCCCAACGCCAGCCCATTGCTGGAGAAGAAGCTGGCGATCGGCTGCCAGAAGGCACCGGCCACATCGATGCGGCGTACCACCGTCGCCTCGACTTGGTCCGGCTCGCGGCACAGCAAGGTGGTGAGGATCGGCAGCAGCATCAGCGCCGACATCGCCACATACGCCCAGTACCAGTTCAGGAACTCGGCCAGATACAGGGCGCCGGCCCCGCTCAGGATCAGACCGATGCGATAGCCCAGGGTGTAGGTCGCTGCCAAGGCGGCCTGCGCGCTGGCGGGAGCAATCTCGATGCGATAAGCATCCACCACAGCATCCTGCGTCGCGCCCCAGAACGAGGCGAACAGGACCCAGGCGACCAGCCCGGCCACGCCCAGGTCCGGACGCGAGAATGCGAGCGCAAACAGGCCGACGGACACGCCAACCTGCGAGACCAGCAACCAGGAACGGCGACGTCCCAGCCTCCCCAGCAGCGGGAAGGCATAGCGGTCGAGCAGCGGTGCCCACAGGAACTTGAGCAAGTAGAAGAAGCTCGCCAGGCTGATCAAACCAATGCTGCCCAGATCCAATCCAACATCGCGCAAGCGGGTGGACAGGGTTTGCGAGGCGATCAGCAGGAATGGCAGGCCGCTGCCGAATCCCAGCACCGCCATGGTCGCCGCCGATGGGGTGGCGAAGGCCTTTTGAATGCCGCGCCAACCTTTGTAGTTCGGCGCCGGTGTGGTTGCAGCGGACTTGCTCATGCCGGCAACCGCTGACGGCAAGCGGTGATCGGCGCGACCGCGTGCTCGATCGGCGTTCTGCGCTGCGGCCGGCTGGCTGGGGCAGGCGGTGCGTCATGCCGCGAGGCGGCGGCGACCGGGTGTGCAATCCCCAGGCCAGCTTCAGCCGCTGCGACCATCAGGCCTGCACGCTGCCACCGGCGAGCGGCGCACTCATGACCAGCCACGCTGACCGGCTGCGGGCGGTGTGATGCGACCCTGGTGGCCAGCGCCTGCCTCATGGCGCGTAGTCCACGCTATACGGCGCGTGGTCGGAGAAGCGCTGCTCGCGATAGATCGCGCAGGCGCGCAGTTTGTCGCGCAGCCCCGGGGTCACCAGCTGGTAGTCGATGCGCCATCCCACATTGTTGGCGCGTGCCGCGCCACGATTGCTCCACCAGGTGTAGTCCTCGCCTTGTGGATGCAACACGCGGTAGCTGTCTACCCAGCCACGCCCGCTGGCCGGGTCGGCCAGCTCGGCGCTGTCGGCGCACAGGCCGTTGAGCCAGTCGCGCTCGGGCGGCAGGCAGCCGGAATTCTTCTGGTTGGATTTCCAGTTGCGGATGTCCAGCGCCGACCGGACGATGTTCCAGTCGCCGCACAGCACATAGTCGCGGCCGCTGGCCAGCCATTCATCCAGGATCGGACGCAGCCACTCCATGACCTGGAACTTGTAGTCCTGTCGCAGCTCGCCAGAAGAGCCGGACGGGATATAGAACGACACCACACTGAGGTTGCCGTAGCGCGCCTCGATATAGCGCCCCTCCTCGTCGAACTCGGGCCAGCCCAGCGCGGTGCGGACCTCATCGGGCGCGCGCCGGCTGTAGATCGCCACGCCGCTATAGCCTTTCTTGGTGGTGGCGTCGCGGAACCAGGCCGCATACCCGGCCGGCAGAAATTCCGGGCCGGCCAGTTGATGCTCTTGCGCCTTGGTTTCCTGGACACAGAGCACGTCGGCGTCCTGCTGGGCGAACCAGTCGAAAAAGCCCTTGCTGGCGGCCGAACGCAGGCCGTTGGCGTTGAAACTGATGATGCGCATGGATGAACAGCCGGATGCGGATGGGGAAGCAACGGTGGAAGCGTACCGCATCGGCCGATGCCGCAAGATCGGACCGGCTATGCTTTCCCATCCGAATTGCCACTCGCTACTCCCGTTGCCATGACCGATCACCGCACCCGCTTCCTGCAACTGGCCCTGCAGGCCGACGCCCTGCGCTTTGGCGAGTTCACCCTCAAGTCTGGACGTCTGAGCCCCTATTTCTTCAACGCCGGGCGCTTCGATTCCGGCGCCAAGATGGCGCAACTGGCGCAGTGCTACGCCGATGCGGTGGACGCAGCAGGGCTGGACTTCGACCTGTTGTTCGGCCCGGCTTACAAGGGGATTCCGCTGGCCACCGCGGTGGCCTGTGCCTATGCCGGGCGTGGACGCGACCTGCCGCTGGCGTTCAACCGCAAGGAAGCCAAGGACCATGGCGAGGGCGGCACCCTGATCGGGGCCCCGTTGGCCGGCCGCAAGGTGCTGATCGTCGACGACGTGATCACCGCCGGAACGGCGATCCGCGAGGCCTTGGCGATCATTCGCGCCGCTGGAGCAACCCCGGCGGGAATCGTGGTGGCGTTGGACCGGCAGGAGATCGCCCACGAGCAGGACCGGCGCTCGGCGGCGCAGGCAGTAGCGGCCGAGGCCGGCATTCCGGTGGTGGCGGTGGCCAATTTGGCCGACCTGCTTGATTTTGCGGCGGGAAACACCGACCTTGTGGGCTTCAGGGAACCACTGCTGGCCTATCGTGGCCGCTATGGGACCGACATCAGGGGCTGATGGCAGGCGACAGGGGGCTGTGAGAATGCCGTTACATATCCATAGGACGCTGCTGGTCGTCGTCCTGGCTGCCGCCGTGGGCGCGCCAGCTCAGGCACAGGACAAACCGTCGGCAAAGAAGCTGTATTGCTGGGACCAGAACGGCGCGCGGGTGTGCAGCGATGCGCTGCCTGCCGATGCGGTCAACCGCGCCCGCGACGAAATCAACATGCGAAGCGGCATGCGCAGCGCCGAGGTTCAGCGCGCGCTGACCGGCGAGGAGCAAGCCGCCGCCGCGGCCGCAGAACAGCAGCGCCAGGTCGATCTGGCGGCGGCGCAGATGCGCCAACGCACCGACCAGGCAATGCTGACGTCCTACCAATCCGAGGACGACCTGCGGCGGGTATTCGCCGAGCGCATCGCCATCATCGACAACAATATCCACACCGCGCGCTACAACGTGACCAGCCTGCGCGAGGGCCTATCCAGCCTGCTGCGGGCGGCGGGCGATCGCGAGCTGGCCGGGCAACCGATCCCCGACAAGCTGGCTGGGGATATCCAGCAGCGGCATCGGGAACTGCAGGCCCAGCTGCGCCTGCAACTGGGCTTCGAGCAGCAGCGGGTGGCACTGGACGGCGAAATCGCCGAGATCCTGCAGCGCTATCGGGCCATGAAGGCCGGCTCGGCCAGCTGAGCGCGCGCACCCCGCCGGAGTCGCGGCCGCCCGCCTCGCGGCCGGCGGCATTTCCGGATCCGACGGCCAGCCCGCATAATGGCCGGTCTCACTTCTTGCCCACGAGGCACTCCCGCATGGCCCGGATCATCGCCATTGCCAACCAGAAGGGCGGCGTCGGCAAGACCACGACCGCCGTCAATCTGGCGGCCGGCCTGGCGCGCGCGCCCAAGCGTGTGTTGTTGGTAGATCTGGACTCGCAGGGCAATGCGACGATGGGGAGCGGCATCGACAAGCGCGACGTGTCCGCGTCCACCTGCGATCTGTTGCTGGGCGAGAACAGCGCCGCCGAGATCCGGCTGAGCGCGCCGGAGGGCTTCGACCTGCTGCCTGGCAACATCGACCTGACCGCCGCCGAGATCCAGCTGATGGACCAGGGCGAGCGCGAGCAGCGGCTCAAGCGGGCCCTGGCGCCGATCCGCGACGCGTACGACTTCATCCTGATCGACTGCCCGCCTGCGCTGTCATTGCTGACGCTCAACGCGCTGACCGCGGCCGATTCGGTGATCGTGCCGATGCAGTGCGAGTACTACGCCCTGGAAGGGCTGACCGCGCTGCTGGAAACGATCGAGGCCTTGCGCGCCGAACTCAATCCCGGCCTGGAGATTGAAGGCGTGCTGCGGACCATGTTCGACATCCGCAACAACCTGGCCAACGCGGTATCGGCGGAACTGACCGAGCACTTCGGCGACAAGGTGTTCCGTACCATCGTGCCGCGCAACGTGCGCCTGGCCGAGGCGCCCAGCCATGGCCAGAGCATCGTCGGTTACGACCGCACCTCGCGCGGTGGGGTGGCTTATCTGGGACTGGCAGGAGAAATCGTGCGGCGGCAGAACGAGCGCAACAAGGCCAGCAAGGCCGTGGAGACCGTCTGATGAGCAAGCCAACCCCTGCCAAGAAGCGTGGTCTGGGCCGCGGCCTGGAAGCGCTGCTGGGTCCCAAGGGTGCGGCCGCCGCAGCGGCGCCGGCAGCGGCCAGCGAGGATGCGCTGCAGTCGGGCGACACCCTGCGCACGCTGACGGTCGGCCAGCTGCAGCCAGGCAAGTACCAGCCGCGCCAGGAGATGGACGAGGTCAAGCTGGCCGAGCTGGCGGAGTCGATCAAGGCGCAGGGGGTGATTCAGCCCATCGTGGCGCGCGAACTGGCGCCGGGCCAGTTCGAGATCGTCGCTGGCGAACGGCGCTGGCGGGCCTCGCAGCTGGCCGGGCTGACCGAGGTCCCGGTGGTGGTGCGCGAGCTGGACGATCGCACCGTCATCGCCATGGCGCTGATCGAGAACATCCAGCGCGAGGATCTCAATCCGTTGGAAGAGGCGCAGGCCCTGCAGCGGTTGATCGACGAATTCGCACTGACCCACGCCGAGGCCGCCGAGGCGGTGGGGCGCTCGCGCGCTTCGGTCTCCAATCTGCTGCGCCTGCTGGAGTTGCCGGTGGCCATCCGGGTGCTGCTGGAAACACGGCGCCTGGAAATGGGCCACGCGCGCGCATTGCTGACGCTGGCCCCGGAGCTGGCCAGCAAACTGGCGCAGGAAGCTGCCGACCAGGGTTGGTCGGTGCGTGAGGTCGAGCATCGCGCCCAGCAGTTCGCCGCCGGCAAGGTGCCCGGTGCGCTGCGCAAGGCCAACAAGCCCGCCGCCACCGCGCCGCAGGCCGACATCGCCTCGCTGGAAACCGAGCTGTCCGAGTCGCTGGGCACCAAGGTGGCGATCAACCACGGCCGCGGCGGCAAGGGCAAGCTGGTGATCCACTACACCGATCTGGACACCCTGGACGGGGTGCTCGAACGCCTGCGCAGCCGCGCGCAAGGCTGACCATCGTCGTTCTGCCGGCCCCAGCCGCGCTGCCAGCGCGCGGGCGCCGGCCTCTGCAAGAGGGAGTGGCATGACCCTGCTCGTGACCGGCGCGGCCGGCTTCATCGGCGCCTATACCTGCCGCGCGCTGGCCGCACGCGGCGAGGCGGTGGTGGGCCTGGACAACTACAACGATTATTACGATCCCCAGCTCAAGCGCGACCGCGTCGCGGCGTTGTGCCCGGGGGTGGACATCCGCGCGCTCGATCTGACCGATCGTGCCGGGCTGATCGCACTGTTCGAACAGATCCGACCGACTGCGGTCGTGCACCTGGCGGCGCAGGCCGGCGTGCGGTACTCGCTGCAGAATCCGCATGCCTACGTCGACAGCAACCTGGTCGGCTTCGTCAACGTGCTGGAGGCCTGTCGCCATCACGGCGTGCAGCATCTGGTCTATGCATCCAGCAGTTCGGTCTATGGCGATTCGGCGACGCCGCCGTTCTCCGAAGACCAGCGGGTGGACCAACCGCGCTCGCTGTACGCGGCGACCAAGGCCGCCAACGAACTGATGGCCCACACCTACGCGCAGCTCTATGGCCTGCATGCCACAGGGTTGCGCTTTTTCACCGTCTACGGCCCCTGGGGCCGGCCGGACATGGCGCCGCTGCTATTCAGTCGCGCGGTACTGGCGGGCCGCCCGATCGAGGTGTTCAACCACGGCAAGATGCAGCGCGATTTCACCTTCGTCGACGACATCGTCGCCGGTGTCCTGGGCGCGCTGGATACGCCTAGCGACGCGCCGTTGCCGCACCGGGTGTTCAACCTCGGCAACCACACCCCGGTGGAGCTGGAGCATTTCATCGACGTGATCGCGCAGGCCGCCGGCCGGCCGGCGGAGAAGCGCTATCGGCCGATGCAACCGGGCGACATGGTCCGTACGATGGCCGATACCCGCCGCGCGCAAGAGGCCTTTGGCTTCGATCCCTCCACCCCGGTCGACCGTGGCCTGCCGCTGGTGGTCGACTGGTGCCGCACCTACTACGGTGAGCGCGCCTAAGCGGCGTGCTCGCAGAGCCCGCTAACACCGCCCTCCAAGCTTCATGCCCGGCTCAGACAGCCGAGGCACAATGCGCGATCTTTTGTCCCGCCCGCCTTCGGACCACCCGATCCCATGAGCCATCCCGAGCTGTCCGTCGTCGTCCCGGTCTTCAACGAACGCGACAATGTCGCCTCATTGGTCGGGGAGATCGTCGCCGCACTGCGCGGCCAGGTGGCCTTCGAGATCGTCTATGTCGACGACCACTCGCGCGATGACACCCTGATGGTGCTGCAGGGGCTGAAGGCCGACACGCCGGAACTGCGCGTGCTGCATCACGTCAGCCAGAGCGGACAGAGCACGGCGGTGCGCAATGGCGTCAAGGCCGCGCGCGCGACATGGGTCGCCACCCTCGATGGCGATGGCCAGAACGATCCAGCCGACATCCCGAAGCTGCTGCAGGCGCGTGCCAGCGCCGATCCGCAGGTCAAATTGTTCGCCGGCTGGCGGGTCAACCGGCAGGATTCGGGCTCCAAGCGCTGGGCAAGCAAGTGGGCCAACGCGATCCGCTCGCGCATGCTGCAGGACAATACGCCCGACACCGGCTGCGGTATCAAGCTGTTCGAGCGCGAGGCGTTCCTGGACCTGCCCTACTTCGACCATATGCACCGCTACCTGCCGGCGCTGATGCAGCGCGCTGGCTGGAAGACGTTGAGCGTGGCGGTCAACCACCGCCACCGGACAGCCGGCGTATCCAAGTACAACAATCTCAACCGCGCCCTGGTCGGCATCCGCGACCTGCGCGGTGTCGCCTGGTTGATCACCCGCAGCAAGCGCACCGCAGTGGAGGAGCGTTGATGGAACTGCATTGGCTGGACCAACCGCTGACCTGGCTGTACTGGACCGGCATCCACGTCACCGGGTGGAAGCTGATTGGCTATGTCGGCGCCCTGATGTTCGGTGGACGCTGGTTGGTCCAGTTCGTGGCCTCCAAGCGCGCGGGCAAGCCGGTGATCCCGCGGCTGTTCTGGTACATGAGCGTGGTCGGCAGTCTGATGACGCTGAGCTATTTCCTGTTTTCGGCCAAGCAGGATTCAGTCGGCGTGCTGCAGAACCTGTTCCCGGCCTTCACTGCCTTGTACAGCCTGTACCTGGACATCCAGCATCGCGGCTGGAAGCGCGAACGCGCCTCGCATTGATTGCAGGCCGGGTCCCGAACGGCGAAGGCCCGACGGCGGGCCGGACGCATTCCCGACGCAGCGACGCGCGCCCGGCCGATCCCGGCCAGGCACGGCACCGGGCAGGCTGGGCCCATGTCAGCCCATGCCTCCTCTCACTTCCCACCGCGCCACGGCAGCTACTGGCACCTGTGCCTGCGCACGCATCAGCAGGTGGCGCTATTTGCGGATTGGCGTTGCGCCCGTGCCGCCGCAGCCTGCCTCTCGCATGCGCCGCACTGGCCGCAGCTGCAGGTGCTGTGCTGGGTGTTGTTGCCCGACCGCTGGACTGCCCTCGTGCACGCGCAAGATCCCGCCGCACTCCGGCAGGCCTGCACTGCGGTCCGCCAGGCCGCGGCAACCGCCGTCAATCGCGCGCGCGGGCGCGGCGGAACGGTCTGGCATCCGGGCATGGCATTGGCGCCATTGCCGCCACGGGCCGATCACCGGCAGTTCGCTCGTCAGCTGGTCGCCGCACCGCTGCGCGCAGGATTGGTCACGCAGCTGGGCGCCTATCCTTACTGGGATGCGGTGTGGCTGACGCACAGGGCGGCGCATGCCCAGCCCTGGACGAGGCCTTGCACCGACGCGTCGGCTGCCTGAGTCAGGCCAACGCTCAGGCAGCGCTCCACGCATGTTGGACGGGACCGGCGAGCCGGCAGATCGCAGCGTGCCGGCCGCCGCATGTGCGGCCGGCAGCTGGCGGGCGTCAAAGCGCGATGGCCTGCGCGGGCAGCAGGGCCTGCAGTTCGCGCTCGAACAAGGCGCGAATCCGCGCCAGCGCCGCCTCGGTCTCCGCCTCGAAGCGCAGCACCAGGATCGGCGTGGTGTTGGAGGCACGCAGCAGCCCCCAACCATCGGCAAAATCGGCGCGCAGACCATCGATGGTCGACAGCCGCGCCCCTTCGAACGGCGACTCCTCGCGGACCTGAGCACGTTCGACGAAACGCGCCACCAGCGCGTGCGCATCGCCATCGATCGGCACTTTGATTTCCGGGGTGGCGACGCTGTCGGGCAGTTCCGCCAATACCTCAGACGGCGATTCCTCGCGCTGGGCAAGGATTTCCAGCAGGCGTGCGGCGGCATACATGCCGTCGTCGAAGCCATACCAGCGCTCCTTGAAGAAGAAATGCCCGCTCATTTCGCCAGCCAGCTCGGCGTCGGTTTCGCGCATCTTGGCCTTGATCAGCGAATGACCGGTCTTCCACATCAATGGACTGCCGCCATTGCGCAACACGTAGTCGGTGAGCTTGCCAGTGGATTTGACGTCGTAGATGACCAGGGCGCCAGGATTGCGCTGCAATACGTCGGCGGCGAACAGCATCAGCAAGCGATCGGGGAAAACCAGCGTTCCCTCCCGGGTGACCACGCCCAGTCGATCGGCATCGCCGTCGAATGCCAGGCCCAGGTCGGCGTCGAAGCGCTCCACCATCTGGATCAGATCGACCAGATTGCCTGGCTCGCTGGGATCGGGATGGTGATTGGGGAAATGACCGTCGATCTCGCAGTACAGCGGAATCACCTGGGCGCCGATGGCTTCCAGCAGCCGTGGCGCGATCTCGCCGGCCACGCCATTACCGGCGTCGACCACCACCTTCAACGGCCGTTCGATCACCACGTCGCCGGCGATGCGCTGGATATAGGCATCGCTGATGTCGCGCTGATCCAGGCTGCCGGGCGTGGCCGCGGTATGCAGGCGGCCAGCATTGATACGCTCGTGCAATTCGGCGATCGCCGCACCGGACAGCGTGTGGCCACCGATGACGATCTTGAAGCCGTTGTAGTCGGGCGGGTTGTGACTGCCGGTGACCGCCACGCAGCTTCCCGCGCGCAGTTCGTAGGCGCCAAAGTAGACCACCGGGGTCGGTGCCAGGCCGATGTCGGTGACGTTGCAGCCGGCACGCCGCAGGCCCTCGATCAAGCCATTGCTCAGCTCGGGACCGGACAGGCGACCATCGCGCCCCACCACCACGTCCTGCAGGCCCTGTGCCTGCATGACGCTGCCGATGGCCTGGCCAATCAACGCGGCCGCTGCGGACGTCAACTCCTGCCCAACGACGCCTCGGATATCGTAGGCACGGAACATTGCTGCATCGAGGTGTGCCGCAGCGACTGCAACCGGCGCCGACGCGACCGGCTCGCCTGCCGCCTCATGCGCAGCCGGCGCAAGCTGACCGGCACGATCGGCCTCGTGTTGCAGGCTCTGGCCGAAGGTCGGCTCGTCGACCGTCGGCTGTCCCGCCGGGCGCCGGCGTGGCAAGGCGACCCGTCCCCGGCTGGCCAGCACCACCAGCACCGCGATGACGCTCAGCAACAGCGCCACGATCGCGCAGCCCAGCGCGCCCAATCCCAACGGTCCGTCGTCGTGTTGCGGCAGTCCGGCAGCGATCCGCAGGCCACTCTCTCCCAGCGGACGCGCCAGCGTTTCGGCTGCATCGGCCAGTGAGGGATCTCCCAGCTGGTCGACGTTGTAGCTGCCCTGCCGCAGTGCCAGATACGAGGCGTCGGGAACGCTCACTGCCTCCAGCGGGGCGGTCGCGCGCGCCAGCGGCAAGCGGGCATAGAGCACGGCCGGCAGCGGGCCCAGGCGGACCGCCGCGGCCAGTCCCAGATGCGGCTTCTCCGCGTCTCGCACGACCCGGGTCTGTGCCCGCTGCGCGAGCAGCGCCGATTCGAGCAGGCTCAGGCGCGCAAAACCAAACGCCTTGGGGTTTTCGTAGGCGGCGCCAAGATCGCTGGACAGCACCTGCACATCCTCCGCGCCCTTCAGTCGCTCGCGGACGGCCGCGGCGGCCGCCAGTGCGTCGCCACTGGCCAGCGCGGCGACCACCGGCGGCTGTTTCAGGATGGCGTCCAGTTGGCCGGCCTGCGCGCTCAGCGCCTGGCCGACCTCCTGCACGGCGCGGTCGCGCGCCTGCTCCAGCCCCGTTGCAATGCGGTCCTGGTGCCATTGCCGGTAGCCGCTCCAGGCGAACCACGCTGCCAACAGCAGCAGGATGCCTCCCAATAGCGGCCCACTCGTACGCACGCTGGACATCCCCTGCCTGCGCTCGTTCGCCTTGCTCATCATTAGCGTCCCCTGTCAGCGCACGCCGGTATGGCCGAATCCACCCGCTCCCCGCGCGCTGTCGGCGAAAGTATCCACCACTTGCAGGCCTACACGCACGATCGGCAGGATCACCAGTTGCGCGATGCGGTCGCCCGGCTCGATGGTGAAGGCGTCCCGGCCGCGGTTCCAGGTGCTGATCAATAGCGGCCCCTGGTAGTCGGCGTCGATCAGGCCGGTGCCGTTGCCCAGCACGATGCCGTGCCTGTGCCCCAGTCCGGACCGCGGCAGTACCACCGCACACAGCTGCGGATCCGCCAGGTGGATGGCGATGCCGCTGGGGATCAGCGCCGTATCCCCCGGTTCGAGCGTCATCGGCGCCTCCAGCGCGGCGCGCAGGTCCATGCCGGCACTGGCTTCGGTGGCATAAGCCGGCAGCGGCCAGACATCGCCAAAACGGGGGTCGAGCAACTTCACCTGCAAGGACTGCGTCGGTTGGCTCATGCCTGCAATCTCTCCTCGATCAGGGCCAGCAATCGCTCGGCCAATTCGGTCTTGCTGCTGCTGGGGAATACCCGCTCGCCCCCCTGCCAGTATGCGGTCGCGGCGTTGTTGTCGCTTTCGAAGCCGCCACCGGCGATGCCCACCTGGTTGGCGATGATCAGGTCCAGCCGCTTGGACGCCAGCTTGCCACGCGCATAGTGCTCCACGTCGTGCGTTTCGGCAGCAAAACCGACCACCAGCTTCAAGCCGCCGGTCTGGGCGGCCACTTCGGCCAGGATGTCGGGGGTCCGCACCAGTTCCAGGGTCAGCGTCTCGCCGGTCTTCTTGATCTTCTGCGCCACCACGCGCTTGGGCGTGTAGTCGGCCACGGCCGCGGCGCCGATATAGATATCGGCCGGGAACGCGCCCAGCACCGCGTCGCGCATCTGCGCGGCCGAGCGTACATCCACCCGGCGAACGCCCGCCGGGGTCGGCAGGTGCACCGGTCCGCTGACCAGCACCACCTCGGCGCCCTGGCGCGCGGCTGCGGCCGCCAGCGCGTAGCCCATTTTGCCGCTGCTGCGGTTGCCCACGTAACGCACCGGATCCAGGTCCTCGAACGTCGGACCGGCGCTGATGACGATACGCAGACCTTCAAGCTGATCGCTGTCGGCAACGAACCCCGGCGCCGCTGGGGCCGGCACCGGCGCTGCGTCGATGCCGGCCAGCGCGGCGACAATGGCGACCGGTTCGGCCAAACGGCCAGGACCGGATTCGCCCTCGGCCAGCGGACCGTCGTCCGGCCCGATCACGGTGACCCCGCGGGCGCGCAAGGTCGCCACGTTGGCCTGGGTGGCCGGATGCAGCCACATGCGATGGTTCATCGCCGGGACCACGGTCAGCGGCGCGGTCGTGGCCAGGCACAAGGTGGTGACCAGGTCGTCGGCCAGTCCATGCGTCAGCCGCGCCAGCAGATCGGCGGTGGCGGGAGCGACCACGACCCGATCGGCCCAACGCGCCAGTTCGATATGCCCCATGGCCTGTTCGGCCGCACTGTCCCACAGCGTGGTGCGGGTCGGTTGACCCGACAACGCCTGGAAGCTCAACGGGGTGACGAACTGTTGGGCACCGGCAGTCATGGCGACCTGCACGTGGGCGCCGGCGTCGCGCAGGCGACGGACCAGTTCGAGCGATTTGTAGGCGGCAATGCCACCGCCAACGCACAGCAGCAAGCGCTGTCCGTCCAGGGGGCGGGCCTGAGTGGAGCCGGTCACGTCGGAGTCGTCCTACGGTTACAAGGACAACTAGATTAGCCGATGCCCCCGCTTGGCCTGATGGGCGTCGGCGATGAGCAGCGGCAATCTGGCCATATGCACATCAACGACTGGCCCACCAATGAACGGCCCCGCGAGAAACTGCTGGCGCGCGGAGCCGATGCCCTATCCGACGCCGAGTTGCTGGCCATCTTCGTCGGCTCCGGCCTGCGCGGCCAGGATGCGGTACGGACCGCGCGCGACCTGCTGCTGCAACACGGCCCACTGCGCGGCCTGCTGGAACGGCCGGCACCTGCCCTGGCCCGCCTGCCTGGGCTTGGCCCAGCCTCGGCCTGCAAGCTCAACGCCGCGCTGGAGCTGGCCAATCGCTATCTGATGAGCGAACTGGAGCGCGGCGACGTATTTTCCGATCCCCCCAGCGTCGGCCGCTACTTTTCCCAGCAACTCCGCGGACGCGCCTACGAGGTCTTCGCCGCGCTGTTCCTGGACAACCAGCACCGCGCGATCGCCTTCGAGGAAGTATTCACCGGCACCATCGACGGCGCCGAAGTGCATCCACGCGAAATCGTGCGGCGCGCCTTACTGCACAACGCCGCAGCCGTTGTGGTCGGCCACAACCACCCGTCCGGCAATCGCGAGCCGTCGCAGGCCGATCGCGCCGTCACCGAGCGCCTGTTGCAGGCGCTGGGATTGGTCGACATCCGCCTGCTGGATCATTTCGTGATCGGCGACGGGCGCCCAGTCTCGTTGGCCGAGCGCGGCTGGTTGCCATGACCCGCCCCGCTGCGGGCTGAACCGGCGGCCCGACTCGCCGGCTCCGGGTCGGGTAAAATCGCTGGTTTGGTTCCAAGCAGATCCCACGTGAAAGCCCAACTCCGCGCATTGATCGGCCAAGGCATCGAAGCCTTGCGCGCCAACGGCACCCTGCCTGCCGACACCCTGCCGCCGGATTTCGTGGTCGAGCGGCCCAAGACCCGCGAGCACGGCGATTTCGCCACCAACGCCGCGATGTTGCTGGCGAAGGCGGCACGCAGCAATCCGCGTGCGCTGGCGCAGGCGCTGGTCGCGGCGCTGCCGGCCAGCGACGACGTGTCCAAGGTGGAGATCGCCGGACCCGGCTTCATCAACTTCCATCTGGCCCCCACCGCCTACCAGCGCGAAGTCGCGCAGGTGATCAAGCAGGGCCAGGACTATGGTCGCGGCTTGGCCGGCAATGGCCGCTCGGTCGGCGTGGAATACGTCTCGGCCAACCCGACCGGCCCGCTGCATGTCGGTCACGGCCGCGCTGCGGCCATCGGCGACAGCCTGGCGCGCGTGCTCGATGCCAATGGCTGGAACGTCAAGCGCGAGTTCTATTACAACGATGCCGGCGTGCAGATCGAGAATCTGGCGCTGTCGGTGCAGGCACGCGCGCAGGGCCTGACCCCGGACAGCGCCGGCTGGCCGGAGGCCGGGTATCGCGGCGACTACATCGCCGATGTCGCACAGGCCTATCTGGCCGGCGATACCGTGGACCTGGAAGGCCATCTGGTCACCGGCGCCAAGGATCCAACCGACCTGGAAGCGATCCGCCGCTTCGCGGTAGCCTATCTGCGCAACGAGCAGAACCACGACCTGGCGGCATTCCGCGTCGATTTCGACATCTACTTCCTGGAAAGCTCGCTGTATCGCGACGGCAAGGTCGAAGAAGCGGTACAGAAGCTGATCGCCTCCGGCCACACCTACGAGGAAGGCGGTGCGCTGTGGCTGAAGTCCACCGACTTCGGCGACGACAAGGACCGCGTCATGCGCAAGTCCGACGGCACTTACACCTACTTCGTGCCGGACGTGGCCTATCACCTGAGCAAGTGGCAGCGCGGCTACGAGCGCGCGATCACCGAACTGGGCGCCGACCACCACGGCTCGCTGACGCGCGTGCGCGCCGGCCTGCAGGCACTGGAACTGGGCATCCCGCAGGGTTGGCCGGAATACGTGCTGCACCAGATGGTCACGGTGATGCGTGGCGGCGAGGAAGTGAAACTGTCCAAGCGCGCCGGCAGCTACGTCACCTTACGCGACCTGATCGAGGAAACCAGCGCCGATGCGGTGCGCTGGTTCCTGATCGCGCGCAAGCCCGACTCGCAGCTGACCTTCGATATCGATCTGGCGCGCGCGCAAAGCAACGACAACCCGGTGTTCTACGTGCAGTACGCGCATGCGCGCGTGTGCAGCGTGCTGCGCCAGGCGCAGGAAAAGGGCTTCAAATACGAGCAGGCGCACGGCATGGCCGAGCTCGCCCGCCTGGACGACGAACACGCGCTGACGGTGATGCTGGAGCTGTCGCGCTATCCGGAGGTGGTGGAAACCGCCGGCCACGCGCTGGAGCCGTACCTGATCGCGCAGTATCTGCGTGAATTGGCGCACGCCTTCCACACGTGGTATCACCACACCAAGCTGCTGGTCGACGATGCCGGCGAACGCGATGCCAAGCTCACGCTGGCGGTGGCCACCCAGCAGGTGCTGGCCAACGGCCTGGGCCTGCTGGGCGTCAGCGCACCCGAAAAGATGTAAGCCGGGCCACGCGCCCGCAACCGATGTGATTGGAGACGTGGTAGATGGCAGCACGACGCGGTAAGAGTCAGGCCCGACGCAACACCAGCAACGGCACGCCCGGCTGGGTGTGGCTGGTCGCCGGTGCGGCGATCGCCGCGGTGGTGTTCCTGGCCGCCCCCAACCTGTTCAAGAAGGACGGCGATGGCTTCCTGCGCGTGGGCCCGCGACCGAATCCGGACGCGCAACCACCGCCGGTGGCCGATGCCGACGTGGACACGCCGGCCGAATTGCCCAAGCCCAACGCGCAAACCAACAAACCGGCGACCAAAGCCGGCGACGCGCAGACGCAATACGACTTCTACACCTTGCTGCCCGGCAAGGAAGTGCAAATGTCCGATGCCGAACTGGCGGCCAGCGCGCGTGCCGAGGAAGCCGCGCGCGCCCGCGCGGCGCTGGAAGGCAAGCCGGCCCCACCGGCCGCCGGCGCTGCTGCGGCGGCGGTCACTGCAGCGGCGGCCACACCGGCGGCCAGCGTGCCGGTGCCGTTGAAGGAGACCGCGGCGAGTACGCCCAAGCCGCTCGCAGAAACCGTACCCGCCCGCACCGCGCCCGCACCCACCGCCACCGCGGCGACCACGACGCCGACCACCGCGGCAAGCGCACCAACTGCTGCGGCCAGCACGCCCAAGCCCAGCGCGCAACCCGCCACCGCCGCGCCCGACAACACCCGCTACATCCTGCAGGCCGGCTCATTCGGCGCGTCCGGCGATGCCGAGTCGACCAAGGCCAAACTGGCGATGATGGGCCTGGCCGCGCGAGTGGAATCGGCCGATATCGGCGGCAAGACCGTCTATCGCGTGCGAATGGGGCCGTACGGCAGCGCCGGCGAACTGGCCGAGGCCAAGCAGAAGCTGACCGGCAGCGGCGTCTCGGCCATCGCGATCAAGGCCCAGTAGTCGCGGTGAGACGCCGCGCGCTCGGACTGCTGCTGTGCGGGTTGGTCGGCGCAAGCCAGGCCACCGAGCAGATCCCCGATCGCATCCAGCTTGACGGCCAGGACGCGGTGGTGCTGGCCGAACCGCTGTCGTCGGTGCTCGACGATCCAGCGACCTGGCAGCGGTTCGTTGCCCATGCCGGGTCGGCTTTGGGCGCCTGCAGCGCCAACTGGCGGGGCTATCAGGCGTTCTGGCGAGTGGACGGCAACCGCCTGCTGCTGGACCGGGTGGTGCTCGGTGCCTGCGCCGATGCGCCACCAACGTTGCCATTGCCGGTGCTATTTCCAAACCGGCGCGCGCCGGTGGTCGCCGACTGGGTCGATGGCGAAGTGCTGGTCGCCCTGCCCGACCCACCGGCGCCCGGCACGCCCGCTTCCGCGCTGCCCTACGTCCTGCTGCAACTGCGGCACGGCCAGGTCATCCGCCGCGAACCGCTGACGCCCGCGCAGTTGGCCGCACGACGCGCGGCGCCAGACGCATCGCCCTAAGTTCCTCCCCTGATCCATCCCCCAGGAGTTCCCATGTCCAAGACCGCCCTGATCACTGGTGCCACGTCCGGATTCGGCAGTGCGGCAGTGCGCCGCTTCGTCGCCGCTGGCTGGAAGGTCGTCGCCACCGGCCGGCGCGCCGAGCGCCTGCAGGCGCTGGCTGAAACGCTGCCCGCCGGCCAGGTCCATACCGTCGCCTTCGACATGCGCGATGCGCAGGCACTGGATGCCGCCATCGACGCCCTGCCTGCCGCATTCGCCGACATCGATGTGCTGGTCAACAACGCCGGCCTGGCGCTGGGTACCGCACCGGCGCAACAGGCCGACCTGGCGCAGTGGCGGCAGATGATCGACACCAATGTCACCGGCCTGGTCACCTTGACCCACCGTTTGCTGCCGGCACTGATCGCCCGCCGCGGCAGCATCATCAACATCGCTTCGGTCGCGGCGACCTATCCGTACACCGGCGGTAACGTCTATGGCGGCACCAAGGCCTTCGTGCAGCAGTTCTCGCTGGGCCTGCGCTCGGACCTGCATGGCACCGGCGTGCGGGTGACCTCGATCGAACCGGGCATGGCCGAGACCGAATTCACCCTGGTGCGGACCGGCGGCAATCAAGCCGCCTCCGACACGTTGTACCGCGGCGCCACCCCGATGACCGCCGAGGACATCGCCGAGCAGATCTTCTATGTCGCCACCCTGCCGGCGCACTTGAACATCAATCGGCTGGAGATCATGCCGGTGACGCAGTCGTTCGCCGGCTTCCAGGTCGCACGCGAGGCGCACTGACGACCCCGGCCCTTCGGCGCGAGCCGAGGGCGCCGCCGCGGGCGCGTGTCATGTCGGTGGAGCGGTACGCGCCGCGAAGGGCATGACACGCGCTAGGGTGCCGATTCGGCGACCGCTGCCGGCACGCGGCGATCCAGCAGCAAGCCACGCAGGCGCAGGCCCGGCCGCTCCACCAGATAGTGCAGCGCCGCGCCGGCCAGGAGTGCAGCGAGTGCATACACTGCGAACGCCAACACGCCGTGTCCGTCCAACTGCCGACCGAACCAATCCTGTGTCAGATGGAAGGCGGCCTTGTGGCTGAGGTACAGGCTGTAGGAAATGGCCGCCAACCAGCCCGCACCGGGCACCCGCAGCCGTCCAAGCAGACACCGGCCAGCCGTGCCGGCCGCCACCAACATCGCCAGCCCCAGCGACAACACCGGCCAACCGATGGCATTGCCGAGCAAGCCAGTGCGCTCGCCAAATAGCCACATCGCCAGCGCCACCGTCGCCAGGCCACCCAACAACAAGGCATTGCCGCGGTCTTGCAGTGCGGACCAACGCTGCGGCGCATAGACCTGGATCAGCGCCAGTACGACCCCGGCCAACAGTCCATCCAGACGACACCAGGTTGGGTAGTAGATGTCCTCGATGAACCAGTTGCGTTGCAGCCCGGCGCCGACGCCATCGAGCGCGGTGTCGTGCAGCCAGATGCCGGTCCGCAGGCCGATGCCAGCCATCACCACCACCACGCAGACCAAGGTCACCCAGCGCCGCGAGCGGCCGCGCGCCAGCCACAGCGCCAGCAACGGGAACACCAGGTAGAAGTGCTCCTCCACGCAGAGCGACCAGGCATGCGAGAAGGCCGCCTGTTGGGTGTAGTCCACCAGCAGGTTGTAGCTGAAGCTGACGAACATCCACCACGGCGCCAGGCCGTCGGCTTCTCTGATCGACGGCCATGCCAGATAGAGCAGCAACATTACCCAGAACGCCGGCAGGATGCGAAACGCACGCCGCAGATAGAAGTCCCCCAGCGCCAGTCGCTCGCCGCGCGCCAATGGCCTGAGCACCTGAGTCCCGATCAGAAAACCGCTGAGCACGAAGAACAGATCCACGCCCATCCAGCCATAGCGCGACAGCCACGACCAGTCAGGCCCCAGACCGCCCACCACGAAGGAATGGAACAGCATCACCCAGACGATGGCGATACCGCGCAACAGATCCAGAGCCGGGTAACGCATGGGCCGACGACGTCCTTGCAGGCAGAGCGCACATTGTGCCGCAACCGCATCGCTCCAGGCGCACGCCATGCCGAGTAACGCGCTGCCTGCGCAGACAGCACAGCCACCCGCGATTTCTTGCGACAGCTCCGAGCCGCCGGGTGGCATGACACAGCGGACGACGCACCGTCCGATCCGAAAATCAGTGCGCCATCGCCACGTCCGGGGCGAGAGCGCCAGCCTCGGCCAACAGCCCCCAACGCACCAGCTGTGCCACCGCCGTGCCGACGCCATCTTCCTCGCGCAACCGCTGTCCGAGTGCCTGCGCTGCCATGCGCATCGCTGGTGCACTGGCCTGTCGTAACGCCTGTGCGAGCGCTTCCGGCTGCAAGCCAGCGTGATCCACGACCGGCGGCGCGACCCCGCGCTGCGCCAGACAATGTCCCCAGAATCGCTGGTCGTAGCCGAACGGCACCACCACCGAGGGAATACCGGCCGTCAGCGCCGCAGCACTGGTGCCAGCCCCACCGTGGTGGACCGCCACCGCAACGCGCGGAAACAACCAGTCATGGGGAACCTGATCGAGCGTGAAGAACTGCTGCGATGGCGGGTCGCCAGCGGCCGCCAGGCCGCCCCATCCAGCGGCCAGCAGTGCGCGCTGGCCAGTCAGGCGCAACGCCGCCTTGACCGTCTCGGTCAGCCGCTCAGCATCCGCGGCGATCATGCTGCCGAAGCCGACGTAGACCGGCGGCGGCCCGGCATCCAGAAATGCCTGCAACGCAGCAGGCGGTTCCCATCGGGGCTGCGGCAGCGACCAGAAACCGCAGACCTGCACGCGCGCCGGCCAATCCGGCGGGCGCGGGCACAAGTGCTCGCTATAGCCATACAGCACACGCGCCGTAGCGAAATTGGGGCCGCGCCAACCGTAGGGCCGCAGTCCCAATTGCGGCCGCACCGTCTCGTCGATGGCATGACGCAGCACCTGCCAGCCGCCCATGCGCATCGCGGTTTGGATGCCGACCTGCAGCGGGCCTGGCAAATGCCACTGCGGCCTGACCATCAACGGCACGTGGCGCGATGGGGTGATCGGCTGCAATTGCGCATGGACCACCGGGATCTGCAACGCCTCGCCCAAGGCGGCAGCCAGCAGGCTGGCGGTGCCGACGCCGATCACCAGGCCGGCGTCGGCACAGGCCGCGCGTCCCTGCCGTGCCCAATCCGGCGACCACTGCGCCAGATGCTCGCGGAACATCCGCGAAATAGCCAACGACGACTGCCGGCTGCTGATCGGAGACCGTTGCAGCATGCGCTGGTGATCGCCATTGAGCGGCGCGAAGGCCAAGCCATTGGCCGTGACCAGCGAGGCGAAGTTCTCACTGGTCAGGATGCGCACCACATGCCCGCGCTGCTGCAACCCTCGCCCCAGGGCAACGATCGGCCGTACGTCGCCCTGGGTGCCGAGGGTGGCGATCACGATCGGCCGCCCAGGCCGGCAGGCAGCGCCCGCCGTGGCGATGGCGCCGCCTTCAGGCATATTCGGCGATGCCATCGCTGGTCTGCAGCGGTACTCCAATCGCCGCCGGGCGCGCCGTCGCCTGCACCACGGCCGCCTGCAGCAGGTCGGCCAGGGTTGCCACATGCGCCAGCGCGAACATGCCATGGTGATCGCTATCCAGTGCATGCACCTGCAAGCCGCGCGTCAGTGGCTGCCAGGCCTGCGGGCGGTGGTCGATCCACGCGACGGTGTCCATCGCGGCGGTCGGACGACGCGTCGCCTCGACGAAGACGGCATCCACATCGATCCCGCTCGGACGATGGCGACGCGCGAGACGTAGATGATGCTGGGTCAGCTCGCCGATGTTGGTCAGCAGGTCCGGTTGCTGTTCCAGTAGCTGACGGACCAGCGGGAACGACAGCAAGCCATAGTGATCGCACAGCAACCCAGCCAGCCCGGCCATCGTGGTAGGCAGCGGCGTATCCGCCGGCGGCTGCAGATCGAGCGCCTGCACCGCCGCGCGGACGCTGACGGCTTCGTCGAGCTGCTCGGCCTGCGCTTGATGCGGATAACTGTCGAGCAGGGCGAGCAGCTCGACCGACTCCCCGGCCGCGCGCAGCTCGGCCGCGATGGCGTGTGCGATCAGGCCGCCCAACGACCAACCCAGCAGACGATAGGGGCCATGCGGTTGCACGCTGCGCAAGCGCACCAGGTAGTCGCGGGCGATCGCCTGCAAACTGTCCGGCCGGTAGCTGCGATCGGCCAGGCCGGGCGATTGCAAGGCCACCACCGGCCACCGCGGATCCAACTGGCCGAGCAAGGTCAGGTACGACCAGCCCAGGCCGATCACTGGATGGATGCAGAACAAGGTCGGAACGCCGACCTCGCCGGCCCGCAGCGGCAGCACGCAGGCCAACGGATCGCTGTGCAGCTGGCCGTTGCGCCGCACCACCTCGGCCAGGCCGGCGATGGTGGGCGTGTGGAACAAAGTGCCCAGCGGCAGATCGACACCGAACAGCTGCGGAAAGCGTGCGGCGATCTCGGCAGCGCGCAGCGAATCGCCGCCCAGATCGAAGAAGCTGTCGTGCACGCCGACCTCATCGATGGCCAGGATCTCCTGCAGCAGGGTCGCCAGTTGCCGCTCGATCGCATCGCGCGGCGGCACGTGCGTGCGCGCAGGCTGCGCGTCGGGTGCCGGCAGCGCCTTGCGATCCAGCTTGCCACTCGCCGTCAGCGGCAAGGCCGGCAACGGCATCCACAGCGACGGCAGCATGGCCGGCGGCAGATACACCTGCAAATGCTGGCGCAGGCTCTCAGGCTCCACCGTCTGCCCGGGTCGTGGCGCCACATAGGCCAGCAGTTGCAACACGCCGTCGCCATCGCGATGTCCGACCACCGCCGCCTGGGCGACCTGCGGATGCTGCTGTAGCGCATCCTCGACCTCGCGCGGCTCGATGCGATGGCCACGAATCTTCAGCTGGTCATCGCCACGGCCAATGAACTCCAGCACCCCGTCAGGACGAAAACGCACCTGATCGCCGGTGCGGTACATCGTGCTGCCATCGCCAGCAAACGGATCGGCCAGGAAGCGCTCATCGGTCAGCTGCGGCTTGCGGCGATAGCCCTTGGCCACGCCGGTGCCGCCGATGTACAGCTCGCCCACCGCGCCGGTCGGCAGCGGCTGTTGCTGCGCATCGAGCACATACAGCCGCGTGTTGGCCAGCGGGCGTCCGATCGGCGGCTGCATCGCATCGGTCAGCTGCAACGGCATGATGGTCGACCAGATCGTGGTCTCGGTCGGCCCGTACAACTGCGTCAGCCGACCGACGCGACCCAGCAGGCGCGTGGCCAACTCGGCGCCCAGCGCTTCACCGCCGACCAGCGCGTGCACCGTGTCCAGTTGCAGGTCCTGGTTGGCCAGCAGGATCCGCCACAGCGACGGCGTGGCCTGGATCACGCTGATCTGCGCCTGCGCTATCAAGCGCGCCAGCCCGCGGGGATCGTGCGCGATGCCGGCTTGCGCGATCACCGTGCGCGCACCGACCAACAGGGGCAGGTACAGCTCCAGGCCGGCGATATCGAAGGTCACGGTGGTGACCGCCAACACGCGATCGCGCGGCCGCAACCCCAGTTCCTGATGCATGGCGACCAGCAGATTGAGCAGACTGCGGTGACTGATTTCCACACCCTTCGGCGCACCGGTGGAACCAGAGGTGTACAGCACATAGGCCGTGCCCTCCGGCGTGGCCAGCGGCGCAATCGCCGCCGGCAGCTGCGCCGGGCGCGGATCCAGCCACACCATGCCACCCAGCAGCAGCGCGTCGCGCAGCTCCGGCTCGCAGACCAGGCCGATGGCGCCAGCATCGTCGAGCATCTGCCGGTTGCGGATCGGCGGGCCGGCCGGATCGAGCGGCAAATACGCCGCACCGCTCCACATCACTGCCAGCAGAACCAGCAGCAGGTGCTCGCTGCGCGGCAGCGCCACGGCAATCACATCGCCAGGCCGGACACCGTCGGCCACCCACTGCGCGGCAATGCGCGAGGCAAGCTCGCAGAGCTGCGCATAGTCGAGCGTGCGGTTGTCGCACTGGACGACGATCGCCGCGGGCATCACCTCCAGCTGTTGCAGCAGCTCGTGCAACAGCGTTGCCGGCTCCGGCAGCGGTCTGCTGGTGGCATTCCACGTTTGCAGCAGGCGGGTGCGCTCTTGCCGGCCCAGGACATCGAGCCAGCCGAGCGGCTGCTCGGACGTGGTCAGTACCGCATCGGCCAACACGCCCAGGCGACGGCAATGCTCGACGAGTTCGTCTTGGTCGTACAGCGCCGGGTTGGCATCCAGGTCGAAGCGCACGGCGGTGCCGTCGCCACGCTCATAGCAGAAGATGGTCAGGTCGTCGGCCGGGCCATTGGACAGGTTGTGCGGCAGCGCATACGCCTCGCCGAAACGCAGTGCGTAGTCGAACGCTTCGATATTGACCGCCAATCGCGCGATCTTCTGTTCGCCGCCGAACACGCCCAGATCGCGACGAACGTCCTCGAAGCGATACTGCTGATGACGCAGGGCGTGACGCACTACCGAGGAGACCTGAGCAAGCAACGCGTGGAACGGCTGCTCGGGTTGGATTGCCAGGCGCAGGTAAACCACGTTGGCGACCATGCCCGGTACCTGGCGATAGCGCGCATTGATGCGCCCCGTCACCGGCATGGCAATCACCAAGTCGCTCACGCCGGTGTAGCGGTGGTAGTACGCGGCGACCAGCGCGATCAAGGTCTGCGGAAGACTGGCGCCATGCGCGCGTCCCAGCGCTCGCAGGCGCGCGATCTGCTTGGCGGAAAATTGGCCACTGGCACGCACCAGACCAGCGCTGCGGTAATCGCGTGGGCGCGCCAGCGTCGCCGGCGGCGGCAGGTCGGCCAGCTGCTGCATCCAGTAGTCGCGATCGCGCTGATGACGATCGGAGGCGCGATAGTGTTCTTCCAGCGCCACCAGCTCCAGTGCGCTGCCGTAGGCCGCGGGCTCGGGCACTTGCCCGCCTGCATAGGCGCTATAGAGCGCGGCCAGGCGCTGCACCACCATCGTCACGGTGAAGCCATCGATCACCAGATGACTCATGTACTGGACCCACAGGTGATGGTCCTGGCCCAGGCGAAACAACGCGCAGAACCACAGCGGCCCGTTACGCAGGTCTTCCGGCTTGCGAATCTGCTCGGCGACCCAGTGTTCGGCCGCGTTGCGCGGCGCCGGATCGTCGCTGACGTCGAAGATCGGAAATGCCCCTGGATACACCGGCAATACCACTTGACTCGGCAGGCCACCCTGCTCGCTGATGCATAGCCGTAGCGTGTCGAACTCTTCGGTGATCTGCCGTGATGCCTGCATCAACAACGCAGGATCCAGCGGCCCGAACAGCTCCAATCCCTCGGAGAGCATCAAGGTGTTATCGGTGTGCAACTTGCTACCGACCCACAGACCGCGCTGCGCGCGCGTCAACGGAGACAGCGATGAGGTGTCCGTATGCATGGTCATTCCTGGCAGTGAGGGACGCGCACCCGGATCACGCTGTCTCCTTCCTGGATACGGCGCATCTAGACAGGCGTAGGGATCGACTGGAACGTGGGGCAAGGCTTCGCCGCCGCTCGCCGCAATACGGCGATTCGCAGTGGCAAACGGATCGAAATCGAGCGGAGCGTCGCTGCTGAGGTCACGTTACCAACGTGCCTCGGCAAGCGACGTATGGACATTAACAATCGATTGCTGCGCTGTACCGTGCGGAAATCACGATTCATTCCTGAATGTGCGCTGACGTGCCGAAACTGTGATTGAACCGAGAATTTCGCGCTTCGTGGCTTCGCAAAAAGCGACTTAGCTGCGCGCTACGTCAAACCGCGCCAACTGACCGGCGTTCTGTCGCGTATGTCTGCAGCAAGTCTCGTTATTGCCGAGACCATTGTCCCGCGAGTCCTTTCGCGCACTCGCCCGTTGTCCGGCCAGTGCTTTACTTGGTCGTCCATTGTGTGAACAACATCTGACGGTGCACGGCGGCACCGTGCCGCGCCATGATGACCGGCATCGCACGGCCTGGCCGCGCGCGCTGTCCGTCTTCCAGGACAATCAGCCCAAGGGCTCGTCGGACAGATAGGTATACCCAGTGAGCCCGGCTTCGAGCGCCGCGCGCAGTTCCTGGGCGCGCGCCTCGGGCAGTTGGGCAGCGGCGATGCGCTCGGCATAGGTCGCGCGCAACGCGTCGATCTGGTAGCCGACGTAATCGAGCATCACATCGGTGGTATCGCCGCGGCGCTGCTGGACGATGCGATAGCCGTTGCCCTCCACTGCCACTTCCACCGCATCGGTATCGCCGAACAGGTTATGGATGTCGCCGAGGATTTCCTGGTAGGCGCCGACCAGGAAGAAGCCGATGCGGTAGCTCTCGCCCGCGTTCAGCGGATGCAGTGGCAAGGAGCTGTCCAGGCTCTCGTTCTCGACATAGGTCTTGACCATGCCGTCCGAATCGCAGGTCATGTCGGCGATGATGCCGCGTCGCTGCGGCATCTCGTTCAAGCGCTCGATCGGCACGATTGGAAACACTTGATCGATCGCCCACACGTCCGGGATCGACTCGAACACGCTGAAGTTGACGAAATACTTGTCCACCAGCCGCTCGTTGAGCTCATCCAGCACCGGGCGATGGCTCTTCTCGTCGAAGCTCAGGCGCGCACGCACCCCGTGGGCGATGGCGTAGAACAAATCGTCGATGCGCGCGCGGTGGACCAGGTCGATCTGCCCCAGCGCGTAGGCGCTCAGGCCTTCGGCATGGAAGTGCTGCGCCTCCTGGAACAATTCCACCGCCGGGCGCACGTCCAGTTCGTCGTGGATCTCGCGCAGATGGCGGATCGCCGCCGGCTCGTCGTCGTGCGCATCCGGCACGCGCCCTTCCGGCGCCTGCTCCACCTCCGAGACATTGGCGATCAACACCGCGTGGTGGGCGGTCATTGCGCGGCCGCACTCGGTGACGATGCGCGGCGGCGCCAGCCCGTGTTCCTCGCAGGCACTGGCCAGCGGTTGCACGATGTTGCTGGCGTAAGCGTGCAAGCCGTAGTTGATCGAGCAATAGCTGCGCGAGCGCGTGCCTTCGTAGTCGATGCCGAGGCCGCCGCCCACATCCACATGACTGATCTTGGCACCCAGCCGTGACAGTTCGACGAAATAGCGCGTGGCCTCGCGCATGCCATTGGCGATGTCGCGCACGTTGGAGATCTGCGAGCCCATATGGAAATGCAGCAGATTCAGGCTGTCGGCGTATTCGGTGTCGCGCAGCGTCTTCCACAGGTCCAGCACCTGCCGTGGCGACAACCCGAACTTGGCCTTGTCGCCGCCGCTGTTCTGCCACTTGCCCGCCCCCAGCGAGGCCAGGCGCATGCGCACGCCCAGGCCGGGCTTGACGTCCAGCGCGCGCGCTTCTTCCAGCACCAGGTTGAGCTCGGAGGGTTTCTCGATGACGATGAAGGTCTGCAGGCCGAGCTTGCGCCCGATCAGCGCCAGGCGAATGTATTCGCGGTCCTTGTAGCCGTTGCAGACGATCAGCCCGCCCGGACGCGACAGCGCCAGCACCGCCATCAATTCGGGCTTGCTGCCGGCCTCCAGTCCGAACCCTTCCCCGGTATGCGCCGCCAAGGTCCCAGCCACGCCGCGATGCTGGTTGACCTTGATCGGGTAGACCGCGGTATAGCCCCCGGCGTACTCCCAATCGGCCTGCGCCTGGGCGAATGCGGCCTGCAGCTTACCCAGCCGCTGGCCGAGGATATCGGGAAAACGCACCAACAGCGGCAGCTTCGCGCCGGCGGCACGGGCGGCATCGACCACTTCCGGCAGCGAGACCGCGGGACCGTCGCCAGTCGGCCGGACCACGATATGGCCGGCCGCGTTCACGTCGAAGTACCCGTCGGCCCAGTGTGGAATCGAGTAGGTCTTGCGGGCTTGGTCCTGTGACCAGGTACGGCAGGCAGTCATGGCGGTTCGCTGTAGCGGGCGCGTGGTGGCGCGGTATGGATGACCGCGGCGGAAGCCCACCGCGGCGCGGACGTGCATTCTACAAGCAGCGACCGGCGGTGACCGTTACAATGCGCGCCGTCGCCCGGTGCCGGCCTGCGCAAGCGCCGCCAGCCCACCGCCCCTCCATCGCGGACCGTGCTCGGCTGTCGCGCCTCTCGGCCCGGCGTGTCGCCGCGTCCCGCGCAGGCCTCCACTTCAGGACATCCGCATGAGCAGCAACGACAACTGGTACATCGAGCACTTCCAACCCACCGGTTCGGCCATCGGCTACCGGATCAGCGGCAAGCTGGACGAAGTGCAGTCCCCGTTCCAGAAGATCGAGATCTACCAGACCACCGATTGGGGCAAGCTGATGGTGATCGATGGCGCGGTGATGCTGACCAGCCGCGACAACTTCTTCTATCACGAGATGATCAGCCATCCGGCGCTGTTCACCCACCCGGCACCCAAGCGCGTGGTCATCATCGGTGGCGGCGACTGCGGCACGCTGCGCGAAGTGCTCAAGCACCCGGGCGTGGCCAGTGCCACCCAGTGCGACATCGACGAGCAGGTCACCCGCATGGCGGAGAAGTATTTCCCCGAGCTGTGCGAGGCCAACGGCGATGCGCGCGCCGAACTGCTGTTCGACGACGGCGTCGCCTACATGGCCAACTGCCCGGCCGGCAGCGTGGACATCGTGATCGTCGACTCCACCGATCCGGTGGGTCCGGCCGAAGGCCTGTTCAACAAGGCGTTCTACGAGAGCTGCTTCCGCGCGCTGAAGGATGACGGCCTGCTGGTGCAGCAGTCCGAATCGCCGCTGGCCTTGCTGCAATTGATCCAGGACATGCGCACGGAAATGGGCAAGGCCGGCTTCCAGTCGTTCAAGACCCTGCCGTTCCCGCAGCCGTGCTATCCCACCGGCTGGTGGAGCGTGACCATGGCCAGCAAGCAGGCCGGCGCCGATTTCGCCTTCCGCCAGGCCGACGCACAGGCCAAGCCGTTCGACACGCTGTATTACACCGCCCACCAGCACACCGGCGTGCTGGTCGCTCCGCCGTTCGTGGCCAAGGCGCTGGGGGAGTAAGCCAGTACGCCATCGCGGGAACGACCAACCTCGCGATGGCGTCCTTCCGCGGCAGCACCGATCCACCCATTCGCTCTCTGCTAGGAACGGGCGCCGACACGCCGGCGACGCGAATAGAGCATGAGGTGTTACCCGTTCTATAGCGCGCGCGTTCGCAGAGCTTGGCTGCTGGGCTTGCTCCACCGTCGACACGCCGCGCGTGCTAACGGCTGCGATGCGGCGCGGTCGTCGCACGCCGCAAGGCGCGGGGTGCGACCCGGGCAGCAAGCGATGATCAGAAGCGTACTTCCGCACCCACGTTGAGGACCTCGGCACGATTGATGGTGACGTCCTCGGCGTAGTCGTAGTAGTCGCGCGCATAGAGGTAGTTGGTGTACGTCACGCTCAGGCTGGCATGCTTGCCCAGGTCCAGCCCCAGGCCGACGCCGGCATAACCGCCGTAGACTTCTTCGCTCAGGTCAGCGGCATCGGCATACCACGACCCCAGCCGCACCACCGCAAACAGCGGGCTGTCGCCGAAATTGAAGCGCGCAGTTCCGCCGACAGCGACAAACTTCACCCCTGGGATGAAGACGTCATCGTGATTGTCCTTGCGATCGAGACGTCCCAGCGAGGCTTCCACACCGATCAGCGTCACCGAACCGGCCTGCCAGCGATAACCGGCGCTGAGTCCGAGCATGTCTTGCTTGTATCCACGGAACACCTCACCGCGTCCGCTTTGCACACCGATGAACGCGCCACGCTCGATGCGCGACTCCTCGCTGCTGGCGATGCGCGTGGCCGCTGCAGGCGGTGCGGCCACCGCCGGTGTCTGTGCGGTGACCGTGACGAAACGATCCGCGCCGCCAGCATCGCCTTGAGGCGCCGTCGTCGCGGTACCGTTGGTGGCGGGGAGCGCTGCAGGAGCGACCTGGCCGCCACTTTGTTGCTGTTGCTTCTGCTGCTGACGATAGCTGTCCCAGCCGCGCGATAACGATTGCGCCGAAGCCTGCACAGTGACGCCGAGCGCAGTGCAGGCCAACAGCAGTGTTGCCGTCTTCTTCATGACATTCCCATCAGTGATCGTCCGTCGTTTCCGCATCCTTGCGCACGACAGGCGAACCTGACGGCATCTGGAAGTGGCGCAGTTGCCGTCATTGCATGGGAGCGTCCCCGCATCATCGACGCTCGCAGGAGCAGGGCTGCCGTCGATGGCAGCGCTGATCCCACGCGTGATGCAGCCCCCTGACCGCAGCGCGCATAGTGGCGACAGTCTCATCCGCTGTCTAGATAGAGTGAGACACCAATCCGGCAGGGCTTGCTTTTTAGAGCGTATAGCTGCGGGCATCGCCGCTATGCATGGTCCCGGCAGCCTGCGTTCTTGGCGCTGGAACGCGACCTGTTCCATCTGGAGAACGTTACATTTCTGAAATAAAACTAATTTCAGTACTCGTAAGTTCTAAAATTGACCGGGCCCGATCCCCTGCGATCCATAGCCGCCCGTCAGCTGCGTGACATCTCCGCGCTCTCGAGGCCCGGAGAACGACCATGCATTATCAACCGCTGGACACCTCCAGCCTGCAACGCGTCACGCCTGTCCTGCTCAAGCGCGGCACCAGACTGCTCGAACCCGACGTCTATCGCACCTATCTGGCTGGGCAGTCGGCAGTGGTCAAGGACTATGGCCGCTATCGCCGCACCCTGCTGGCGCCGCTGGCGCGGCTGATGGTGCGCCACGAAGCCGGCATGCTGCGCCGCCTGCACGGATGGCGGCATGCGCCCGCCCTGCTCGGCACGCTGGGCGGCCTGGCGGTGGGAATGGAGTTCATCCCTGGCGACACGCTCAGCGCCAGCGCCGTGGCCGGCGAAGAGATCTTCCAACAACTGCAAGCCGCCTTGCGACGTCTGCATGGTGCCGGCATCACCCACAACGACCTGCATGGCACCAACGTGGTGGTCAGCGCCGGCGTGCCGGTCCTGATCGATTTCACCTCGGCATGGCGGTTTCCGCGCTGGCTGCGGCGCACGCCGTTGGCGCGTCAGCTGCAACGCGGGGATGTCGCCAATTACCATAAGTTGCGCCAGCGCCTGACCGGCATTGCGCCCTCCGCCGACGAGGCCGCTCGCAGCGCCGAGCCCGTCTGGGTACGCCAGCTGCGTAGCGGTTGGAAGCGCCTGTACCGTCGACTGAAAGGCACTGCGGCGGTCACCACCGATTGAACGCGGCTGGCGCCGCTCCGCGTCTTTGCGGCAACCGTCGCTGCGCCGCGCGCGGCCCGACGCCTCCACGCCTGCACGCTTTCGCAGCGCATGCGCTTGCATCGATCGTTCGACGCATCGCACTCACCCTCCGGCGTGAGCGGCGACCGCGTGTTGGCCAGCACTGCCGACGCCGACGCACCTACTGAAATCAGGGGGCGTTTGCCGGCGTCGATGTCGACGGCACCGCGATCAACTGCGGCGCATCGGCGATAAAGCGATCCAGCACGCCATCGGCAACCTTGACCGGGCCACCGAAACGCGTCGCTCCGGGAATCGACGGAATCACCGCCGCTTCGGCCGCCAGGCGGGTGGCCTCAGCGAAGCGCTGGCTGGCCTCGGCACTGCCGCGATTGGCCGCGTCCAGTCCCGCAGCGGTCTGCTGCAGGGCCTGGCCCCAGCGCTGCATCGCCTCCAGCCAAGGCCGCGATTGCGCGACAAACCCCTTATCGGCCACGCCATCGCGGATGATCTGCGGCGCTGCAGCCATCGCATCGGCGCGGCGGGCCAGCGTGGCGATGGCCTGGCCGCGTGCAGCACCGTCGCCGAGCGCGATGGCGTCGCGTACCGCGTCGAGCTCGGCCTTCAATTGCGGGGCCTGTTCCTGCCATGGCTGGCTACCGAAGGTCGGCGCCAGGTGCTGGGTATCGAAGAAGTCCAGCAAGGCCGCGGTCACGCGCGCATCGTCGCCGGCCAGATCGCGCGCGGCGGCGTGCCAGGTCCGCGTGGCGTCGTAACCGACATCGTTCCAGGCGAACGCGGTCAGCCCCATCACCGCGACCCGGCTTGGCGCTTCCTGATTCATCGGGTTGGCGACGATGCCGGATAGTTCCGCCGACAAGCCGGCCTCGCGGCGCGCGTATGGCGCCAGCAACAACCGGCCGGCCGAGCTTTCGAAATCGTTGACCGGGTAGTTGTCCCACAACAGTGTCTTGCGCCCGAACGCCTTGGTCGCCGCACGCGCATCGGGAATGGAGATCGCCGGCGGCACCACGTCGGTGCCGGTCCATTGCACGACGATCTTCGGATCCAGCTGCTTGCGCAGCGCCGCCTTGTAGGGGCTGTCCTTGGCGTCGTAATACTCGGTCGGCACCATGATCAGCTCGGCTGCGGCATCATGCCGCGCAACCAGATCGGCCTGCACCCGGTTGAGCAGGTACGCCTGTGCCAGCCCGGCCGCTTCGGCACCGGACGCACCGAACGTGACCTGATCGCGCTCGCAGTTCCACTTGGTGTATTCGATGTCGTCGAGCGCGACGTAGAAGCTGCGCACGCCCAGCGCGCGGAATGCATCGAACTTGCGCAGCAGTGCCTTGAGGTCGGCCGGATCGGAGAAACACACCGTCGGTCCCGGCGAAATCGCATAGACAAAGTCGACATGGTTGCGCCGGGCGGTGCTTGCCAACGTGCCCAACGCCTTCAAGGTGGCGCGCGGATACGGGTCGCGCCAACGATCGCGTGCGTACGGGTCGTCCTTTGGGCTATAGATATAGGTGTTGGCCTTGCTGCGCGCCAGAAACGCGATGTGCTTGGCGCGGTCGCTCATCGACCAGGGCGCGCCGTAGAAGCCTTCGATGGTGCCGCGGATCGGCATGGCCGGATGGTCCTGGATGACCAAGGTCGGCAGCGTCGGCTGGGCCAGCAATTGCCGCAGCGTCTGCGCCGCATGGAACAGGCCATCGCCATCCTGGCCGGCCAGGGTGATCAGGCTGCCGCCATCCAGCGCCACGCTGGCCAGCGTATAGCCCTCCTTGTGGGTCTCCTGGCTGGCGCGGCTACGGCCCAGCGCATCGCGCACCACTGCGGTATCGGCGGTGCCGATCACCAGATAGGGCTGGGCGAGCGCGGCCGGCAGCGCCGACACGCTTCTGATCCGGGCAACCCCGGCATCGGTCAGCAATTGCCGCACCAGCGCGACCGTGGCCGGATCCGCGCCCGGCGCAACCACCAACACCACCTCCGAACCCAGCGTGACGGCGCCCGACTGCAGTTGCAGGGACACCGGCTCGGGAAACAGCGCCGGTCGCGTGACCGGTGCTGCAAGCAACGGCGCCGTTGCCGTGCAGGCCAGTGCCGCCGCCAACGCCAGTAGGCGGGTGCGAGGCCGCAGGAAACGTCCGTTCATGCCGATCTCCGGTATTGGAATGGTATTAGCGCACAGAGTAGGCAAGTCGCTGCCTGGGAACAAGCCGATTGCTCTCCGGTCGCGATTGCCCAAAAGCATCGCCTGCGTGGCGCAGCAAGAGTCTGGCTGGCAGCGGCCTAGGCGGGTCAATGCAGCCTGGCGGCCTAAGGTATTGAAGTGGTATCTCGGCGATGTCGATGACATGGAGCATCACCGACGTGGCAACCGCCAAGCGATGGTCAGCACCTGCGGTGCTGTTCAAAGACATCTTGTTGTTCTGCCAGCCGTGGCGGGCAAACGGCGTTAGGACAGCACGGCGCTCGACCCCGGCCGTCCCAGCAGGCAACCGCGGGCCGCGCCGACACCGCGGCTCATGCGCGCGCCAACTGCGGTCCCCATGCTTGGTTGCCGCGCCGGTGTCCACACCCCGCCCGGCAGCGATGCAATCGCGCATGCCGGCAACACGCGCCCTACAGCGCGTCGGCGTCCAGTTCGCCGGTACGGATACGCACCACGCTGCCCAGGTCGTAGACGAAGACCTTGCCGTCGCCGATCTTGCCGGTCCCCGCCGCGCGCACGATGGCTTCCACCACCTGTTCGGCCTGGTCGTCGGTCACGGCGACCTCGATCTTCACCTTGGGCAGGAAATCGACCACGTATTCGGCGCCGCGATACAGTTCGGTATGGCCCTTCTGCCGGCCGAAGCCCTTGACCTCGGTCACCGTGATCCCCGCCACACCGCAACCGGCCAGCGCCTCGCGCACATCGTCGAGCTTGAACGGTTTGACGATGGCCATGATCATTTTCATTGGTGCGGTATCCCGGGCATGACGGCGCGCAGCATACCGTGGACGGCGGCAACACTCACCTCGGCCGCTCCGGGCGCAGCTGCGATTGGGACTATCCTTACCGTCTGCCGATTGCTTCGCCGATGCCCAGCGTGTTGCGGCCTGCACTAGGCTTCCCCTGGACCTGCGGAGAACTGCCATGATCGACCTCAACCATCTCGATGACCTCGCCCGTCGCCTCAGCGACTTGGTCCCGCCAGGACTGCGCCAATCGCGCGAGGAGTTGCAGAGCACCTTCAAGGGCGCCTTGCAGGCCGGCCTGGGCAAGCTGAACCTGGTCACCCGCGAGGAGTTCGATGTGCAGCGCGCCGTCCTGCTGAAGACCCGCGAAAAGCTCGAGGCGCTCGAGCAGACCGTGGCCGCGCTGGAGGCGCGCGCCGCCGGCACGCCTTCTTCCGCTCCCTGACACCGAGGCTGCGCCATGAGCCTGGCACTGGTGCATAGCCGTGCCCGGATGGGAGTGCACGCGCCCGAGGTCCGGGTGGAAGTGCACCTGTCCGGCGGGCTCCCCTCAACGCAGATCGTCGGCCTTCCGGAGGCGGCGGTCCGCGAGGCACGCGAACGGGTCCGCGCAGCCTTGCTGTGCGCGCAGTTCGAGTTTCCTGCCCGTCGAATCACCATCAACCTGGCCCCGGCCGACCTGCCCAAGGATGGCGGCCGTTTCGACTTGCCGATCGCCCTGGGCATTCTCGCTGCCAGCGGTCAAATCGACAGACAGGCACTGGCCGATTACGAGTTCCTTGGCGAACTGGCGCTGACCGGGGAACTGCGCGGCATCGATGGCGTGCTCCCTGCGGCCCTGGCGGCGGCCGCTGCCGGACGTCGGCTGATCGTGCCGCAGGCCAATGGCGCCGAAGCCGCGATCGCCGGACACGTGCAGGCCTACACCGCACGAACCTTGCTCGAGGTGTGTGCCGCGCTCAATGGCAGCGCTGCCGCCACTCCGGCCACGCCCGCTGCCCCCGCCGCCCCGTCCATGGCGCTCCCCGACATGGCCGACGTGCGCGGCCAGCCGCAGGCCCGCCGCGCACTGGAGATTGCCGCTGCCGGCGGTCACCATCTACTGCTGGTGGGCAGCCCCGGTTGCGGCAAGACCTTGCTGGCCTCCCGACTGCCCGGCCTACTGCCCGAGGCCAGCGAGAGCGAGGCCCTGGAAACGGCGGCGATCACCTCCGTCAGCGGGCGTGGGCTCGACCTGGCGCGCTGGCGCCAACGTCCCTATCGCGCCCCGCACCACACCGCTAGCGCCGTCGCGCTGGTGGGAGGCGGGACCCACCCGCGGCCAGGTGAGATCTCGCTGGCCCACCACGGCGTGCTGTTCCTGGACGAACTGCCCGAGTGGCAGCGGCAGACCCTGGAAGTCCTGCGCGAGCCACTGGAATCGGGTGTGGTCACCGTCTCGCGTGCCGCCCGCAGCGTGGATTTCCCGGCCCGCTTCCAACTGGTTGCGGCGATGAACCCCTGCCCGTGCGGCTGGGCCGGAGATCCCAGCGGCCGCTGCCGCTGCAGCGGCGAGACCATCCGCCGCTATCGCGCACGCATCTCCGGACCGCTGCTGGACCGCATCGACCTGCATGTGGACGTCCCGCGCCTGCCGCCGCATCTACTACGCAACGGCGCGGCGGGCGAAGACAGCGCCACAATCCGTGAGCGGGTTGTGCAGGCGCACCAGCGCCAGCTGCTGCGCGCCGGCGCGCCCAATGCCCGCCTCGACCAGGCCGCCATCGACCGCCATTGCCAACTGCAGGCCGACGACCAGGCCTTGCTGGAACGCGCGATCGAGCAATTGCAGCTGTCGGCGCGGTCGATGCATCGCATCCTGCGCGTAGCACGGACGATCGCCGATCTGGAGGGATGCGCGGACATCGCAACCAGGCACCTGACCGAGGCCATCGGCTACCGCAACCTGGACCGCGCCGCTGGGATCACCAACGCGGCCTGATCTCCCGGTGCGCTGTCCGGACACGCCAAGCGCGCTCCTTCAAACGCTCATGGAGCCCAGTTGCACGCCAGGTGCACAGAGGGAACCGTCTGCGCTCAGATGCAATGAGACACGTCATCCTTGTGCGGATAGGGCAACCGTATCGCCGCTGAACTGACGCGAGCCTTGTGCAGAGATCACGCTTTGCCCTCCGTGCACGACAGCGATCACCAGCCCCTGGCTATGATGGCCGACGCTCACCGTGACGGCTTGCGAGACGGACTTCCAGACATGCCCAACGCTCCTTCAGACGCGCCTGTCTCCCTTCCCAGCCTGGCGCAACGCCTCGCGCAGCGATTGGACGCCAGGCGCAAGCAACTGGCCAGTGACGCTGCCCAGTTGCAGGCAGCGCTCAATGCGCTGGTGGCTCTGCGCCCGACCAGCGAACAGGCGCTGCGCGCTGCGGCGCATGCGCGGATCGAACAGACTTATCGTGATGGGCGGGCATCGTTCGATCACGCCGGCGGCCTGCTGCAACGCGTGCTGGCCTATGCGCGCTCCTGGCCTCGGCTGCAGGCGGCCAAACGCGCGTATCGCGCGGCTTGCGCACAGTTGGAAACGGCCGCAGCATTCGCCCAGCGCCAGGCCGAAGCAGAGGCGCATAACCGCCATCTGCAGGAACAACAGCACGCCTCGGCCGACCTGCGGGAACGGCACGCGCACGTGGAAACACTGCTGCGCCAATGCGACTCCCTGCTGCAACAGCTGGCGCCGGCCGCCACCGCCGCGCTGCAGGATGGCTGGAAGGCGCCCGACTTCGCCAATCACTTCCACCAATTGGCAACGGACGCGCTCGCCGACCGATTTACCCAGGCCTTGGCTGGCCTGCAGCGGCTGCAGTTCCAGGTCAGGCCCAGCGCTGCGGCCTACGATGAAATGCAGCGGCGCGCAGAGGCCTTGCGCAAGTCGCTCCATGAGCGCCAGTTCGGCCTCGCAGCGACCGCCGCGTATCCAGCGCTGGTCAACGCTTCTACGGCACTGGCAGCTCCGATGCTGCAGGCGCCGGTGGCGGCAAGGCTGGCAGCGCTGAGCCAGCCCAGCGAACGCTGGCACGCCCTGTCACTGGCGATGTGCGATCCCCGCTCGGCCCGGCTGGATGCGTTGTGGGCGCTGTACTGGCCGCTGGTCGAGTGCGGTCAGGACATCGCCGACGAAGCGCGGTCCGATCCACACGAGGATCCGCTCAATGGCGCGATGCGCGCCCAGCTGCGGCACGCCGCCGAGAAGATCCGTAAACGACTGCCGACCTTCGGCTATCCACAGCGGGCGTCCTATATCGGCTCGCTGATGCTCGCCAACAAGCAGGAAGAAACCCAGACCGGTGCCGATATCGGCTTGGTCATCGCGTTGGACATCGGCGATCTCTGCTGCCGCAAGGTCGCTCTGGTGCAGGCCAAGAAAGCCGTGGGCGGAATCGCCGATGTCGGCAGCAAGCAGGGGCAGCTGGAGAAGCTGATCGCGACACCGCGGCTGGGCTACTACCTGTTCTATCACCGCCTGGCGGGGCTGTTCGCCCCAAGCCCCTCGGTCTGTCGCGCCCACGACATCGCCGCCATGGTCAGCGACGCCGGCAAGAAGCTGTCGGTCACCAGCCTGCCGCTGGACGTGTTGCAAAAGGGCTGGGACTGGTCCGCCTTTCTGGCGTTTGGCTTATGCAACCCGGCCGCCCCGATCGGCGTCAATTACGACACCCTGGAAGACGCGCTTGCCACCCTGGACAGCGGCGGTGGCGGCAAGCTGCCACGCTATCTGCAGGTGATCGCCATTAGCGACGCTGCCAGCGTGCAGTCGTTGGAGCAAAGCCTGCAGCAGCGCGGCTACCAGGACGTCGCACAGCAACCCGTGCATGCGCGCAGCCCCAAGCCGCGACAGCCTCCTACGCCGGGACGCTGACAGCCGCCGCGGCGCCGAAGCGAGCGCGGTGTCGATGCGATCCAGCCTACGTCACCCTCGACACAGCACAGACGCCTTCACGCCCGACAGGAGGACCAGATACGCCCGGTCTTCAGTGAGGCAAACGATCGGATCGTGCCGAGGAGGTTAGGGATGTTGCTCCTAGATGGCGCCCTGACCACAGCTGCTCTGGGCGTCAACCTCTGGTACGAGCCGAGCGAACGCAGTGCGAACGCCGCTTGGCAACTTGCGTCGCTCGGATCCCAAACAGGCCGATCCACGCCTGCGCTCGGCGCCTGGACGAGCAACCCGACCTGGGGCGATGTCAGCCGCCGAGCGCGTCGAGATCCTTGGCTGCAGCCTCTGCCGCTTGCAGGGTATCGAACGCCACACCAGTCTCGCCGACGATGTATTTGGTCACCTCGCCATCGCGCGTGGACTCCTGCATCTTGAAGATCGGTGCCGTGTCGGTCCCACCTACCCGCTCTTTTTGTGTTGCCATCCTGTTTCTCCGGTGCGACGTCCAGCAGACCCGACCGCGCAGCGCGTCGGTCCAACGGTGGACATTGCAGCGACCCTAGCGTGCACGGAGACCGCGCGGCGTGAACTGGTGTCTGCGAATGCGCGCCAGCACGGCAGACGAGCGCTGCCGAAGCGGCGACGTAGTGCCCGCAACGCGGCGGCGTGGCGTACAGTCAGCATGTGCAGCCTCATCCGACCAGCGTCAATACGATGCCTCCCTGCGTGCGTGTACAGCGGCAAGGCCGGCGGCTGTCTGGACGCAGGACCGATGCGAGTGCAATCGCAGGTCCACCCACCGTGCACGCTGTCGCGGCCAACCACATCCAGAGGCGTCGACGATGATGAGGCGTCGACGCATCCTCGGTATCACCCTGGTGCTGGCGCTAGTGTGCGCCGCGGTGCCGATCGGGCTCGCCATCCATGTCGCCTGGCGATTGGCGCTGGAACGCGAGCAGACCCGTCTCAGTCAACTGGCCGAATTGTCCATCCGCCGTACCGAAGCGGCATTTGACGAGGCGCATCAGGCCTTGCGTTTCATGGGCCAGTCGCCGTTGCCGCCCTGCTCACCGCAACACTTGGCGCAAATGCGTGCACTGGTGTTGAGCAGCCACTACATCGCCGAACTGGGTTATTTCCAGCAACGGCAGCTGCGCTGCACCTCATGGGGCCCACTGACGACCCCGATACCGCAACATTCGCCAGATTTCGTCTCTCGCCGGGGCATCGCGGTCACCGCCCATCTGCGTCCGCTGGCGAGCCCACAGCACCCGGTCATGGCACTGCAACTGGGTAGCTACAACGCGCTGGTCAACCCCAGCGCGCTCACCGATATCGATCTGCCAGCGGATCATCAACTGGCCGTGGGCACATCCAACGGCTATCTGCTCAGCAGTACCGGGCCCGCCGCGGCTGGGCATCTCGTCGGCAATTCCACCACCGGCGCGTCGAACCCTCAGGTGCTCACCGGCAGCGCCACCGCGGGCGACTGGATGGCGGTCGCCACCGAGCCGAGCAGCAATCTGCGCGGACCAATGGCTGCGCTGCGCCTGCAGCTATTGCCGATCGGCGGCGCCGTGGCTGCGCTGCTGGTCGCGGCCGTGATGTGGCTGACCCGGCGTCGGCTGTCGCCGTTGTCGCAATTGCAGCGAGCGGTTCGGCGCGGCGACTTCGTGGTGCATTACCAGCCGATCATCGCGCTGGCCAGCGGCAGCTGCATCGGTGCCGAGGCACTGGTGCGCTGGCGCGGATCGGACGGCAGCCTGGTTCCGCCCGACGCCTTCATCCCGCTGGCCGAGCAGAGTGGGCTGATTCTGCCGATCACCGATTTGGTGGTGGCCACGGTCATCGCCGAGCTCGGTGCAGCGTTAGCCGCCGATCCGGGCCTGCACGTGGCCATCAATGTCTCGGCGGGCGACATCAGGAGCGGCCGCATCCAGGCGGTGTTGTCCAAGGCGTTGCAGGGCACGGCCATCCGTAGCACCCAACTGTGGGTGGAAGCGACCGAGCGCAGCCTGATGGATATCGACGCCGCACGCGCCACTATCGGCCACCTGCGCGGGGCCGGATATACCGTGTCCATCGACGATTTCGGCACCGGCTATTCCAGCCTGCAGTACCTGCAGGGCTTGCCGCTGGACGCGCTCAAGATCGACAAATCCTTCGTCGACACCATCGGCACGCATTCGGCCACCAGCTCGGTGACCGCGCACATCATCGAGATGGCCAAGACGCTCGGGCTACGCACCATCGCCGAGGGCGTGGAGCGACAAGAGCAGTTGGATTATCTACGTGCCCACGGCGTGGATCTGGCGCAGGGATGGCTGTTTTCGCGTGCGCTGCCGGCGAGCGAATTCATCGCCTATCTGCAGCGCAGCGGCGGCGAACACGCCACGGCAGATCTCCAGCCACACTGAGCGTGAGCCATGCAGCGCGTTCCCAGCGAGGCGATCAAGCGTTCTGCAATGCCGCCTCGCCATCCCGTGCCGGCGCCGGCCGGCTCGGGAACGCATGCCGCACGATCCGCCACATCACCTGGCCGAACTGACGCGGCAGCGATCCGGTGTTGTAGTGCTGCCCGTAGCGCGCGCAGATGCGTTTGACCTCCACGGCCATCTGCGCATAGCGGTTGGCCGGCACGTCCGGGTAGAAGTGATGCTCGATCTGATGGCTCAGATTGCCCGACAGCACGTTCATCAGCTTGCCACCGGTCAGATTGGACGAACCGCGCAACTGGCGCAGATACCAATGACCGCGCGACTCGTTGCGGATGGATTCCTTCGGGAAGACTTCCGCATCGGCGGTGAAGTGCCCGCAGAAGATGATCACGAAGGTCCAGATGCTGCGCAGCACGTTGGCGGCCAGGTTGCCGAGCAGCACGGTCAGAAAGAACGGCCCTGCCAGCAGCGGAAACACCACATAGTCCTTGAGCATCTGCCGGCCCATCTTGCGGCCGACCGGCAAGAATGCCTCGCGCAGCTCGGCGCCCTTCATCTTGCCGGCGAACCAACGCCCCAGGCGCAGATCCTGAATCGCCACGCCCCATTCGAACAGCAGCGCGAACACCACCGCAATGAACGGCTGCGCCAGATAGAACGGCCGCCAACGCTGCTCGGGGAAGATGCGCAACAGACCATAGCCGATGTCATCGTCCATGCCGCGCACATTGGTGTAGGTGTGGTGCTTGAAGTTATGCGTCTTGCGCCAGTTATCGCCGGTGGCGACGATGTCCCACTCGTAGGTATTGCCGTTGAGCTGCGGATCGCCCATCCAGTCGTACTGGCCGTGCATCACGTTGTGCCCGAGCTCCATGTTCTCCAGGATCTTGGACAAGGCCAGCAGCAGCACGCCGGCGATCCAGGCCGGAATCAACACGCTATGCACGAAGGCGCCCAGGAACAGCAGCGCACGGCCGGCCACGCCGGTCCAGCGCACGGCTGCAACGATGCGACGGATGTAGCGGGCATCGGATGCGCCAAGTTGGCGCACCACGCCGGCGCGGACCGCGTCGAGCTCTTCGCCGAAGGACTGCAGTTCGGCGGGGGTCAGGGCGCGGTTGTTGACTCGGCTCATGCGGGTTCCTTACAGATCCAGGATCAGGTCGGTGCTGGGGGCGCTGACGCATAGGCGCACCTGCGCAGTGGGTTCGTTGCTGTACTCGCCGGTCAGCAGATGACGGGTGGTACCGGACTGGCGCGGGCAGGCGCAGGTATTGCAGATGCCCATGCGGCAGCCATGGCGGGGACGCACACCCTGCGCCTCCAGCCCGTCCAGCAAGGACTGGCCGCGCGACAGGGTCAACGTACGACCGCTGCGTGACAGCTGCACCTGCACCTGACCCGTAGCGTCTTCGGCCTGTACCGGCACGCTGAAGGCCTCGGCCTGAAACGCCGCCACCTGTCCTTGCAGCCGCGCGCGGGCCGCCTGGACGAAGCCGCCCGGGCCGCAGGCAAGCACATGGCGCTGCGCCAGCGCATCGACCTGCTGCAGCGAATAGCGATCGATCCGCTGCGCGGGCTCGGCCCCTTCACGGGTCGTCAGCAGCTGCACCTGCAGGCGCGGAAACGCGGCGGCCAGCGCCTGGAATTCGTCCAGGAAACACGCCTCCTCGCGCCGGCGCACCCAGTACAACAACGTGATGTCCTTCGGCATGCCGGCGGCCGCAGCCGCCTGCAGCAGCGCCCGCATCGGCGTAATGCCGCTACCGGCCGCCAGCAGCAGCAACGGCGTCGGCGCGGCCGGCAGCAGCAGATCGCCGAAGGCCGGCTCCAGCGACACCACCAGCCCCGGTCGGGCCTGATGGACCAGGAACTGGCTGACCACCCCGCCTTCGATCGCCTTGACGGTGATGGACAACCGGCCATCGGCAAGCACCGTCGGGCTGTAGCTGCGCAAGAGCCGGCGGCCGTCGATCTCCACGCCGATGCTGACGTGCTGGCCGGCCTGCTGACCCTGCCAGTGCCGATTGGGGCGGAACACCAGCGTGGCTGCGTCGCAGCTGGCCTGCTGGCGGGACTCCAGACGCGCCATGGGCCGCTCCAGCGTCCATAAAGGATTCAGCCGCGTGGCCCAGAAATCGAACAGCGGCGCCGACACCAGACGGCGAGCCAGCCTGGCGGGTAACGGGGCGCGTGACGGGAGCGAGATGACGGAGGACATGGGCACACTATACGCACGCATGCACATCCGTGTATACAGTTGTGCACTGCGGAAGGGGCTATGATTCAGGCCCAAGCCCGGCCCGCGCCCATGACCTCGATCGTCCTGCCTTCCCACGACGCCCCGCCGTCACGCAAAGCGGCGATCTCGCGCGAGGATCTGCTTGCCGCGGCGCTGTCGCTGATCGGCCCCCACCGCAGCCTGTCCACCCTGAGTCTGCGCGAGGTTGCCCGCGAGGCCGGCATTGCGCCCAACAGCTTCTACCGCCAGTTCCGCGACATGGACGAACTGGCCGTGGCACTGATCGACCTGGCCGGCCGCTCGTTGCGCACCATCATCGGCCAGGCCCGCCAGCGCGCGACCTCGACCGACCGCAGTGTCATCCGGGTCTCGGTGGAAACCTTCATGGAACAGCTGCGTGCCGACGACAAGTTGCTGCACGTGCTGCTGCGGGAAGGCGCGGTGGGCTCGGATGCCTTCAAACTGGCGGTGGAACGCGAGCTCACCTATTTCGAGGACGAGCTGCGCGTGGACCTGATCCGGCTGGCGGCCGCCGACAATGCCACGCTGCATGCACCGGAGCTGGTCTCCAAGGCCATTACCCGGCTGGTCTTTGCCATGGGTGCCACCGCGATGGACCGGCCGCCGGAAAAGGATCCGGAACTGATCGAGCAGATCGCGCAGATGTTGCGGATGATCCTGACCGGCGCGCGTGCATTGGCCCACCCTGCCCGCTGAGCCGCCCGGCTGTGCCTTGGCCGGCCATTCCGCAACCCAAACCCGGCTTCTCTCGTCATCGGTCCGCGTCGTCCTGACGCCGGATGCCGCGCAGCCCTCCACCGCTGCCTGCAGCGCATCGCCCTGCCCCGTGCCGCACGCAACACTGGGGCACATCATGCTGGCTGGCCGCAATGGCGACGGCAGGCTTGCGGGTGGCGCTTAGATCGGTCCATCACGCCAGCGGCCACGTCGCCGCGTGACCACACAGACACCGGACGTCGTGGGCGCAACCGCTGCTGCCCACGCCTAGCGTCCCAGCACTCCGTAGCGCACCTCTCCTTGAGTCCAGCTGGGCACCCAGGGCACACCAACGCCCGAAAGCATGGCGAGTGGATGCCAGCGCGGCGCGCAATCCTTCGCCAGGCCGGGAAGAACATGCGGCCGCCTGGCGCAGCGCCGCTCATCTGCGCTGCCGCTACTACCTACGATCAAGGTCCGACCGTCGGCCGACGGCATATCGGCGTGCAGCGATGCATTTTCTGGTCTCTAGAGCGTGTATCCACGGCATCAATCACCCCGTAGATAATGCCGCTCCGGCAGCACGAGATAATCGTCATCGCATTATTTTTAAAAAACCCCTTGCAAACCGAAAAAATCCCCGGTAACGTTCGCGCCCTCAGCAGTTTCAACCCCAACCCATTCGAGCATCCCCATGTATTCCGTCCTGCAGGCCAAACACGAACGACTGCCACGCGCCCTCCGCGCGATGTCGCGCGCCTGCACGATTGCAGTGCGGATGCAGCTGCAGCCCAACGACTGATTGTCCTGCCCAGGAGATCGGTCACCGATCTCCGAGGCAAGCGAACGCCCTCGGATCGTCACCGGGGGCGTTTTTCGTTGTGCGTTCGCATCACTTATAGACGGATGACCGACTCCTGGCACCCGGGCATGGACTGCCCGACAACAAGGACGTTGCAGGTCGCCAGGCGCGCGAGCGCTGTGCCCAGGTGCGGGGCACGGGCGGCAGGTCCATCCACCGTATTATCGTTTTCATAAACGATAATCAGAAACCATGCAGTGACTTTCCAGCGGCCTGGATTTTCTACCAGCCGGTGCGCGCGGCCGTGCCGTTGCGTATACCGGATTGTCACCAGCAGTTTCTGTTTCTGGACGTTGGCTCCAAGGTGGAGCGGCGGCTCGTACGCAGGGGTCGGTTCGATTCCGACACGTTCACCACTGGATAGCTCAGTTGGTTAGAGCAGCAGACACCATCTGCCGGTCGCGGGTTCGACTCCCGCTCCAACCATGGCCACCCGGTCATGGCCTCCGGGACGCAAGTCCCCACTCAGGAAACACGCTTGCCGCCTGCGTGCAATGGATCGCAACGGTGCGGCAGCGACCACGGCGCCGAGCCTGCGCCCTGGACGTGTCCGCGCCGCCGTCGGCCGCTGCTCGCCTAGAGCACGGATGCCGCGGCGATCGCCGGCACCGACAGCACGCTGTGCTCCGCGCCGTGATCGTTCCGGGCGTTTCCACCTTATCGCCGCGTTGCATCGGCACCCACGTCTGCCACCCGATCCGGCAGACGATCGGCAATGCATGGATCGGATCACCAGAGCCAAACCAAGGAGCAAAGCCATGTTCTGGACCAAGAGGGTCGTGATCGGTGACGGCGAACGCGGCCTGGTGTATCGCAACCGTCGCCTTCAGGGCGTACTCGAGCCCGGCGTCTATCGCCGGTTCGATCCGTTGAAGCGCACCGACGTCGTCATTCAACCCATCCACACCACTGCGAGCATCACCGGCAGCGAGATCGACACGGTGATCGCCGTGCTGGGCGATGCGCTGACGCGCCATTGTGTGCTGGCCGACATCAGCATGCAGCAGGTGGGCCTGTTGATCCGCAATGGCAAGCTCGAGGGCGTCTTGCCGCCCGGCAGCCGCGCGCTGTACTGGCGCGGGCCGACATCGATCGAGGTGCAGCCACTGGCCCTGGGCGATGGACTGCTGGTGCCCAGCGACGTCCAGCGGCGCCTGCGCCAACTCGGCAGCCTGTCGCAGGTGGCGGTGTGTATGGACGTCCCGGCCGAGTCGCTCGGGCTGGTCTTCATCGATGGTCGCCTCAGCGGCACGTTCGCAGCTGGCTGCTATGCGTTCTGGAACTTTCACCGGAACGTCGCCATCGATGTGATCGACCTGCGCGTCCAGTCGGTGGAGGTGTCCGGACAGGAGCTGTTGACCCGCGACAAGGTCTCGCTGCGGGTAAACCTGGCCGCCAGCATGCGCGTGGTCGACGCCGTGGCGTTGCGGACGCGCGTTGCCAAGGCCAGCGACTATCTCTACCGCGAGCTGCAGTACGGCCTGCGACGGGCGGTGGCGGCCAAGACGCTGGACGAGTTGCTGGGCGACAAGGCCTCGCTGGATGCGGACATCTTCGCGCACGTCCGCGGCGGCTTGTCCGGCTTCGGCATCGACGTGCTCGGCGTCGGGGTCAAGGATGTGATCCTGCCCGGCGAGATGCGCGAGATCCTCAACGGCGTCGTGCAGGCGGAGAAGCAGGCGCAAGCCAACGTGATCCGCCGGCGCGAGGAAGCCAATGCCACGCGCTCGCTGCTCAACACCGCCAAGCTGGTGGAAAGCAGCCCGGTGCTGATGCGGCTGAAGGAGCTGGAAGCGCTGGAAAAGGTCACCGAGAAGGTCGACCGCCTCACCGTCTTCGGCGGCCTGGACGGCGTGCTGAAGCAACTGGTGACGATGAAGGGATAAGGCGTGCGGGCGCAAGGAGACGCCCGCACGCTGCCACAATGGAGAAGAGACATGCGTCATTCGGATAACTATCAATTGCTGCACGCCGAAGGCAGCACCACGCCGATCAAGGGCTGGGTGCGTGGCGTGCCGCTGGAAGCGCAGGCGCACGCCCAGCTGCGCAACATCGCTGCCATCCCGTTCGTCGGGCCGTGGGTCGCGGTGATGCCCGACGTGCACCTGGGCAAGGGCGCCACGGTGGGCTCGGTGATTCCGACCCGCGGTGCGATCATTCCTGCCGCCGTCGGCGTGGACATCGGTTGCGGCATGGCTGCGGTGCGCACCACCTTGCGCGCCAACGATCTGCCCGACAGCCTGGCGCAGCTGCGCTCGAGCATCGAGCGTAGCGTCCCAGTCGGCAACGGCCGCGGCGGGGAGCACCACCGCCTGCCCGACAGCATCCAGACCCGCATTGCCCAATCGGGACTGGTGCAGCGACTGGACGCCATCAAGCAGAAGCATCGGCGCATCCGCACCGACAAGCTGGACTGCCAGATCGGCACGTTGGGCGGCGGCAATCACTTCATCGAGATCTGCCTGGATGAAAGCGATGCAGTCTGGGTCATGCTGCACAGCGGTTCGCGTGGCACCGGCAACCTGATCGGTACGTATTTCATCGAACAGGCACGCGAGCAACTGGCACATCGGGTATTGGGCTTCCATCTGCCCGACAAGGACCTGGCATTCTTCATGCAGGGCGAGCCGCTGTTCGATGACTACGTCGACGCGGTCTCCTGGGCGCAGGACTACGCCCGCGAGAATCGCGAAGCGATGATGGCGCAGGTGCTGGCCGAGATGCGTCACCGCCTGCCGCGCTTCCAGCTGGAAAAGCTGGCGGTCAACTGCCACCACAACTACGTGCAAAAGGAGACGCACGGCGGCGAGGAATTGCTGATCACCCGCAAGGGAGCGGTGAGCGCACGCGCAGGAGAGCTGGGCATCATTCCCGGCAGCATGGGCACGTGCAGCTACATCGTGCGGGGCCGCGGCAATGCCGAAAGCTTCCACAGCTGCAGCCACGGCGCCGGCCGGGTGATGAGTAGAACCGCTGCCCGCCAGCAGATCACCCTGGCCCAGCACCGTGAGGCGACTGCGCACGTGGAATGCCGCAAGGATGCCGCCGTGATCGACGAATCGCCGGCGGCGTACAAGTCGATCGATGCGGTCATGGCAGCGCAGCAGGATCTGGTCGAAGTGGTCCACACGCTGCGTCAGGTCGTCTGCATCAAGGGATAAGCGAGGGCCGCGTGAGCGGCCCTTTCTTTGCGTGCAAGCGCGTAGCGCACCAGCGCAAACAAGCCCATCCGTTAGGCCTGCACGATTCAGCCATGTCGCAATCACGATCACATCCACGCACGCCCGTTTCACTCTGGCAACGCCATCGTTGCGCCACGTTTCGCGCCCCGCTCAGGGCGCGGTTTTTGGCCAATTGGGAGGTGATATGAGCAGCTACGACAAGCAGGAACGCAAAGCCGAAGCACACGACCTCAACCGCGATCCGATCTCCGGCGCGCCAGGTGCACATCCGATCGGCGTGGGCGTCGGCGGCGTCGCCGGCGGCGCGGCGGCCGGTGCACTCGCCGGCACGGTATTCGGGCCTCTTGGCACCTTGATCGGCGCTGCCGCCGGCGTCGTGGCCGGTGCCGCAGCCGGCAAGGGCGTCGCCGAGCGCCTGGATCCGACGGTCGAGACCGAATACTGGCGGCAGGAGCATCGCAATCGTCCTTACTACAAGGAGGGAAGCGACTACGATCGCGATTACGCCGCCGTCTATGGGTTCGGTCTGCAGGCCCGCGAAACGCGGCCGACCAGCACTTGGGAAGAAACCGAAGCAACGCTGGCGGGAGAATGGCCGCGCAACCGCGGGGAATCTCACCTGGAGTGGGAAGAAGCGCGCTTGGCCGCGCGCGATGCCTGGGAGCGCGCCGACCGCACCCACGACGTCTATCGCGACAGCGATACGCATTACCAGAGCCGCTTCGACAGCGTCGACTACCGGGACGACGCTTACGCCTACGACGATTACCGTCCGGCCTATCGCTATGGCATGCAGGCGCGTCACCAGCACACGGGCCGGCAGTGGGACGATCGAATGGAACGCGACTTGAGCGATGGCTGGGAACGCGCCAAAGCCAATTCCCGTCTGAGCTGGGACAAAGCCCGTCATGCGGTGCGCGAAGCCTTCGATTCGGACCGCTACGATCGCCACTCCATGGATCGCTCGGAACGTCGCTGAGCATTCCTTGTCTTATCTCACGCATCACACTGCATCAGCGGGTCTAAAAGGGCCCGCTGATGTGTCGTGGGCAGGACACCGAGCACCAATCGGTGTAGTGTTCCAATCGGTGTAGTGTTTGAGCGCCTGCTCTGGCAGAGGAGCGGATGGATCGCGTTCGACAGCAGTCCGCGGGCGATGCAAACCCACATGCCGATCGCGCGACACAGCCGGCAACCACCGATTCATCCGGTGGACTGCTCCACCGCACGGATATCGCCGCGGAATTCGCGTGAGCCCTGCCCTGGCGAAGACACCGCCTCGCCCTGGTGCTCGCGCAACAATTGCTTGCGGGCCGCCACCACTTCCTTGGCCAGCGCGACGCGTCGCCCGACGACCATCTCGGTCAGCCAATCGATCAGGACTCGGGTGTATTGCTGCTGATGCTCTTTCACGCTTAGGGCATGATCGGCACCGACAATGACACGCTCCGCCAGTGAACGCGCCTGCCCGAACGCGTTGGCGTAGTTACGCAGGACAGGATGCGGAACGATGACGTCCTGCTCGGCCTCGACCAGCAAGACATCGCCGCGGAATACGGCACAGGCCGCCAGGGCCAGATTCTCATCCGGTGTCAGCGCCTGCTGGCGATAGCGCATCAGATCAGGATCGGCATTGAGACTGACCTTGGGCCGGTCCCAGTGCGCGTCCTTGTAGAGCGCCGGCGAGCGCAGGGCCAGCCACTCGACTGGCCGTTCGCGCGTCAGCAAGGCCGAGAGATACCCGCCATAGCTCAGCCCCACCACGGCGATCGATTGCGGATCGACATACGGCAGGCCGGCCAGTTGATCGTAGGCGGCAATGATGTCGGCCAGATTCTGCGCACGTGTCACGCTCTGCCGCATCGACGCATAGCCCTCGTGCCCGCGCAGATCGAACGTCATGCAGATGCAGCCCAATCCGACCGCTTCGCGGGCACGCACCAGGCTGTGATGCTGGCTACCGCCCCAACCATGCACGAACAGCACACCTGGCATTCCGGTCGGGGTGAGCAAGGTCCCGCTGAGCTCATCCTGGTCGACCGGGATCTGGATACTGGAGAGTTTGGCTTCCATCAGTCCACTGACACCTTTCGATACTTGTAGCGCGGCCCGGCTGCGCCGGGTTCGGCGCGGTAATAGATCTGCGCATCGTCCGGCGGCTCACCGCGATAGAGCTCATGCGTGGACGCCGTTACCCACTGCGATGTCGGATCGGCCAGGAAGCACTCGATTGCAGCGAGCTCGGCCGGGGTTGCACCGCCCACGCGCCAAGACTGTTCCAATACCCCGCCAACCTCGGCATTGCGCAGATCGCGACCACTGATCACATCGTAATTGCGACGCGATATCTGCAGTGCAGGATAGGCCGCCGCGATGAACCGGTCGTAGATGCAGGCCTGCTCGACCACCTTGCGCTGCAACGGCGGCAGTGCAGACACGGCCAAGGCCTCCAGCGACCCGCGTTGGATGCGCAGAGAGGATCCGCCATAGACCTCCGCTCCCTCCGCGTCCTGCACGCTGCACTGCGTGCCGACATAGGCGATCTGCACGCCCGCCAACATCACCTCACCCACGCTATGGGTCACCGGATCCAGCACATTGTGCTCCAGCACCGCGCCATGGAGGGCCAAATAGTCCGATGGCAGTTGCGTCAGCAGCTGTCGCAACTGCGCTGTGTCCTCGATCTTCCATTGGCCGCCCCCTCCTACGCCGGTCGGCAGCTTCAGCCGGACCGGACCGGCTGGCTGCAGCCTCGTCAACGCCTGCTCCGCATCGGCGGCAGCGAACACCGTGTAGCCGGGCAGCGTTGCGACCTGCAGCGCCTTGGCCAAGGGCTGGCTCCAGCCGTCGACGCAGGTGGCGTCATCGCCGACCAAGGGATGCCCAATCACTTTGGTCGCGAGAAAGGCATGTGGCACGATGCCGCCCAAGACCTCGCCGACGTCGGCGATCCCCAGCGCCCGTGCCTGCGTCGCGGTCAAGGTCTCGTCGGGAATATGGTAGGTACCCGGCACGATCAAGCCATCGCCAGCAGGCAAGGTCGTCTCGATCTTCAGCAGCCGTGCGACTTCTGCGCAAACCCAGGCGTGGGTTTTGCGTTCATGGCCATGGTCGGCGACCTGGCGCGTGCAATGCCCCACCACGCGCGTGAACGGCATGGATTTCATGATGGTCCCCGCTGTGGCCGATCCGGCGGGCGTGTGCCCTTTGGCACATCACCTGTCGTGAGGCAGTGTCATTTCATTGCCATATAGAGGCCGAACACGATCGCTATCACGACGATCAAGCTGACGATCATGCGCCCGCCGCGCAGCTCCAACAGTGCTTGCCACCAGACACGCGCCTCGGATGTCCCAGTCGCCTGCTGTGACGCATGTCCATCGTCCTGCCGATCCTGCATCCTGTTTTCCTTCTCCGTGCGTTCATCTCTACCTTATCCATCGGACGTTACCCAGGTGTAGAGCGGTTCAGAATCTTCCGTGAAATGCGGCAATGCGCGATTGCTCTGCGCGGCATCAGGCAGCGCTGCTGTCTGCACGGAGCGCTAAACACGCATCGAGGTATCAGGACATCCCCCTGACTAATTCAGCCAAACGGCCGAAAACGCGTACGACACAGTTGGGTCCGATGATCCTGTGTTGACATGCACGCCATTACCCTGCGCGTCAAGTTTGTTATTTGCGGAACACCGAAGTTATGAGCAGAGATCCCTCCGTCATCGATGTACAAGCCGAAATCGCGCACTGGCAGGCGCGGCATGCCGAGGGCAACCTTGGCGCGGGCAAGTTCAGCGAACTGTCCCCGGTGGTGAAGATGGCTTGCGATATCTATCTGCAAGCACCGCGTTCGAGCGACCAGGAGCGCCTGCGTCTGTTCCGCGACCGCCTGGAGCATCACTTCATTTCCTCGACCACGCAATCCAACTACGAGCAACTGGCAACCGACTGCTGGCAGCGGTTGGGTGCGCGCAATCGTTGATGCAGCAAGCAACACCCGTTATTCATTGGAGATCGTCATGAAAACCCCGTATCAAGTGCAGCAGGAGCTGGAACGATTGGAGCGGCTGGTGCCGCACATCATCAGCGACCAGGGCGACCGCGCGGAGGAGATCCTTGGCTTCCATGTGGCCAGCCTGCTCGGCAGCGCGCCAGCCAGCGAGCACGGCACGATCCGCGAGCGCGCAGCGCAGATGGCACGCGCTTGCCGTCACGCACAGGAGCGCGCTGCACCCGTACTGGCACCGACTGCCGGCAGACCGACGCGCGGCGGCGCGCTCGGTCAGCCGCAGTGGGCCTGACCGCCCTTCCTGACGGAGCCGCTTAGCGGCTCCGTCCCGTTTCAGCACTGCGTATTCCTTACGCCCCATTCGTCTTCCAGGAACTCCATGAAATTCACGCTTGCCGCTGCTTTCGTCGTTGCCTCGTTGTCGCTTGCCGGTTGCGATCGTCCAGGTGGCCAGGCCTCCCGTACCGCACCGGCGGAATCGCCGACACCGACACCAGCGCCGATCAGTGGCGCCGGTGCGAGCGAACCGGCCAAGGGCGATGCGGGCGCGCTGGGCGTGCTGGCCGCCATCGATGAGAACGAGATCGCGCTGGCCAAGCAGGCGATCGCCCAGGATCTGGGCGGGGCCACCGACGAATTCGCCAAGCAACTGCTGCACGACCACCAGGCCAACCTGGAAAAAACCCAGGCCCTGGGAGCATCCGATAGCCCGCGTGCCGAGGCGATGCGGGCCAAGGGCAAGGCCGCTATCGAGGCACTGTCGCAGACCCTCACCCTGCCGGACGGCAAGGATGCCTACCGCAACGCCTTTCTGCGGACGATGGTGATCGACCACGGCGACACCATCAAGATCCTCGATGCCGAACTCTTGCCGGCTGCGCAGACCGAGCCGGTCAAGCAGCATCTGCAGGAAACCCGCCGGGTGGTCGCCGCGCACTTCGAACGCGCACACGCCGTCTCGTCCTCACGCTGAGACAGCGTCCCGACGCCGCACGCGCCGATGCGTGCGGCGTCGGCGGCCGACCGCCGGCCACCAAGACCTGCAACCGGAGATCTCCGCGCAGCAGGTGCAGCCAGTGGTTGAGCCGGTTTCACCTGGCCTGTGTGCCGGTCGGTTTATCGTGCGGCATCCTCTGGAATGGATGCGCGCCATGCATGTACTGATCACCGGCGGCACCGGCTTTATCGGCAGCGCGTTCTGTGCCGCTGCGCATGCCGCCGGCCACCAGCTCAGTGTGTTGACGCGCTCGCCGGCGCGCGCAGCGCGTGCGCTGCCGGCCGTCAACGCGCTGGCCAGCCTGCCCACCGACCTGCACGTGGATGCGGTGGTCAATCTGGCGGGAGAACCGCTGGCCTCCGGGCGTTGGACTGCCGCCCGCAAGCACCGCATGCGCGCTTCACGCCTGGAGACGACGCGGCAACTGGCGAGCTGGATCGCCGGCCAGCCCGCCGAGCAGCGTCCACGGGTAATGGTTTCCGGCTCGGCCGTGGGCTATTACGGCGAGTGTGGCGACACCGTCCTGAGCGAGGCGTCGCCGGCCGGCGACGATTTTTCGGCCATGCTGTGTCGTGACTGGGAGGCGGAGGCCGCCGCGATCGCTGCGCTGGGCCCGCGGGTGAGCTGGGTACGCACCGGGATCGTGCTCGAACGCGACGGTGGTGCACTGGCGCGGATGCTGCCGGCGTTTCGCCTTGGCGGCGGCGGTCCGTTCGGCGATGGACAGCATTGGATGAGCTGGATCCACCGTGACGACATGGTTGCCTTGCTGCTTTGGTTGCTCGCGCAGGGCGGTGCAGGCGCTTACAACGCCACCGCCCCCACGCCGGTCACCAACAACGACTTCGCACGCACGCTGGCCGCGGTACTGCATCGTCCCGCGCTGCTACGGCTACCGGCTGCGGCGTTGCGGCTGGGCTTCGGCGAAATGGCCGACCTGCTGCTGATCAGCCAGCGGGTCGTCCCGCAACGCGCGGTGGCCGAGGGCTTCACCTTCCGCTATCCGCAACTGCAGGACGCCTTGCGGGCCATCCTGCGCGATTGAGGGCGGCAGGCCGCGCGCCGCTCGGCGCCGACCCGCAAGCCACGCGCCTAGCCACCAGCGTCCCATGACGTGCACCGACGCCGGCGCCGATCGTCATGGCAATCGGCGCCTGATAGGCGCTCAGCGCTTGCTGACTTTCTTGCTGACCGCCTTGCGTGCCGCAGTGGTCTTGGCCACTGCCCGGGTCGCCGGGGTCTTGGTGACCTTGGCCGCCTTCTTCAGCGTGGTCTTGGCTGCGGTTTTCTTGACCACGGCCTTCTTGACCGCCACCTTGCTGGACGCCACCCGCTTGCTGGCAGGCGCCTTGGTGACCGCGGACTTGGCGACCGTCTTCTTGGCCGCAGCCTTCTTCGCCGCTGCCGAACGGACCTGGGTTTTCTTGCTCGCCGCGCGCGCGTCGGCCGCACTGACCGCGGTCTTGCGCGCGGTGCGCTTGGCCGCCGTCTTGGCGCTCAGTGCTGCCGCATCGGCCTTGGCGTTGGCCTTGGCGGTTTCCAGTTTCTGCCTGGCCGCGGCCTTGGTACTGGCCAGCTTTTGCTTGGCCGTCTCTTTGGTGCTGACCAGCTTCTGCTTGGCGCTCTCCTTGGTGGCCTGCAGCGTCTTGGTGGTCTTGGCGACCGTCCGTTTGACCGCCGCGGCGGCGTCGACGGCTTTCTCGACCACGCGCTTTTCCACCTCCACCGCCTGCTTGCGCACCTTGGCAACGCGCTGCTTGACCTGCGTGGTGGCCGCCTCGGCGACTTCCTGGACTCCGCTGACCGCATCGCTGGCGGTGGTGACGATGGCTTCGCCAAGTCCGGTGGCGGTGCTCTTTACGCTGTCGACGGCGTCGGACAACGTCGCCGTCACACCATTGCCATTGCTCATAAGCCCTCCTTCGGGCATCAGTAGGGAGACCGGGCGATGCCGGGGCATGCCGTGAGACTGAATGTGGCGCTGACGAGCGGACGCTACGCCGGGCCCAACCGGCTGTCAACGCAGGAAAGACAAGGGCTGCGCACTGCTTTCACCGAAAGTTAAATCAACCGCTGGCAGGCTCGTTCAGCTTGATTTACGCCGGTCGGATCCCTATCCGAGCTCCATCGCCCCTTACGCGTATTCCGGAATCCTGCTCCATGCGACCGCTCCCGACTTTGCTGACTCTTTCGCTGGCCGCTGCCTTCGGTGGATTCACCGCCACCGGCATCAACGCCTGGCTGGATAATCGCGCCCAGGCGGCGCCCGCTGGCAACGCTGACGGTCCTTCCTTCAGCCTGCCGATCGCCGCGGCACTGCCTGCCGCTGCCGCCGGCCAACCGGTCCCTTCGTTGGCGCCGATGTTGCAGCAGGCGATGCCCGCGGTGGTCAGCGTCAACACCAAGCAAGTGGTGCGTGTCCGCAATCCGTTCTTCAACGACCCGATCCTGCGCCGGCTATTTCCGGAAATTCCGCAGGACCGCATCAATGAGTCGCTGGGTTCGGGCGTGATCATCGATGCGCAGAAAGGCTATGTGCTGACCAACCACCACGTGATCGAGAACGCCGACGACGTGCAGGTGACGCTGGGCGACGGGCGTACGGTCAAGGCCGAGTTCATTGGCTCCGATGCCGACACCGACATCGCGCTGATCCGCATCAAGGCCGACAAGCTCACCGAGATCAAGCTGGCCGACAGCAACCAGCTACGCGTGGGCGACTTCGTCGTCGCCATCGGCAATCCGTTCGGTTTCACCCAGACCGTCACCTCCGGCATCGTCTCGGCGGTCGGGCGCAGCGGTATCCGCGGGTTGGGCTATCAGAACTTCATCCAGACCGATGCCTCGATCAATCCGGGCAACTCCGGCGGCGCACTGGTCAACCTGCAGGGCCAGCTGGTCGGCATCAATACCGCCAGCTTCAATCCGCAAGGCAGCATGGCCGGCAATATCGGCCTGGGCCTGGCGATTCCGTCGAACCTGGCGCGCAACGTGGTCGAGCAGTTGGTGACCAAGGGTGTGGTGGTGCGCGGCACGCTGGGCCTGGAAACCCAGAACCTCACCCCGCAGCTGCAACAGGGTCTCGGCCTGGACTCGGCGCGTGGGGCACTGGTCAGCCGCGTGTTGCCCGGGTCGGCCGCCGCTGCCGCCGGTGTGCAGCCGGGCGATGTGATCCTGGCTGCGAACGACCAGCGCGTCGATAGCGCCGAGGCATTGCACAACTACGAAGGACTGCAACCCGTCGGCAGCGCGGTCACCCTGGACGTGCGCCGCGACGGCAAGCCGCTCAAGCTCAAGGCCACGCTGAAAGAACAGGACCGCGCGGTGACCGGCGACATGCTCGATCCCCGCCTGGGCGGCGCCACCTTCGTCGATCTGCCCGAGTCGCTGCGCCAGTCCGGCGTCACCGGCGTCATGGTCGGCGAGGTGAAGCGTGGCTCGCGTGCAGCGGTCAATGGCCTGGTCTCTGGTGATGTGATCGTGGCAGGTAGCGTCGGCGACTTCGCCGACCTGGCCAGCTGGCGTGCCAACTTCCAGCGCAAGCCGCCACAACTGGTGCTGCGCATCCTGCGTGGCAATGCGCAATACGACGCGTTGATGCGGTGAAACGCCTGACGCGCCGACGATGTACCCGTAACACCCCCTACACCCTGCCGATGCTATTGCTAACCCACGCCCGCACGCTGTCGCGGCTGCCCTTCCCGACCCAAGGAGACACCGTATGAGCCCTACCAATACCGACCAACTGAAGGAAAACCTGAGCGAAGCCGGCGCCCACCTGAAGTCGGCCGCCAGCGCCGCCGGTGAAGCGTTCAAGGGCGCCAGCAGCGCAGCGGGCGATGAGCTCAAGCTGGGCCGCGCCAACGTCAAGGCCGAGCTGTCCGATACCGCATTGGCCGGCATGGCCGCTGCCGAATTCGGCGGTGCCGCTGCCAAGGAACAGATGGACGTGCTGGTGGAAAAAGGCCGCGATCTGATCGACAGCGCGTCTGAGCTGATTCGCGAGCGTCCGCTGACCGCATTCGGCATGGCCTTCGCCACCGGCTGGATCATCGCCAAATTGGCACGCAGCAACGACAACTGATCCGTGAGCGATCAGGCCCCTCCCGCAGCCAACGCCGACGCTCACGAGCCCGGCGCAACGCCCGGACTGGAAGAGAGCGTGCGCGCCTTTGGCAGTGCTGGTCGCGCCACGTTCGATTCCGCCAAGGACACCAGCCGCGCATTGCGTCGGCTGGTGTCGGCCGATCTGCAACTCGCGCGCAGCGCATTCGGCCGCGGGCTGGCCTGGGCGTGTGTTGCGGTGGTGTTCGGCGCCTCGTCCTGGTTGTTGCTGGCGGGCGCCATCATCGCGTTGCTGCAACGGGCGGGGTTGTCGTGGTTTCAATCGATGTTCTTCACCGCACTGGCCAGTTTGCTGGTGACTGCGCTCGCCGCCTGGCGGGTCGCGTTCTATTTCGACCATACCGGCATGAACGCCACGCGGCGCCAACTGGTGCGATTGGGTATCTTCGACGATAGCAACGATGAAGACGCCCGGCCGTCGTCGAACAACGGAGCAGGCACATGAGCTTTGGGGCATTGCGGCAGCGCGTGGAGCGAGCCGAGTTCCTCGTCCAGGGGCGCGCGGAGGAAACCCGCCTGCATTGGGCGCAGACCCGTACCGCTTGGCGTCTTGGCTGGTCTCCGCTGCGCATCGTGGTCGTTGGGCTGGGCTTGGGATTCATGACCGGCCGCAACGAACCGCAGGCCGCGCTGGGTAGCATCGCCACCAAGCTCGGTGGGCTGCCCAAGATGTTGCAGATGGTCAGTACGCTCTCGGCGCTGTTCACTGCGCACCGTGCGCAGGAAGCGTCCGAGCAAGCCGAACGTGCGGCCGACAATGCCGAGGACATCGCCGCGGATCAGACCGCTGCACCTGTCGCCGCGGCAGTGCGAGCCGCCCCGCGCACAGCCGCCGAGGAACGCATGACACCGCGAGCGGCTGAGGCCGCCACCGAACTGTCGGAACATTGATGACGTGCGGGCGGCGCACACGCCTGTGACGTCTTCCACGGATAATGGCGCACTGCCCGCCGCCGGCCGGGTGTCGTTAGAGCACACATGAGCCTATCCGCCGATACCCTGGAGTCTGTCGACGCGTCCGAGTTGCCACCGCCGCCTGCGCCGCGCCCGCGGGGCCCGGTGTCGCTGGTGGTGCTCGCCACGCTCGCGGTCGGCTACACCTTGTGGGCCGCCCAGACGATTTTGCTGCCGATCCTGTTGGCAGCGTTTTTCGCCCTGATCGGCAACCCCATCCTGCGCGGCCTGCAGCGGCTCTACGTGCCACGTTTCATCGGCGCGGTACTGGTGCTGTCGCTGGGCATGGCCAGCACGGTGGCGCTGGCAATGCAGTTGGCGGGACCGGCCAGCGAATGGGTACAGCAGGCGCCACGGCAGATGCGCCAGATCGCACGCCAGGTGCACGACTTCACCAAGCCTGTACAACAGGCCAACCAGGCCGCCGAAAACTTCGCGCGCGCAGCCGGTGGCGAGGGCGCACGCGGCGTCCAGATCGTGCGCACGCAGCTGGACGACCCGTACAAGGCGATCACACGCACACCCAAACTGGCCGCATCGGTGCTGGCGGTGGTGCTGCTGACCTTCTTCTTCATGGTGTATGGCGAGAGCCTGCAGCGGCATGCGATCGCGCTGCTGCCCAATCGCCAGCAACAACGCTTCACCACCGAGATCATGCGCGACATCGAACGCGAGGTGTCGCGATACGTGTTGACCATCAGCGTGATCAACACCCTGGTCGGCCTGGTGTTTGCCGGCATCCTGTATGTGCTGAAGATCCCGCTGCCGGAAGCGCTGCTATGGGGTACGGTAGTCGCGCTGCTGAACTTCGCCCCGTACGTGGGGCCGCTGATCGGCGTCATGCTGATGCTGCTGATGGGTCTTGTGGAATTCCACACCCCGCTTTCCGCGCTGTTGCCGGCGATCCTGTACCTGGCGCTGCATACCCTCGAAGGCCAGGTGGTCACGCCGATCGTGCTTGGCCGGCGCATGGCGATCTCGCCGTTGATGCTGATCCTGGCGCTGATGTTGTTCGGCTGGTTGTGGGGTATCGTCGGGCTGCTGTTGGCCGTGCCGTTGCTGGTGTGCATCAAGATGGTGTTGAGCCGTGTGGACGGCATGCAACGCTGGGCACGCCTGCTCGAGTAGTTGGCAGCGGGCACGGTGCGCGATCGCCGCTGCGTGGGCCACGCCGGGCCGCGCTGCCGACGAGTTGCGTCCTCCACGCCTGCTGCCCAATCCCCTTTTCGAGCCAACCGCCGTAAACTCCGGCGATGAGCTTTCTTGTCCGCGCCATCACCCTGGACCTCGACGACACGCTGTGGCCGTTTGCGCCGATCGGCGCACGCATCGACCAGGTGCTATACGACTGGATGTGTGTCCATAGCCCGGTCACCGCGCAGCGATTTCCGCTGGAGGCGATGCGCGAGCTACGCGAGCGCAGCTTTGCCGACAACCCGCATCTGCATCACGATCTGAGCGCACTGCGCCGGTTGACGCTGGAGATGGCACTGCGCGAGAGCGGCGGCGATCTGGCGCTTGTGGAGCCGGCCTATGAGGTGTTCTACGCCGCGCGCAACCAGGTCGAGTGCTATCCGGACGCGCTGGACGCGCTGGCACGTATCGCCGCCCATGTGCCGGTGGCCGCACTCAGCAACGGCAACGCCGATCTGCAGCGGATCGGCCTGATGCATCACTTCGTCTTTCAGCTGGGCTCGCGCGAGCACGGCAGCGCCAAGCCCGATCCCAGCATCTTCCTGGCCGCCTGCGAGCGGCTGCAGGTGCCGCCGGACGAGGTGCTGCACGTGGGCGACCACATCCGCATGGACGTGCTCGGCGCCTTGGATGCCGGCCTGCGCGCCTGCTGGATCAACCGCGACGGTGCCGATTGGACGCATCCGACCCAGCAACCGGACCTGCAATTCGACAGCCTGACCGGGCTGGCCGACTGGCTGGATGCCCAGCAGCCGCCGCAACGCTCCGCGCGCGAGGGCGTCTGCGTCCCGCACTGAGCGCTGTCATCTTTTCGCGGCGTTGCGCGCCGCAACCGAGGAATCCATGTCCCCAATCGCCGGCTTCACCGATCCCAACGCCGCGGCGCTGCCGCTGCATGTCCTCGACCGCGAAGGCTTCGCGCGCTGGTGCGGCGAGCAACCGGCACAGCTGGCGGCCTGGGCACAGGCGCAACGTTTCGACGCCGCGCCCGGCAGCGTGTTGCTGCTGCCCGGCAACGACGGTCTGGCCGGGGCCGTGCTGGGCATAGGCGATCGCGCCGACGCCTATGCCTATGCGCACGCGCCGATGGCGCTGCCGGCCGCCAGTCGCTGGCAGCTGGCCACGGCGCTCGCCGCGCCCGAGCAGGACCTGCTGCATCTGGGCTGGGCACTGGGCGCGTATCGTTTCGCGCGCTACCGCAAGATTCCGCGCGCGCCGGCCGAACTGGCCGCCAGCCCGTCGGCCGAGACCCAGGCGCTGATCACCGCCTGCCTGCAGGTGCGCGACTGGGTCAACACGCCGACCGAGGACATGGGGCCGCAGCAGCTGGAAGACGCCGCACGCGCGCTCGCACAGCAGCATGGCGCGCAGCTGGAGAGCATCGTCGGGGCCGACCTGCTGGCGCAGAACTTTCCCACCATCCATGCGGTCGGCCGCGCCTCGCATCGGCCGCCGCGCTTGATCGCGCTGCGCTGGGGCCAGGCCGACCATCCGCACCTGGTGCTGGTCGGCAAGGGCGTGTGCTTCGATACCGGCGGGCTGGACCTCAAGCCCGCCGACGGCATGCGCAACATGAAGAAGGACATGGGGGGCGCCGCGCATGCGCTGGCGCTGGCCGGGCTGCTGATGGCCCGGCAGTTGCCGGTGCGCCTGACCTTGCTGATCCCGGCAGTGGAAAACGCGGTCGGGCCGGATGCCTTCCGCCCCGGCGAAGTGATCACCACCCGTGCCGGCGTCAGCGTGGAGATCGACAACACCGATGCCGAAGGACGTTTGATCCTGTGCGATGCGCTCAGCTACGCCAGCGAACAACGGCCTGACCTGATCCTGGATTTCGCCACCCTCACCGGCGCCGCCCGCATCGCGCTGGGACCGGACCTGCCGGCCTTGTTCGCCAACGACGATGCGCTGGCGCAGGCGTGGCTGGACGCCGGCGAGCGCAGCCGCGATCCGGTGTGGCGGATGCCGCTGTGGCGTCCCTACCTGCGCTATCTCAACAGCCATGTGGCCGACCTCGCCAACGCCGGCTCGCGCATGGCGGGCGCGGTGACCGCCGCGCTGTACCTGGAGCGCTTCGTGGCGCCGGGCTTGCGCTGGGCGCACCTGGATGTCTACGCCTGGAACGACAGCGACCGCCCCGGACGTCCGGCCGGCGGCGAGGCATTGGCGCTGCGCTCGGCGTACGCGATGCTGGTGCAGCGCTACGGCGGTTGAGCGAGACATTGCCACCGCCCGAGCATCGATGCCCTTGCCCGCAGCGGCGGCAGCCGTTAGCCCTGGCCCCGCGACAGCAACGGCGCCAGGCTGCGCATCCGCGCCTGTGTCGCCGGGCCGACCAGCGCATAGGCGGTGTCGCCCTTGGTCCAATAGTGCGCCAGCAGGCCGCCATCGCGGCGCTCGCCGGTCGGCATCGGGCCATTGCGCGGACGTAGATACAAGCCGATGCGGGCGCCGTCGGTGCCGGTGTAGACCAGCATGACGGCGGCACCTTCCGCGGTGGAGAGCAATTGCCCACCTTGTAGTACATAGCCTTGCGTGCGCAGATCCGGCAGCACGCCGGCAGCACCGAAATGCCTGCGTAGCCACGGCTGCAGATCGTCCGGCCGGCGCACGTCCCAGGCCACCGGACGGTCTGCGCCGGTATCGACGAACAGGCGATAGGCGGCCACCGCATCGGCCATCGGCACGCGCTGGTCGAGCAGTTGGCGTTCTCGCAGTTGCCAACCCAACCCGGTGCCCACGCCCAGCGCCAGCACGCAGCTGGCCACGGCACCGAACATCGCGCGGCGGCGGCGCTGCAGGCGGCGACGGGCGGTGGCCAGCGAGAGAGCGGGAACCGGCGTCGCCAGTTGCTGGCCGGCATGGGCCGCACGCAATGCCTCGGCATCGCGCTTCCAGCCGACAATGCGGGCGGCCATGTCTGGGCGCGTCTGCAGCCAGTCCGCCACCCAGGCGCGTTGCGCGGCATCCAGGCGACCATCGACATAGGCATGCAGATCCTGTTCGTCGGGCGTAGGGGCGGTCATTTCAGGATCCTCAACGCCGGTTCCGGCACGACGGCGGTCGATGCCGTAGTGCCTTCATTGAGCGCGCGCAGCCGCTCGCGGGCGCGCGACAGACGCGACATCACCGTGCCGATCGGAACGCCCAAGGTCTCGGCCACCTCGCGATAACTGAAGCCTTCCACACTGACCAGCAGCAGCAGCGCGCGTTGCTCGGCAGGCAACAGCGCGAGACTGGCGAGCAGCGTCCTGCCGGCGTGCACCCGCTCGGCAGAGGCCGACTGGCTGGGTTGCTGCGCCGCGAACAGACCACGTACGCGCTGCCAGCGCGCAGCACGCCGCTGTGCATCCAAGAACTGCCGATACAGGATGGCGAACAGCCACGGCTGCAGCGCATCGTCACTGTGCCGGCTGCTCCAGCGGCGCAGCGCGCGTTCCAGCGTGGCCTGGACCAGATCGTCGGCGGCGGCCGCATCGCCGCTGAGCGAGCGCGCGAAACGCTGCAACGGCGGCAGCAAGGCCTGCAGCTGGTGGTCATCGAGCTCGTGCATGGGCGGAGGGGGCAGTGGTGGCATCACGCGTTGGACGCGCCAGACGCTGGATTATTCCCTGCCTGCGACGACGGCGTGGCCTTCCCGGCGCGGTCGTGGAATAGACCCGCCTGTGCGGCGTCCCACTGTATCCATCCACTGCGGAGCCAGCCATGCCCTTGCCACCTCCTTCGTCTCAGCGCGGCCAGGTGCCGTGGGTCCCCTTGCTCGGTATCGGCGCCATCGTCGGCGGAGTGGCGCTGGCATTCGCCTGGACGGCCGGTTGGATCGGCGCCGACCGGCTGACCGCCGCGCGCATGACCGACACCATCGAGGCCAGCGGGCCGCCGCATCCGGGCTTCCGCCGCGCGCATTCCAAAGGCGTCTGTGTCAGCGGCCAGTTCGCCGCCAACGGCAAGGCCAGCTGGCTGTCGTCGGCGCGGGTGTTCAGCCAGCCCAATACGCCGGTGCTGGGGCGCATGTCCATCGGCGGTGGCGATCCGCACGGTGCCGATGGCCAGGCGCGCGTGCGCAGCATGGCGTTGTTGTTGCGCAGCGACGATGGACAGGAATGGCGCACGGCGATGAACAGCTTTCCGTTCTTCGTGGTGGCGACGCCGGCAGGCTTCCAGGCGCTCACCCTCGCCTCGCACCCGGACCCGGCCACCGGCAAGCCGGATCCGGCCAAGCTGGCGGCCTTCGGCAAGCAGTATCCCGAAGCGGCAAAATTCCAGCAGTGGGCCAAGACCGCGCCGTGGTCCGATAGCTGGGCCAATACCCAGTACAACGGCGTCAACGCCTTCCGTGCCATTGCCGCCGATGGGCGCGAGCGCTACATCCGCTGGTCGATGCGCCCGCACACACCGTTCAAGGCGCTCAGCGCCGAGCAACGTGGGCAGGCCGACGATGATTTTCTCGCCACCGACCTGAGCGCACGTCTGGCGCAGGGACCCTTGCGCTGGGACTTGGTGGTGACCATCGCCGAGCCGGGCGATCCGGTGGACGATCCCTCGCAGCCCTGGCCGGACAGCCGCAAACAGATCGTCGCTGGGACCTTGACCCTGGACCATGCCGAACCGCAGGCCACCGGCCCGTGCCGCGACCTGAACTACGATCCGCTGATCCTGCCCAAGGGCCTGGCCGGCTCGAACGATCCGATCCTGGCCGCACGCTCGTCGGTGTATTCGCAATCGTTCAACCGTCGCGAACGCGAGATCGCCAATGGCCAGGGCAGTGCTGCCACCGGCCAAGGAGCACATCAATGAACCAGCCCACGCATTTCAATCTGCCCGCCCGCGTGCTGCATTGGCTGATGGCGGCGATGATCCTGACCATGCTGTTCGTCGGCGTCGGCATGGTGGCCTCGGTCACCCAGCGCCCGTGGCTGATCGACCTGCATCGCCCGTTGGGCATCGCGATCCTGCTGCTGGCGGTGCTGCGCCTGATCAACCGGCTGCGTCATCGTCCGCCGCCGTTGCCGGCTGATCTGCCGGCCTGGCAGAAGGCTGCAGCGATCGCATCGCACTGGCTGCTGTATGCCTTGATGCTCGCAATGCCGCTGATCGGTTGGGCGATGCTCTCGGCCGGCGGCTATCCGATCGTGCTGTGGTCGGGGGCCGAGCTGCCGGCGATCGCGCCGCACGCGCCTGCACTCTATGCCTGGCTGCGTAGCGCGCATGGCTGGCTCGCCTATCTGCTGTTTGCCACCGTGCTGGCACATCTGAGCGCGGCGCTGTTCCATGCCTGGGTGCGCCGCGACGGGGTGTTTTCCAGCATGGCGCGAGGCGGGGAGCGCACGCCGCAGTGACGGCGTTCGCAGATCCGACGCTCGCGCCCGGTGGCTATGCGCGCGGCGCTGATGACGCTGCGGGAAGAGAGCCGCAAGAACGGCTGAGTGACGGTACGGCGAGGACCGCTCGCCTCGCCGTATCCGCACTGCCGTCGAAGAACGGCGACCTCAAGGGGCGAGCGCTGCGCTGGCGGGCACCGTAATTCCCTTGCCCGTCGCCGCCCAATAGATACCGCCGTACAGATGCTCCAGATAGCGCGGGTCGTTGTAGGCCTCGGCCAGATGGCCGAGCGCGGTGGCGAACACCCGGCCGCCTTCGAAAGAGTGGTACCACGCCACTGGATGCGGCTTGCCCATGCCCTTGGCAACCTGGCCCGGCCAGATCCGTGTGGGGTCGTAGCTGGTTTCGTCCACCGTCATCAGCGTCACCAGGTCGTCGCGATCAGGCGGATCGTATTCGTACCATTCGTCGGTCCACACCCACCGCCGCGGCAGGCCGGCGGTGGCCGGAAAATCGGCATCGACCACATCGACCATGGCCGTCTGGATATAGGGGTGGGTGCGGAACGAGCGGCCAATCAAGTGGTCGTACCATTCCCACTCGCCGCGCTTGATCGCGAACGCCTTGTGCACGGCGACCACGCCACCGCCGTTGCGCACGTATTTTTGAAAGTTGGCGCGTTGCGCCGGATCCAGGTCGGTAGCCGGTGTATTGAGCAGCACGATGGCGGCGTATTGCGAGAGCTCTGCATCGAAGGCCTTGGCATTCCACGCCCACACCATCTCGACATCATGCTTGCGCGCCATCGCTTCGAACTGCGGTTTGGCGATGGGGATATAGTCGTGGTGGTACTGGTTGGGGATGGCCGCCACCAGGATCTTGAATTGCTCGGCAGATGCGTTGAATGCGCAGACCAACAGCAGGCTCGACAGCCATACGGATTTCATGCGGTTGCTCGCCCTGGTTTCGATCGCCCAGCAGTGTACGCGCACGCATGCGGCATGCTTTCGCACGTCGTTGGAATCGTTGTGGATCGCCGGCCTGGCGCGATTAAGAGCAGCTAACAAAACGACTGCGCAGCCGCCAGGCGGGCGCGGCCGGTGCTCGGAATCCTCATGTACCACGCGTACACTGCGGTTCCTGTGCGCCGTCCACGCCCACCTGACGGCTGCTCGCTACGTTTTGTTAGCCACTCCAAGGCCGAAACGTGCCTGCGACGCGCGCAGGCAATCACGCGACTGAGAGGCGCTACAACCAGCCCTTTTGCCGCGCCAACCGATACGCTTCGATGCGATTGCCCACCCCCAGCTTGCCGATGCACTCGGACAGATAGTTGCGCACAGTGCCATGCGAGAGCTGCAGCTGGGTGGCGATTTCGCTGGCAGAGCGGCCTTCGCCGGCCAGGCGCAACACCGTGCGCTCGCGGTCGTTGAGCGGATCGGCTTCGGACCAGGCTTCCAACGCCAGTTCCGGATCGATCGCGCGACCACCCCGGTGCACCTGACGGATCGCATCGACCAGACGTTCGGGTGGTGCGTCCTTCAGCAGGTAGCCACCGACGCCGGCATCCAGCGCGCGGCGCAGGAAGCCGGGCCGAGCGAAGGTGGTGACGATGACGATGCGGATCGGCAACTGCTGGCGCTGCACGCGCTGCGCCAACTCCAGCCCGGTCAGCCCGGGCATTTCGATGTCGGTGACCAACACATCCGGTTGATGCGTCTGCAGCGCGCGCCAGGCGGACTCGCCGTCGGCGGCGCTGGCGACCACGGTGAGGTCGGCCTCCAGTCCCAGCAGCGCACCCAGGGCACCACGCACCATCGCCTGATCTTCGGCCAGCACTAATCGAATCACGGCACCCCCGCGGCTGATGGCACAGTGTAGGGCCGCGACATGCTCAGCCCAACGCGGCGTCGGGATCGGCAACCGGCACCGCGACCACGGCAGGCCCGGCCGGCAACGGTGCCGCGGCGACCAGACAGGTGCCCAGGCCACGCTCGGAGGCCACGCGCAGACTGCCGCCGACCGCTTCCAACCGCTCGCGCATGCTGGTCAGGCCGGTGCCCGGTTGCATTGCGCCGCCGCGGCCGTCGTCGCGCAGTTCCAGCAGCGCCTGACCGCGCTCGCACCACAAGCGCAGTTGTGCGCTGCGCGCGTGGGCATGGCGCTGCACATTGGTTGCCGCCTCGCGCAACACCAGCGCGAACGCGGTCTCCAGCTGCGCACACGGCGGCAACGCATCGACCTGATAGCGGAAGGCCACGCCGGACGATTCCAGCAGCAGCTTGGCCGCGGCGATCTCGGCAGCCAGTTGCACGGCGCGGATGCCGCTGACCGCGCGTCGCACCTGCGCCAGCGCCTCGCGCGCGACCCGCCCGACATCGTCCATTTCCTGGCGGGCCGCGGCCGGGTCGTGCGCCAGCAAGCGGCCGGCCAGATCCGACTTCAACGCCACCAGCGACAAGGTATGGCCGAGCAGATCGTGCAGGTCGCGGCCGATGCGCTCGCGTTCGGCGACCGCGGCCAGGCGTCTTACCTCCTCGTGGCTCAGGCGCAACTGCGCCTCGCCACGCGCGCGGCGCTCGAAGCTGATGTTCATCAGCCCCACCGCCAGGCCGACCAAGACCGCGCTGACCAAGTACAGCGGCGACCAGCCGCAGCGCCACCAGGCCAGCGCAAACACCCCCAGCAGCAGCAACATCGCCAGCACCGCGCGTACCGGTGGGAAACAGAACGCCAGGAATGCACAGGCGTAGATGATGTAGCACTGCGCCCCAGGGTTGTACGGCAGCAGCAGGAAGCCCAGCGCAGCGATGCCGGCCACGCACCAACGCAAATACCGCCGATCACGGTAGTAGGCGCAGTAATACAGGACCAGGAACAGCGCGTAGCTGGTCACGGTGGGCCACAGCCAGCGGCTGAAGTAGCCTGCTTCGTACAGCGGCGTCACGAACAACCAGATCGACCACACCAACGACAGCCACACGAACCAATGGGTGCCGGGCTTGGCCGTCGCCCACCCCAGACGGCGGGCGATCAGCGACTCGGGCGAGGTACGCAGCAAGGCGTTCACGACGGACTCCGGGCACGGTGAGGGTGAGGTGCGGCATAGCATAGCGAGGGCGCCGACGGCAGGCGCGCGTCGCCACGGCAGCACCGGGCGTCGGCCCTCATCCGCGGCGCAACCGGCGCTGCGCCAAGGCGTAGAACACCACGCTCACCACCAGCAGCGCAGCGACGTGACCGGCAATGCCGTGGCCATCGTCCTGGCCGACCACGCGCAATGCCAGCTGGCCCAGATGATAGGACGGCCACAGCGGCGCCACGGTGGTCAGCGCCGCAGGCAGCAGTTGCAGCGGAATCCACAGGCCGGACAGGAACGCCATCGGCAGATAGATCAGATTGACCACCGCCGGCGCGCCGTTGCCACCCACCCGGCTGCCGATATACAGCCCGATCGCGCAGAACGGCAGCGCGCCCACTGCCTCGATCAGCAGCAGCCAGCCGCGTTGCAGCGGCGCCAAGACCACCCCACCGAACGTGGCGCCGAGCGCCTGCAGCAGCACGCCGATCGCCAGCGCAAACAGCATCGCCAGCACCGTGCGTGCCAGCAGCAGCGCCATCGGCGGAACCGGCAAGGCACGCTTGAGGGTGAGCAGCCCGCGGTCACGGTCCAGCGCCAGGCCGACGCCGAAGCCGAACAGCGCTGGCGCCATCACCCCGAAGACGCCGTAGCTGGCCATCAAATAGCGCGCGGCCTCCGGCTTGCCATGGTTGAGCAGCAGGCCGAACAACACGTAGAACATCGGTGGAAACAGCAACGTCGGGATCGCAAACGCGGGCGCGCGCAGCCAGCGCAGCACCTCGTAGCGGATCTCGCGCAGGTACAGGCCGGCGTATTCGCGCAGCGACAGCGCGGCATGGTCGCCCGGCGACGCCCCGGTGGTCGCCATGTGCGCCGGCACGCTGGGCGGGAGGGCCGGGGAATCGGGTGTGTTCATGCCGCCTGCTCCTGGGTGATGGCGAGAAAGGCGTCGGCCAGGCCGGCACGTCGCACCTCCAGCTCGCCCAGCGCCGGGTCGGCAGCGAGCAGCTGCAGCACCACCGGCTCGGCCGGTTCGGCCACGATCTCCAGTACGCCGTCGTGCTGCACGGCCTGGCGCACATGCGGCCAACGGCCTACCTGAGCAACAGACAGGGTGCTGCGGCAACGGATGGTGCGCTGCTCGAAGCGGGCGCGCAGCTGCGCCAGGCTGCCGTGCGCCATCAGCCTGCCGCGCTGCAGCACGGCCACCTGATCCGCCAAGGCCTCGGCTTCCTCCAGGTAATGGGTGGTCAGCAGCACCGCGCAGCCGTCGCCGACCAGTTCGCGGATCGCCTGCCACAGCCCTTGCCTGGCCTCGATATCCAACCCGGTACTAGGCTCATCCAGAAACAGCACCTGCGGGCGTCCACAGATCGCCATGGCGAACTGCACGCGTCGTTGCTGTCCGCCGGACAGGCCGCCATACCGGCGTGCCAGCAGGCCGTCCAACCCCGCGAGCGCCACGCAGTCGGCGATACTGCGCGGCCGCGGATAGTAGCCGCGCGCCTGCAGCAGCAGCTCACCGACCCGCAGCGTTTCCGGCAGACCAGCGGATTGCAGCATCACTCCGGCCTGGCGGCGGGCGCTCAACGCTTGCGGATCCTGCCCGCACAGGCGAGCGCTGCCGGCATCGGGCCTCTGCAAGCCCAGCATCAGCGCCACTGCGGTGCTCTTGCCGGCACCGTTGGCGCCGAGCAGCGCCAATACCTGTCCGCGTTGCAGCTGCAAATCCAGGCCGTCCAGCGCGACGACCGCACCGTAGCGTTTGTGTACGGCGCGCAATTGCGCCAGCGGCAGCGTGTCAGTGGCATCCATCTCGCAGCTCCAATGGTGGCAGAGCGCTCATGCTGCGCCGCAGGACGGTGGCCGCTCAGTGCGCGCCGTCAGCCATCGTCAATGACAGCTGTCACTGGCGGGGCGGACGCGATTGCCGCATGCTGCGCTCCACGCCATGGGGCATGGCGTCACGCTGCCGCACGCAGGGAAGTGACTTCCGGCAACTGGGAGCGCACCCGTTCGTTCGGCCACACTGCGCTGCCGTTTCATCCAGGGACACGATGAGTACTTCCGCCGATCTGCTCAAAGAACTCCGTATTGATCGCAAGGCTCCGCCAAGCGAGCCGCCGACGCGACGTGGCCTGTGGATCGTGGTGGCACTGCTGGTGCTGCTCGCGCTCGGGGTCGGCGCCTGGCTGCTATGGGGCCGCAGCGCACCGGTGCAGGTCCGCACCGCGCCGGTGGTGGCGATCGCGGCGGGCAGCAGCAGTGCCTCGGTGCTGGATGCCTCCGGCTACGTGGTCGCGCGCCGCATGGCCACCGTGTCGGCCCAGGTCACCGGCAAAGTCCGCGAGGTCTTGATCGAAGAAGGCATGCGCGTCAGCGAAGGCCAGGTCATGGCCACGCTGGATCCGCTCGATGCCGATGCCCAGCGCACGCTCGCGGCCTCGCAACTGGCCGCCGCGCGCAGCCTGGTCGACAATATGCAGGCGCAGCTGAAAGTGGCCAACGCCGATGCCGCACGTCTGCAGTCGCTGGTGGATGCACAACTGGTCTCGCGCTCGCAGTACGAGCAGGCGGTCTCCCAGCGCGATGCCCTGCGGGCGCAGTTGCAGAACGCGCAGCGCAATGTGCAGGTGGGCGCCGATCAATTGGCGATCGCCGGTATTCGCTCGGATTTCAACGTGGTGCACGCGCCATTCGCAGGCGTGGTGACCGCCAAGGCGGCGCAGCCCGGCGAAATCGTGTCGCCGCTGTCGGCCGGCGGTGGCTTCACGCGCACCGGCATCGGCACCATCGTGGATATGGACTCGCTGGAGATCGAAGTGGAGGTCGGCGAAGCCTACATCGGGCGCGTACAGCCGAAGATGGCGGTGGAAGCGGTGCTCAATGCCTATCCGGACTGGAAGATTCCCGGCGAGGTGATCGCCATCATCCCGACCGCCGATCGCGGCAAGGCGACGGTAAAGGTACGGGTGGCATTCAAGGTCAAGGACCCACGCATCGTGCCGGAAATGGGCGTGCGGGTCAGCTTCCTCGAACAGCCCAAGCCCGAGGCCGCCAACAAGCCACAGGGCGTCCGCGTCCCGGCAGCGGCACTGGTGCAGCGCCAGTCGCGCACGGTCGCGTTCGTGGTCGATGACCAGAATCGCGTGCACCCGCAGACCGTCGGGGTCGGCATGGCGCTGGGCGAGGACCGCCAGGTGCTCACCGGCCTGAGCGCTGGCGACACCGTGGTGCTGGACCCGCCGCCCAAACTGCAGGACGGCGACAAGGTCGCCGAGGCCGACGCCAGCCCGTAGTGCACTCCGGTGCGCGACACCGTCGTTGCTTGCGCCGCGCCGGTGCGCAACAGGCCACCGTTGTCGAAATGCACGACGCCGTATCGTCGGTTGCCAGAGGTGCAGCTGCGCGATCCAGATGCCATGCCACTGCGTTAGTCCTGCCGTTGGATCGCCCCACGCTGTCGTGATGCCGTTGCCGTCGATTTCCGCTCCGCCCTGCCCGTCCGCCCTTCTTCGTCCTTCGCCTTGTCAGGAACCGCCATGACTGCTCTTGTCACCCTGCGCAACATCACCAAGACCTACCAACGCGGCCCGGAAAAGGTCCAGGTCCTGCACGGCATCGACCTGGAAATCGCCAGCGGCGATTTCGTCGCGCTGATGGGTCCGTCTGGCTCGGGCAAGACCACCTTGCTCAATCTGATCGGTGGACTGGATAGCCCCAGCGGCGGCGAGATCGAGATCGAAGGTCAACGCATCGATCGGATGAGCGGCGGCCAGCTCGCCACCTGGCGCAGCCACCATGTCGGTTTCGTGTTCCAGTTCTATAACCTGATGCCGATGCTGACGGCGCAGAAGAACGTCGAGCTGCCGTTGCTGTTGACCTCGCTCAGCGCTGCCCAACGCAAGCGCAATGCCGAGATCGCGCTGACGCTGGTTGGGCTGGCCGAACGCCGCAGCCACAAGCCCAACGAGCTGTCCGGCGGCCAGCAGCAGCGCGTGGCGATCGCCCGCGCCATCGTGTCCGATCCAACGTTCCTGATCTGCGACGAGCCCACCGGCGACCTGGACCGGCGCTCGGCCGAGGAAGTCCTGGGGCTGCTGCAGGAACTCAATCGCAGCCATGGCAAGACCATCATCATGGTCACCCACGATCCCAAGGCCGCCGAGTACGCCACCCACACCGTGCATCTGGACAAGGGCGAACTGGCCGACGCGCCGGTCGCGCACTGAGCGAGGCACCGCCATGAAGTATTTCTCGTTGATCTGGGCGCAGCTGTTCCGCAGCAAGACGCGGACGCTGCTGACCCTGTTCTCGGTGATCGTTGCCTTCCTGCTGTTCGGCCTGCTCGATTCGGTCCGCGTGGCCTTCACCTCCGGCGGCTCGGTGGAAGGCGCCAACAGGCTGGTGGTGGCCTCGCGGCTGTCGATCACCCAATCGCTGCCGGTACGGTTGGAGTCGCAGATCCGCAGCGTGCCGGGCGTGCGCGACGTCACCTACGCCATGTGGTTCGGCGGCATCTACAAGGATCCGAAGAACTTCTTCCCCAATTTCTCGGTGGCGCCCAATTTCTTCGACGTCTACAGCGAATACGAGGTCGCACCGCAGCAGCTGAAGGCGTTCCGCGAGACCCGCACCGGCGCGGCAGTCGGCGAGGCGTTGGCGCAAAAGCACGGCTGGAAGATCGGCGACATCATTCCATTGCAGGCCACCATCTTCCCGCGTGGCGGCAGCAACGATTGGCCGCTGGAACTGAAAGCGATCTTCCGCGCCAAGGACCGCGCCAACGTGCAGGCGGAAAACCAGTTGATGATGAACTGGAAGTACTTCGACGAGAGCAACGACTACATCAAGAGCAAGGTCAGCTGGTACACGGTGCGGCTGGACAACCCCGAACAGGCGTCGCGGGTGGCGCAGGCGATCGATGCGCTGTCGGCCAATTCCGATCACGAGACCAAATCGCAGACCGAATCGGCGTTCCAGCAAGCGTTTTTGAAGCAGTTCGCCGACATCGGCCTGATCGTCACCTCGATCATGGGCGCGGTGTTCTTCACCCTGGTGCTGTTGACCGGCAACACCATGGCGCAGGCGGTGCGAGAACGCATTCCGGAACTGGCCACGCTCAAGACGCTGGGCTTTCAGGACCGCACGGTGCTGTCGTTGGTGATCGTCGAATCGGTCTTGCTGATCGGCCTGGGCGGCCTGCTCGGGATGGTGTTGGCAGCGGTGGCGATTCCAGTGCTGGGAAGCGTCAGCGGCGGCGCGCTGCCGGTGCATGCGGTACCCACGCAGACCTGGCTGATCGCGGCGGTGCTGATTGTCGTGATCGGCCTGGTGGTCGGCCTGCTGCCGGCGCTGCGTGCGCAGCGGCTGAAGATCGTCGACGCCCTGGCCGGGCGCTGAGCCCGCAGCTTCCCAGAACATCGCTGCCACCGATGGCGACGCAGACCCGAGGAATACTGCAATGAAGACGCAATGGTTATGGAATCTGCTGGCGATCGTGGCACTGACGATCTGCCTGGGAATCTGGATCGCCCTGCCCTGGTTCCTGGTGCTGGCACTGGTGGCCGTGGCCGCGGTGCTACTGCTGATCACCCGCACCGGTCGGCTGTCGCTGGCCGCCGCGCGCATCGGCATCGCCAGCCTGCCGCAACGCTGGGGCGCCAGTTCGGTGATCGTGGTCGGCATTGCCGGCGTGGTCGGCGTGCTGGTGGCGATGCTGGCGATGGGCCAGGGGTTCCAGGCCACGTTGGAGAGCACCGGCGACGACACCACCGCCATCGTGTTGCGTGGCGGCTCGCAGGCCGAGACCAACTCGGTGATCACCCGCGAGCAGCTTCCGCTGATCGAAGGCCTGCCCGGAGTGGCGCGCGCGGCCGACAACCGGCCGCTGGCATCGCCGGAACTGGCGCAGGTGGTCAACCTGCTGTCCAAATCCGACGGCACCGATGTCAATGCGCAGTTCCGCGGCGTCGGCGAGCAGGCGTGGGCGGTGCACGACAAGGTGAAGATCGTGCAGGGTCGGCGCTTCACGCCTGGCCTGCGCGAGATGGTCGTCGGCAAGGGGGCGCAGTCGCAGTTTCGCGGCCTGGACGTCGGCCGCAGCCTCACCCTCGGCAACCAGGTGTGGACCGTGGTGGGCGTGTTCGCCAGCGGCGATGCGCACGACTCGGAACTGTGGACCGACACCCAGACCCTGGCCACCACCTATAACCGCAGCGCCTATCAGTCGATCAGCGTACGCACCCAGGGCCAGGATGGCTTCCGCCAGTTCAAGGCGGCGATGCAGGCCGATCAGCGGCTCAAGTTGGACGTGTTCACCACCCGAGAGTACTACCGCAAGCAGGGCGGCAGCCTGAGCAAGGTATTGGAGATCCTGGGCACCTTCATCGGCACCATCATGGCGATCGGCGCGGTGTTCGGCGCGCTCAACACCATGTATGCCGCAGTCGCCACCCGCGCCCGGGAGATCGCGACGATGCGCGCGATCGGCTTCCGCGGCCTGCCGGTGGTGGTGGCGGTGATGCTGGAAACCATGCTGCTGGCGCTGCTGGGCGGGTTGCTCGGCGGACTGATCGCCTGGGCGGTCTTCAATGGCTACAGCGTCTCCACCCTGGGGAGCAGCTTCAGCCAGGTGGTGTTCCAGTTCAAGGTCTCGCCGCCGCTGCTATGGAGCGGCCTGAAGTGGGCGTTGGGTATTGGCTTGGTTGGCGGACTGTTCCCGGCGCTGCGAGCGGCGCGCCTGCCGATCACCACCGCGTTGCGGGAGATCTAGCGCTCTGCCTGGCCGCAGCAGCCCGCCGCGGCCGGTGGCTGAACGCACGGGCAGCTGTCATCGTTTTGTCACCGCACTGCGGTAGATGCGACCGGCGCTGCGGGCGTAGCCTGCGCGGCCGCGTTGTCGACCGATCGTCCGCCTATGAAGCGCCTGCTGTTGCTGGCCTGCAGCTGCCTTTGGCTGGCGGCCTGCTCGTCCTCCTCCACCTCACTCAGCGAGCGCCTGGTCGCTCCGGGCGGGGTATCGCCATTGCTGGACGAGGACCGCATCGCCGCCAGCATCGCGATGGTGCCGTCGCGCAGCGGTCATGTGCTCGGCCGCGATCAGGTGCCGATCTTCTGGCGTGCGATCGACCCGGGCGACTACGGCTTGCGCTACCGCTATCTCGGCAAGCGACAGGATCCGGCGCACGCGCTAGACGTAGACGTCACCTTCCATCCGCCCAGCGCACCGGCGCCGACGCCGCGCGGCACCGTCGTGCTGCTGCACGGATGGATGATGGACGGCGATTCGCTGCTGCCATGGTCGCTGCACCTGGCCCAGGCCGGCTACCGCGTCATCACCATCGATTTGCGCAACCACGGCCATTCCGGCGGTGGCCCGGCCGGCTACGGCACCCGCGAATCGGACGACGTGATCGCCGTGCTCGATGCCCTGCAGCCGCGCGGCGAGGTCCGGGGGCCGTTGTACCTGTTCGGCATTTCCTACGGCGCCGCCACGGCGGTGTTCAGCGCCGACAAGCTGGGCGACCGCGTCGCCGGGGTGGTGGCGATGGAATCCTTCGCCAATGCCGGCCGCGGCATCCGCGACATGGTGCCGCACATGCTGGCCAGCCAGCCGCATGGCTGGCGCGCGCAGGCAGTGGCCAGCTATGCGCGCTGGCGCTACGGCGGCCAGGACATCGACGCGGTGATCGCTGCTGCCGACCGCCAATTGCAGCTCGACCTGGACCGCGTGGATGTCGCTGCAGCGCTGGCCCGCACCCGCGCCTGCGTGTTGGTGCTGCACGGCGCGGCCGACCACCATATCCCGGTGGCGCATGGGCGCAGGCTGGCGGCCGCCAGCACGCGGGCGCACTACATCGAGATGGCCGGCGAAGACCACCTGAGCCTGCCGATGCGCCTGGATGTGCTGGGTGCACCGATCGAGCAGTGGATGGCGCAGACCCCAGCCGCGTCGGGGCACTGCCCGGCGCCGCAAACCCTGCCGGCCGGCACCCTGGCACAGACCGACCCAACGCCGGCCAGCCGCAGCTGAGCCTGCGAGGACGCCACGGTCGTCAATCGCGCCGCAGCCTCAGCGCGGCGGAGTGGGCTGACGACGGGCGCGCAACACGCTGTCGCCGACGAACAGCAACAAGCCGATCCAGATGCAGACGAAGCCGATCGCCCGGCCGGTGTCGAATGGCTCGTGGAAGAACCACACGCCCAGCAGCAACTGCAGCGTCGGCGCGATGTACTGCAGGATGCCGACCAACGACAACGGGATGCGCCGCACACCGTAGGCGAAGCCGATCAACGGCAAGGCCGTGACCACGCCGCCGAAGATCAGCATCAGATCGGTTCGCAGGCTCCAACCGCTGAAGAACGCCCCGCCATGGCCTTGCTCGCCCCAGCCGGCCAGCAGCAGCGCCGGCACGAACAGGTACAGGCTTTCCACGCCGAGCCCGGCGACCGGATCGACCGCCACCAGCTTGCGCAATAACCCATACAGACCGAACGAGGTGGCCAACCCCAGGGCGATCCAAGGCGGCGTGCCGGCGTCCACGGTCAGCCAGAGCACGCCCACCGTCGCACAGGCCACCGCCAGCCACTGGATGCCGCGCAGCCGCTCCTTGAGCACCAGCACGCCCAGCAACACGCTCAACAGCGGATTGATGAAATAGCCCAGGCTCGCCTCGATCACATGGCCGGCATTGATCGCCCAGATGTACAGCCCCCAATTGAAGGCGATGGCCATGCTGCTGGCCAGCAGGATCGACAAGGCCCGCGGCTGCGCGGCGATGGTGCGCCACCAGCCCACGCCGGAGCTGAGCAGCAGCCACGCCACCACCAGCACGGTGCTCCAGACGATGCGGTGGGCGATGATCTGCAACGACGGCACCGCCTTGAGCAGGTGCCAGTACAACGGCACCACGCCCCACAGCACGAACGCCGACGCGGTGATCAGCAGGCCGCGCCGCGCCTCGGCCGCAGCAGCGTTACTCATCGCCGCGCCCTGGCCAGGGTCAGCACCACCACGCCGCTCAGGATCACCACCATCGCCCCGAGATCCTGCATGCCGAATTGTTCACTGCCCAACCATGCGCCCAAGGCCACCGCGATCACCGGATTGATGTAGGCGTAGCTACCGGCCAACGCCGGCCGCACATGGTGCAGCAACCACACGTAGGCGGTAAACGCGACGATCGAACCGAACACGCACAGGTAGGCCACCGCCAGCAATCCGGAGCTGCTCGGCCAGGCAGTGGGGCGCTCGCCCAGCAGCAGGCCGGTCGTCACCAACAACACGCCGCCGCACAGCATTTGCCCGGCGGCGGTCATGAAGGGCGTCGGCAGGTCGCGCCCGCGCGACCACACCGAGCCGAACGCCCAGCCGATCGGTGCGATCAGCAACAACACCAGTCCGCCCGGCGTGGCGGTCAGGCTGCTGCCGGCGTTGAGCCAGACCACGCCGGCAAAGCCGATCGCGATGCCGGCCCACTCCCCCACGCTGGCATGCTGCCCGCGCAGCGCACCGAACAAGGCCATCCACAAGGGCACCGATGCCACCGCCGTGGCCGCCAATCCCGAGGAGACGCTGCGCTCGGCCAGGACCACCATGCCGTTGCCCAGCAACAGCAATGCCACCCCCATCAGCGCCACGTTCTTCCACTGCGCGCGCGTCGGCGCCGCCACGCCGCGCCAGCGCAGCACCGCATACAACAGCGTGCCGGCGACGATGAAGCGGCTGCCCGACACCATCGTCAGCGGTTGCGCACCGCCTTGCAGCGCGAAACGGATCGCCAGATACGTCGAGCCCCACACGACATAGACCAACAACAACGCGAAAACGACAACACCGCCGCGCGCAGGCGCGACGGCGACAGGAGAGGAAGACATCGGACGGTGCCAGACACAGCGGAGATGGTTATTCTAAATCACCTGGTATCGTGCAAGCCGCGCACCCGTGCACGCCTTGGCCGCCACGACGGACAGGTGACTCATCGAGAAGGGAGTCGTTGATGGCATCCAACCGGAGCTGGCTCGCGTTGCCCTTGCTGGCCGCGCTTTGCAACACCACGCTGGCGAGCACGTCTGCAGCTCCCTGGGAGATGAGCGGGCATCAGCTGCTGGAAGCCCCACTGGATGGATCGCTGGCGGCCGATCTGGACCCGCAGCAGACCGAACTGCGGGTCATGGTGTCCGCGCGCACCGCCGCGGCCTATCTGCTCGGCATCGCTGCTGGCAGCGAAGGACAGCGGTGGTGCCGCCCGGCCGGCCAGGCCGGTCCACCGGACGTGCAGGCCTTGCTGGCCGACCTCAACGCGCTGCCGGATGCGCGTCTGGACGAGCCCGCCACTACCCTGATCGTCCAGGCCTTGGCAAAGCGCTATCCCTGCAGACCTGCCGCCTCGCGCCGCCCAGCACGCTGACTGCGTCGGCACGATTCGCCTTCGCATCGACAGCTGCCGGCGCTGTGCGGCCTGCCCTCAGCTGCGGCGATCAGCGCGGTGAACGGAGGCGTCCGTCGCCGTTCTTGCCGCCAGCGCCTCAGCGGCGCGCGGCATCGCTGCGTGCGCGGATCGCCTTGAACTCCGAGCCCTCCTGCCAGGCCGGCCATTGCCGACCATTGGCCAGTGCGGCGCCGACATCGTAGACCAGCGTGGTGTCGGCGGCGTGTCCGCTGGCATCCCATTGCGGCGTCCAGCGATCGCAGGGCTGATGGTAGCAGTCGGCGAAGTACTTCTCGCGCAGCGCCTTGCCGGCGGCAAGGCCACCGTCGAGCTTGTCCAGCCCGGGCCCCACGGTGATCGCCGGCACGCCGACCCGCGCGAAGGCGAAGTGGTCGGCACGATAGAAGAAACCGGCTTCCAGGTTGGGATCGGGCGAGTAGCGCCGTCCGCGCGCCTGCGCCGCCTGCTCCAATGCGCCCTCCAGCGAGACGCGTCCACGCCCCCACGAGGCGATGTCATGGGTAGCACCATCGGGGCTGAACATCTCCATGTTGAGCACGGCCACGGTCTTGTCCAACGGCGCCAGCGGATGCGCCGCGTAGTAATTGGCGCCGAGCAGGCCCTTCTCTTCGGCCGTCAGGGCGATGAAGTACAGCGTGCGCTGCGGCTTGGGCCCTGCGGCGAATACCCGCGCCAGTTCCAGCACGCTGGCCACGCCGGTGGCGTTGTCCACCGCACCGCGCCGCACGCGATCGCCACTGGCATCGGCCTGGCCCAGACCGAAGGCGTCCCAATGCGCAGAGAAGATCACCGTTTCGTCGGGATGCGTGCTGCCCGTGAGCTTGGCGACCACGTTATGGGTCACCACGCGCTCGCGCTTGAGCTTGAAGGCGACCGACAACCGCGCATCGCCCAGCACCATCGGGGTGAAGTCACGCTGCTGGGCACGCCGCTTGGCCTGCTCGAAATCCAGCCCGGCGCGCTGGAACAGCGACACCGCCAGCGTCCGCTGCATCCAGCCGCGCACCGCCACATGCTGCGCCTTGGCCTCGGCATCGCTGCGCTCGATATCGAACAACGGCGACATTCCCGAGCTCTGCACCGTCGCCCAACCGTAGGCAGCCGGCGCGGTCTCGTGCACGATCAACACGCCGGCCGCGCCGCGTCGCGCTGCCTCCTCGTACTTGTAGGTCCAACGCCCGTAATACGTGACCGACTTGCCATCGAAAGCACCCGGCGCGGCCGTCTCGAAATCGGCATCGTTGATCAGCATCACCGCGATCTTGCCGCGCAGGTCCACCCCCTTGTAGTCGTCCCAGTCGCGCTCCGGCGCGCTAATGCCATAGCCGACGAAGACCAGCGGTGCATCCTTCAGTGCCACCTTGGCCTGCGGCCGCAGACTCTGCAGCGTCACGTCGGTGCCATTGACCAGCGGCTGCCGCTGCCCACCGATCTGCAGGCTGGCCTGCACCGGCCCGTCGACCTGCGCACGCACCAACGGCACCGCCTGGGTCCAGCTGCCGTTGTTGCCGCCAGGCTGCAATCCCGATGCCTTGAACTGCTCGACCAGGTAGTCGACCGTGCGCTGTTCGCCGGCACTGGCCGGCGCGCGGCCTTCGAACGCATCGGACGCCAGCAGCTGCACGTGACGCGATAAGGCCTCTGCATCGATGCCGCCGCCAGGCAGGTCGTTGGCCGCGTGCGCCACGCCTCCGACGAACAGACAGGCGGACAGCAACAGGATGCGCATCGGATTCACGGCGAGGCCTTGCAGGAACGAGATGACCGCAAGTTTACAAAGCCTGCAGCACAAAAGTCGCTGTCGACTGCGACTTGCGCGCCTCCGGGCCGCACGCGCAACGTGATCGCACGCAGCCGCCCCGATCTCACAGCGATCGCCGATCCAGCTGCCTACCCAACCGCATCACGTTGCCGATCATGGACAGCGGCAACGGCAATGCGCGCCGGTCGCAGTGTTCACTGCGCGCGCGGCGCGCGGTCCAACCAGCACGCCAGGCCTTGTGCGTTGAGTTCGATATCGGTGGCCAACAGGTGCGCGATGGTCGCCGCGTCCTGTGCGCAGCCATGGTCACGCGCACGCTGCAGGTAGAGCGCGGTCAGCGCCGCCACCAGGCAACGATGTCGTTGCGCCGGGTCGGCGTGGGCATTGCATTCGCGCGCGAGTGCGGTCATCGCATGGATCTGCTCGGCCAAGGCCTGCGCCAACGGTGCCGGTGGCGCCACCCGCCCGTAATGGGTCAGGTACATCGCTTCCGGCGCGGTCTCCAGCAGGCGCGCAATCGAGGCCAGCATTGCCTCCGGCTCGAACTGCACCGGCGAGGACGTCGGCAGGATGAGCGGACCTTGCGCACTGTCCAGCGCGCGGTAGGACAAACCGAAGGTGTCGCCGGTGAACCAGCTGCGGCTGCGCGCATCCCACAGGCACACATGGTGCCGCGCATGCCCGGGCGTCTCGATGCTGCGCAGCTCCCGTGCGCCCAATCGCACGCGATGCCCATCGCTGGCGGCAACGATGCGTTCTTCCGCTATCGGCAGGACCCGTCCGTAGCTGCGTGCCAGCTCGGCCTCACCGTACACCGCGCTGGCACCGGCGATCAGTCGGCTGGGATCGATCAGATGGGGCGCACCGCGTGGATGCACCAGCACGCGCGCGCTCGGCAGCTGCTGCAGCAGCGCACCGGCCCCGCCCGCGTGGTCCAGATGCACATGCGTCAGCACCAGCCACGCGACCTGCGCCGGTGCGATGCCGGCCTGGTCCAACGCCGCGAGCATGCGGGGCACCGAGTGCGTGGTACCGCAGTCGACGAATGCCGCCTGGCCGTCTTCGACGATCAGGTAGGCGGCATCGAATTGGGCGCCACCAAAGCCGGTATCGATGGTCCAGATGCCGTGATCGGGCGTACGGCTCATCTCGCCTCCGCAAGGGGAAACAGGAAACTGCATTGCGCGGTGATGCGATCTGCACAAGCGGCGCGCATGCTGCAGTGCGCATGCGCCATGCGCACCGCGCTGCGCTCAGTCCGCGCGCAGCGCCTGTAGCGCCGCCAGCACCGTCTCTGCTGGACACTGCGCATGCACGCCCGGCAACTGCAGCTGGGCCGGCTGCTCGGCTTGCTTCAAACGCGCGATCAACTGCCCGGCGTCGCGCGGCGATGCGAAGCCATCGCTTTGCAGCAGCACCGTACCGGCCGCATCGGCGAGCTTGAAGTAGAACTGCCCATCCTGCTCACGGTATTGCTTGAAAACCGGCAGTGCGGCCTTGCTGGTCGCCGTGCCCTCGGCACTGCCCGATTGGCTGGACAGATCCCGCAACCCCACCGCATCGCGCAGTTCGGCCAGCAAGGGCGTGGCATAGCGGGCGCGCAGGCGCGCGCCGCCGTCGCGCAGGATCGCCTCGATCTTGGTCGGTTCGGCCATCAGCGCGTCGTAGCGCGCACGCAGCGGCGCGATCTCCTGGTCCACCCGTTCGAACAGCCGTTGCTTGACATCGCCCCAACCGATGCCCTCGGCAAACGCCTGCGCGAACGCCGCCGTCTCGGCCGGTGCGGCAAACGCCTGATACAGCTGGAACAGCGCCGAGCCCTGGGTGTCCTTCGGCTCGCCCGGTGCACGCGAATCGGTGAGGATGGAGAACACCAGCTTGCGCAACTCCTCGCGCGGGGCGAACAGCGGGATGGTGTTGTGGTAACTCTTGCTCATCTTGCGGCCATCCAGGCCTGGCAAGGTGGCGACCTGCTCGTCGATCGCCGCCTCCGGCAGCACGAAGTGCTCCCGGCCGTAGACATGATTGAAGCGCTGGGCGAAATCGCGTGCCATTTCGATGTGCTGCACCTGGTCGCGGCCCACCGGCACCTTGTGCGCATTGAAGATCAGAATGTCGGCGGCCATCAGTACCGGGTACATGAACAATCCGGCGGTCACGCCGGCGTCCTCGTCTTCGCCCTGCTCGCGGTTCTTGTCCACGGCCGCCTTGTAGGCATGGGCGCGATTGAGGATGCCCTTGCCGGCCACGCAGGTGAGCAGCCACATCAACTCGGTGGTTTCCGGCACGTCGGACTGGCGATAGAACCAGACCTTCGCCGGATCCAGCCCGCAGGCCAGCCAGCTGGCGGCGATTTCCAGCGTCGAGCGCTGCGTGCGTGCTGGGTCCTGCGCCTTGATCAGGCTGTGCAGGTCGGCCAGGAAGTAGAAGCTCTCGGTGTCGGCAACAGCGCTTGCCTGGATGGCCGGGCGGATCGCGCCGACATAGTTGCCCAGATGGGGGGTGCCGGAGGTGGTGATGCCGGTAAGAACGCGGGTGGTCATGAACAGGAGGGCCGGAGAAACCAGCGCTCAAGTCTAGCCGACCAGTCGACCGGGCGTGGCCCACATCGCGAACGGGCCGCCCTGCAGGGCGGCCCGTTCGTCGATCCATTGGCCGCGCCTGCGCGGCGCGGGCTCAGCGCTCGTCTTTCAGCGACTTCTCGAATGCCCGTACTTCGCTCTGGGCGCGGTCGCGATCCCAGCCATAGCGCTCCTGCAGTTTGCCCTGCAGGTATTCGGCATTGCCCTCGGCGACCTTGAAGTCGTCGTCGGTCAGATCGCCCCACTTGGCCTGCATCTTGCCCTTCAGTTGAGTCCACTTGCCGGAAATGATGTCCGTGTTCATTGCGTTCTCCGCTTGGCTGCGGCCGCGATTGACCGTGCCTGCAGGTTGGCGATCGCGGTGTTCGCCAGGCATCAAGATCCGTCAAGCCGACACTCACCGCGATGAATGGGTGCCAAGACATGCGGCCGTGCGCAGGTCCGCGACGCGGGCAAAAAAAACGGGCCTGTCGGCCCGTTTTTTCTCGGCTCTGAAACGGATCAACGACGCGCGGCGTCTTCGACCTTCTCGCCAGCACCCTGCACGTCCTTGCCGGCGCCTGCCACGGTATTGCAACCGGCCAGCATTCCTACCGACAGCATCGACAGCACCAGCAACGCGATAGCACGCTTCATAAGATGGACTCCTTCATAGCTCGCGGCGGACTGCCGCAAATCGATTGGATACATCGGCCAAGGACTCGGCCGATGCGGTGATCAGCACTTGCCGTCGTTACAGTCTTCGGCCTTCTTTTCAACCTTCTGACCCGCTCCCTGCATATCCTTGCCGGCGCCGGCGACGGTGTTGCAGCCCGTCATCACGCCAGCCGAAAACAGGCCCAGCACCATCAGTGTCAGCAGTCGCTTCATAGGTCTTCCTCGGTTCTTCGTGCGGTGCCGATGCACTCGCTTGGCGCCAAATCTGACTGCGCGGCCGTGGATTTGATGTGAACGCGAGCGGCGATGTTCAGTCAGTGACTAATCCCGCATCAGGGTCGACTTTCCGAACAGGCTCTCGACCAGATCCACCGCCAACTCGGCGGTCGCGTTGCGGGTGTCGAGCACGGGATTGAGTTCGACGATATCCAACGATCCCATGCGCCCACTGTCGGCGATCATCTCCATCACCAACTGCGCTTCGCGATAATTCGGCCCGCCCGGAACCGTGGTGCCGACGCCAGGCGCGATGCTGGGGTCGAGGAAATCCACGTCGAAACTGACGTGCAGATGGGTGTCGGCAGACAGTCCCTCCAGCGCCGCTTCCATGGTGCGCTTCATGCCGACCTCGTCGATGTAGCGCATGTCGTATACATCGATGCGATGCTGCTTGATCAACCGCTTTTCCTCCGGATCGACCGAGCGGATGCCGATCTGGCGCACCTGCTCCGGGTGCAGCGCGGGCGCACTGCCACCGAGATGGGTCAGCGCCTGCGGTCCCAGGCCGCACAGGCAGGCCACCGGCATGCCGTGCACATTGCCCGACGGCGTCACCTCGCTGGTGTTGAAGTCCGAATGCGCGTCCAGCCACAGCACCCGCAGCGGCCGCTCCTGTTCACGGCAATGGCGCGCTACCGCGGTGATCGAACCGATGCCCAGGCAATGATCGCCGCCGAGCATGATCGGCATGCGGCAGGCGCGCAGTTCGGCGTAGCTGGCTTCCATCAGCGCACGGTTCCAGGCCACCACTTCCTGCAGATGCCGGTACCCGGCCTGTGGTGCCTGCCACGGATTGCGTGGCCCATCCAGGTTGCCGAGGTCGCGCACATCCACGCCGCGCGCCTGCAAGGCCTCGCCCAGGCCAGCGATGCGCAAGGCCTCCGGTCCCATGCGCGCGCCGCGGTGGCCGGCACCGATATCGGTGGGAACGCCAATCAGGGAAACCGGCTGGTAGTGCGTCGCCATGTAGTGCTCCAACATCGGGAAAGCCGCGCAGTCTAGTCGGCGCGTGCGGCGCTGACGCGCGGCAACGCAACACGAGCGCGCGCGCAGGCCTTGCGGTGGAGCGCGCAGTGCGGCGCTGCCTTGCTGGCGACATCAGGGAGTAAAGGTATCGATCAGCACGCCACAGAGCGGTCGATGCGGTAACGCCCGCGCAACGGTGCGGCGAAGACAAGGAGTATGGTCACGACGGTGCCAGCGAAGGGCGTCACGCGGAGGATGCCGTCTCTAGGGTGACGGCGAACGCGTCCATCTTCCTTGATGTCAACAAGGACGCTGCTCGAGCGCCGCACGGTTGAGCGCCATGCCTGACTTGTTCAGTATGCGCCTATCCCCCCTATTGGGGAGTATCAGGATATTCCCGACAGCTGCCCTCGCTGCAGTGATCCCTCCGGGAAGGATCGGCCGCAGTCGACCGATCGGCTAAAGTAGCGCGATGACAATCGCACTTGCCCCTGGCGGCCTGCTCGTCGTGATCGAAGGGATCGACGGAGCCGGCAAGACCACGCTCGCCAGACGTCTGGCCGAGACCTTGAGCGCCGCCGAGATTCCGGTGGTCTGCAGCAAGGAGCCGACCAATGGCCCCTGGGGCACCCAGTTGCGTCAGTCGGCAGCCACCGGCCGCCTGAGTGCGGACGAGGAAGCCACGCTGCTGATCCGCGACCGCCGCGACCATGTCGAGCAACTGATCGCACCAGCGCTGGCGCGCGGCGAGGTGGTGATTCTGGATCGCTACTTTCCGTCGATGATTGCCTACCAGGGCGCGGCGGGCCTGCCGCTGGACAACCTGATGGCGCTCAACGCCTTTGCACCGCGGCCGGACGTCTTGCTGCTGCTCGACCTTCCGCCCGCCACCGGCCTGGCACGCATCCGCGCGCGCGGCGATGCTCCCAACCACTTCGAAACGGCCGAGAACCTGGAGCGCTGCCGGGCGATCTTCAACACCCTCGAGCTACCAGGCAAACACGTGCTGGATGCACGCACCGATGCCGACAGCGTGTTGCGGCAAGCGTTGGCCATCGTTGCCGCAGCCATGGCCCAACGCCTGCAGACCACCGCGACACCGGCGGCCTCGGCGGACGATGTCCTGCAATTGCTCTCGGCCGGCCGCCCGGCCTGAGCCGAGCAAGCCCGTCGCCGGACAGTGCCGGCGCGCCCCCACGTCGAGCGCAAAGAATCAACGCTGTCGTCCGACATCGTCGACGCGGCTGGCAGCGTCTGGGAAAAACGTGGAGAGCGCATGGCGGGAATCGTGTCGACTCCGGGCAATGTCGGCCAGATTGCCGCGCCCGCATCCCAGGCATGGCGCGCGCTTGGAGCCGAATCGCAACGCGGTCACGCGCTTGCGCGTGACTTGAATGGTGCCGACACCCGGATTCGAACTGGGGACCTACCGCTTACAAGGCGGTTGCTCTACCAACTGAGCTATGCCGGCAAAAACCTGCGCAGCGCGCAGGGTGCGCATTCTAGCGCAGCGCGGCGCAGTCGAGCGATCGTTGTCGCGTGGCGCCCGCGGCCGCTTGCAGGCCGGCGATCGGCACGCTGGTCTGCAGGTCGATCCACCAGCGCGACTGGCCACTGCCACTGGGCACCAGCTTGGCCGGAAAACCGGCCGCCACCAGGGTGGCCTGGCGCCGCTCGGCACGCTCGCGGCTCTGGTACTGGCCCAGCGCGATACTGGTGTCATCGCCCTGGGCGATGACGTAGTAATCGCCGATGCCGGCCGCAGCGATGCGCTTGACCAGCGCCTGCGCAGCGGCGCGGTCGCCCACCGCCGGCAGCATGACGCGAAAGGTGCTGACGCCGGCATCCTGGTCCTCGCGCACACGTGCGTGGCGCGCCTGGCCGGCCACCTGTGCCAGCGCGGCGTCGGCCACGCTGCGCGCCGTATACGGTCCGAGGCTGGCACAGCGCGGCGGCGGCGCGGCGCTGGGCGCGACGCTGGGCATGGCGGCGGGCGTGGCGGCGACCGGAGGGTCCGATTCGGCCGGCGACGGCGGCGTGGGGGCCGGTGCGGTCCGGGGGGCCATCGTGGCTGGCGCGCTCGGCAGTGCCGGCAGCAGTTCCAGCGGCGCCACCCCGCTCGGCTGGGCCGGCGCCGGGGGCGCGGCCGGTGCCGGCTGCGCGGCCCACCACAACGCCACTCCGGCATTGAGGACGATCAGGACGACGATGAGCGCGCGCACGTACATGGGTCGATTCTACGGCGACGCCGAATACGTCGCCCAGGTCGCCAACCCGTCCAGCACCAGTGCCGCGCGGAACTGCGCCTGCGGCAGCAGTGGCAGCAGCGGTGGGGCGCCACCGCCGTGCAGCAGCAGGCGGACGGGGATGCCCAGGGTGTGCTGCGCATGCCACAGGCTGCGCTCGATCAGCGCCACCGCCGCACCATCGCAGCCGGACGCCAGCGCATCGGCGGTATCGTTGGCCAGCTCGACATAGTCACCGCCGGCCGGCGGCAACTGCACCGCACGCGCATGCAGGGCTTCGCGCATGGTGGTCGGCGAGGCGGCGATGCGACCGCCGTGATGGCGGCCGTCGGCATCGAGCAGGTCGATGGTCAGCGCAGTGCCAACGCCGGCCACCAGCACCGGGACCTCGGCACGCGCGCCCAGCAGTGCCAGGAAGCGGTCCACGCCGAACCGGCGCGGATCGGCGTAGGCGATGCGGATGCCGGCGCAGGCCGCCGCGGTGTGCACCGCTTGCACCTGCGCAAAGCGCGTCTGCAGACCAGCCAGCACCCGCTCGGTCAGGCTCGCCGCCGCGACACTGGCGACGTAGGCAATGCGCCCGCTCGGCAAGGCCGCCAGCGCCGCCGCATCCATCGCCTCGGCGCCATGCGCCCAGGCCTGCACGTCGCCGGCGCGCTGTCCCTGCAAGGGGGCGTACTTGAAACGCGAATTGCCCAGATCGAACAACCAATCGCTCATGCAGGTCTCACGCTGACATCGCCGCTATGGAACAGGCGCTCGTGCTCGCCCAGTTGCACGCGCAAGGCGCCGTCGGCCGCCAACCCGAGCGCGATCCCCTGGTGGCGGGACCCGGCTTCCTCGACCTGCACCGGGCGGCCGCGCAGCACGTCCAGCGCGGCATAGCGCGACAGGAACGGCGTCAGTCCCTGCGCTTCGAACAAGTCCAGCGCCGGCAGCAGGGCGTCGAGGATCGCGGCCGCCACCGCATTGCGCGTGACCGCCTGGCCGGCCAGGGTGTCCAGGTCGATCCAGGGCTGGTCGATCGCCGCAGCCGCTTCGGTCGGCATATGGACGTTGAGCCCCAGACCGATCACCGCACGGGCGTTGCCCGCGATTTCGCCGCCGCCTTCGATCAGCAGCCCGCCCAGCTTGCGGTCGCGGGCCAGCAGGTCGTTGGGCCACTTCAGCCCGACCTCGGCGAAACCGCAGCCACGCAGGGCCTCGGCCACTGCCACCCCGACCGCCAGGCTCAGGCCGGCCAGTTGCCCCAGACCGCCGCCAAAGCGTCGCGACGCCGATAGATAGAGATGCGCGGCCAGCGGCGAAATCCATTGCCGGCCACGACGGCCACGGCCCCCGGTCTGGCGCTCGGCCAGCAGCACCGCCACGCCCTGCGCGGGCGCCGGCTGCGCCAGCAGTTGGCTGTTGGTGGAATCCAGCGTCCAGGCGACCTGCAGCGCTGTCAGGCCAGCCTGGGCCTCGGCCCCGAGCGCCTGGCGGATCGACTGTGGGTCCAGCAGGTCCAGCGGTGCGGACAGCCGATAGCCGTCGCCAGCCCGCCCCTCGATCGCCACCCCGGCCGCCCGCAGGTTCTGGATGCGCTTCCAGACCGCGGCGCGGGTCAAGCCGGCATCGGCCGCCAGGGCATCGCCGGACAGCCGGCCGCTTGCAAGTTTGGCCAGCAACGCGCGGTCGTCCACGGCAGGGTCCCAAGATCGATGGGTAAATTATGCGGCAAGGGCGGGAATGCGCCCAGCACGGCTTGCCTGGGCGGGTGAAAAGCGCGTTATGATCGGGATCTCACGCGCCTGCCTGGATGTGGACGATGCGCCGAATGACGGTTTGCCTGCTCCTGAGCCTGGCTCCGCTTGCCGCCCTGGCAGCGGACCGCGTGGTCGACGGCGATCGCGAAGGCTGCATCAGCACCAACTCCGCCGCACACGGCCGCACGCCCGGCGAAGACAGCGCTGCACCGCCGCGTGCGGCTGCCCATAAGCCGACCCCGACCACGGCGACCGGAGGCGGTGGTGGCGACAGCGACGCCCTGATGCCGCGCATGCGCATGATGCCGCGCTGGCACAGCCTGCTGCCCGGGATGTTCCGCTGATCCAGTGGCTGCGGCGGCTGGTCCGACCTGAACCCATTGCCGATGACGTCTGGCAGCCGGTCGTGGCGACCTGCGCCTGGGTCGCCGCCCTGGATCCCGACCGCCAGCACCGCCTGCGCGCACTGGCAACGCGTTTCCTGCACGAAAAGACCCTCTCGCCGCTGGCTGGCTTGCACCTGCAGCCGCAGGATCGCGTGCTGCTGGCCGCCACCTGTTGTCTGCCGCTGCTGGAAATCGGCGCGGCCGGCTGGCGTGGCTGGTCGCAGCTGATCCTCTATCCGGACGCCTTCCGCGTGCAGCGCACCCATCTGGACGCCGCTGGCGTCTTGCATCAATGGGAAGACACACTGATCGGCGAGGCGTGGCAGCAGGGGCCGCTGATCCTCAGCTGGGCGGACCTGCAGGCCGATCTGGCCGACCCGCACGCCGGTTTCAATGTGGTCGTGCATGAAATGGCGCACAAACTCGACGCACTGGACGGAGCGCTCGATGGCACGCCACCGCTGCCAGCGTCCATGCGCCGCGCGTGGGCGCACGATTTCCAGCAGGCATACGACGCGTTCTGCCAGCAGGTCGATGCCGACGCGCAGACCGTCATCGATCCCTATGCGGCCGAGGCACCGGAGGAGTTCTTCGCCGTGCTCAGCGAATACCACTTCTCCGCACCGCAGGTCCTCGCGGCCCACATGCCGCAGGTAGCGGCACACCTGACCACGCTCTACGGCCCGTCGCCGTTCGCCGACCACCACCGATGACCCGCGCCGGTGCGGTCGCGATGCGCCGCTAGACGGGGGCGCGATGGGGATTGCCCGCGCACGCCGCGAAGGCAGCACGCATCGTGCAGTCGGTGATCGCGCGATCGCACGCCAGCGCGTCCGCCCCGGCGGCGACACGCGCGAGGTGCGCCCTCAGACCAGCCGCAGGTCGCGCGGCTTGGCGCCGGGGAAGACCCGCTCCAGTTGGGTCGGCGACAGGCCCCACAGCCGGCTCAGCAGGCCGCCGAACAGGCTGCGGTAGTTGTTGAGCACCGGATAGTCGCGATTCTGCAGCAACTGCTCCTGCGCGACGGCCACCTGCTCGCCGGCAATGCGACCACCATGCACGCTGCCGCCCAGCACCCAATACGCCGTGCCGTGGCCGTGATCGGTGCCCTTGCTGCCATTCTCGCGGAAGGTCCGGCCGAACTCGGAGATCACCACCACCACCGTGTCCTGCCACGCCGGTCCCAATGCATCGGCATAGGCCGCCAGGCCTTCGCTGAGATTGCGCAGGTTGTTGGCCAGCCCGCCCTCGATGCTGCCCTGATTGGCATGGGTATCCCAGCCGCCCACGTCGACGAATCCCAGCCGATAGCGTTCGCGCATCAGGCTGGCCATGCGCCGGGTCTCGTCGGCGAAGGTGCGCGCGCTGGCAGCGCCGCGCCCGGCCTGCTCCATTTCCTCGCGCAACTGCGTGGTGACCTGCTGACGCAACGCCAAGCCGTCGCGCGCGGCCGCGGCCAGCGGCGTCTGCGCGTACATGCCTGCCAGCACCTGCGCCTGGCGTTCGTCCAGCCCGCGATTGCCGATGCCTTTGAGCGAGACATTGGGCAAGTCGCCGCCGCCCTGGAAGGCCAGCGGCAGCGAATCGGTAAAGGCGATGGTCGGCACCCCGCTCAGCACGCCCGACAGCCGTGCCATGAAGCCAGAGCGGTAGTCGCGATGCTGGCTGGCGGCCTGGCCCGACTCGATGTCGTCCTGGGTCTCGAAATGACTGCGCGACAGATCGTCGGTGCCGGCGAACGGGACGAAGGCCACCTGCTTGCGTTTCCACAGCGGCAACAGCGCATCGGCGACGACCGGCGTCAGTCCCCACTGCGCATCGAGCGCGATTGCGCCACGCGGATCGTCGGCATTCGGACGCGCGATCGCCAGGGTCGGGCGCGCCTGGTAGTAGAAATCGCTGGCGTAGGGCACCAGCAGGTTGTTGCTGTCGTAGCCGCCGCGCAGGAACACGACCAACAGGCGCGCGCTATCGCGCGGGGCGGCGAACAGGCGACCGGACCAGGGCAAACTGGCGGCGGCCGCACCGGCAAGCAGAAATTGGCGTCGTTGCATGAGCAAACTCCCGCGGCGAACCGCTCAGCGATAGTTGAAATCCGGCGAGGACAGCAGGAAACCGTTCCAGTCCTGCGGCGTGCGCGCCTGCTCCAGCGCCTGCCGCGTCTGCGGCGACAACCATGGCTGCCACCAGCGATAGGGCGCGCGCGCGTCGATCCGCTGCAGCGGCGGTACCGGCGTCGTGCTGTCGCCATCGGCGCGAAACAGCTGCGACGGGTTGCTGCCCAGCGAACGCGCTACCTCGAAGCGACGCGCCAGTTGTCCGGAGCTGGTCCAGGCCGGCGATTGCAGTGGCCAGCCGTCGGGGGTGATGCGCCCGAACACCGGCTCGCCCAACTGCTGCACCCAGCTCGCCAGCGGCCCGGCATTGAGAATGGGCTGGTCCGCATACGCCAGCCGCACGCCCGACACGACGAAGCGGTTGGGGTCTTCGAACCGGCGCGGCGCCTGGACGAATTCGGGCGACGCCAGCAAGGTCTGCATCACCTGGGCGATATCGCCATCGGTACGCTGGAAGGTCTGCGCCATCCGCTCGACCAGCGCCGCAGGCGGCTGATCGCTGACGAAGTATTCGGCCAGCCGACGCGAGACGAAACGTGCGCAGGCCGGTTGATGCACCAGGACCTGCACGGCGTGCGCGATCTCGTCCATGCCGCCACCGGCGATGCGCTGTCCCAGCAGTTGCTTGTCACCAGGCTGGTGGCGGGCAGGATTGAATTCGAACAAGCCCGCGCGCACCACCGGCGGCCGCCCGGGTGCCGGGGCCGGCGGCGGCACCAGGCCCTCGGCCTTGACCTGCGCCAGGCCGGCGCCGGTGAGGATCAACGCCAGTTGCTGCACGTCCTGCTGGGTGTAGCCGCCATCGACCCCCAGCGTGTGCAACTCCATCAACTCGCGCGCATAGTTTTCGTTGACCTTGCCCTTGGCGTTCTTGGCGTTGTCCAGGTACTCCAGCATCGCAGGGCTTTGCAGCGTGGCCATCACCAGGTCGGCGAACTTGCCGGTGGCGTGCGGGCGGATCGCATTTTCCATGTAGTCGGCGACCATCCACTTCACCCGCGCCTTGTCGGCATACACGCTGAAGTGGTTGAGCCAGAACCAGACCAGCTGCTCGCGCAACTGATCCGGGGCATAGACCGCGCGCAGCAGCTGGGCCTGGCGCGCCTGCGTCAGCATCTGCCCGCCACGCGCGCGCCATTCCTTGCTGGCGGCGGTCTTTTCTTCGCCATCGGGCATCGCCTGCAGACGCAGCTTGTCGGCTTCGTACTGGGTCAACAAGGTGACCAGCGGCGTATGCAGGGCATCGAAACGCTGCAGCTGCGCGCGCACTGGCGCGGGCAACGCCGCATCGTCGCTGGGGGCCAGCAGCAAGGCGGCGTAGCGGTGCTGGCCCAGCTGCTGCAGCTGGGTGACGCCTTCGTCGTCAACGCCATAGGTGGCCCGCTGCAGCCACTGGCGCTGCGCCGAGGTCAGCGTCCGCTCCGAGGCTGGGCTGGCCGGTGCGATCAGACAGGCCGCCAGGCCCAGGGCCAGACGCGGGACGTTCTGGCGTAATGCGCGACCACGCAGGGGCATGTGATTCTCCATGGGCGACTTCCCGGGCAGTATGGTCAGAGCAACGCGCAAGGCGTTAATCGGTTGTCGGACCGCGGCGCTTCATTGGCGAAGGATTCATGCGCGGGCATCCGCCACGCCGGTTGGCGGCGCGCGACCGGTGACCCGACCCGCGGGAACTCACAGGCCCGGCGGCAGGGTCACGTCGAAACGTGCCCCGCCCAGCTCCTGCGAGCGCCGCACCTGCAGTTCGCCGCGGTAGTCCTTGATCAGGTCCTGCACGATCGACATGCCGATGCCGTGGCCCTGCACACGTTCGTCGCCGCGCACGCCACGCTGCAGGATCTTGCCGACGTCTTCGGGGGCGATGCCGGGGCCGTCGTCCTCGACCGACAGGATCAGCCCCGCGCGTCGGCTACCGGTGGTGGGGCCAGGCTGGGCGGTCAGCAGCACCCGGCTGCGCGCCCACTTGAAGGCATTCTCCAGCAGGTTGCCGAGCAACTCCTGCAGATCGCCCGGCTCGCCATAGAAACGCGCCTCCGGCGAGATGTCGAATTCGCACAGCACGCCCTTGGTCGAATAGACCTTCTCCAGGCCGCGCACGATTTCTTCGGCGGTCGGCTCGATCGCCAACGGCGCAGCGAACAGCTTGTGGCCACTGGAGGCCGCGCGCGCCAGTTGGTAAGACACCAGGTCGTTCATGCGCCGCAGCTGCACATCCAGTTCTTCGTGCAGATCGTGCTCGGACGCGCCGCTGTCCAATTGGGTCCGCAACACAGCCAACGGGGTCTTCAGGCTGTGCGCCAGATCGGCCAGGGTATTGCGCTGACGATCGAGGTTGTCGCGCTCACTTTCGATGAAGGCATTGATGCTTTCGGTCAGCGGCTCCAGTTCGCGCGGATGCTGCTCGCTCATGCGCTGGATTTCGCCGCGCTGCACCTTGCTCAATTCGTTGATCACCCGTCGCAACGGGCGCAGGCTCCATTGCAGGATGAACGCCTGCAACACCAGCAACACCACACCGGCACTGCCCAGGTAGAACCACACCGCACTGCGGAACACCCGCAGCTGCGCCCCCATCGAGCGCGCGTCTTCCATGACATAGATCGTGTAAGGGATTTCGCCACCGTGTTCGCGCTCGACATAGCTCACGCCCAACCCGTAGCGATACACCTGACCGAGCGTGCCGTCGATCTGGGTCATTTCCAATGGACCGATGAATTCCTCCTGGCGGGGCGACAGCATGCGCCCGTGCGGAATATTCGGCCCCTCGGCCGACATCGAGGTCCAGCTCTCGTCCGGCCGAACGACTTCCACGTAGAGGCCGCCGCCGGGTACGTCAAAGCGCGGGTCCGGCGGTTGCCCGCCGATATACAGCGAGCCATCGCGCACGAAGTCGATATTGGCCGCATACGCCGAAGCGTAGTTCTTCAGGCGTTCGCGCAGGTTCTTTTCGGCGGTGTCGGCGAAGGCCACGTCCAACGCGTAGCCTGCCAGGGCCAGAAACGCCACCAGGCTGAGGCTGGCCGCCAATAACTGGCGCGCCTGCAGCGAGCGGGGTCGCCAGCGTCTGTACCACTTCGAGCGCACCGACACCCCGTCTGCCTGTCTAGCGAAGCGTCAGCTCAGCCTTCCGTCCGCGGGATGGCGAAGCGATAACCACGACCGCGCACGGTCTCGATCGGCTTGAGTTCGCCGTCGGGATCGAGCTTCTTGCGCAAGCGGCCGATGAAGACTTCCAACACGTTGGAATCGCGGTCGAAATCCTGCTGATAGATATGCTCGGTGAGGTCGGCCTTGGAGACCAGTTCACCGGCATGCATCATCAAGTACTCCAGCACCTTGTACTCATAGCTGGTCAAGTCGACGTTGGCACCGTTGACGCTCACCGTCTGCGCCGCCAGGTCGAGTGCGACCGGCCCGCATTCCAGGGTTGGCTTGCTCCAGCCGGCGGCACGCCGCAGCAGCGCATTGACGCGCGCCAGCAGCTCCTCGACGTGGAAGGGCTTGACCAGGTAGTCGTCGGCACCTTGCTTGAGGCCTTCGACCTTGTCCTGCCAGCTCGAACGCGCAGTGAGAATGAGCACCGGAAACTTCTTGCCCTCGTCGCGCAGCGCCTTGATCAGTTCCATGCCCGACATCTTGGGCAGGCCGAGGTCGATGATGCCGACATCGAACGGAACCTCACGGCCCATGTACAGACCTTCTTCGCCATCCTGCGCGGCGTCGACGGCGAAACCCTCGCGCTTCAGGCGCGCGGCCAGGGTCTCGCGCAGCGGAGCTTCGTCTTCGACCAAAAGGATACGCATGCACTCTCCCTAGTTACGTTGTTGGCCAAGGGGCCAGGGAATTGATGTCAGTTTGCCTTGCACTATCCACGCTTAACGGTTATCGCCGCGTGGTGGCATATCTGCAGGCGGCGGTCCGGGCGGCGGTGCAGCTGCTGGACCACGTGTGCCGGGAGGCACGCCTTCCGGCTCGTAGACCGTCCGCACGCGCCCTTGGCCATCCATATACTTGACGCGCGTCAGGCGCCGGTCGCCAAACGGTACGCTCTCGGCGCCAAGGATCTGCCCGCCAGTGGAACGCTGCACACGGCGAATCGTGTCCGAGAAGGATCGACTGTCGCCGCGCGGGCCGCCGGCCGCCTCACGCCCGCCCTGCTGCCCCGGATATCCCTGTGCCCACGCCACTGGCGCGGCCATGGCGGCACACAGGGCCACCAGGGCAAAACGCTGAGACGGGCGGACAAGCTGGGGCACGGTCTGATCCTAGCGGGTTGTTCAGGAACATACAAAATTCGTGAAAACAGCCACAGCACACGCCGTGGTCGGCCGTCGAATTGAGCCAAATTCTTGATTTTTCGGGGTGAATCCGATCTGAACTTTTTAGCTGCCCGTTAACACGGTTCAGCAAAATGAACTTCTGGATGCCCCGATCAGCGCGATGCTCAGCCGCTGACGCATTGACTCAGGCAGCCAACGAGGCCTGCGCCTGGGTCTTAAGCAAGGCCTGTTCCACAAGGTCCCAGCCCGCGCCCGGGCGATGTGCGCCTTCGCTCAAGACCTGCCGGAAGATGCGCCCGCCCGGCTGGCCGTGAAACAGGCCCAACAGATGCCGGGTGATGTGCTTGAGCGCCAGACCGCGCTCCAGTTGAGCGACGACATAGGGCTGCAGCAAGCCCAATAGTTCGGCGCGCGGCTGCAACGGCCGCTGCTGCAGCGCAGCGTCCAGGCAATGCAGCACATAGGGATCGTGATAGGCAGCCCGCCCGAGCATCACCCCGTCCACCTGGCGCAGGTGATCGATCGCCGCAGCGACCGAGGCAATTCCGCCATTGAGGACCACCGGCAAGGCGGGACGCTCACGCTTGAGCCGATACGCCCAGTCGTACCGCAGCGGGGGCACCTCGCGGTTCTCCTTCGGCGACAATCCCTGCAACCAGGCATTGCGCGCATGCACGATCACCAAGGCCGCGCCAGCGGCCACCACATGGTCGACGAAACTGGCGAACAGCCCGTAATCGTCGTCCTGGTCCACGCCCAGCCGGCACTTGACCGTCACCGGCAGCGTGGTGGCGGCCGCCATCGCCGCGACGCAGTCGGCCACCAGAGCGGGCTCGCGCATCAGGCAGGCGCCGAAACGCCCGGCCTGCACACGGTCCGATGGGCAACCACAGTTCAGATTGATCTCGTCATAGCCCCAGTCCTGGGCGATACGCGCCGCCTGCGCCAACACGACCGGATCGCTGCCGCCCAATTGCAGCGCCAGCGGATGCTCGACCGGGTCGAAGCCCAGCAGCCGCTCCCGATCTCCGAGCACGACCGCGTTGGCGTGCACCATCTCGGTGTACAGGCGCGCGGACGGTGCCAGCAAACGGTGAAAGACCCGGCAATGGCGGTCGGTCCAATCCATCATGGGCGCAACGGAAAGGCGGATTCCTTTTTCATTCAACATTTTACGCAATCCTTGGTGCACTAGCGGTGCAGTTTCACTCCCGCTAATTCCCTGTTTTTCACGCCCGATCCCGGTGTAATGTACCCGCACTGCACCAAGCAGAGGGGGTTGCACCAGGTGGCACTGATTGAGAGACGCGGGAAGAAGTGGCGCGCGCTCGTGCGCATCAAGGGGCATCCTACCGCCTCGAAGACTTTCAATGGTAGAAAGGCCGCAGAGGACTGGGCCCGGCTGACAGAGGACGCGATCAGGGGCGGAACCATGCCGCCACAGGAAAGCATGACGCTCTCGGCGCTGATCGACCGATATGTGAAAGAGATGGGCAAGTTCCGGCCGATCTCCGCGACAAAGCGCGGCAACCTCAAACGCTGGGAGGAATCGCTCGGCGACCGCGAGGTGACCACCCTCACCGGCCAGGACATCCTCACCCACATCGGTCAGCGCAAGGCGGGCCCGGCTACCATGACCATGGAGCTCGGATTCCTGGGCGAGGTGCTGGCGGCGGGTCGATCCCTCTGGAACATGACGATTCCCGACGTGGTGGCTGCCGCGCGGCCAGTGCTGCGCCGGGCCGGCGCCATCGCCAAGCCAGTGGAGCGCAACCGGCGGCCGACGGGAAAGGAGCTGGATGAACTGGCCGCATTCTTCCTGTTCAACCTGGGCACCATCCCGATGCGCGACTTGATCCCCTTCGCGATCGACTCTGCGATGCGCATGGGCGAAATCGTCGCATTGCGCTGGGAAGACTACCGGCCTGGCGATAAGCCAACGATCCTGATCCGCGACCGCAAGGACCCGCAAGAGAAGCGTGGAAACAACCAGCGGGTGCCGCTGCTGGGGCGCACGGTGGACATCATCGAGCGCCAGGAGCGCAATAGGCCGCTGATCTTCCCGTACAAGCCGGACAGCATCGGCGCCGCGTTCCGCCGTGCTTGCGTGCGCCTGCAGATAGAGGATCTGCACTTCCATGACCTGCGCCACGAGGGCGCATCACGGCTGTTCGAGAGCGGCTACAGCATCCCAGAGGTTTCCATTGTCACCGGGCACCGCGACTGGAAGTCGCTCAAGCGGTACACAAATCTGCTGCCAGAGTCGCTGCACCGGCTTAAGCCGTCAGGTGAAAGCCAGCAAAGTGGCTAAATCGGTCGTAGCGATGCGCCCGAGCGTAACTCGCGAACAGAGGGAGAGGACTACCTTGAAGACCTGCGCGCAAACTCTACCGCCACTTCGAAAGCCTGAGCGATCGGCAGGGTTACGGCCGGCGGTACGACGAAGCTTCCCACCATTTTGACCGACACATCGGCCTCGCCGCCTTGGCGCCGCCGAACCGTTGCAAGCACGTCCGTACCACCGGGCCCCACGTGCAGCAACTCCCACCTGTCCCGATCAATGCGCTCGCCGTCTACGGGGTTGTACCAATACATAGCGTCCGGCAAGCCCGGCAACGCTAGTCCCTTGGGCGCGATGACGGAAGGCTCTTTAGATCGTTGCAGAGCGGCGCGGTGAGCGGTTCGAGAAGGCATGATCCGCAGTCCTGACGTTGCCAGGACCCGAGTGAGAGGTTGCAGGCAATCCTACCGCCAGCGGTCTAATGGGCTGAGACGATCAGCGCTGCCGGCCGAGTGGTATTTACCCATTCCCCAACAGGCGGCAGGGGTTCTCCCGACTTGACCAGCGCAGTAAGAATCGCCCTCCCCCGACGCGCCACGACCGGTCGTCTGAGCAGCCCCTAGTGCCGCAAGGCTTGTGACGATTCCAGCACATTTGGTGTTGACCCCCTGGGGGTGCCCCACTATCTTGGGGGCGTTGGGATCACTTTCCGACCAGATAAATATCCGGCCGTCAATCTATCGAAAATCGTGATTCCCAAAACAGACTCGACTAGCGATGGCGCCTCGTAAGCGCCACCGCCAGTCGTGAAGCGGGGCAAGGTAAGCCGGAGCTTGCCTTTCCGGTGCTTCAGGTGAGCCTGGTCGTTACCTTCGCGGGGAAATCGACCTAGCTATCCTCAACGCGGCTGCATGGTCCTGTCAACAGAGTTGACGCGATTTTGCGGGGTGCGGCGAGCATCTGTGGCACGACCATTCCTCCTCCGGCGCACTAAACCGGAGGCCACATGGCTATCTCGAAGACTGTGCGCGTTCGTTGCTACACCCGCTGGCGGTTTCAGCGGCTGGAGAACGTGACGCGTCACCTTCGCCGCCGTCCGCGGCGACGAACGTGATGTAACCGTATGGGGCTGAAGGATCAGCCCCATACGCACGTCTTTCTCATCACAATTTGTTGCGAAGCTGCCGGCCTGGCGCTGCTCAGGCGCCACGCGGGGGAGCGGCCATCTTGGCTCCGCGTCCGGCAGCTATAGATTGCCGCTAGCATCTGGAGGCCGGTATCGGCCTTAGCCTTGCCGTGGCGTCAGAAGCCCCCTACACCCTACAGGTCGAAGAAGTAACCGAGACCTCCACCACCCTATTGCCGGCGGCCAGGGAGACCACATTGCCCAGCAACCCGGTGGTAGAGGCCAGCATGGTCATCGCCTGGTCGCTGTCGAGCCGGAGGCGGAGCGTCAGGTTACTGTTGGGGGCCACGTCGATCGCTCGGTTTGTCGCTGTCCAGAGCGGCTTTGCGCCCGTGGATATTCAGATGGCTGGAGGCCCCGGTAATGTGGGTGCGTGATCCATCTCCCGCTGCACACCACCCGCGGTATCAGTGGCGCTGACGCCGTGTAGACTGCGGACTCGCCTGGTCGCGTCTGCCGGGCACGCACGCCGCCCTGCTCGGCATGGCGGCCACACTCTCGTCGCAGCCAAGGAGCTTCCATGGATCTGGTCGCCACCGTGTTGTCCGCCCTGGCCGCACCGGGCCAGCAGGAGCGCTTGCTGCGCTTGCACACGCCCTTCGGGGGCGAGCGTCTGGTGGCCGAGCGTTTCGCCGGCACCGAGCGCATCGACGGCGGCGGGTTCCGCTTGGAGATCACCGCGCTGTCTACCGACGCCGGTCTGCCATTGGCGCAGGCGCTGGGCAAGCCGGTGCTGCTGGAGTTGCTCACCGCCGACTCGCGCACCGAGTTGCGGCCGTTCCATGGCCACGTCACCGCCATCGCGCAGGTCGGCAGCAATGGCGGCCTGGCGCGCTACCGCTTGACGGTGGAGCCGTGGCTGGCGCTGCTGGGCCAGCGCGTGGACAGCTACGTCTTCCACGACATGAGCGTGGTGGAAATCGTCGAGAGCGTGTTCTCCGACTACGCCGACCAGGGCGCGGTGACCGCCGCCTGGCGCTGGTCGCTGGTCGATGCCAGCGTCTATCCCAAGCGCAGCCTGACCACGCAATACCAGGAGAGCGACCTGGCCTTCGTGCAGCGCTTGCTGGCCGAGGAAGGCATCTACTTCTGGTTCGAACACAGCGGCGATGCGGCGTCCGAGCGGCTGGGCAGCCACACCCTGGTGCTGGCCGACCAGGTGGACGCCGCCCCGGCGATCGGCAGCGTGCGCTATCACCGCGCCGATGCCAGCGAGCGCGAGGACAGCCTGCAGCAATGGGCGATCATGCGCCGCGCCTGCACGGCCAAGCTGGCGCGCGCCAGCTGGGACTACCGCAGCCTGGACCTGCGCCCGGCCAGTGCCGAGGCCAATGCGACTGACGGCATCGCCGCCGAGGATGCCGACACCAGCGGCCCGTACGGCTGGGTCGATCGCGCCCAGGGCCAGCGCCGCGCGCAACAACATCTGGATGCGCAGCGCGTGCGTAGCCAGTTGATCCACGCCGCCGGCCACTGGCGCCGCGCCGCCCCCGGCACCCGCTTTGCGCTCAGCCAGCATCCGGGCGTGGACGCCGATGCGCAGTTCCTGTGCCTGCAGGTCGAACATGCCGCGCGCAACAACCTCGGCGCCGAGGTGTTCGATGCGCTGGAGCAATTGCTCGGCCCGCATGCCGCGCCCGGTGTCGCCCTGCCGCCAGCGCTGCGCGGACTGGCCGACACCGACACCCCGCTGCCGGCCGAGAGCGACTTCTACGACAACCGGCTGCTGGCGCTGCCGCAGACGCTGACCTACCGCCCGCAGACCGAAGACGGCCACGGCGCCCGCCTGCATCCCAAGCCGACCGTGACCGGCACGCTGAGCGCGATCGTGGTCAGCGACGGCGCGCCGCTGCAGTCCGACCGCGACCACCGCATCAAGGTGCAATTCCCCTGGCAGCGCGGCGGCAACGCCAGCGGCGGGCAGGCCCACCCCAGCGGCGAGGACAACGCCCCCGGCAGCGGTCAAGCCTGGACCTGGGTGCGGGTGATGACGCCCTGGGCCGGCGACAACTGGGGCGGGGTGGTGCTGCCGCGCCAGGGCCAGGAAGTGCTGGTGGGATTTTTGGAAGGCGACATCGACCGCCCGGTGGTGGTCGGTGCGCTGTACAACGGCCGCGGCCAGGACAACGCCGCGCACAACCAGCTCGGCGGCGGCGGTGCCGGCGCCACCGGCAATGCGCCGGCCTGGTTCGACGGCAACGACCACGGCGCGGTGTTCACCGGCTTCAAGAGCCAGGCGCTGGCGCAGAGCCAGTCCGGCACCGGCGGCTACCAACAACTGCGGCTGGACGACACCCCCGGCCAGGGCCGCGCCCAGCTGTCCACCACCCAACATGCCAGCACGCTGACGCTGGGCCATCTGAAGGGCGGCAGTGACAACGTCCGCCAGGACGAGCGCGGCTTCGGCGCGGAGCTGTCCAGCCAGGCCGCCGGCGCCCTGCGCGCCGGCCAAGGCCTGCTGCTGACCAGCGAACCGGGCAACACGCAGCTGGCCGCCACCGGCGCGCTGAGCCAACTGCAGCAGGGCAGCGACCTGCTCAAGAGCCTCAACGACGCCGCCCGTACCCAGCAGGCGGGCCTGCCGAACGAGGCGGAGGCGCTGCCGACCCAGGACGGCCTGAAGACCTTGCAGGAGCACCTGCAGGCCACCCACAGCGGCAGCGCGGCCGGCGAGATCGGCGGCGGCAGCGGCGAGGTGCCCGGCTGGAGCGCCCCGGTGCTGCTGGGCAGCGGCCAGGCCGGCGTGATGAGCCTGACCCCCGCCGACCAGGTATGGGTGTCGGGCACGCAGACCACGCTGCTGGCCGGCAGCGCACTGAACTGGCTGAGCCAGGGCCACCTGGTGCTGGCGGTGGCCGGCGGGCTGGTGCTGTACACCCAGGGCAGCAAGGCCGCCGCCGGCAGCCCCAACCAGGAAACCGGCATCGCCCTGCACGCCGCCCAAGGCACGGTCAGCGCACGCGCGCACAAGAACACCGCCACCCTGGCGGCCAAGACCCAGGTGCGCCTCGTCAGCACCACCGCCGACATCGCCTTGTCGGCCCCGACCAAGCACCTGCTGGCCACCGCCGCCGGCGCCTACCTGCGGCTGGAAGGCGACAACATCGAACTCGGCGCACCGGGCAAGGTGGAGTTCAAGGGCGGCAAGCGGGAGTGGTTGGGGCCGCAGGGAAGCAGCGCGACGGCGTCGATTCCGCAGGCGCAGTTCAAGGGCTGCGATCCGAGTCTGGTCAGCGCGCAGCTGCGTTCCGAAGCCGCCGTGGATCTTGGATAAGCCGCCGCAATGATCCAGTCTCCTTCCCAAGGTCTTGGTGCCGAGGATGCCAACGAACGCCTGCACGCACTCGCCGCGCAAGCGGGCAGTGCGCACTGCTACCTGTTGATGCAGCCCAGCGGCGGCAACGACGCGCACGACACCCGCTTCCGTCAACACATCGAGGATGCGGCGGTGACGCCGGTGGCGGTCAGGATCGACAAGCTGCCGGAGCGCTTCTGGCCGGTCGTGTTCGCACTGGATCTGGAGCGCGGCGCGCATGCAACCTTGTCCGCCCTGGCAGTCGACATGGCGCTGGCCGACACCACGCCGCAGGCGATGGAGCGCGGGCAGATCCAGCGCACCTGCGAGTGGATCTTCTCCGACCTGTCGATCGGCCAGTTGACGCGCCAGTTGGCGACCACCGCCGTGACTCGCCACCCCGTGACCCACATGGCGCGCTGGTTGCGCTATTACGACCCGCTGGTTGCGGATATGTTCTGGTCGACCTGCGCGCCGGCGCAGTTGGCCTACTTTCTCAACGGAATTGCGTCCCTCGCCTATATCGACCGTTGGCAGAGCCTGCAGGTCGTCAGTGGAGAATCCGACACCACGCCCAGCGCGGTCTTGCCGCCGTCGGCCTGGGAACGTCTGGACGGCATCGGCGCACTGAACCAGGCATGGGTCCGCACCCACAGCGAAGGCGCGCAGATCGTGCGCGAGCAGTTCTCCGCGGCGGTGCTTGCCGTCCAGCATGGCGTTCGCCGAGGTCTGCGTCCCGGTGCCGGCCTGGATCTGTTCGCATGGCAGGCCTTGCATCTGGGCCCCGGTTTTTATAGACACCGGCAGGTGCAGGCCCTGCTGGAACAGGTCAGCGCAGGCGAGGATTACACCGAGCTGGCCAATCAACTGGACGATGCCCATTGGCAGGGCATCGGAATGGAAGCGGGCAACTTTCAGGCCCCCTCGACGCAGGAGCGCATCACGCCATGACACAGAACGACACTTCCACGCCGTGCGATGTCTGCAATAGCTCCGGCCTGGTCATCCTGCCGGTGCGCTATACGGTAGTGCCGACCTCCTGCCCGGGTGCGGGCCTGGGGCCGTTCGCCAAAGGCCGCGGTACCCAGGAGGACGTCTCGTCCGCCGGCTACACCTACGCGGTGCGCACCTTGCGGCAGGGCATGCTGTATCTGTTCTACGAACAGTCCGGCCCGTACGGCGCCAAGCAATGGGAAGCCTATGCGGTGGCCGAGAACGGCACGCTGTGGCGGCAGCCGTCGGCGACGGCGGCGCAGCGCATTATTGGCGGCGGTGTGCCGTCGTGCTCGCGGCCGGTGCACAACGCCGAGCGCATGGAGTTCATCACCCTGCGTTACCCGCAGCTGTGCGGTACGGTGTGGGTCATGTTCTCCGAGCATGTGCTGACGCCAGCCACGCTCAAGCGCTATGCCAACGATGCCACCTTGCGCGCCGAGCGCATGCAGCCGATCACGCCCAAGCAGTGGATCGGTGCGCCGCAGGCCAAGGGCGACACGGTGCCGCTGTCCAGTGCGGACACCTTGAAATCGGTGCTGGAGTATCGCGGCTTCGATGGCGAGGTCGGCGAGCCAGCGCAACTTCCGCACGACCGCAAGCCGGCGGTGGTCAGCACGTCGAGTGGCGGCTACAAGGCCGAGGTACTGCGCGCCAATAGCACGCGCTACCCCTGGGCGCTGCGCACCCATGGCACCAGTGGCGCGTCGGCCGACAAGGCGTTGCAAGAGCGCTATGCGCGCATGTGCGCCAGCAGCCACAACGGCAAGCCGGGCGCGCAACGGCAGTCGTATACGCCGATGCTGCTGGGCCTGTGGGATGCGGTGGGCGTGGTCCACGAGCTCAATGGCTACCGGCACGATGTGGTCGCGGCGATGGCGCGTTACAAGGACGAGCGCGCGATGGAATTCAACGCGATGGAGCATATCGAGCAGATCGATACGCTGCTGCAGCGTAATGCGGCGGTGCTGTCGGACCAATATGCCAAGGCCAGTCGCGCACGCATGGAAGAGCTGGAGCAGGAGCAAGCCGGCGGCAACGCGCTGACCCAGTCGGGGATGGAGGCCTTGCGCGCACACGGCATCGCCTCGTCCAACGAGGGAACCTGGGACGGGCTGTCCAAGGCCTTGCTGCCGGTCTATCAGCGGCAGGCACGCGAGAAGTGGCAAAACACCTACTGGCCGCGCATCGATGCAGCGGCGTATCAAGGGTTCAAGCGGCAGGCGGATCGCTTCAGCCAGGCCGCAATGGAGCTGCTGGCCCAGCGCACACAGGTGCTGGGCCCGTGGC
>NZ_NSET01000022.1 GCF_009192945.1 Xanthomonas maliensis | reverse complement strand
GGCGATGCGCGCGCGCATCGCCGACGCATGCGGGCCAACCTTGGGGCGTTCGCACACGACGGTGACGTCGGCATTGCCAACACACCAGCCGCGCGCACGCAGTAGCTGATCGCAATGCTGCAGGAACTGGATGCTGTCGGCCCCCTTCCAGCGCGCATCGGAGGGGGGGAAATGCTGACCGATATCCCCCAGCGCCAGCGCACCTAGCATCGCATCGCAGAGCGCATGCAGCACCACATCGCCATCGCTGTGGGCGAGCACGCCCTGGCTATGCGGCACGCGGACGCCACCGAGCATCACATGGTCGCCCGGGCCGAACGCATGCACGTCGTAGCCCTGGCCGATACGGAAGTTGAAGGACATGAGGCGTTAAATCTCTTCGGGACCCGCGACCCGGGTCCCGGAACCCGGAACGGCAGGCGCAAATACGAATGACGGTGGAGCGGCGCTTTGCGGGTCCCGGGTGCCAGGTCCCGGGTCCCGATGCGCCAGTTCGAACTGGAAACGCGCCAGGTCGGCGGACGTGGTGACCTTGAAGTTGCCCTCGGCACCTTCCACCAACAACGGCCGCAGGCCCAGGCGCTCGATCGCCATTGCCTCATCGGTGACCTCTACCCCGGCCGCCGCCGCTTCGGTGAGCCCGCGGATCAGCTGATGACGGCGAAACAGCTGCGGTGTCAGTGCGCGCCACAGCCGCTCGCGCGGCTCGGTGGCATCGATGCCACCATCGTCGCCCGCGCGCTTGAGGGTGTCGCGCACCGGCGCGGCCAGGATGGCCCCTACTGGATCGCCGCGACCGATCTCCAGCAAGCGCTCCAGATCGGCCAGCGCAAGATTGGGACGCGCCGCATCGTGCACCAGCACGAAATCGTCGGCGCGCACGCTCTCCGGCAAGGCCAGCAAACCGGCCAGCACCGAGGCCGCACGGGTGGAACCACCGACGCACGTGATGACTGGCGTGGCATGGACCGCAGTCCAACCCGGCCAGTCGACATCGTCCGGCGCCACCACGACCAGGATGCCGGCGACCGCCGGATGGGCGGCCAAGGCCGCCAAGGTGTAGGCGATCAACGGCGCGCCTGCGGCTTGCAAGTATTGCTTGGGGACCGGCCCACCGAAGCGGGTGCCGCGTCCGGCCGCGGGCACGATCGCCCACACCGAGCCGGTCATGGCTGCTCCCCGGCTGCGGGCGAGCCTGGCGTTTGGGCATCACCGTGCGGCTGGGCAGGCGGCGTGACAGGCGCATCCTCGACCACGCGATAGAACGTCTCACCGGGCTTGATCATGCCCAGCTCGCTGCGTGCGCGCTCTTCGATCGCTGCCTCGCCGTCCTTGAGATCCTTGACCTCGGCGGCCAGGGCCTGATTGCGTTGGCGCAGCCCTTCGTTGTCCTGGGCCTGATGCGCGACCTGGGCTTCCAGCATCATCACCTCGCCGGAATTCCCAGGCCCGAACCAAAAGCGGTACTGCAGCCACGCCAGCAAACATGCCAGCACCAACAGCAGCCACCGCCAGTTGCGCATGACTTATCGCTTGATCGAAACGAACGCGTCGCGACCGGCGTAACGCGCGCCGGACCCCAGCGCCTGCTCGATGCGCAGCAACTGGTTGTACTTGGCGACGCGATCACTGCGGCACAGCGAACCGGTCTTGATCTGCGTCGCGGTGGTCGCCACCGCGATATCGGCGATGGTGGTGTCCTCGGTCTCGCCGGAACGATGCGAAACGATCGCCGCGTACTCGGCGTGATGGGCCATCGCAATGGCTTCCAGGGTCTCGGTCAAGGTGCCGATCTGGTTGACCTTGATCAGGATCGCGTTGGCAGTGCCCGAATCGATGCCTTGCTTGAAGATCTTCGGATTGGTGACGAACAGGTCGTCGCCGACCAGTTGCACCTTGCTGCCGACGCGATCGGTGAGCAGCTTCCAGCCGGCCCAGTCGTCTTCGGCCAGGCCATCTTCGATGCTGATGATCGGGTACTGTGCAACCCAGTCGGCCAGGAAGTCGACGAACTGCTCGCTGGTCAGACGCTTGTTCTCGCCGACCAGGTTGTACTTGCCGTTGTCGTAGAACTCGCTGGAGGCCACATCCAGACCCAGCATGACGTCTTCGCCAGCGGTGTAACCGGCCTTGCCGATCGCTTCGAGAATGGTATCGAGCGCTTCGACATTGCTGCGGAAGTCAGGTGCGAAGCCGCCTTCATCGCCCACCGCAGTGCTCAGGCCGTGCCCCTTGAGCACCGACTTGAGCGAATGGAAGATCTCGGTGCCGGCGCGCAGCGCTTCGGAGAACGAGCTGCAGCCGACCGGCAGCACCATGAATTCCTGGAAGTCGACATTATTGTCGGCATGCGCACCGCCGTTGATGATGTTCATCATCGGCACCGGCAGCGCCACGTCCGACTCGGTGATGGTGGACAAGTACTGCCACAACGGCCGCTTGCGCGAGGCCGCCACCGCATGCGCGGCGGCGAGCGAGACGCCCAACAGCGCATTGGCACCCAGGCGGCCCTTGTTCTCGGTGCCGTCCAGATCGATCAAACGCCGGTCCAGGCCCTGTTGGTCGGCGGCATCGAAGCCCTTCAGCGTGTCGGCGATGGTGCCGTTGACGTTGCCGACCGCCTTGCCGACGCCCTTGCCCAGATAGCGGGTCTTGTCGCCATCGCGCAGCTCCACCGCCTCCTTGGTGCCGGTCGAAGCACCCGACGGCACTGCCGCGCGGCCGAACGAGCCGTCTTCCAGCGTGACTTCCGCCTCCAGCGTGGGATTGCCGCGGGAGTCGAGGATTTCGCGGGCGAGGATCTTGGCGATAGTGGTCATAGGTCCGATCGGTTACCAGTAAAGGGGGGAGTACACCGGAAACAGCTGCCGGATTATCGCCGCACACCGCCCTATTGCCAAATCGCGGGAGAGCGGACGCGCAACAGGCCGACGACGGCGCTGTCGGCCATCAGGCCCAGCAACGGCAAGCCACACACCACCAGCGGCACGAGCAGTAACGCAAGACCGATGGCCGCCGCACCAGGCTGGCGCTGCAGCCCAAACGCGAGCGGGCTGGCGACCAGAGCACCCAACGTCGCCAATGCAGCTGCGGGCAGGGCGAGCAGCATCGGCACCCGCGTCGCCTGCAGCGCATGGCTGCCATCGCCAGGCATGCCGATGCTGGCCGCCATCAAGACCCCCATGGCGACCCAACACCCCGATGCAGCGAGCGATAGACCCAGCGCCCCTCACCCCAGGGCCAACGGCGCCATTCCCAAGCCGGCGGTCGCACGACCGCCGCTGCGCCAAGCGGATCGCTCAGACGCCCTGCTCGAGAAAGCCGTGGCGCTTGGTCACGCTGTCCAACGCCAGCAAGGTCTCCAGCAAGGCTTCCATCTTGTCCAGCGGCCAGGCATTGGGGCCGTCGGACAGCGCCTTGGCCGGGTCGGGATGGGTCTCGGCGAACACGCCAGCCACGCCGACCGCCACCGCCGCGCGCGCCAGCACCGGCACGAACTCGCGCTGGCCACCGGAACTGCTGCCCTGCCCGCCTGGCAGCTGCACCGAATGGGTGGCATCGAACACCACCGGGCAGCCGGTCTCGCGCATCACGCTCAGCGAACGCATGTCGCTGACCAGGTTGTTGTAACCGAACGACGCGCCGCGCTCACAGACCATGATCTGCTCGTTGCCGGTGGACTTGGCCTTGTCCACCACCGGCTTCATGTCCCACGGCGACAGGAACTGGCCCTTCTTGATGTTGACCGGCTTGCCGGCCGCACAGACGTTCTTGATGAAATCGGTCTGTCGCACCAAAAACGCCGGGGTCTGCAGCACGTCGACCACCGCGGCGACCTCGTTCATCGGCGTGTACTCGTGCACATCGGTCAGCACCGGCACGCCGATCTGGGTCTTCACCGCCTCCAGCACCTTCAAGCCCTCTTCCAGGCCGGGGCCACGGAAGCTGGTGCCGGATGTCCGATTGGCCTTGTCGAAGCTGGACTTGAAGATGAAGTTGATGCCGAGCTTGCCGGTGATCTCCTTCAAGCGCCCAGCCACGTCCAACTGCAGTTGCATCGATTCGATCACGCAGGGACCGGCAATCAGGAACAAGGGCTGATCCAGGCCGACTTCGAAGCCACACAGTTTCATCAGGTCACCTATTGCGTTTGAGCATCTCCCTTGAGGGAGAGCAATGATCCGGGCTTGGCCCCTCTCAATCAGGGAGGGATTAGGAGGCGTTGGCGAAGCCTGTCCGCATCGAAGCGCAGGCGGCTTCGCCTATAGCCTTGTTCCAGCATGTCGCGCCACCTTCTCCCAGCGGGAGAAGGGAATAATCACGCACGCGCTTCCTTCAATAACTTCCCACCCGCCTTGCGCTCGCGCGCGGCGCGTACGAAGCCGATGAACAGCGGATGCCCGTCGCGCGGGGTGGACAGGAATTCCGGGTGCGCCTGGCAGGCCAGGAACCACGGATGCGCCTCGCGCGGCAGCTCCACCATTTCGACCAAGGTATCGTCCATCGACTTGGCCGAGATCACCAGGCCGGCGTCTTCCAACTGCGTGCGGTAGCGGTTGTTGAACTCGTAGCGGTGACGATGGCGCTCGGCGACCACGTCCTTGCCGTACAGCTCGCGCGCCAGCGTGCCGGGCTTGAGGCGCTGTTCCTGCAGGCCCAGGCGCATGGTGCCGCCGAGGTCGGATTTCTCGTCGCGCTTTTCCACTTCGCCGGTCGCGGTGCGCCACTCGGTGATCAGCCCGATCACCGGATGCGGCGACTGCCGATCGTTCTCGGTGCTGTTGGCGGACTCCAGCGCGGCAACATGGCGCGCATAGTCCACCACCGCCGCCTGCATGCCGTAACAAATGCCGAAGTACGGCACCTTGTGCTCGCGCGCATAGCGGGAGGTCTGCACCTTGCCCTCGAAGCCGCGATCGCCGAACCCACCGGGCACCAGGATGCCATCGACATCGCGCAGCGCCTCCATGCCGGCGTTTTCCAGGTCCTGCGCTTCCAGCCAGGTCAGGTTGACCTTGGTGCGCTGACGCAGGCCACCGTGCTTGAGCGCCTCGGCCACCGACTTGTAGGCGTCCTGGTGGTCCACGTACTTGCCGACCACCGCGATGGTGACCTCGTCGAGCGGATGCTTGACCGCGTCCACCACCGCCGACCATTCCGACAGATCCGCCGCGCCGGCCTTGTCGCGCAGCTTGAACTGGTCGATGACGATCTCGTCCAGGCCCTGCCGGTGCAGCTCCAACGGCATGCCGTAGAGCACGTCGATATCGGCGCAGCTGATCACCGCACGCTCGGAGACGTTGGTGAACAGCGCGATCTTGCGGCGCTCGGAATCGGGAATGGCCTGCTCGGACCGGCACAGCAGCACGTCCGGCTGGATGCCGATCGAGCGCAGCTCCTTGACCGAGTGCTGGGTCGGCTTGGTCTTCAACTCGCCGGCCGCGACGATGTACGGCACCAGGGTCAGGTGCATGAACATGGCCTTCTCGGCGCCACGCTCGGTGCGGACCTGGCGAATCGCTTCCAGGAATGGCAGCGACTCGATGTCGCCGACCGTGCCGCCGATTTCCACCAGGGCCACGTCGAAGCCGGCCGTGGCCTCGTCGACACAGCGACGGATCTCGTCGGTGATATGCGGAATGACCTGCACGGTGGCGCCGAGGTAGTCGCCGCGGCGCTCCTTGCGGATGACGTTCTCGTAGATCCGGCCGGTCGTCACCGAGTTCTTGCGCGACAAGCGGGTGCGGACGTAGCGCTCGTAGTGCCCAAGGTCCAGGTCGGTCTCGGCACCGTCGTCGGTGACGTAGACCTCGCCATGCTGGAACGGGCTCATCGTGCCCGGGTCCACATTGATGTACGGGTCCAGCTTCATCATCGTGACCTTCAGGCCACGCGCTTCAAGAATGGACGCAAGCGAAGCAGCGGCGATGCCCTTGCCTAGCGAGGACACTACACCGCCTGTTACGAAAATCAGGGGAGTCATGGGGCTCAAGGCCTCCCGGAAAGCCATAGTTTAACGGGTGATGCGCCAATGCCCAAGCATTGCATTGGCGAGCGCGCAGTGGCAGGGCTCGCCACCGGCACAAACGCAAAGCGCCCCGGACGAGCCGGGGCGCTGGCGCATCGCGATGCGACGGTGACTCAGCGCGCCTTGTCCTCTTCCTCTTCCTCGCGCTGGTTGAGCTTGCCGCTCTTCTCGGCCTTGGCCTTCTCGGCGGCCGCGGCGGCGCGGCGCTCGGCCTTGCGCTCGGCCTCGCTCTTGGCCTTGTCGTCGGCGGCCTTGGGCGCATCGGCGCGCTGGCCGGACTGCTGCGGGGCTGCCTGGGCCAGCGCCGGCAAGGCCGTCACTGCCGCAACGGCGGCGGCGAGCATCAACATGTACTTGACCTTCATGGTGTCCTCCGGCAATCGGTTACGCCCTAGGTGGGGACGTTTGTGTCCGATTTCCAGGGTTAGCGTAGCGAGCGTGGCGTGGCCCGCCACTGAACGCGCCGCGCGTGCAAAAAATCCCGCCAGACCCCACACTTGCGCGTCGTTTCACGTGCCGACGAGATGCATGAACACCCGTTATAACGCTGCCGATATTGAAGTCCTGTCCGGGCTGGACCCGGTCAAGCGCCGCCCCGGCATGTACACCGACACCGCGCGCCCGAACCACCTGGCGCAGGAAGTCATCGACAACTCGGTCGACGAAGCGCTGGCCGGACATGCCAAGCAGATCGAGGTGACGCTGTTCAAGGACGGCAGTTGCGAAGTGTCCGATGACGGCCGCGGCATGCCGGTGGACATCCATCCGGAAGAAAAGATCCCCGGCGTAGAACTGATCCTGACCCGGCTGCATGCCGGCGGCAAGTTCAGCAACCGCAACTACACCTTCTCCGGCGGCCTGCATGGCGTGGGCGTGAGCGTGGTCAATGCGCTGTCGACCAAGGTCGAGCTGTTCATCAAGCGCGAAGGCAGCGAGCACCGCATGGAATTCCGCGACGGCCATGCCGCGTCCAAGCTGGAAGTGGTCGGCACCGTCGGCAAGAAGAACACCGGCACGCGGCTGCGGTTCTGGGCCGACCCCAAGTATTTCGACACCCCCAAATTCAACGTCCGTGCGCTGCGCCACCTGCTGCGCGCCAAGGCGGTGCTGTGCCCCGGCCTGACCGTCAAGCTGCACGACGAGGCCACCGGCGAACAGGACAGCTGGTACTTCGAAGACGGCCTACGCGACTACCTGAAGGGCGAAATGGCCGAGCGCGAACTGCTGCCGGCCGAGTTGTTCGTCGGCAGCCTGAAGAAGGACACCGAGGTGGTGGACTGGGCGGCGGCCTGGGTGCCGGAAGGCGAGCTGGTCCAGGAAAGCTACGTCAACCTGATTCCCACCGCCCAGCACGGCACCCACGTCAACGGCCTGCGTTCGGGCCTGACCGATGCGCTGCGCGAATTCTGCGACTTCCGCAACCTGCTGCCGCGCGGCGTCAAGCTGGCGCCGGAAGACGTCTGGGACCGCGTCACCTTCGTGCTCAGCCTGAAGATGACCGACCCGCAGTTCTCCGGTCAGACCAAGGAACGCCTGTCTTCGCGCCAGGCTGCCGGCTTCATCGAAGGCGCCGCGCACGACGCTTTCAGCCTTTACCTCAATCAGAACGTGGAGATCGGCGAGAAGATCGCGCAGATCGCCATCGACCGTGCCAGCGCGCGGCTGAAGACCGAAAAACAGATCGTTCGCAAGAAGGTCACCCAAGGCCCGGCCCTGCCCGGCAAGCTGGCCGACTGCATCAGCCAGGATCTCTCGCGCACCGAGCTGTTCCTGGTAGAAGGCGACTCGGCCGGCGGCAGCGCCAAGCAGGCGCGCGACAAGGATTTCCAGGCGATCCTGCCGTTGCGCGGCAAGATCCTCAACACCTGGGAAGTGGCCTCGGGCAGCGTGCTGGCCTCCGAGGAGGTGCATAACCTGGCGATCGCGATCGGCTGCGACCCGGGCAAGGACGACATCAGCGGCCTGCGCTACGGCAAGGTGGTGGTGCTGGCCGACGCCGACTCCGACGGACTGCATATCGCCACGTTGCTGACGGCGCTGTTCCTCAAGCACTTCCCCGCGCTGGTGGCCGCCGGCCACGTGTTCGTGGCGATGCCGCCGCTGTTCCGCGTGGACGTGGGCAAGCAGGTGTTCTACGCGTTGGACGAAGAAGAGAAGACCACCCTGCTGGACAAGATCGCCCGCGAGAAGATCAAGGGCCAGCTCAGCGTGACCCGCTTCAAGGGCCTGGGCGAGATGAATCCGCAGCAGTTGCGCGAGTCCACCATCCACCCTGACACCCGCCGCCTGGTGCAGTTGACCATCGACGATGGCGAGCAGACCCGCTCGTTGATGGACATGTTGCTGGCCAAGAAGCGCGCCGGCGATCGCAAGCAATGGCTGGAAGCCAAGGGCGACCTCGCTTCACTGGAGGTCTGAGCCGGCAGTGGCCCGGTGGCGCGGCTGCGCCGCCGGGTGCGCGTGGGTCGGCAGCCCGGTTCGCGCCGGCGCAGCGGCATGCCTTTTTGCACATCCAGCGACCGCGAGCGGCGCCGTAGCATCGGTGGTTCCGTCCGCCACCTGTCGATGCCATGCCCACGTTCCTGCGTGCCAGCCTGCTGGCCTGCGTCCTGCTGACCGTCCCGGCGCTGGCCATCGCCGGCGACGCGCCCGCCGCCAACCAGGCGTCTTCTTCCAAGTCCGATAGCGGCGATGCCGCCAAGCCGGCACCGTTGCCAGCCGATGCCAGCGTGCGCCAGAGCACCCGGGTGGCCGGACGCAGCCTTTCCTATACCGCCACCGTTGGCGCGCTGCCGGTCCGCGACGACCATGGCAAATCGCTGGGCGACGTGGTCTTTACCGCCTATACCGTCGACGGCAAGGACCGGCCGGTGACCTTCGCCCTCAATGGCGGCCCGGGCGCGGCGTCGGTCTACCTCAATCTGGGCGCGATCGGGCCGAAGGTGGTCGCATTTGGCTCAGAAGGCGACAGCGCCTCGGCACCGGCGACCCTGCACGACAATCCGGGCACCTGGCTGGATTTCACCGACCTGGTGTTCATCGATCCGATCGGCACCGGCTTCAGCCGCTCGCTGGTCGACGATGACCAGGCCAAGAAGCAGTTCTACAACCCGCAGGCCGACATCGAATATCTGTCGCGGGTGATCTACGACTGGCTGCTGAAACATCGCCGACTGCAGTCGCGCAAATATCTGGTTGGCGAAAGCTACGGCGGCTTCCGCGGTCCGCGCATCACCCACTATCTGCAAACGCGGCTAGGGGTGGCGATGAATGGTGTGGTGCTGGTATCGCCCTACCTGTCGCCCACGCTGGACGACAACAGCGACGTATCGCCGATGGCGTGGATGATGACCCTGCCCTCGATCGCTGCCGCGCATCTCGAACGCCAGGGCCACCTCAGCGCCACCGAAATGCGGAAGGTGGTGGACTACACCCGTGGCGACTACGTGGTCGCGCTGATGAAGGGCCGCTCCGATCCGCAGGCGACCGAGGCGATGCTGCAACAGGTCACCCGCATGACCGGCCTGGATCCGGCCTATGTCCGGCGCGCCGGCGGCCGGCTGGAAACCCAGTCCTATCTGCGCGAAGTATTCCGCGACAAGGGTGAGCTCGGCAGCCGCTACGACTCCAACGTCACCGCGTTCGATCCGTTCCCCAACGATCCCGAGCAACGCGCCAACGACCCGTTGCTGGACAGCATCATCGCGCCGACCACCACCGCGATGGTGGACTTCGTCACCCGCGTGGTGGGCTGGAAAGTGGATGCGCGCTACCAGGCGCTGAATTACGACGTCAACAAACTGTGGGACTGGAACGATGAACTGCGCAAGGGCTCGGTGACCCAGCTGCGCCAGGCGGTCGCCATCGATCCCCGACTGCGCGTGCTGATCGCACATGGCTGGAACGATCTCTCCTGCCCGTTCATGGGTTCGGTGCTGACCGTCGACCAGATGCCCTCGATGGGCAAGGATCCGGATCGGGTGCAGGTGCGCGAATATCCGGGCGGCCACATGTTCTACAACCGCCCCGACAGCCAGGCCGCGTTCCGCGACGACGTCAAGGCGATGTACGAGATCCGCTGAGCGAACCGAGCGAGGTGGGCAGCGCCGCCAGTGCGGCGCTGCGGCGCATCACCCCGGCGCTCAGGGTGCGCCGGGTTCGACCGCCTTCACGTTCCAGCCCATCCACTGATAGAAGCGGTAGCGTGCGATGCCCAGGTACTCGTGCAAGGCGACATCGGCCAGGGTGAAGTTGTAGCTCTGCGGCAGGATCGACCAGGAAGCGGTCAGCCAATCGGCGCGCACCGGCACCGCGTCGATGCCGAAATGCCGGAAGTACAGTTCGGCGCGACGCAGATGGGTGGCCGAGGACACCAGCACGATGCGGTCGGGTCGGTACGCCCGCAGCAGCGGCTGGCTGAACTGCGCGTTCTGCCAGGTATTCATGCTGGACGGCTCCATGATCAGATCCGCCCGGTCGATCCCCAGCCCGATCAACACGCGCTGGTAGACCATCGCCTCGGACATCCCGAGGCCGCGCGCATCGCCACCGCTGATTTCGATCTTGCAATCGCCGCTGCGATGCCGGCACTGCCGATAGAGCCGTGCCGCTTCGATGATGCGGCCATACGCGAACAGATTGGCTTCGGCGACGGCGTCACGTCCCTCCGGGCGCACGGTGCCAGCGCCCAACAGCACGATGACGTTGCGCGCGCCCCAGCCGTCGAAATCGTTGACCCCGGTGCGCTGCAGGTGTTGCAGCATCCACATCGGCAGCGGGCCGCAGCCGACCGCAAACACCAGGAGCAGACTGATGCCGCCCAATACGCGGGAAAACCGCCGCAGTCCGCGCCGATCGATCCACCAGGCGAACCCGAACAATACGCACACCAGCGCAAGCATCATCGAACAAGGTCTCTACGTATCACGCGCAGACGACCCCGGTAACGGCAGATCCCTTGCGCAACAGCACCGCAGCATGATCGCCACGCGTGACCGCGTCGCGACATCGTCTCAGCTCCAGCCCAGCAACTCGAATCCGCGCAGGATCAGGTAGGCCACCCCGCCGGCCGCCGGGATGGTCAGGATCCAGGCCCAGACGATCCGCTCGATCACGCCGAAACGCAGCGAACGGGGATTCTTCGCAAAGCCCACGCCCATGATGGCGGTGGAGATGCTGTGGGTGGTCGATACCGGCATGCCGAAGTGCGCGGCCAGGGTCAGCACGGTGGCCGAACTGGTCTCGGCAGCAAAGCCGTGGATGGGATGCAGCTTGACCATCTTGTGGCCAAGGGTCTTGATGATCTTCCAGCCGCCCGAGGCCGTCCCCGCCGCCATCACCACCGCGCAGGTCAGCACGATCCACATCGGGATACCGTCGCCGGCCGCCAGGCCCGCGCCCGGGCGCAGGAACGCCAGCCAGCCGGGCAGATCGTCCAGCACGCCGGCCGACTGCGCGCCGATCAGCGTCATGGCGATGATGCCCATGGTCTTCTGCGCGTCGTTGTGGCCGTGCGCATAGCCCATGTAGGCGGCAGAGGCGATCTGCGCCTTGCCGAAGAAGGCATTGACCCACCGCGGCCGCGCCAATCGGCCGATCGGGCCGCCGAGCCGGGCCATGCCGGCGATGATCGCCCACAACAGCAACATCACCGCGATGCCGAGCACGAAGCCGGCGATCGGCGAGGTGATCATCGGCACGAACACCTTCCACAGCAGGCCCTTGTTCTTGGCCCAGTTGCCGATGTTCTCCGACCAGATCAGCGCATGCCAATTGTTCTGCGCCGCCGCCAGCCCGGCACCGCACAGCCCGCCGATCAACGCGTGCGAGGACGACGAGGGCAAGCCCTTCCACCAGGTGATCAGGTTCCAGATGATGCCGCCCAGCAGGGCACACAGGATCACCTGCGGAGTGACCTCGACGACCTCGGTATTGAGCAGCCCCGAGGCGATGGTCAGCGCCACCGCGGTACCGGTCAAGGCGCCGACCAGGTTCATGCCGGCGGCCAGCATCACCGCCCAACCGGGTGACAGCACCTTGGTCGCCACCACGGTGGCGATGGAGTTGGCGGTATCGTGGAAGCCGTTGATGAACTCGAACACCAACGCGGCCAGGATCACCACCAGGACAAGAGTCAGCACGCGCGAACCTCAGCTGTTCTTCAGCACGATCTGGTAGACCACCACGCCGGCCTCGCGGCAGCGGTCGATGGCCTTCTCCAGGATTTCGAAGAACTCCTTCAGCAGGAACATCTGCAGGTTGTCCAGACGGCCGGAATAGATGTCGCGGTATAGCTCCAGCATCAGCCGGTCGGCCTCGTTCTCCAGCATGCGCAGCTTGTCGTTGAGCGCGGTCATGCGGTCGATGTGCATGTTCGGCAGGTCGTTGACCATCTCCACCACGACCGCGGCGGCCTGTTCCAGCATCGCCGCGCGCGGGGCGAAGTCGATGTGCTCCAGATGCTGGGTGGCCAGCGAGTAGCGGTCGGCGAACTTCTCGACCTGCTTGGGAATCTTGTACAGCGCCGACCCCAGCGCCTCGATGTCCTCGCGCTCGATCGGGGTCATGAAACTGTCCACCAGCGCCTGACCGATCTTGTCGGAAGCGGCGCGCTCGCGCAGGCGGGCCAGCTTGAAGGCGTCCAGGGCGGGTTGGCGGTCGGACTCGCGCATCATGGCGTGCAACGCCTTGGTGCTGTCGTAGGCGGCCTGTGCCGCCTCGTTCAGAAGCGCATAGAACTGCTTGCCGGAGCCGAAGATGGTCTGCAACGAGAACATGGGTGGACAACTTCCTGCCGTCGAGGGAGAGACGGCACCAGGGGCGAATTATGACCGTTGCATGACCCCTCTGGGTATATCGGCGACCTCGACCGCCTTCACACCCGCATGTCCCGGCTCCACCGACGCTGCCGGTTTGCTACCATGCCAGCGCGCCTACGGGCGCATCCTATGGAAGACGCCCCCTTATCCCCCTGCCGGCGGCCCGCTCCTGCGCGCCCAGGCCACCCAGGCTCCACACCGCCCTCCCCTTCACTGACCGGGGAAGACGCCCGTGGTTGAGTTCCTGATCGTCATCGCCCTCATCGTGTTGAACGGCTTCTTCGCCATGTCGGAGATGTCGTTGATGACCTCGCGCAAGAGCCGGCTCAAGCAGATGGCGCAGTCCAGCGCGCGCGCGGGCAAGGCGCTGGCGCTGGCGGAGAACCCCGAGCACTTCCTGTCCACCGTGCAGATCGGCATCACCGCGATCGGCATCCTGACCGGCGTGTTCGGTGGCGACGCCATCGGCGAGGCGATCGCGATCAAGCTGCAGGCGCTGTTCCCGGCGCTGGCAGGCGGCGTCGCGCTGTTCGGCGCCCCGCAACCATGGTCGCAGTTGATCGGCAAGACCCTGGCGATCGTGCTGATCACCTTCCTGACGCTGATCTTCGGCGAACTGGTACCCAAACGCCTTGCCCTGACCCGCTCGGAAAGTATTGCCAGCTTCGTGGCGATGCCGATGGGCTGGCTGGCCAAGATCGCTGCGCCCGGGGTCTGGGTGCTATCGCATTCGACCCGGCTGGTACTGCGGATGCTGGGCCTGGGCAAGGACGAATCGGCGTCGGTGACCGAAGAAGAAATCCGCATGCTGGTGGCCGAAAGCCACGAGGCCGGCGTGATCGACGCCCACGAACGCGACATGATGAACCGGGTGATGCGCCTGGGCGACCGCACTGCCGACAGCCTGATGACCCCGCGCAACCGCATCGCCTGGCTGGACGCCAACGCCGAGCCGGAGCGCAACCTGCAAGTGATGCGTGAGCACGAGTTCTCGCGCTACCCGGTGTATCGCGGCAGCGACCAGGACATCGCCGGCGTGCTGGAGGTCAAGTCGCTGGTCACGCGAATGGACGGTCACGGCGCGCAGCTGTTCCAGCAATTGCGCGACACCTTGTTCGTATCCGAATCGACCCATGCGATGAAATTGCTGGAGATCTTCCGCGAGGAACAGCAGTCGATGGCACTGGTGGTCGACGAGTACGGCGAGATCCGCGGCCTGGTGACGCTCAGCGACCTGATGGGCGCGGTGGTCGGCCGGCTGCAGTCGGTGGACAATCCCGACGAAGACGCGCTGGTGGTGACCCGCGCCGACGGCTCGCTGCTGATCGATGGCTCGCTGCCGGTGGAAGAGCTGCGCGAGGTACTGGCCGCTGAACTGCCCGACGCCGAGGACGGCGATTACCACACGCTGGCTGGACTGTGCATCTATTACTTCGGGCGTATTCCGCAGGCCGGCGAATTCTTCGACTGGGCCGGCTGGCGCATCGAGATCGTCGATCTCGATGGTGCGCGCGTGGACAAGCTGCTGCTGCGCCGGATCGGCGACGAGGACAGTGATGACATCGTCGGATGAGAGCGGGCAACACCGCTCCGGTCCGGACGATCAGGCGCGCATGCGCTACCGCAACGAAGGCATCCGCAGTCTGCTGGCGGCTTTCGCCGATGGCGATCCGGAGCAGGTGCTGCGCGTGCGCGACATTCTTGCCGACCTGCAGCAGAGCGCGTTCGGCGTGTTTCTGTTCCTGGCGATCCTGCCGGCCTTTATCCCCATCCCTGGCGTGGCCGGCGGGATCAGCGGCCCGCTGACGATTCTGATCGGCCTGCAGTTGTTGTGCGGACTGCGCAAGCCCTGGGTCCCGCGCATGATTGGCGAGCGTGGGCCGCGTCGCAGCACCGGCCAGCGTTTCGTCGCCAAGCTGGCGCCGACGTTGCAACGGCTGGATCGCGTGCTCAAGCCACGTTTGCCCGGCTTGCTCGACCGCCTGCCAGCGCAGATGTTCACCGGCGTGCTGCTGGTGTCGGTGGGTATCCTGCTGACCCTGCCGATTCCGTTCACCAATTATCTGTTCGGCCTGATCCTGCTGGTGTTCGCTCTGGCCTTGCTCGAACGCGATGGCGCGCTGTTGTTGGCCGCCTGGACCGCGGGGCTGGCATCGGTGGCGGTGTTCGGGGTGACGTCCGATCAGTTGCTGGACCTGATCCGCGAGTGGTGGCCCGCCGCCTGGCGCTGAGCGCGACAGCGGGCCAACCTTCGGCTTACTTCAGATCGACGATGCGGTTGTCCGACAGGCTGCCGGGATCGTCGGTGACGGCGGTCATGACGAAATACAAGGCCTTGCCCAGCAGTCCGCCCGGGCCATCCCAGTACTCGGCCGATTCAGCGCGCACATGGATCAGACGCAGATTCGGATCGTCCTTGCCGCCGGGGAAGAACAGCTTCATCGCTGGCGACCACAACGCAGCGATCTTGGCACGGTCGTCGACAACACGAGCGGTGCCGGCGACCGACACGTAGGTATTCTTCGCCGGCGATGCATAGGCCACATTGACGCGTGGATCGGCGGCAATCTCGGCGACCTTGGGGCTGTCGGCGGCAGTGGCGAACCACAGATCGCCATCGAACTCCACTTCCTGCGTGCCCAGCGGACGGCTCACCAGCCGGCCATCGGCGGACACGGTGGTGAACATCGCCACCTCCACGCCACGGATCAGCTCGGCCAGTTGGCGGATGCTGTCGCTGCGCTGCTCGTCCTGCATGCTGTTACCTCTCGACTCCGTTGGAATGCATGCATCTGAGCCGATCGCCGCGCAAGAGCCCGTGAATCACGCAGGGCTCAGTTCCGTCTGTTGGCAGGCCTCGGCGGCAAGTTGAAACGAGCGCAAGCGCGCGACATGGTCGTAGATGTTGGCGGTGAACAGCAATTCGTCGGGACGATGGCGTGCGACGAAGTCGGCCACGCCTTGCGCCACCTGCTCGGCATCGCCCAACACGGTGCAGGCCAATGCACGCTCCACACCCGCACGTTCGTGCGGCTGCCAGAACGCCTCGATATCGTCGATCGGCGGCGGGATCTTGCCCGGACGGCCGCGACGCAGGTTGACGAAACTCTGTTGCTGGGTGGTGAACAGGCGCTTGGCTTCTGCCTCGCTGTCGGCGGCGATCACGTTGAGCGCCAGCATCGCGCGCGGCTTATCCAGATGCACCGACGGGCGGAACTCGCGACGGTAGATCGCCACTGCCTCGTCCATCACATCGGGCGCGAAATGCGAGGCGAAAGCGAACGACAACCCCATTGCGGCGGCCAGACGCGCACTGAACAGACTCGAGCCCAACAGCCACACCGGCACGCTCAAGCCGGCGCCGGGTACCGCCTGCACCAACTGCCCGGGCACTGCCGGGGCGAAATAGCGCAACAACTCCGCCACATCCTGCGGAAACTGGTCGGCGCTATCGAAATAACGGCGCAACGCGCGTGCGGTGGGCTGATCGGTACCGGGTGCGCGGCCCAGCCCCAGGTCGATGCGCTGTGGATACAGCGAGGCCAGCGTGCCGAATTGCTCGGCCACCTGCAGCGGTGCGTGATTGGGCAGCATGATGCCGCCGGCACCGACGCGGATGGTGTTGGTGCCGCCGGCCACATGACCGATCAACACGGCAGTGGCCGCGCTGGCGATGCCCGGCATGTTGTGGTGCTCGGCCAACCAATAACGCTGGTACCCCCACCGTTCGGCATGCTGTGCCAGGTCGAGCATATTGGCGAACGCCTGGGTGGTATCGCTGCCCTCGCACACCGGTGCGAGGTCGAGTACGGAAATCGGCGTCATCGCGCGGTCCCATCGAAGAAGATGCTGTCGACATGGGGCTGGTCGGCGCGGTTTGCCAGCACATCAAGGGGCGCAACACAGGATTACAGTATCCCAGCAGGCGAACACCGGGCCTGCCATGACGGCCATCCCGCGCGCCGCAAGTGCCCGCCGGCGGACCGTCTGGCACGAATCGGCCGCGCGGGCGGCGAAGCGAAGCGACGGCATTCGACCCCGGGATGCCTAAGCTGTGCCGGCCTCCACTGCTGCGCTGCTGCCATGATCGCCACCGCGTCTGCGCCTTCTGCTTCCGCCTCCACACCGGCATGGATTGCGGCCCGCATCGACCGCCTGCCGGCGAGCGCGACCCTCTGGCGGCTGGTGATCCTGGTGGCGCTGGGTGGCTTCTTCGAGCTGTATGATTTGTTCCAGACCGCCTACATCAGCCCGGGGCTGCTGCACGACGGGATCTTCGCCGCGGGCGACCAGGGCGTGTTCGGCATCGCCGACCAAGCGGCCTTCGCAACCTCGACCTTCCTCGGCTTGTTCATCGGCGCCGCCTTGTTCAGTCCGTTTACCGATCGTTTCGGTCGGCGACCGGTCTTCACCTTCGCCCTGGTCTGGTACACCGCCGCGACCGTGATCATGGGCCTGCAGGACAGCGCCGTCGGCGTGATTGGCTGGCGGCTCATCGTGGGCATCGGCCTGGGCGTTGAACTGGTCACCATCGACACCTATCTGTCCGAACTGGTGCCACGGCACATGCGCGGATCCGCCTTTGCGGTGGCCTTCTTCCTGCAATTCCTGGCCGTGCCGGGGGTCGCGCTGACCGCCTGGCTGCTGGTGCCGCACCCGCTACTCGGGCTCAGTGGTTGGCGCTGGGTGGTGCTGCTGAGCGGTGTATTCGCACTGGCGATCTGGTGGCTGCGCAGCCGGCTGCCCGAATCGGCACGCTGGCTGGCCGCACAGGGACGCCATGCCGACGCCGATGCAGTCCTGGCCCGATTGGAAGCCGCCTGCAGCCGCGATGTCGGCGCGCCGCTGCCGGCGCCGCAACCGTTGGTGCCGGAGGCCACGGCGACCACGCCATCGACCATGGCCGCGCTGGTACGTCCGCCCTATCGTCGCCGCATGGCGATGCTGGTGGTCTTCCACGTGTTCCAGGCGATGGGATTCTATGGCTTCGGCAACTGGTTGCCGGCGCTGATTGCCGCGCAAGGCACGACAGTGACCAAGAGCCTGGGGTATTCGTTCGCCATTTCGCTGGCGTACCCGTTGGCGCCGTTGCTGTTGTTGCCGCTGGCCAAGCGTTGGGAGAACAAGTGGCAGGTCACCGCCTCGGCGGTGGGCGCGATGCTCTGCGGGGTGTTGTTCGCCCTGCAGCATCAACCGGCCGGCTGGATCGTCTGCGGTGCGCTGATCGCGTTCTGCAATGCCTGGATGAGCTTCGCCTACCACGGCTATCAGGCCGAGCTGTTTCCAACGGCGCTACGCGCACGCGCGGTCGGGCTGTGCTATTCCTGCAGCCGACTCTCCACGGCGTTCAGCAGCATCCTGATCGGCGCCTTGCTCGCGCATGTCGGCAGCACCGGGGTGCTTGCCTTCATCGCCATCAGCATGGCCATCGTGGCCGCCGTGATCGCGCTGTTCGGGCCGCCGACGCGTCATCGGGCGCTGGAAGAGATCGCGCACTGACGTGCAGGTGTCGCGCCGACACGCCCGCCGATCGCGTCACTCGGCCACGTTGGCGCGTCGCGCACTCGGCGATGCGACCGCCAGGGTCACGGTCTGATCGGCGATGCCCGCCAGGCTGGTGCGATGCGACACCACGACCAGGGCCGTCAGCGGCAGGCGCAGACGCAACACCTGCAGGACCTGTTGTTCCGAGGCCGCATCCAGCGCGCTGGTCGCTTCATCCAGCAGCGCCAACGGCGGGCGACGCAGCAACACCTGGGCGAGCAGCAAGCGTTGCAGCTCGCCACCGGACAGGCGCCCCTCGCTGCCATTGAGCGTGGTGTCCAGCCCTGCCCCATCGCTGCGCAGACGGGCGCCCAGGCCGACATCGTCCAGCACGGCCCACATCCGTGCAGGACTGGCCTCCGGCGCCGCCCACGCGAGGCAGTCGCGCACGCGGTGTTGCCAGGGACGCACGCCCTGACCGAGATAGCCGCAGCCACCGACCAGGCGGGCATAGTCGCTCGCGTCCAGAGGCCGCCCGGCCAGGGTCGCGGACAGCGCCACCGGCGCGACCTGTCCCGACAGCACGTCCATCAGACTGCTCTTGCCGACCCCGGATGCGCCGACGATCAGGGTGATGGTCCCCGGCGCCAAGGTGATCGGCGGGATCTGCAAGGCCGACAACGGTGCGCCCAACACCAAGCGCTGGATCCGCACCGGCGCCGGTAACGGCGGCGGCGCCGGATCGCGCGGCGACGGCGGCGCCGCCAGGGCAACGTGGCGTTGCCACAGCTGCAATGCTGGCCACGCGGCGCTCAACTGCTGCACGCTCTGACGCGTGGTGACCAGATAAGGCAATAGCCGGCCCAGCAGCAGGCTCACCGCGATCAAGGCGGCGCGCTCGCCGCCCTGCCAGAGATTGGCCAGCACCAGGATGGCGACGATGGCTGCGGCCGCCCCCACTTCGAGCAGCAGCCGGCTGTCGGCCACCAGTGCCTGTTGCTGTGCGTAACCGTCGGCCAGCCGTGCGGACATCTGCGCGTATGCGGCGCGCTCGCTAGGCTCGCGTTGGAACGAACGCACATGGCGCAAACGACGCGGAAAGTCTTCGCTCAACCAGAACAGCTGCGTCATGTCTGCCACGTAGGCACGACTGATACGTGCCTGTGTGCGCCCACTGGAACTGCGCGCGCCCCACCAGCCCAGCACCGCGAGCAGCGGCACCGCAAATACCAGCGCCGGCGCGATCAACAACGCCAGCACCAGGCTCACCAAGGCGGTGATGGCGGCGACCGCCAGCTGCAGCAGGGCGCTGAACCCCTGGGTGGCGATCTCCACGTTGTAGGTCAGCACGTTGGCGATCTCCGCCGAGCTGGCATCGGCCAGGGCCGACAACGGCGCATCCAGCAAGGCCGCATGCACGCGACGACGCAAGGCCAGCGCATAGGCACTGCTCAGTTGCGCGGCCAGTCGGGCCGCGTACCAACGCGATAGCGCAAACACCCCACTCGCCAGCGCGAACAGCGCGACCTGCGCAGGCAATCCGCCCGGCAACGCCAGCTGCACACCGGCCACGCGCAGCGTCGCCGCCGACTGCACCAACGGCACCAGGCTCACTGCCGCCAGACCCGCAGCCACGGCACCTGCCAGCGAAACGCCGACATACAGGCCGATGCGGCCAAGGTCGGCGCGTTCCAGCGTCGCTCCAAAATCGCGCAACAGCGATCGCAGGCTTCGCCAAGGCAACGTGCGCGGGTTGATCGCGTTCACCTGCACCGGTGCGCCCGTGGATGCCCGTCGCATCGCCGCTGCAATCGCGCTGGCGTGGCCAGGTAGCGCAGCCGACTCATTCCAGCAGCCCTCGCAACACGTCCAAGGCGTCGGACGGATGTGGGCCACGGTGCAGTTCGAACGCGCCCAATGCCTGCACCTTGGCCAGAAACTCCCGCCACCCCGGCTGGCCCGCGGCGTAGGGCTGATCGTCGGCCAGACGTTGCGCCACGACCGCGGCAGGCAGCGGCCGCAACCGTGGGCGATCGCCATCGACCGCCTGCGGCGATAGAAACACCACCGCGACCAGTCGACTTGGCGAAGGTGCCAGACAGGCCTGACCACCGCGGATATCGATCTCGAACTTGCGCACGCCACTACGCCGCTGGATGACCGGGGCAGCGGCCAGCCAGGCGCGCACATCGGCCTGCACCCAGGAAAGCGTTTCGGCACGCAGGTGCAGGAAGTTGGCCACGCCGGTCGCCAGCAGGCTGTCGGCGGCGACCAACACACCGTCCTCGGCGATGAACTCCCAGCCCTGCAACATCGCATGCAATGCCAGGGTCGACTTGCCGGCGCCGCTGGCACCGAGCAGCAACGCCGCACGTCCCTGCCGGCCGACGCAGGCCGCATGCAGCGGCACCAGCGTCATCGCCCGTGCCGCCAACAGGAACACCGCAAACTCGATCAGTTCGTAACGCACGTAGTAGGCGTGCGTGAGCATGTCCTCCGATACCACCACCATTGCGTGGCGCGCGTCCACCGACAGCATCAGATAGTTGCGGGCATCCATGACCCCGCACAGCAATCCGCCCGAGGCGTGCGTACGAACCGGTGGCGGAACCGCCACGGGGTGAGGTGCCGCCCGCGGCAGCAGGTCCAGGGTGAGATGGAACTCCGGCGCGCCTGCCAGCCGATGCGCTGGCAGGCGCGCATAGGCCGCATCCACCAGCGCCAACAGCGCCGGACTGTCGCTGTGGAAACGAAAGCGGGCACCGAGCACCTCGTAACACACGCTGCCGCGCCGGGCCCGGCGCTCGCCGAATGCGTCGGCGGACGTGTTCTGAACGGGAACGGCGCTCAGTGCTGTCATGACGTCCGCCAATGCGGCCGAATGCGGCATGTGTTGCTCAGATCTTTCGCGGCGATGGAGGCCGTGTGTGCGCGCATCGCCGGCAAAGGTTGCACGCGTTCGCGCGACGCGGGCAGGACACAGCGCATCCACGCAGGCAACCAAAGCGGACCGTGGTGGCACCTACTGCCAAGCCGAAGACAGCAGATGCCGCGTCGTGCCACGACGCCATCTACGACAGAACGAGACCCTTGTGCAGATGCTCACGATCCAGGTCAGTCACTCCTATTTCCTGCGTTACGACCCGAAGCAGTGGGAGCGCGGCAAGCCCTATCCGCCGCTGGCGACGCTGCAGGTGGCGGCGTTGTTGCGCGGACGCGGCCATGCGCTGCACGTGTTCGACGCCATGCTCGCCGACGGCGTGGAGGACTACGGCCCGGCCTTGCGCGCCGCGCAACCGGAGCTGGTGGTGTTCTACGAGGACAACTTCAATTTCCTGACCAAGATGTGCCTCAACCGCATGCGCGAGGCGGCCTGCCAGATGATCGCGCAGGCGCGCGCGGCCGGTAGCCGCGTGCTGGTCGCCGGCTCGGATGCCTCCGATGATCCCGCGCCGTTCCTGGCCGCCGGTGCCGATGCGGTCTTGATCGGCGAAGGCATCGCGCCGCTGCTGGAGTTGGTCGGGCGGCTGGAAGAAACCCCAACCTGCGATCGCGCCAACTGGCTGGCCGACGTCGCCGACATCGCCACCGCGACGAGTGGACCCCGCGCGCACCGCGGCGCGCGGCCGCCAGATGCACGCCTGCAGGATGCACCGGCCTGGGACTTGCTGGACATGCCGCGCTACCGTGCATTCTGGCGCCAGCGCCACGGCCATTTCAGCCTGAACATGGCCGCCTCGCGGGGTTGTCCGTTCCGCTGCAACTGGTGCGCCAAGCCGATCTGGGGCAATCACTACAAACGCCGCGAAGCGCATGAAGTCGCCGACGAGATGATCCATCTGAAGCGCAACTTCCAACCGGACCATATCTGGATGGCCGACGACATCTTCGGCTTCCACATCGACTGGGTCGAGGCGTTTGCCGCGCGCGTCAGCGTGGCCGATGGCGCAGTCCCTTTCACCATCCAGACCCGCGCCGACCTGGCCAGCGACCGCATGGCCGCCGCGCTGGCGCGCGCCGGTTGCACCGAGGCCTGGCTGGGGGCGGAAAGCGGCAGCCAGCGCATCCTCGACGCCATGAACAAGGGCACCCTGGTCGAGGACGTGATTGCCGCGCGCCAGCGCCTGGGCGCGCGGGGCATCCGGGTCGGCTTCTTCATCCAGCTCGGCTACCTGGGCGAGGAGTTGGACGACATCCTCGCCACCCGCGACCTGGTCACCCAGGCGCGGCCCGACATCATCGGCGTCAGCGTGTCCTACCCGCTACCCGGCACCAAGTTCTACGAACAGGTGAAAAACCAATTGGGCGGCAAGACGCATTGGCAGGACAGCGACGACCTGGCGATGATGTTCCATGGCGCCTACGACTCGGCCTTCTATCGCAGCGTGCGCGATCTGTTGCACACCCAGGTCGATCTGCAGCAAGCCGCTGCCACGCTGGATGCCGCGACATTCACACGCCAATCGCAGGCGCTGGAACTGCGGTGGCAGGCCTTGCTGGCCAACGAACGCCAGCATCGCACCGCGCCACTGACGGCACCCACCCCACGTCCCGCCCGCGCGCTGACCAGCGTGCTGGTCGGCTGAACTCACCGGCGGCAGCGATCAGGCTGCCGCTCCCTCCCGCTTTCGCAGATCCGCACATGTCACCTTCCTTGCGTACGCTCAAACGCGGCCTGCAGACCGCCACCGAATGTTTGGTCAACGAACTGGCCCGCCCCAGCGCGAGCGCACCGAACTGGGACCCGCTGCAATGGCAGCTGGCAGCAGCAACCGCCGCCGCGCATGGCGTGTCGCCGCTGCTGCACCGCACTTCGCTCTGGCAGGACCGGCAGTGGAGCGACTTCCTGCAGACGCAGCGCGGCCACGTCGAGGATCGGCATCGGCGGATTGCCGTGTTGCTGACCGCGATCGACGCCGCCGCCCGCCGTACCGGCATCGCGCTGACCGGCCTGAAGGGCACGGCGCTGCATCGGCTGGGCGTGTATCTCCCCGGCGATCGGCCGATGGCCGATCTCGACCTGCTGGTCGAGCCGCAGGATGCCGAGGCCACGGCGGCGTTGTTGTGCGAGCTTGGCTATGTGGCGTCCTTCACGCAATGGAAGCACCAGACCTTCACGCCGCAGCACGCCGTCGTGGTGGACGGCTTGGGCGAGCACCGCGATGCGCCGATCAACATCGAGCTGCATACCCGCATCCGGGAGCGGCTGCCCGTGGAAACCATCGACATCACCGCGCGCATCCTGCCTGAACATCCGCAGCCCGGCCTGAACCCCTACCCGTCCATCGGTGCGCTGATGTGCCATCTGCTGCTGCACGCGGCCGGCGGCATCTGCCATCGCACGATCCGGCTGATGCATCTGCACGATCTCGCCCTGCTCTCCACCCGTATGGGACGGCGCGATTGGGAGGTGTTATGGGAGGACACCGCTGCGCCGAATGCATGGTGGGCATTGCCGCCATTATTGCTGCTGCAGCGCTACTACCGCGCCGCGGTGCCGGCGGAGGTGATCGCACGGCTGCGTGCCGACTGCCCGCCCTGGCTGCGGCTGCTGGCGGCGCGGCATTCGTTGACATCGGCATCGTGCTCGCGTCTCTGGCTGTCGGCCCTGCCCGGCCTGGGCTGGTCGCGCACGCTGGCCGATGCGAAGCGCTATGTCGGCAACCGCTTGGTCCCCAATGCAGAGAGTCGCCAGGAACGCGCCGACATGTTGCGGACGCAACGCTGGCTGCAGGACCAGCCCTGGGTGCGGCAGAGCCAGTCGCGGCGCCTGATGACCCGACTGACCCGGCCGGTCCCGCGTACCGACATGCTCTATGTCGTGCGTGCCGCGCTGGATCACTATCTGCTGCTTGGCTGATGCCGGCGGCGCAGTCGCGCCGACGGTGCGATCCGGGCGCACGATAGCTGATCGCCACGCGCACACCCGTGCGATCGCACCATCGCGCGTCGGCGGCGCGGCGCTCAGCGGCTGCCGAGTCGCGCGTACACGCTCTCGAACAGACGCACGGTGACGTCGGCATCCTCGCGCAGCGCACGGCATTGCGCGGTCCACGCCAGGCGCAGGCGCAATTCTTCGTCGCCGAGCACTTGCCGGATCGCTTCGGCCAGCGCCGCCCAATCGCCAGGCGCCACCGCCAACGCGGCCGCTGGCGCCCATTCCACCAAGTGGCCGACCGCCGTCCCGACCGTGGGCACGCCCACCACCGCCGCTTCCAGCAGCACCATCGGTCCGGCCTCGTGCAGCGAGGACATCACCAGCAGATCGGCCTCCAGCATCAATGGACGCAATTCGCGCTGGGTCTTGAAACCCAACAGGCGCACCTGCTCGTCCAGCCCGAGGTGTTGCACCAGCCGATGGATCGCGCCGTCCAGCGTATCCACGCCGACCAGATCGATCGAGAACGCCACGCCGGCACGCTTGAGCGCGGCCAACGCGCGCAACAAGGTGGTCTGGTCCTTGACCGGATTGAGGCTGGCGACGTGCAACAGGCGAGACGGGCCGGGGCCACGCGCACGTGGCGCAGCCACCGGCCACGCGCGTAGATCCACCCCCAACGGAATTCGCTGCGCCTGGATGCCTAACGCCTGCAGCGCATCGACAATCGGGCTACTGGCGGCCGTGACCGCATCGGCCAGGCGCAACGTCACTGCCTCGCGCAAGCGTGCCCGCCAGGTTCGCCGACCGCCGTAACCGATGGCATGCAAGGCAACCAGTTCACCGCCGGCGATGTGCACCACGCTGGGCCGCCGCAACAGGCGTGCCGCTGTCACCGCCACCAGGCTGCAGTAACCGGAAAACAGCGCCTGGATGGCGTCGAACGGCGCACGGCGATGTTCTGCGCGCACGGCGGCGATGGCACGCAATCGCGTGCGGGTTCGGCCGACATTGTGGATGGTGGCGCCACGCAACGGCCAGGTCGCCGGTTCCGGCTCCTGATGCAGCACGAACACATGCACCTCGTGCTGGCGCGCCAATCCCTCGATCAAGCTCAGGAACACCGGAATCACCCGATATTCGCCACTACGATCCACTCCCCCGGGCAGCACCAGCGCCAGTTTCATCGCACCGGCTCCGGCGCAGCGGCCAGCAGCGCGTGATAGGCCGCACGCCACTGCGCGCCCACCGCCGGCAACGACAGGTGTGCATCGAAATGCGCGCGGACCTGCGCCCGCGACGGCCGCTGGCGCACACACGCCAGCAATCGCTCGGCGAGCTGCGCCGCGTCGCCGACCGGCCACAACAGGCCCATTGCCCCGTCGGCGCTGAGCGCCCGAAATGCAGGGATGTCGGTCAACACCGGCAAGGTGCCACAGGCCAGCGCCTCCAACGCTGCGTAGCCGCAGCTCTCGCCATGGCTGGCGGAGACGAACAGATCGGCTGCACGCAACAGCGTTTGCACCTGTGCGTGATCCGCCTTGCCGAGCAAATGCACCCGCGTGGCCAGACGTGGGTCGTCGCGGATGCGCTGTTCCACTTCCACACGCAACGGTGCCTGGGCGAACACGCACCACAGTTGCAGCTCCGGCGCGCGCGCGGCAGCCATCGCCACCGCGTCCAGCACGCACAGCGGGTCCTTGCCCGCGCTGAGATGGCCGATCCACAGCACGCACGGGCTTCCGCCGATCTGCGTCTGCGCACGTGCCTGCGCCTGGTCGCCAGGGCTGAAGCGACTGCTGGATTCGGGAATCGCGAACAACTGCGTGCGGCCCTGCAACAACCCGGCGCGCTGGAATGGCCGCGCCAACGCCAAGGTGGTGAAGGCGACCCCGTCGGCCGCCGCCAGCCGCCAACGCCACAGCGGCCGCGTCCACCAGCGCGGCAGGCGGTTGGCGTGATCCTGCAGCAGGATCCGCACGCGCGGCAGCCACCGCCGCAGCCGGCGCGCATCGCCTGCGAATTCCAGACCATGCACATGCACTAGATCGGCGCCAAGCTGCTGCAGCAGTGCGCCCAGCCGACGCGCACGTACACGCGTGCCGCGTGGGCCCGGATCGAGAAAGTGGTAGTCCACGCCAGCGCGGTGCAGCGTGCGCTGCCAGCGCGCAACCTGGATCACCGAGACGCGGATGCCGGCACTGCTGACGCTGTCGGCGATCGTGGCCAGCGATGGCCACTGCGACAGCACTTGCTCGGCATCCCAGTCGTGCGGCGCCGGCACCAGGTTGAGCTGGGCGACATGCAGGCTCATGCGTCGCCCCGTTGCCGCGTGCGCGTGTGTGCGCCGTGCACCACCCCGGCGCCGTCGCCTTGCGCCGCAGCTGCAACACCGGCAGGCCGGATCCCTGCATCGCGCGTGGGTCGGTAGATGGCGCGCACGGCCTTGCCCACGACCACGGTCCGCCTCATGCGACCCGCCGCATCCGCAGCACCAAGGCCACTGGCAGCTGCAATGCGGCCGGATCGAAACGCGCACCCTGCGGGATGTCGGCCGGATCGAGCATTGGCTCGGCCTGTACCTCGATCATCAAGCCCACCGCATCGCAGGCTGCCCGCCACTGGCTGTTGGAGTGGATGGTATGCCGCACCGCGTAACGACGACCGTGCGCCTTGAAGCCGCGCTCCCAGCCCAAGGTGGCGCCGACCGGATGCACATCGCTGCACAGTACGATGCCACCGACGCGAGTGACCCGCGCCAGCTCTGCCAGCGTCGGCTGCAGCCGTGACAGATGACCGATCACCAGTGCGCTGACAGTGATGTCGGCGACGCCAGCGTCCAGCGGCAGCGCATCCAGGCTTCCTTGCTGCAGCGCGAAGCGCCGGGTCGGCCAGTCGCGTTCCAGTTCGCTCTGTGCCCGCTGCAACATCGGCAACGACAGATCCACGCCCAACACGCGCGCCGCACCGCGGCGCAACGCATGCTGCATGTAACGACCGCTGCCACAGCCGGCATCCAGCACCTGCAGGCCGCGCAGTTGCCGCGGCAGCAGCGTCAGCATCGCCCGCTCCTCGGCCATCATCAGCGGGTTGTGTGCGTGCGGCGGATAGCTGTCGGCCCACAAAGCGTAGGCCGCTGCGGGGTCGAGCACCGGCGTACGGCTCATGGCAGCACCTCGCAATCCGCCACCGCGTGCGCAGGCACCGCGGCCAAACGCTCGAGTCCCGGTTCCAGCGCCAGCACCGCGGGGTCGGCCAGCGTGGCGTCCAGCAGCTTGGGACGACCATCGAGCAACACCGGCACGGTCTCGATGCCGGCGGCGGCAAACCAGGGGGCGAAATCGCCATCGGCGATGCGCGGCCGACCATCGCGCACCACTGCGCGCAGATCGGCACGCGCGCACCCCACCACGCTGGCAGCCGGGTCGCCGCCGCGGTCGCGTACCACCAGCAGGTCGGCTGGCGCGCCGGGCGCCAGGCTGCCGCGCGGCGCCAGGCCGAGAATGCGCGCCGCCTGGGTCGTGGCCAACGCCAGCACCAGATCCGCCGCCAGCCCACTGGCCGCTGCCAGCTGCAGATCCTCCAGCAGATCACGCCCGCCACTGATGCGCGAGTCGCTGCCCAGCGCCAGCCGCCCGGCCATGCACAGGCGCCAGGGATCGAGCGTGCGCCCGAGCAGGGCGAGATTGCTGGCCGGGCACCACACCACGGCCGCGCCACGCGCGATCACCCGCTCCACATCCTGTTCGCCCAGGCCCACCCCGTGGATCAGCACGGTATTGGCGGCCAGGCAACCGAGCGCGTCCAGCGCCGCCAGTTCGCCGGCGGCCACCGTGTCGGTGCCCTCGGCCAGATGGATCATCCACGGCCGGGTCGACGGCGTCGCATCGAAACTGGCCCGTACCGGCGGGCCATAGGCTGGCCCACCGAGCGCGTAAGCCCAGCCGAAGTCGCGCAGCAACGCCACCGGAAACTCCGGCGCCTCCAGTGCCGCATGCCAGGGATCGTGCTGCGCCACGCAGGTGACACCGGCGAGCACATTCTTCAGTGCGCCCTGTTGCAGCCGCAGCGACTTTGGCTGTGCCAGCGCGGCGGCCACCGCCGGTTGCCGGAAGTGGCTCTGGAATGCCTCGATCCAAGCATAACTGTTGGGGAAGGCCGCGCTCTGCGGCAACGGCGACACCGCGTTGATCTGCAGGTGCTCGTGCGCATTGATCAGGCCGGGCGCCAGCACGTGGCCGCGCAGGTCGATGTGCTGGGTCCCCGTGCCAGGGGTGCCGCCAACGCAGCCTGCGCGAATGCTCAGCGGCGCCACGGAGGTTCCCGCCGGCGCGATGGTACGCGCGCCAGACAGCGTGAACTCAGCGGTGGCCACGGCCTCGCCCATCAGCGCTTGCGCATCACGATCAGAAAATGGTCGCCCATATCGCGTAACAGTGGCCAGTCACCCATCCGATCATCGCACCACCCGAGCGCGGCGGACAGTGTGGGATGGCGCTCGTACAGGTCGACCAGATACGGCGGCGGCAGGAACAGGCTCAACGCCTGGTAGCGCTCCAGCACGAAGTGGTCGCTGAAGGCGCGATGGAACTCGCGCGGCAGGTGGTACCAGGTCCAGATGGTATGGCCGTTCATGCCGACCGCCGTGGCGCCGCGTGCGGCACGCACCGCCGCCCGCTTGAAGCGTCCGCGCAGGGTGTAATACGCCAATTCCCACGGGCAGATCCGCCCGATCACCGAAAACACCAGACAGCCGCCGGGGCGCAGCAGACGTGCGCACTCGGCCGCCACCGCCGGCAGGTCAGGCGCGCAGTTCAGCGGCCCGAAGTTGGAGTACATGCCGTCGAAGCTGCCATCGTGGCTGGCGTCGAGTTGCGCCAGCTGCTGGATACCCATATGCGCGGCCTGCAGGCGATCGCCCAGTCCCTGCGCGGCGGCTCGCTGGCGGGTGCGTTCGACCATGGCCGGCGACCAGTCGGTGGCGAGCACGCGATAGCCGCGCCGCGCGAACTCGGCCGCGTCCAGGCCGGTACCGCAGCCAAGGTCCACCAGCCGCGCGCCCTCCGGCAACGCGCGGGACACGGTCTGCCAGAGGGTACCGCGCATGCGCTGGATCAGGGCATTGTTGCCGCGTGGACCATCGTAGTCGGCGGCCACGCTGTCGAAGGCGCGCTGCGTCTCCAGCAACTGCGCCGGAGCGATCTGCCCGCCTGCCCGTTGTTTCACCACCGCCATGCCCTCTCCTCTCCAGCATTGTCTAGACCAAGTCGCCTGGCACGCATTCCGGCCCGGCCACAGCGCGTCGTCAGTCGGTGAGTGCGGGCGGGCGGGAGTTTGGTTGCGCCGCGAGCAGCACCTCTTTCTTTCACGCCGCGCTGCGAGCGTGACGCGTCGACCAACGTCGCAAGGCGTTGCGCAGCACCGCCGCCAGCAGCGCCAGAGCCAGCGCTCCCAGTCCCCCGCCCGCCCACAGCATGAGCGGATTCGGAAATGCAGGGCGATCGGGCACATAAAGCGGCCAGGCCAGCGAGGTCTGGTAGGTATAGCGCGCGCCGAAGCGGGCCAGCAGATCATCGCGCTCGCTCTGCAATGTACGAATCGTGGTGACGGTGTCGCTCAGCAACACAGCCGCCAGTACCTGCGCCTGCGTACCTGCCGCTCCGTTCGCCGATTCCACCTGCTGCTGCAGGCGATCACGGTTGGCAATGGCGATCCGCAGGTCGTCCTCCAGGCCGCGCAGACGCTGCCGCGCCTGTGCCAGTGCCTCGGCGGTGGTCTGTCCATGCAAACGCTGCAGCTGCTGCACCGTGGCATTCGCCAACGCCCGCGCCTGCGCAGACGAGTCGGCACGGATGCTCACGCCGATCAGGTTCGCATAGGGATCCGGATCCGGCTTCAAGCTACTGCGGTACAGCGCTGCAGCATGGCTACGCAGATCGATACCCGCCTGCTCGAGCACCGCATCCTGAAACAATCGCGTCTTCATGCGATCGATGACGCGCTGGAAGGGCTCGACTTTCGGATCGCGCCCCGCAGGCGTCGGCCCGATCTCACCCACCTGGATCGAGGCACTGGCCTCCCATTGCGGCCGCGCGACCCGGCTGAACACCAGGGTCGCGCCCAGCACCAACACCACGGTGGCCAACGACCAGCGCCATTCCCGACACACGATCCGCCATAGATCGATCAGGTAGATTTCGTCTTCGTCGTTCATGCGGTCGCGTTCTGCAAAGTGTGGAAGAGGGTCAGCACGGGGTCGTGCCAGTGGGGACGGCACTCTGGCGGTTCGGCAGCAAGCCACTGCCGGCATGCAGCAGCAGACAGAGCGCGATAAAGCCGAAGTTGGTCCAGGTGAAGGCTTGCGGCGCGAATGGCGACATCACGCAGGCATAGGCAAGCCGCAGGAAGATCAGCACATGGAAGATCGACAGCGAAACCTGCAGCCGGCGAACGCTCCACAGCAGCAGCGCATACAGCGCCAGCATTGCCAGCAGGGCACCGGGCGCGCCCCAGGCCATCAGGAATGGAAAGAATTCGGTACCGACGTTGATGTTGGGCGCATCCAACGGGATGCCGGTACCGGCGGTGGCGATCGAGCCGCTGAAGGGCACCAGTTGATTGACAAGGAAACTGGCGTTGACGTAGGACTTGGCCAGCATCGCGCCAAAATTGTAGGGACCGGCGCTGACATACAGCAGTAGCCACTGCACCCCCTGTGGCATGGCGCGATAGAACGCTCCAAAGGGCAGCGCCACCGTCGCCAGCGAACCGGAACGCAATGCCCCGAGCAGGGAAAATACCGCCGCGCCGGCCGCAGTCAGTGCGCCGATCGCCTTCCAGGGCAGCGGCCTGTCCGGAGCGCGCCGCCAGAGCAGCACCACCACGAAGGAGAACAACCCGGCAAAGATGCGATTGCGGTCGATCACCACCACCGGGAACACGAACCCCAGCAGCACCATGGCGAGCCGCAGCGAGCGGTGGCGCACGCACAGCAAGGCGATCGGCGGCAGGATCCAGCACATATTGGACACGTGCCGCACATGCGCACGCGCGGGACTGAGGGTGGCGTACGACGATGGATCGCTGAACAGCGGGATCGGAAACGCCAGCACGTCGATCAAGCAGAACAGCACGACCACCAGCGCGAGCGCCAGCGCGACGAAGGCCTCACGGGTCCCGGCATAGCGCTGCTGGCGGAAGCGCTGTTGCGGCGGCAGCCGCAGACGCAGCAGCGTGTCCATTGCGATGGCGATACCGCCGCCAAGCATCAGCACCAGGATGCCCACGGTATAGCCCGCCGGCAGTGTGTAGGTCAGCAGCGTCAGTGCGCAGCTGAGCAGGATTGGGACGGCCAGGTAGCTGGCTGGCCAGCGCAGCAGCGCGTTCATGCTGGATCCACCAGCGCAGGCACCGGCTGCCGGCGCGCCCTGGCCGGCAGCGAAAGCCACGCGTACGCCAGCAGATGCAGTGCCACGCGATCGGGCCGCCGCTGCAGGAACCCAACCTTGGCAGCGATGTAATGCGCTTGCGCCCGCAGCAACCGCCGCTCGTGCGGCGGGAACAAGGGCATGCACCGCAGCGCCACCCGGCGGGACTCGGAGAGATTGGCGATGCGCACGGGCACATCGGCGGTCTTGCTGAGATTGTGGCCGTGCAGACGATAGGCGCAGACCGGCAGGTCGAGGAACCCCAGCGCATCGCGTGCGACCAGGCGCAGGAAAAAATCCCAATCCTCGATCCGCAGCGTCGCATCCCACCCCTGCTGCGCATCGACCGCACCGCGACGCAACAACGTCACCGCGCCGCTGACGGCCCAATGGCGGATCACCGCCACGCGGATGCCGGTGTCGGAACGGTAGCGATCGACCTTCACCCTGTGCAGGTCGCGCATCGCGCTGGCGTGCAGCAGGCGCCCATGCTGATCGACCACGCAGGCATCGCCGATCACCGCCAGCTTGTGCGGATGCGCACGCAGGTAGCGGACCTGCGCGTCCAGTCCGCCGGGGAGCAAGTAGTCGTCGCTGGCGCCCAGCCGCAGGAAGTCGCCGCGCGCGTGCAACACCAGTTCGTTGAGCGTGGCCGCCACACCGCGATTTTCCCGCTGCACGAACTGCACCGCGATTTGCTGCCCGTGGTTGGCAATCCAGTGGGCGATGCGCGCACCGGTATCGTCGCTGGAGCCGTCATCGATGATCACGATCTCCTTGCTCGGATAAGGATCCTCCAGCACGCTGTCCAGGCAGCGTTCGACAAAGCGGGCATGGTTGAACGCCGGGATCAGCACCGACACCAGCGGCCAGCGCGCGCGGCCACGGTCTGCGCCGGCAGCGCTCATGCGCATGACCTCAGGTACTGCCGCACCACCAGCAGGTTGAACGCCAGGTAGGCGACGTAGTTGGCGACGAAGGCGTACATCGCACCGATCACGCCGTAGTGCGCCGTGAACAGATAGACCAGCACCAGGTAGCTGGTGGCAAACGCACACTCGGACAGGATGAACAGCCGGCTCATCGCCTTGGCCAGCATCACGTAGGACAGCACGAACGCGGCGATCTTGACGACATCGCCCAGCAGTTGCGGGGCGTACAGCGGCGCGGCCGCGTCGAAGCTGCTATCGAAAAGCAACCAGGTCACCCAGTCGCGGCACAGATAGACTGCCACCGCCATCACCAGCACCGCCGGCAGCACCCGCCGATAGGCCGCGCGCAGTTCTGCCACCAGGGCGGTGCGGTCGCTGATGCTGGCCAGCTTTGGCAGGTAGTAGACGTTGATCGCGGTGGTAAAGAACAGCAGGTAGGCGTCGGATACGCGGCTGACCGCCTGCCAATAGCCGACCTGCTGCCAGCCAAACTGCGCGGCCAGATGATCGCGGACCAGGATCGCCACCAGCTGTGGCACCAAGGTGGAGGTCAGCGTCATCAACGAGAAGGCCGCGAGCCGGCGTGTCATCTCGGCGTCGTAGCGCAGACGCAGCATTGCCGGACGGAAGTATGGGCTACGCCGCAACGCCGGGATGGCGACCAGCAACCACGCCACCTGCCCCAGCACCAAGGCGAGCAACGCGCCCGCCAGTTGCAGACGCGCCGCCAGCGCGGCGACCAGCAGCACGTTCAACAACGCGCCCACCACCTGGATGAAGGCCAGTCGGCGCACGTCCATGAAGCCATTCACCACCGCCAGCACGTGGTTGACCAAGGCGATCCCCAGCTGCGCCGCCGCGAGCACGCAGATCAGCGGGCGATAGGCGACGTCGCCGAGCAGGCGCGTCGCCAGCGGTGCACTGAACACCACCGCCAGCACCGCCACCACGCCGCAGGCGCACGCGGCGTACCACAGCGCGGCCCCAAGCAGGCGCGCCAACGCCTGCGCGTCCTGGCGGTATTGGGCAACGTACTTGATGACGCCCGACCCGATACCGCCACCGGCCAGCACCGCCAGCAACGACATCAAGCTGAGGAACTGTCCAAGCCTGCCGATGCCTTGCGGCCCGGCGAACACCGCCACTAGCTTGACCACCACCAGGGCCGCCAGCAGCTTCGCCAGTGTCGCCACCCCGGTATAGGCGCTGCTGCGCAGTAGATTCACGCGTCCTCACCGAATGCCTGGCAGGCTGCGATCACGTGGTCGACCGCGCGCGGCGGCAGCGCCGGCCCGATCGGCAGGCTCAGCACCTCGCGGTGCAGCTGTTCGCTGAGCGGCAGATGGGTGTTGCCCAGTGCCGCGTAGGCCGGTTGCAGATGCGGCGCCACCGGATAGTGGATCTGGGTATGGATGCCCCAGCGTTGCAGATGCCGCTGCAGCGCGTCGCGGCGCGGGCTGCGCAGCACGAACAGGTGCCACACGTGTTGCTCGTCGGCACGCACCGATGGCAGCTGGATCAGCGGGTGATCGATCCCTTGCAGATAGCGCCACGCCACCGCACGGCGGCGGTCGATGTCCGTATCGAGATGGCGCAGCTTGACCCGCAGCATCGCCGCCTGCAGCTCATCCAGGCGGGAATTCACGCCCTGGTAGAGGTGCTGGTACTTCACTTCCGAGCCATAGTTGCGCAGCGCCCGTATCCGTTCGACCAAGCGCGCATCGGAGGTCACCACCGCGCCGCCGTCGCCGAGCGCCCCCAGATTCTTGGTCGGGAAAAAACTGAAAGCCGCCGCATCGCCCAACGCACCGGCGCGCCGGCCGCGCATGGTGGCACCATGTGCCTGCGCAGCATCTTCCAGCAACAGCAGGCCGTAGCGATGGGCCAGGGTCCGCAATGCATCCATGTCGGCCAGCTGGCCATACAGATGCACGGCCATGATGGCCCGCGTGCGTGGCCCGATGGCCTTCTCCACCGCGCGCGGATCCAGGTTGAAGGTGCGTGAATCCGGCTCTACGGGCACCAGCACCAACTGGTTCTGGCTGATGGCCAGGAAGGTCGCGATGAAGGTGTTGGCTGGCACGATGATCTCGTCGCCTTCGCGCAGTATCCCAAGTTCGCGATAGCCACGCAGGATCAACGACAGCGCGTCCAGGCCGTTGCCCACGCCGACCGCATGCGCGGTGCCGCAATGCGCGGCGAATTCCGTTTCGAAGGCCGCCAGCTCGTGACCCAGAACGTACCAGCCAGAGTCGATCACCCGTGCCGCCGCTGCCTTCAGCTCGTCGGCGTAGCGCGCATTGACCGCGCGCAGATCCAGGAACGGCACGTCCATGGCCGCATCGAGTGCGACATTCATTACAAGGTCCATTGGTAAAAGTCCTGTACGACCGCGCGCGCGCCGAAGCGCTCCTTCTGCTCTACCAGGCCGGCATTGAGCACGCGTCCGCCCTGCTCGGTGGAGATGCCGAAGCTGAAGTACTGCCGATGGGCATAGACATCGGTGATCAGGTCGGCCAATAGGACACTGAGCGCATCGGCGCGCCGCCCCGCTTCGGAGACCGCAAGGTATTGCGTATGCACCACCTGGCCAAGGTCCAGCACCAGCGTGGCTGCCAACAGCTGGTCATCGACGCACGCCTGGTGCAGGACGATCTGCTGCGGAAAACGCCGCTGCAGCAATTGCAGCTCGTCCAGGCGGTGGGTAGGCACGGTCGCATGCCGTTGCAGAACCTCGGTCAGCAAGCGATGGAAGCGCTCCAACGAAGTGCCGATCCCGACCTGGATGCCGGCCTGGCGCGCCTTGGCGATCGAGCGCCGCCGCTCGCCGCTGAACAAAAACGGCTTGTGCAGCGGGATGACCGAGGACAGGTCGCGCCGGCACACGCTTGCTCCCAGCCGGTGCAGCGCATACAGGTCTTCCTCGGCCGGATAGGCCTGAAAGATGTGCGGCACTGGCTTGTACAGCAGTTCGCGCACGCCTTGCGCCCGGTAATGCGCGGCGATCGCCTCGAAGGCAGTCAGGGTGGCGCTGGCGCGTAACGCCATCGACGACAACAAGCCGCCATAGGTCAGGCCGGCATGGCTGGTCACGCAGTCGTCCTGGCGACTGGCCGGAAGCACGGCCACCAGTTGCCCATCGCGCAGGATCAGCAACGAGGCATCGACGAAGCGCTCGGCGTGATAGTCCATGTAACCACGCCGGTGCAGCAAGGTGCCGTTGCGCGAGTTGGCGACCAGGGTGTCCCAGGCCGCCGCATCCGTCGGCTGGTAGGGCCTAATCGAGAACATGGTGTCCCCGCAGGCCGTCGGGCAATGCGGCCTCGGCCAGGCCGAAGCCATCGCGTCCCATTGCATTACCGTTGTAGAACATCAGCAGGCGTTCGTCCTGCTGGATCAGCGCCGGATAGCACAGCGTGCGCGCATCCCAGCCGCTAGGCGACAAGCCGATTCCCAACGCCGCATCGTCACGCTGCCAGTGCAGGCCATCGGCGCTGGTCGCCAGCCCAGGCACATAGCCGCCCTGGGTATCGCCGCGGGTGAAGTACATCAGGTACTGCTGCTGCAGGCGATAGACACGCGGGCGACCGATGCGGTATTCGTTGCCCTGCGGACGCAGGCAGAGCTGATCCTGGCGAGGAATCGCGCCCAGGTCGGCGGTCTCGACGTAGCGGATGTGGTAACGCGGGAACGGCGTCCCGCCGATCGACTCCCAGTCGTCGCCGACCGCGTACCAAAGCCGCCAGCGCCCTTGCTCGTAACGGGCCGAGTGCACCGCGGCAATGGTGCTGCGGCCGGGCGCACGATCCAGCAGCGGCGTGTCCTGCACGCGCCGAAAACTATCGCCACCGTCGCTGGACACCGCCAAGCCGCTGAAGGCCAGGAACTTCGCCTTGGCGACCTGTTGGAAGCCGACGTAGAACAGATAGAGACCATCCGGACCCTGCACGACATCGCCCAGGATCATGCCGTTGTCGTCGAAACAGCCGTCGCGACCGATGTCCAGCACCGGCCGTTGGCTGACACGCACCACCTGGTTCGGCGCGTCGGCGCGCACGTCGACATAGCCGATCCGGCTGACGCCTAGCGCATCGCGGAAGCCTGCATAGATCCGCAAGGTCTGCGCGTCGTAGCGATACGGCGTGGGCGTCAGCGCCGCATGCTGCATCCAGCCACCGACGCCATCGCGAGCGACGTCGAATACCAAGCCGCGCTTTTGCCAGACGAACGCCCTCACAGCTCGACCTCGAGGCTGGACTTGCCGGCCACCACGCGCGCAGGCGAGCCGACGTAGATGCGCTCCGGCTCGGTGTCGCGGGTGACCAGCGCACCGGCACCGATCACGTTGTCCGCCGCCACCCGCACCTTGTCGTTGAAGGTGGCGTTGACGCCGATGAAGCTACGCGCGCCGATCTCGCAGTAACCCGACACCACGGCATGCGAGGCAATGAACACGTGATCGTGGACCACGCTGCGATGCCCGATGTGATTGCCGCTCCATAGAATGCAGTTGTCGCCGATGCGGGTGAACGGCTGCACCACGTTGTTCTCGAAGATGAAGCAATTGGCGCCGATCTGCGCGTTGCGCCAGACGAAGGCACGCGAGCTGACGTAGCTGGCGCAGCGGTAGCCGCGCGCGACCACGTCGAGGTAGAAGCGCATGCGCAAGCGATTGAGCCCGGTGGCCGGGATGGCCACGAACACCTCGCAACTGCCGGGCGGAAACTGCTGCTCCAAGGTCTCGTAGGGCACGACCGGCAACGCCGCCAGCTCGGGCTCGCGCAGGAAATCGCGCTCCACGCTGAAGGCGACCACCTCGTAGCGACTATCGTGGCGGAAATACTCGCAGGCGATCTGGGCGAATTCGCCGGCACCGACGATCACCAACGGGGTACGCACGCTCATGCCTCCAACCTGCTGATGCCGCGTACTTCGGACAGGAATTCGTCGTAATCGGCAATGTAATCGTCCGGGTCGTAGTGCTGGTCGGCCAGCACCATCAGCACGCAGTCGGGGCTGAAGTCGTAGAGATCGCGCCAGACCATGCGCCCGAGCAGCACCCCGTGCGCCGGATCGTCCAGCACCACCTCGCTGGGACCTGCGCCCTCGTCCAGCAACAGGGTTACCGAGCCATGCAGGGCCACCGCCAACTGGTTGAGTCGGCGATGCGCATGTTGCCCGCGATGCACGCCCTGATGGGTACCGAACAGGTAATACACGCGACGAATCTCGAACGGTACGTTGCGCTCCTGCTCCAGGGAAACGAGCAGGCCGCGATGGTCGCCGTGGGTGTGCAGCTTGATGCGTTGGATGGCCATGTTCCGGGCGTCGACGCTGACGGTAGGTGGTACGACATGCCTGAGTGCGGACCGCTGCAGGAAAGGTTGCGCCCGATCGCACCCACGACGACGGGTGTGCGCGCCCTGCCACCGACGATCGACGCAACCTTTTGCCGGGATCACCGCACCCATGCCTGCATAGCCACTTGGCCTCCGCCCGGCCAACGTGGACAGCAAGGCCCGGATGTCGCGATGCGCTGCGCCGGAACCAACGACCATCGAGAGGACACCGATCCGATGCATGCTTCCTCCCCCGCCCCCGACGGCCTGCCTCCGCGGACAATCGCGGCGGCGCCTGCGGATTCCGCTGCATCGGCATCGCCGTCCGTGCGTCCGCTGCCGCGCCCGCTCGTGGTGGTGCACTGGCTGAGCGTGGTCTGCCTGGCGCTGGCCGCCACCCTGATCCTGCTCCGGCTCGAGCTCGATGGTCGCGCGCTCAAGCAGTGGTTGTTGGAAGGCCACCGTCACTTCGGCCTGTTCGTGCTGGTGCTGGTCTGCCTGCGGGTTGCGCTACGCATCCGGCTGCGTCGACTGCCGCCAGGTCCACCGGCAGCGCTGCCGCTACGTCTGGCGGCCGGCGCAATCCATCTGGGGCTGTACGCGCTGATGGTCGCCATGCCGTTGATCGGCTGGGCGCTGAGCAATGCCTACGGCAAACCGGTCGACCTGTTCGGCCTGACTCTCCCGGCATGGGTCGCTCCGGACGCCGACCTGGCCGACACCCTGGGCGCCTGGCACCTCAATGCCGCCTGGGCGCTGCTGGCGCTGGTCGTTCTGCATATCGGCGCCGCACTGTTTCATCACCTGGTCCTGCGCGATGGCCTGCTGCGTCGCGTACTGCCTGCAAAGACTGGCCGATGACCCTGCATCGCGCCGCCCGCCCCATCGTTGTTTTCGCCGCATCGAACAAGGACATTCCATGACTGCTTCCCGCCCCTCCGTCGCGCCGCCTGCAAGCCATTCCCGCGCCGCCTCGCTGACCTCGCTGTTGTGCGTCACCGGTCCCTTGTTGTTGCTGGCCAGCACGCAGGCGCAGGCGATCCCCGCCTTCGCCCGCCAGACCGGCTCGTCGTGCGCAGACTGTCACATCGGCTCCTACGGCCCCACGCTCACGCCCTACGGCATGCGTTTCAAACTGAGCGGTTTCACCGACACCGACGGCAACGGCACCAAGATCCCGGCGTCCGGGCAGGTGACCTGGACGCACAACAATCCCAATCGCGGCGATAGCACGTCGCGCCTGAGCGAAGCGGATCTGTACCTGGCCGGACGGGTCAACGACAACATCGGTGCCTACTCCAAGATCCGCTCCAACAACACCGGCAAGGGCAAGTTCGACACCCGCCTGGACGATGTGGATCTGCGCTTCGTCAGCAAGCCGTTCCAACTGGCCGGCAAGGACGCGATGCTCGGCGTGAGCGTCAACAACAACCCGGGCATATCCGATCCGGTGCACGTGCTGCCCAACGCCTCCACGCTGACCCCCGCCTCCACCGGCGGTGCGTCCAGCGTGCTCAGTTCGTCTTCGTTGTCCAACCGTGTCATCGGTGCCAGCGTCTACGGACTGTACGACCGCAACTGGTATGGCGAGGTCGGCAGCTACAGCGCGCTGTCGCCGTCGATGCAGGACCGCTTCGGCTGGCCGGTCAACGGCGATCCGGGCAAGCTCAGCGACACCGGCTATGCGCGCCTGGCCTACATGAAGGATTTGAAGCGCCAGTTCTTCTCGGTCGGCCTGACCGCGCTCACCACCGACCGGCAGCCGCGCGCCGGTGGCCCGAGCGATACGCTCACCGATCTTGGCTACGACGTGACCTATGAGTTCCTTGGCAACCGCGAGCACACCCTGGCGCTGTCGTATGTCAACGTCTACGAGCGTCGCCGCTACGGCAATCCGCTGACCCCGTCCGATCCGACCCTGCCGACCCTCACCCACGGCAGCGTGCGCGATCAGACCATCAGCATGAAATATGCCTTCAAGCAGAGCTACGGCGTGCTGGCCGCGCACATGATCAACAGCGGTTCGTTCGATGCCGCGCGCTACCTGCCCTACGGCATCCCCGACACCACCAGCAACCTGATCCTGGTGTACTGGACACCGTTCGGCAAGGACGGCACCTACACCTCGATCGCCAACCTGCGCCTGTCCGCCGGCTGGTTCCGCTTCGACAAGTTCAACGGCGCCACCAGCAATGTCTTCGGTGGCGGCAATCCCATCACCAATCCGCGCGACCTGGACAGCTTCTCGCTGTCGGTCAACCTGGCGTTCTGATCCCTGCCCGTGTACGGACTTCCCATGACTGCATCCCGCAAGATCCTGTTGTGCGCTCCGCTGGCCGGCCTGCTGTTGGCCGGCGCCCTGTTGTCGCCGTCGGCGCATGCCGCCGACGGCAGCAGCACGTTCCTGTCCGAATGCGCCGACTGCCATAGCCCCACCAAGGGCAAGAACAAGAAGGGCCCGTCGTTGTTCGGTGTCGTCGGTCGGCCAGCCGCCAGCGTGCCGGACTACACCTATTCGGACGCACTGAAGGGCAGCCACTGGACCTGGACGCCGGCCCAGCTCAAGATCTACCTGTCGCAGAAGTCCTCCAGCGCGCTGCCGGGCACCAAGATGAAGTACGACGGCCTGGGCGAGGACCCGAAGGAGCTCGACGCCCTGATCGCCTACCTCAATACCCTGCACTGACCACGGCTCTCACCCGACCTGCACTGGCTGTTTCACCCACGAGGCCACGCGGCAACCCGCCGCCGCAACGCATTGGCGCCGGCGGCGGCTTCGCGTATACGGACGAAACATCCGCGCCCTGGCCGTCCACCGCATCGGTCCCGGGCAGGATCGCCTGCCCACCGAGCCGACCGTTGCCTTTGTTACCGACGCCCCCTGCCCTCCTCGTGCAAGCCCGACCAGACGCATCGGTGCGTGGTCGTCCTGCGCTGCGTGACGCAGGCGTCGCACGACACGGTCCTGGCGACGAGCGGTCTCATCCGCGCGGATCGTCCATGTCCGCACCGTTTCGCCAACTGCAGCAGTACAGCGCCTGCCTGTTGCTGGCATTGGCGCCGCTCGCCGCCAACGCCGCCACCGTCGGTGGCGCGGTCTCCGTCACATCGCAGCTGATCGACCGCGGCGTCGCCATCGCGCCCAACAGGCTCACGGTGCAGGGCGCTGGTTACTGGTTGCCGGCGCCCGGCTGGTCGGTCTCCGCCTCGGCCGCGTGGCAACCGTCCGCAGCGGGCGATCTGGCCGCCTTCACGGTGCAGGGAGCGCGCTCCTGGATGCTGGACGATCGCTGGCAATTCCAGGCCAGTGCGCTGTACTACGGCTATCCCGCCGATCGCGACGCCCGCGCCTTCAACCGCCAGGAAGCCAGCCTGGCCTGGTCCTACCGTGACTTGGTGACCGCCTCGGTCTCCACCTTCAACTACCCGAACAACCGCGATTCGCGTTGGCGGGTGGCCGTGGATGTGACCGCCAACCTGCCGCTCCGGCATGGATTGGCGCTCGCGCTGGGCGCGGGCAGCTCGGATTTCCCCATGCTGGCCTATGACATGGCCGGCTCCGGCCGCTATCGCTATGGCCAGGCCGGCCTGCGCTGGCGGCGCGCGCACTGGAGCGTGGAAGTGGACCGGGTCGTCATCGCTGGCGGTGACGGCATCCCGCGGGGGTCTGGCGGGCTGACCGACACTCCCTGGCTGGGCCTGCTCAGCTACACGTTCTGATCCGTTGCAACCTTTTTCCGCCAATGCGGCACAGACGGCCGTCCCATGTCTCAATCCGAGCAAATGACCGACCACGACCTTCTGGGTGACGCCACCGACCGCATGCTGTTGCGGCGCATGGCGGCGGGCGATCGTGACGCGCTGGCCAGCATGTATCGCAGCTATCACGGGAGGCTGTGCCGCTTCCTGTCGCGGCTGACCCGGCGCCCGGACATCATCGAGGAGGCGATCAACGACTGTTTCTGGATCGCCTGGCAGAAGGCCGGCGATTTCCGCGGCGACTCCCAGGTCTCGACCTGGATCATGGGCATCGCCTACCGCTGCGGACTGAAATGCCTGCGCCAGCACGACGGCGAGGCGATCGACGACAACGCCGAGGTTGAGGACCACGCGCCCAGTTGCGACGACAACGAGGACCGCGAACTGCGCGACTGGCTGGACAAGGGCATGGAACGGCTATCGCCGGATCAGCGCCTGGTCGTCGAGCTGGTCTACGGCGTCGGCCACAAGCTCGAGGAAGTGGCCGACATCATGCAGTGCCCGCTCGGCACCATCAAAGCCCGCCTGTTCCATGCGCGGGTCAAACTACGCAACGTGCTGCCCGGCCTGGCCGGCAGCGCCCCATTGACGGAGACGATGCAATGAAGACGTTCTTCATCGCGCCGGGCAAGGAATGCTCGCACGCCTGGGAGCTGATGCCCTCGGTGCTGCTGAACCATGCCACCGAAGAAGAGTCCACCTGGCTCATCGGCCATGTGGCCAAGTGCCCTGCCTGCAGTGCGGAGTTCGCCCAGCAGAATCGCCTGCGGCGTGCGCTGACCTTGCCGCCGGCGGTCACCCCGAATGCCGAAATCGGCCTGCAGCGCCTGCTCGGCCGTCTGGATGCACCCGCGCAGGCCGACACCCAGTCGCCGGCGCCGCGCGTCCGCCGGACCGGCAGTTGGACCCTGCGCGCACTGGCCGCCGCCGCACTGGTGCAGGCGATCGGGCTGGGCGTCATGGGCGTCAAACTGGCCGGCCCCAACAACGCGCCAACGGACGCGTACCGCACGCTCAGCAGCGACACCGCCCGCAATGCCGCACCGGCTGGTGCGCTGCGCGTGGTGCCGGATGCCGGCATGACGCTGGCCGACTGGGATCGCCTGCTGCATGACCACCACCTGCAGGTGGTCGGAGGCCCCAATGCGATGGGGGCCTACACCTTGCTGCCGGCACCGGCAGACGACGCCGGCCAGCCGCAGCAGACCGTGCAACAACTGCGTGCCACGCCGGGCATCCGGATGGCCGAGGTCATCGGCGCCCCATGAGCCGCATGCGCACCTTCCGCCTGCTGGCGGCGACTGTGGTCCTGCTTGCCGGCGTGCCCGCCGCGGTGCTGGCAGCACCGCCGGCGACGCCACAGCCGCCTGCCGACGCGCCACCGCTGACCGACGGCACGCCCGTGCCCGACAGCCGCCGCGACATCCTGCTGGCGGTGGCGAACCCGCTGACCGCGCCGCCGCCGCGCGCCGGCTCCAGCCTGCTCGGCTATGCCTCCTCCTACTATGGCGCCGGGCAACAGGCCGCCGCGCGTGTGGATGCGCTGAAGCGACGCTATCGCCTGCGCGAAGTGTCCGCCTGGCCGATCACCTCGCTGGGCCTGTACTGCGCGGTGCTGCAGCCACCGCCCGACGTGCCACGCGAGGACATCGTCAAGGCGCTGGCGCAGGACGAGGGCGTCGAGCTGGTGCAGCCGTTGCAGGAATTCACCGTGTTCTCCTCCGACGCGACCCCCAAGACCACGCCGCTGTCGCGCTACAACGATCCCTACGTGGATCTGCAACGCGGCTTCGTCTCCACCGACGCCGCAACCGCGCAAACCGTGACCCAGGGACGCGGCGTGGTGGTGGCGATGGTCGACACCGGCGTGGATACCCAGCACCCGGACCTGCAGTCGCGCATCCACGAAATGCACGACCTGGTCGATGCCACGCCCAGCACGACCAGCAGCGACGCGCACGGCACCGAGGTCGCCGGCATCATCGCTGCCGGCAGCAACAATCATCAGGGCATCGTCGGCATGGCGCCCAAGGCCGTGCTCAACGTCTACAAGGCCTGCTGGTACGCCCCTGCTGGCAGCGCCGGCGCTGGCGCCGCACGCTGCAATACCTTCACCCTGGCCAAGGCGCTGGCGGCGATCAATACCAGCTCGGCGAAAGTGATCAACCTGAGCTTGGGCGGCCCTTCCGATCCCTTGCTGCAGAAGATGCTGCTGCAACTGGTCAAACAGGGACGCATCGTGGTGGCCGCCTTGCCGCCCGATGGCCGGCGCGATGGCTTCCCCAACGATGTTCCCGGCGTGCTGGTGGTCCGCAGCACCTGCAGCTCGCCGCCGCTGCCCGGCGTACTGAGTGCCCCCGGCAAGGACATCCTGACCACGCAACCGAACGGTCGTTATGACTTCAGCTCGGGCTCCTCGATGGCCACCGCGCATGTCAGCGGCATGATCGCGTTGCTGCTGTCGTTGTCGCCCTCGCTGGACGCAGCCAATCTGCGCGACCTGCTGCAACGGACCAGCAAGCTCTCGGACGGCCAGCTGCAGGTCAACGCCGGCGCCGCGGTCGATGCGCTGCTGCCGGCGGCCAAGCACGCCAACTGAGGAAGACGCCATGGCGCAGTGGATTCCCTTGTGGTTGCACAAACTCAGCTCGCCGCCGATCGCCCATCGCGTTGCCGGCATCGTGCAGCCCTGGGCGCTGGCGCTGGCCGTACTGAGCGGCGCGCTTGCGCTCTATGGCGGCTTGGTGGTGGCACCGCCGGATTACCAGCAGCACGATGCCTACCGCATCATCTTCATCCACGTGCCCAGTGCCTGGATGAGTCTTTTCATCTATGCGGCGATGGGCGTGTCGGCCTTCATTGCGCTGGTGTGGCGGATCAAGCTGGCCGAAGTGGTCACGATGGCCTCGGCACCGATCGGCGCGGCGTTCACCTTCATCACCCTGTGCACCGGCTCGCTCTGGGGCAAGCCGATGTGGGGCACCTGGTGGACCTGGGATGCCCGGCTGACGTCCGAGCTGTTGCTGCTGTTCCTGTATCTGGGCGTACTTGGCCTGTACCACGCGGTGGAAGACCGTCGCCAGGCGATGCGCGCAGCGGGACTGCTCGCCTTGGTGGGCCTGGTCAATCTGCCGATCGTGCATTACTCGGTGGTGTGGTGGAACACCTTGCACCAAGGCTCGACGGTGCGTCTGCTCGGCCCCTCCAAGATGAGCGCAGACATGCTGTGGCCGCTGCTGACCATGCTGCTGGCGACCAAGTGCTACTACCTGGCCAGCCTGTGCGGGCGCGTGCGGGTGGACTTGCTGGCGGTGGATAGCGGCAAGGAGTGGGTGCGCCGCAGCGTGCTGGCGGAGCGCAGCGCATGAGCAGCTGGCTGGCGATGGGTGGCTACGGCCACTACGTATGGACCGCCTATGCACTGTTCGTGCTGGTGCTGCTGATCGATCTGCTGACGCCGTGGCTGCGTCGGCGCCGGCTGGCGCGCGAACTGCGCGGACGCCTGCGTCGTCACACGCCGCATCGACCACAGCACGTCGCTGCCGCCCTGGAGCGCGAAGCGCCATGAACGCCACCCGCAGTCGCCGCTTGTGGTGGGTGCTGGCGGTACTGGCCGCCGCTGCGCTGGCCGTGACGCTGATCGTGCTGGCGCTGCAGCGGAACATGAGCTACCTGTTCACGCCTAGCCAGCTGCAGGCCGGCGAGGCTGCCGGCTATCGACAATTCCGCCTCGGCGGCATGGTCAAGGCCGGCTCGATCCAGCGCGCCCGCGACAGCCTGACCGTGCATTTCACCGTCATCGACAAACACGCCGCCACCCAGGTCGAGTACACCGGCATCCTGCCGGACCTGTTCCGCGACAACCAATCGGTGATCGCCAGCGGTCATCTGCACAATGGCCGTTTCCTCGCCACCGAGGTGCTGGCCAAGCACGACGAGACCTACATGCCGAAGGAACTCAAGGACGCGATGGCCGAAGGCCACGCCGGCAAGCGACTGGCCACCACCGCCGTGCCGCCGGTATCGCGTTGATGACTGGATTGCGTGGTTTTCCGTCGGCATCGCTGCGCTTGCCGATGCTTCCTGCCCTGCTCACCCGGCCGCTGCCATGACGGCCGAACTCGGCCAGATCGCGCTGATCCTGGCGCTGCTGCTGGCGCTGCTGCAAGGCGTGTTGCCGCTGGTGGGCGCTTGGCGTGGCAATGCCGCGCTGATGGCAGTGGCACGCCCGGCCGCGACCGGCCAGGCGGTCTTCAGCGCGCTGGCGTTCGGCTTGCTCGCCTGGTCGCTGCTGCAGCTGGATTTCTCGCTGCGCTACGTCGCCGCCAACGCCAACCACGCCCTGCCCTGGTACTACCGCATCGCTGCGGTGTGGGGAGCGCACGAGGGCTCGCTGCTGCTGTGGATCGTGCTGCTGGCCGGCTGGACGCTGCTGCTGGCCGCCGGCAGCCGCCACCTGCCACAGGTGTTTGCCGCGCGCGTGCTGGCGGTGCTGGGACTACTCTCGGCCGGCTTTCTCGCCTTCGTGCTGCTGACCTCCAATCCGTTCGAGCGGCTGTGGCCGATTCCGTTCGATGGCACCGAGCTCAATCCGGTGCTGCAGGATCCGGGCATGACCTTCCATCCGCCGGTGCTGTACACCGGCTATGTCGGCTTCTCGGTGGCATTCGCCTTCGCCATCGCCGGCCTGCTCGGCGGCGAGCTGGAACAGGCCTGGGTACGCTGGGCGCGGCCGTGGACCAATGTGGCCTGGGCCTTTCTCACCGCCGGCATCGTCGCCGGCAGCTGGTGGGCGTACGCGGAGCTGGGCTGGGGCGGCTGGTGGTTCTGGGATCCGGTGGAAAACGCCAGCTTCATGCCCTGGCTGGTCGGCACCGCATTGATCCATAGCCAGGCCGTCACCGAAAAACGCGGCAGCCTGCGCGCGTGGACCATCCTGCTGTCGATCCTGGCCTTCTCGCTGTCGCTGCTCGGCACCTTCCTGGTCCGCTCGGGTGTGCTGACCTCGGTGCATGCGTTCGCCGCCGATCCGCGGCGCGGGCTGTACATCCTCACGTTCATGGTCGCGGTGGTCGGGGGGGCGCTGCTGCTGTACGCGCTGCGGGCGCCGACGATCGCCAGCGGCAAGCCCTTCGCCACCGTCTCGCGCGAGACCGGCATCCTGATCGGCAATCTGTTGCTGACGGTGGCCGCCGCGATGGTGTTGCTCGGCACGCTGTTCCCGTTGGCTGCCGACAGCCTCGGCCTGGGCAAGGTCTCGGTCGGCTCGCCGTATTTCGGCTTGCTGTTTCCGCTGTTGATGGCGCCGGTGGTACTGCTGTTGCCGTTCGGTCCCTATCTGCGCTGGGGCAGCGCCGACGCGATGCCGTTGCAGGCGCTGGGTGCCCGCGCGGGCATCGCCGCGATCGCCTGCGCCCTGGTCGCCAGCCTCTTGGCCGACGGCCAGGCGCGCGCGATCGCCGGCATCGGCGTCGCGGCCTGGGTCGCGACCGGAACCGCGCTCTACGCCTGGCAGCGGTGGCGCACGCTGCCCGCCGGACGCCGCTATCCGGCGGAAATGGCCGGCATGCTGATCGCCCATGCCGGCGTGGCGGTCTTCGTCGCCGGCGTGCTGGTATCCGAGAGCCTGTCGGTGGAGCGCGACGTGCGGCTGTCGCCCGGCCAGAGCGCGCAGATCGCCGACTACCAATTCCGTTTCGACGGCGTGCAGTTGATCGATGGGCCGAACTGGAAGGCCGAAGAGGGCCGCGTGGAAGTCAGCCGCGACGGCACCCCCATCGCCGTACTGCATCCGCAGAAGCGCCTGTACAGCAGCGAGCGGATCCAGACCGAATCGGCGATCGACCCCGGCATCACCCGCGATCTGTATGTCGCGCTGGGCGCACCGCTGGACGACCAGCACATCGAATACGACTGGACCTTGCGGCTCTACTACAAGCCTTTCATCCGCTGGATCTGGGCCGGTGGCCTGCTGATGATGCTGGGTGGGTTCGTCAGCGCCACCGCGCGCCGCTTCCGCGCGCCGTCGGCTGCAGCGCTCACCACCACAGCGGCGAGCGGCGGCACGCTTGCCGAGGGAGCGCAGGGATGAAGCGCCTGCTGCCGCTGCTGGGGTTTCTGCTGCTGGCCGCGCTGTTCGGCACTGGCCTGTACTGGAATGCCCAGCACAACCCACGCGACATTCCCTCGCCGCTGATCGGCAAGCCGGCACCGGCGTTCGACCTGCCGCGTCTGGATGCGCCCGGCCACCGCGTGACCCGCACGCAGTTGCTCGGCCATCCCTACCTGCTCAATGTGTTCGGCAGTTGGTGCGCCGCCTGTGCCGAGGAGCATCCGGTGTTGCTTGCGCAGGCACCGCAGCTGGGCGTGCCGCTGATCGGCTACAACTACAAGGACGCCCCGGACGAGGCGCGCGCCTGGCTGCAGCGGCTGGGCAATCCCTATCACCTGATCGTGGCCGACGAAGGTGGGCAGACCGCACTCGACTTCGGCGTCTATGGCGCGCCGGAAAGCTTCCTGATCGATGCCCACGGCGTGATTCGCTACAAGCACATCGGCGTGTTGACGCCGGCGGTGATTGCGCAGGAACTGCGACCGGCCATCGCCGCGTTGCGCGAGGACGCACCATGAGCCGCTGGCGCTGGTGCAGGCAACTGCGGCTGCTGTTGATCCTGTTGCTCGGCCTGCTGCTGTCGGCACCGGTGCTGGCACAGGCGGTCGACCCACTCCCGTTTCGCGACCATGCACAGGAACTGCGCTACCAACGTTTGATCGCGCAACTGCGGTGCCTGGTGTGCCAGAACGAGAGCCTGGCCGACTCGGACGCCACCCTCGCGCGCGATCTGCGCCGGCAGGTGTTCGCGCAACTGCAGGCCGGCCGCAGCGACGCGCAGATCAAACAGTACCTGGTCGAGCGTTATTCGGACTTCGTGCTCTACGACCCGCCGGTGACCCCACGCACCTGGCTGCTGTGGTTCGGCCCGGCGTTGCTGCTGACCGCGGGCGGCTGGCTGGTTGCGCGCACCGTGCGCCGGCGCGCGCACGCGACGACCACACATGCCGGGGCACCACCGGCGACTGCCGACGAGGATTGGTGATGATGGGCTTTCTGTTGCTGGCCGGCGCGATGGTGATCGCTGCCGTGGCGATGCTGGTGCTGCCGCTGCTGCGCCGTCACCGCAACCGCGGACTGGCGCTGCCGGTCTTGCTCGCGCTGGCGGTGCCAGTGGCCACGGCCGGCCTGTATCGCCTGGTGGGTACGCCGACGGCGATCGCGGCGGCAACGCACCCGCCCTCCCCGGTGCTCGCGCCGCTGCCGCAGACCGCCCCGCCTGCGCAGGACACGCAGCCGACGCAGGTCCTGGATCACTGGATGGCCGAGGCCAAGCAAGCCGAGGAGCAGCAGCATCCCGAACAGGCGCGTGCGGCCTATGCCCACGCACTGCAGATCGCACCGGACACCAGCGCCGCCATCGTCGGCTGGGTGGCCGCCGACATGGCCACGCATGCCGACTTCGCCATCGATACCGCCGCGCGTGCGCGCCTGCAGCAGGTGGTCGCGCGCGAGCCGGACAACCAGCGCGGGCTGTGGCTGCTGGGCATCAGCGATTTCCAGCAGCAGGACTACCAAGCCGCGCGCATGCACTGGACCCACCTGCACGCGCTGCTGGACTCCGGCTCGCCGATGCAGCAGGCGGTGGCCGAGAGGATCGCCACGGCCGAAGCGCTGGCCAATGCGCGCCTGGCCGGCAACGCGCCGCGCTAGCCCGCGAACGTCGACGCGTCGCTGCGGCTCGCCGTGACAGTGGGGTGTCGCGCCAGCAGTTGGCCCACGCGGCGCTCCAGCTCGGCCGCCGGGAACGGCTTGGTCAGCACTTCCATCCCATCCTCCAGCTGGCCGGCGCCGACCGCAGCGCTGGCCGCGTAACCGGTGACGAACAGCACCGGCAGGCTGGGCCGGTGCTGGCGCCCGGCATCGGCCACCTGGCGTCCGTTCAAGCCACCGGTCAGGCCGACATCGGTCACCAACAGGTCGATCGGCTCGGCAGACCGCAGCCATTCCACCGCCGCGTTGCCTTCGGCCGTTTCGATCACCCGGTAGCCGGCCTCGCGCAGCACTTCCGACACCAGGATGCGGATCGCCGCTTCGTCCTCCACCAGCAACACGGTGCGTGGTTGCGCCGCCAGCGTCGGCGTTGCCTGCTCGGATGCCTCCACCGCCACTGCCGTGAGCGCGCCGCAGAATCGCGGCAGGTACAGCGTCATCGTGGTGCCCACACCAAGCGCGGACGCGATGCGCACATGTCCGCCGGATTGCCGGGTGAATCCATAGATCATCGACAAGCCCAGGCCGGTGCCCTGCCCGATCGGCTTGGTGGTGAAGAACGGTTCGAACACCTTGTCCTGCAGCTCGGCGCTCATGCCGGTGCCGGTGTCCTGCACGCTCAGGCAGACGTAGTCGCCCGGCGGCAGTTCCAGTTGCTGCGCGGCCGCACCTGCCAGCGCGGTATTGACGATGCCGATGGTCAGGCTGCCGCCCTCGGGCATGGCATCGCGCGCATTGATGCACAGATTGAGCAGCGCATTTTCCAGCTGCGGCGCATCCACCAACACCTGCCAGGCGTCGGGCGCAGGACGCAGCTGCAGGTCGATCGCAGGTCCCAGCGTGCGCGCGATGATCTCGCGCATGCCCGCCACCAGGGCCTCCACCTCCACTGCCGTCGGCGCCAGCGTCTGCCGACGCGAGAACGCGAGCAAGCGCTGGGTCAGCGCAGCGGCGCGCGCCGCGCTGGCCTGCGCCATGTCCACGTAGCGCTCGAGCCGGTCGTAGCGTCCCATGTCCACCCGCGTCTGCAGCAATTCCAGCGCCACGCTGATCGACGTCAACAGGTTGTTGAAGTCGTGCGCCAGCCCGCCGGTGAGCTGTCCCACCGCCTCCATCTTCTGGCTCTGGCGCAATTTCTCTTCGGCCAGCAACAAGGCCGCGCTGCGCTCGCGCACGCGTTCTTCCAGCGTCTCGGTCAATTGCCGCAACTGCTGCTCGGCCTGGCGCGTGTCGGTGATGTCGGTGGCCGCGCCGAACCATTCGACGATGGCGCCCTGGGTATCGCGCAGCGGCACGGCGCGCAACAGTCGCCAGCCCAGCTGTCCGTGTTCGTCGAGCACACGGTATTCCACGTCCAGGCTCGTCACTGCAGCGATGGCCGTGGCAATGGCGTGCTGCAGCTGCGCGCGATCGTCCGGATGCACCTGCTGCTGCCACTGCGGATCGGCCTGCGCCACGGCGCCATCGTCGGATTCGCCCAGTTCCGGCCGCAGCACGCTCCAATCGGCGCTGGCCGAGAACAGCGATTGCGTGGACGCGCGCACCAATGCATCGAGCCGACGCTCGCTCTTGCGCAACGCCTCGCCGGCCGCACGTTCGGCGGTGCGATCGCGCAGCACCTTGACGAAGCCGATCGCGGTGCCGTTTTCCTCGCGCAGCACCATCATCGAACCGCGCGACCAGAAGCGCTCGCCGGAGCGCCGCAGATGCCAGCGTTCGTCGAGCCCGCTGCCGCTTTCCAGCGCCGCTGCCGCCTCGCGCCGCATCTGCCCGTTGGCCACATCTTCCGGGGTAAAGATGCGCTCCAGCGTCTGCCCGAGCATGTCGGCCTCGGTCCATCCCAGCGTGCGGCGCGCGCCCTCGTTCCAGGCAGTCACCAGGCCTTGCAGATCGGTGGCGATGATGGCGTAGTCCATCACGCTGTCGAGGATCTGCCGGTTGCGCATCTCCGCCGCGCGCACCGCATGCTCCAGGCTGATGCGGTCGGTGATGTCCAGGCCCTGCACGAAGACGCCGGAGATCGTGCCGTCGGCACCGGCGATCGGCTGGTAGACCAGATCCAGCAAACGCTGCTCGATCGGCCCATCCGGCGTGACCTGCATGCGGTAAGCCAGCGCATTGGCGGTATAGGCACGCCCGGAGCGATAGACCTCGTCCAGCGGCTGCAACAGTCCTTGCGCGCGCGCTTCCGGCACTGCTTCGCCGAGTGGCTTGCCGATGACCTCGCGATGCCCGATCAGGCGCGAATACCGGGGATTGACGAACTCCACCCGGTGCTGCGGGCCGCTCAGAAAGGCCATGAACATCGGCGCCTGCTCGAACAATCGGATCAAGCGCTCGTGCTCGTCGGCCAGCCGCAGCTGCGCCAGCTTGCGATCGGTGACCTCGTTGGTCACGCAGAACGCCCCGCCGACCCGACCATCGTCCAGGTACACCGGCGAGAACGAAAACGTCCACCAGGTCTGTTCCGGCGTGCCATAGCGGTTCATGCCGACCGGCAGTTCCTCGAAGCGCGACGCGCGCCCGGCGAAGGCCGCTTCGATCGGCGCCCGCACGGCCTCGAAGGCATCGGCCCACAACACTCGCAACGGCGCGCCGAGCGCCTGCTTGCCACGCGGTCCCAGGATCGGCGCGTACGCATCGTTGTAGAAGAAGGTCAGCGACTCGCCCCAGACCAGGTACATGCTTTCGGGCGAATTGAGCAGCAGATTGACCGCATGCCGCAGCGCCGCCGGCCACTGCGCGATCGGCCCGACCGGCGTGCTCGCCCAGTCGTGCATGCGCGTTGCCTGCGCCATCGCGCTGTCGCCGTAGAGCACTGCGCTCATCGCCGCCGTCCTTTGCGTGCAGCCTCACGCCCCGGCAGCCTGCGGCCAGGCCTTGCCACCGTCGCCACGGCAGCCATGTCAGCAATCACACGTGTCCCCATCCAGATCCAATCGCTAGACGCCCCAACCCGCCGCGGCCTGCCCCCTGCACAGCCAGCGACCCCAGGTCGCTATCATCTGGCCTGACTCCGGCCACGTCCAGCCGGCAGGCGACGTCGGCCGATCTTGGCGATGACGCGTAAAGCCGTGCGCGTTACGGTCGTGCTCGTTGGTGCCAACGCGCCATCACCCGTGCGACGTTGCACAACCGCAGCGGTCGCCAGCCCTGTTCAAATCGAACGCGCGCCCCCGCAGCGCAGCCTGAGCAAGCACCGGCAGCATCGTCAGCGACGCACTATTGCGACGGAAACAGCCCTTCCTGCAGCGGCGGATAGATCAGATCCGGCCCGCGCGCACGCGCTTGGGGATGCAACGGATGCACCTGGGTGGCGGCATCACCCATCACATGCACCACCGCCCCGCCGCGATGCGTCCACAGATCGGCGATCAAGCGCCGATGGCATTGCCACCACAGCGCCTCGGCGCACATCACCACCGTGCGTGTGCGTGCTGCCGCTGCCTGCACCTGGGCAAAACCCTGCGCAAACGCCGCACTGGTCAGATGATCGGCATAGCCCTGAAACGCCGCGGTGCGCCACGCTCCATTGGGCGAGCCCGGCTGCGGCTTGCGCCGCCCGCCCAACGACGGCAACCACAGATACCCGACCCCCTCCGCTGCCAGCGCCGACGCCATCGTAGCGCTGGCAAACCACGGATAGCGCCGCGACCCCGGAAACCGCCGCACATCGATCAACCTCGCCAAGCCATGCGCACGCAACAACGCAACGAAGTCCTCCCACGTCCGCGTGGAATGCCCGATCGTCCACAGCGTCGGCGCATCGCCATCTGAAAGCTGCGTATCGTTGTGTTCGACCTGGACCATCGTGTCCTCCTGACCATGCGCAACGACACTAACCGCTATCCGATGAGGCGCATGCAAATCCGGGCATAGCGCGGAGCATGCGGAAGAGTGATGCATCTCCCGCTGCACGCCGCCGCACGATGTCAGCGCTACTGACACCGTGTAGACTGCGGACTCGCCCGGTCGCGTCTGCCCGGCAGCACGCCGCCCTGCTCGGCATGGCGGCCACACTCTCGTTGCAGCCAAGGAGCCTCCATGGATCTGGTCGCCACCGTGTTGTCCGCCCTGGCCGCGCCGGGCCAGCAGGAGCGCTTGCTGCGCTTGCACACACCCTTCGGGGGCGAGCGTCTGGTGGCCGAGCGTTTTGCCGGCACCGAGCGCATCGACGGCGGCGGGTTCCGCTTCGAGATCACTGCGCTGTCCACCGACGCCGGTCTGCCGTTGGCACAGGCGCTGGGCAAGCCGGTGTTGCTGGAGTTGCTCACCGCCGACTCGCGCACCGAGCTGCGACCGTTCCATGGCCACGTCACCGCCATCGCGCAGGTCGGCAGCAATGGCGGCCTGGCGGGCTACCGCTTGACGGTGGAACCGTGGCTGGCGCTGCTGGGCCAGCGCGTGGACAGCTACGTCTTCCACGACATGAGCGTGGTGGAAATCGTCGAGAGCGTGTTCTCCGACTACGCCGACCAGGGTGCGGTGACGGCCGCCTGGCGCTGGTCGCTGGCCGATGCCAGCCTCTATCCCAAGCGCAGCCTGACCACGCAATACCAGGAGACCGACCTGGCCTTCGTGCAGCGCTTGCTGGCCGAGGAAGGCATCTACTTCTGGTTCGAACACAGCGGCGATGCGGCGTCCGAGCGGCTGGGCAGCCACACCCTGGTGCTGGCCGACCAGGTGGATGCCGCCCCGGCGATCGGCAGCGTGCGCTATCACCGCGCCGATGCCAGCGAGCGCGAGGACAGCCTGCAGCAATGGGCGATCATGCGCCGCGCCTGCACGGCCAAGCTGGCGCGCGCCAGCTGGGACTACCGCAGCCTGGACCTGCGCCCGGCCAGTGCCGAGGCCAATGCGACTGACGGCATCGCCGCCGAGGATGCCGACACCAGCGGCCCGTACGGCTGGGTGGACCGCGCCCAGGGCCAGCGCCGCGCGCAACAACATCTGGATGCGCAGCGCGTGCGCAGCCAGTTGATCCACGCCGCCGGCCACTGGCGCCGCGCCGCCCCCGGCACCCGCTTTGCGCTCAGCCAGCATCCGGGCGTGGACGCCGATGCGCAGTTCCTGTGCCTGCAAGTCGCGCATGCCGCACGCAACAACCTCGGCGCCGAGGTGTTCGATGCGCTGGAGCAATTGCTCGGCCCGCACGCCGCCCCGGGCGTGGCCTTGCCGCCGGCGCTGCGCGGACTGGCCGACACCGACACCCCGCTGCCGGCCGAGAGCGACTTCTACGACAACCGGCTGCTGGCGCTGCCGCAGACGCTGACCTACCGCCCGCAGACCGAAGACGGCCACGGCGCCCGCCTGCATCCCAAGCCGACCGTGACCGGCACGCTGAGTGCCATCGTGGTCAGCGACGGCGAGCCGCTGCAGTCCGACCGCGACCACCGCATCAAGGTGCAATTCCCCTGGCAGCGCGGCGGCAATGCCAGCGGCGGGCAGGCCCACCCCAGCGGCGAGGACAACGCCCCCGGCACCGGTCAGGCCTGGACCTGGGTGCGGGTGATGACGCCCTGGGCCGGCGACAACTGGGGCGGCGTGGTGCTGCCGCGCCAGGGCCAGGAAGTGCTGGTCGGTTTCCTGGAAGGCGACATCGACCGCCCGGTGGTGGTCGGTGCGCTGTACAACGGCCGCGGCCAGGACAACGCCGCGCACAACCAACTCGGCGGCGGCGGTGCCGGCGCCACCGGCAATGCGCCGGCCTGGTTCGACGGCAACGACCACGGCGCGGTGTTCACCGGCTTCAAGAGCCAGGCGCTGGCGCAGAGCCAGTCCGGCACCGGCGGCTACCAACAACTGCGGCTGGACGACACCCCCGGCCAGGGCCGCGCCCAGCTGTCCACCACCCAACATGCCAGCACGCTGACGCTGGGCCATCTGAAGGGCGGCGCCGACAACCTCCGCCAGGACGAGCGCGGCTTCGGCGCCGAGCTGTCCAGCCAGGCCGCCGGCGCCCTGCGCGCCGGCCAAGGCCTGCTGCTGACCAGCGAACCGGGCAACACGCAACTGGCCGCCACTGGCGCGCTGAGCCAGCTGCAGCAGGGCAGCGACCTGCTCAAGAGCCTCAACGACGCCGCCCGCACCCAGCAGGCGGGCCTACCGAGCGAACCGGACGCGCTGCCGACCCAGGACGGCCTGAAGACCTTGCAGGAGCACCTGCAGGCCACCCACAGCGGCAGCGCGGCCGGCGAGATCGGCGGTGGCGCCGGCGAGGTGCCCGGCTGGAGCGCCCCGGTGCTGCTGGGCAGTGGCCAGGCCGGCGTGATGAGCCTGACCCCCGCCGACCAGGTGTGGGTGTCGGGCACCCAGACCACGCTGCTGGCCGGTAGCGCACTGAACTGGCTGAGCCAGGGCCACCTGGTGCTGGCGGTGGCCGGCGGGCTGGTGCTGTATACCCAGGGCAGCCAGGCCGCCGCCGGCAGCCCGAATCAGGAAACCGGCATCGCCCTGCACGCCGCGCAAGGCACGGTCAGCGCACGCGCGCACAAGAACGCCGCCTCCCTGGCGGCCAAGACGCAGGTGCGCATCGTCAGCACCACCGCCGACATCGCCTTGTCGGCGCCGACCAAGCACCTGCTGGCCACCGCCGCCGGCGCCTACCTGCGGCTGGAAGGCGACAACATCGAACTCGGCGCACCGGGCAAGGTGGAGTTCAAGGGCGGCAAGCGGGAGTGGTTGGGGCCGCAGGGCTTCACCACCCGCGTGCAACTGCCCGCCGCAGACAAGCCGGTCTGCCTGGAATGCATGCGCGACCTCGCCTCCCGGCACGAAGCCGTGGCCTCGCGCGGGTGATGCCGATGACGCCACTGTTCGCCGGATGGGACGCCTCGCTCGCCGCGCACCGGCATCGGCACGACAGCGGCGTGTTCCTGCTGGTGGACGCCGCCCAGTTGCCCATCAACGTGATGCCATGGAAAGCAATGATCGCCGAACAGCGCGTCCACAACGTGCTGCGCGATCATCCGGAAAGCATCGATCCCGCCGTGTGCGCCCTGCTGATGGACTACGAGGCCGCCTGGGTCGATGCATTATTGAACCGGCACCTACCGCGCCGGCCGTTCGCCTTCACCGCCTTGGTCAGTCCGTTGCCGATCGCCGCACTGACCACCGCCCTCGCCAAGCGCGCCGACGTGACCCTGCCAGGCGGCAAACGCGGCCTGCTGCGGTTCTACGACGCGACGGTGCTGCAACGGCTTCCGCAGGTCCTGGAGGCGCGCGCACTCGCCAACGTCCTCGGCTGCGCGCAGCACTGGATGCTGATCGATCGCCAGGGGCAAGTGCAGACGCTGCGCCCGGCCACCGATACTCTTCCCACACCGACCGCAACACGCGTGAGCTTGAACGCAGCGCAATTGCAGCAACTGGACAGCTTGGGTCTGGAAGACCGCATTGCCGCAGACTTGCGCCGCAATGGCGCCCTCCCCGCCGATGCCGATCCTTTCCAGACCTGGCACAAACTGTCGCTGCTCAGGCAGCTACTGCACAACGCCGACCTGGACGACGAAGCGACCCTCTACCGCTGCGCGGCCGCCATGATCGCGAAAGCCTTCGACAGCGCCTGGCAGACGCAACTGGCCGACCGCGTGCACGCCTATCGCGACGATGTCGATGCCCTCTGCGGGCACCTGTACGACTGGGCAGACGCCGCCCCGGCGACGGAGGAGTGAGCGCATGCCGTGTCGTATCTCCACTCCGCCTCAGCAGACGAGCGACATGCGCGCCGCAGCATGGCCGGTCACTCGCCGCGCGCTCGCAGCCACAACCGCACGCCCCCGCCATCGCCACTCCAAGACCGCCACGACCTGCATCAGGTATGGACTCCTCGCCTTGCTTGCACTGCTGACTGGCTGCAAGGATGGCCTGTCGCACTCGAGGACCGTGTGCGTGAGCGGCTACAACGAATATGAAAAGCAGATCCATGAGTTCTGGCTGGATAACGAGTCGAAGTCCGGATGCTTCGGCAATCCTCCTGGCAGATCCGATGGAGATCCATGGGGAGGCGGCGCAAAATTCGCCTGCGGCTGCAAGGTGACTCCAGGCAAATCGGTGACGCTGCAATGGTCCTTCGTCCAATCGGTCGAGGACTTCGACGCCGGCAAAAAGGCGCAAGAATTTGCCCTCAAGGTGACGATTCCCCAGCCCGAATCGCGCAGCTCGCGCTATCTGCGGGTGTACTTCCGCAAGAACGGCACCGCCTCGCTGCAATGGGTCGATGACATGGGAGTGGACGAACTCCCCCCAACACCGGACAAGCAAGCGCCGGAGTCGCCCGCACAGCCAGCGCCAGCACTGACAGTCCAGCACGCCCCCAGGCCTCGCCCAGGAGCGGCACCATGAAGCCGTTGCACGTCGTGGCTGGCGCCACCATTGCGCTACTTGCGGGCTGTACGAACGGTCTGCCGCAGGCAAGAACCGTCTGCGTTACTGGCTACAACGAGTACGAAAGGCAGATCTACAGATTCTGGCTGGATAGCGAAGCAAAATCCGGATGCTTCGGAAATCCCCCTGGGCGATCCGATGGAAATCCATGGGGAGGCGGAGGAAAATTCGCCTGCGGCTGCAACGTCACTCCGGGCAAAGTCGTCGATCTGCAATGGACCTTCGAGCAAACCAGGCAGGAATATGACGCCGGCTTGAAGCCAGAAGAGCACACCATTCGGGTCAAAATCCCGCAGCCGGAATCCAGTCGCTCTCGATACTTCAGGGTCTACTTCCGCAAGAACGGGACCACATCACTGCAGTGGGTCGATGACATGGGAGCGGACGAGCTAGCGCCGACGCCAGACGTACGGAACCCGAGTGCATCCGTACAGCCAACGCCCAACCCGACAGCCCAACCGGCCATCATGCCTCGCTCGGGAGAATTGCCATGAATCTTTCCAGAGTCGTAGCGGTGGCCGCCGTTGCGGGACTGGCAGGCTGCTCGAACGGGCTATCGCACGCCAGGACCGTCTGCGTCACCGGCTACAACGAATACGACAGAAAGATTCACGAGTTCTGGTTGGACAACGAATCCAAGGCTGGCTGCTTCGGAAATCCTTCCGGGCGTGCTCCCGGGCAGAACTGGGGCGGAGGCGGCAAATTCTCGTGCGGTTGTAGCGTCACCCCTGGCCGGACAGTCAACCTGGAGTGGACCTTCGTATTGCCCAAACAGGACTTCTATGCCGGCAAGCCACCGGAGCAGCACTCTGTCCGGGTCAAAATCCCGCAACCGCAATCGGCCACCTCACGCTATTTCCGAATCTACTTTAGGAACAATGGAACCGTATCGCTGCAATGGGTCAATGACATGGGCGCTGATGAGCTTGCACCGACGGATCAGCGCGTGGGCCAGCGGGGGAATGCACCATGAGCGTAAAAACCTCCCTTCCATGCATTGCGCTTGTGCTTCTAGCGGGCTGCACCGTCGATGGCTCGCACTCGAAAACAGTCTGCGTCACCGGCTATAACGAGTACGAACGGCATATCCATGAATTCTGGCTGGACAACGAAGCAAAATCCGGATGTTTTGGCAACCCGCCTCGCAGGGAGAATCCATACCCCTGGGGCGGCGGCGGCGCGTTCTCGTGCGGCTGCAATGTCACCCCAGGTAAAGAGGTTAACCTCTATTGGCGATTCGAACGGACCAAGGCCGAATACGATGCCAATGCCACGCCGGAAGAACATACGATTCGCGTAAAAATCCCTCAGCCTGAGTCCCGCACATCGCGCTATCTCAGGGTGTACTTCCGCAGGAACGGGACCGCATCGCTGCAATGGGTCGATGATATGGGAGCTGACGAGCTTCCTCCGACTAAAAAACAGGATAAAAATGATGCACAGCACTAATAAAAAGTATTTCCACCTCAAAAATTTACTCAAAAGAACCGCAGGGCCCATCGCCTTCATCTCAGCCACAATGATAGCGGGATGCACCGACGGATTTTCGCAATCGAGAACGGTATGCGTTTCAGGATATAATGAGTACGACAGACAGATTTATCAATTCTGGCTGGACAGCGAAGCAAAGTCTGGCTGTTTCGGCAATCCTCCGAAGCGATCAGAAGGATATCCATGGGGCGGCGGCGGAAAATTTTCCTGTGGCTGCAAAGTTACGCCCGGAAAAGAAGTAAATCTCTACTGGAGATTCGAACGGACCAGAGCTGAGTACGATGCCAATATAAAGCCAGAGGAGCACACGATCCGCGTAAAAATCCCTCAGCCTGAGTCAAGTAAATCACGCTATTTCAGAGTTTATTTCCGCAGAGATGGAACGGCATCACTTCAGTGGGTCGATGACATGGGGGCTGATGAACTCCCCCCAACTGCGAATCGAGATCGATAGCATGAGTAGCCAAGATATAAATTCTGAATATAGAGCCGCTTCGCTTGACCGCACAAAGGTTGAAGCAGAGCAGCGCTGCCCAGCATGCCAACAAGTGCTTTGGACGACGTTTTGTTTCGATGGCTTTGGCTTTTCAGATAAATATGGCGTTGCCAGCAATATTGCAAAAATCCATGCAGCGTTGATCGAAGATACGGCAAAAGGCGCTAGAGCCTTCTATTATCCAGGCCTTGGTGCTGAGTACGACCCTGAGACTGAAGCATTGACAGAAGCACTGGGTGGAAAAGCTGAAAAAGAGCTCAAAGACAAGGTTGCATCTACTCCCAAGGACACCGCTAAAGGCGCGGTGATGGATGTTTGGAAAGAAAGCGAGCGTTTGAGCGACAAATCCTATGCTAGCCGCGCAGCCTGGACAGCAAATCAATTAGCCGAACGCGCGAAAAAGCAAGGCCGCAAGATCGCCAGGACCATCCAGAAGCCCGTAACGACCGTAGCGAAGGAGGGTTGGAAAACACTTCGGAAAGAATGGCGTGCCCTATGGCGAGATGTCGTCAAGCATCCGTGGCGAGCAGCCAAGGAGGCAGGAGCGGCTGTTGCAAAGAACACAGCAGGATACGCTGCGGAGAGTGTAGGCCTGATACGTGACTCGGCGTTGAGTGCAGCACTCTTCAATACGGGGGTAGATACAAGATTGAAGTCGGCAGAAACCGACTTCAAGGCCGCTTTTGCACTGGCAAAGCGTAAGCTACCGGTGCATCGAATTAATGTAGCAATTTTCGGCTACGACATGGGAGGCGGAATCGCGTTGGCCTTCAGCAAGATGCTTATCGACGATATTTGTCGAGGAGGCAACTATGAAGGTGTGGAGGTAAAGATCCGCTTTATGGGATTGTTCGATTGCGTCGCAAATCGTTACGACGACAACCTACTGACCGGCTTCATCCCTCTCAGTAACAAAGTTTCCTCGGAGATGAAGCTCCTCAAAGAAGTGGAGCGTTGCGTGCATTACGCTGCTGCGCACGAACTTCGCTTTTACAAGCCATTGACCATTATCGGAGGAAATCAGACAGGAACAGGAAGTCGCCAGGAAATTTTGTTCCCTGGAAGTCAGGTTGATGTAGGCGGCGGCGCAGGCGCGGAAGATACAGGTGTACTTGATGGGCTTGCACGTTACCCATTGCAGTTAATGTATAACAAGGCTTATGGCGCAGGCATTCCAATGTCAAGCTTTCAGAACATGAAAGCAGATAGCCCCGACCTATACGCGAGATTTGAAATTAGCGAAGAGGTTAAAATATTTCAGAGAAATTATCGAAACGCTGTAACGAGCCTTGTTGAGAGCACACAGGAAATAACCCCTGAAATAATCCGGCTCAATCTTCCTTATGTCTGCAGTTACGCCCCTCCTGACCGGCGCACGACTGATCAGCAAACGCAGTGCTTCGTTCCGCCTGAGCCGATAGTGGTAAAAACTTTGCCCAAGGATATACAAGGGCAAATGAAGGGCCACATGATCATCTACATCCAGTGGCTGCGGATGTGGTACGAACAGTTCGGCACGACCGCCACCGAGCAGACCGGCTCATGGCTGACCAGCGCCCCCAAGTATCCGGCGGCCAAGGGGCGCTACGACAAGCTCGCATCCGAATTGCGCTACCTGGAGCGCAATGCGCGCTCGGTCGACACCTTCACCATGGAACAGGCCAAGAAGCAGCTGGACGGCGAAGTCGCCCCGAACATCTTCGTCTCCGACCCACAGGGACAGGCCCTGTACTGGATCTGGAACAACCCCGGCAAGCGCCAACCCGAAGTCGAATCGCTCTACCCCGGCTTCCTGAAGTACATGCACGACAGCATGGCCGAAAGCGCCCTCGAAGGCGCCTACGGCTCCCTGGTCCTCGCCAAGCACTACATGAACAGCCGCCCGATGCAAAAGATCGAAACAAAACCCGACAAGAGCTTCCTCAAGGACCTGTGGGATTCGTACCTCAACCTCTACAAATAAAGCTGCTTTGTAGTATTGAACTCAATAGGCCATGCACTATTCATCGAGCCGATCATTACCCAGCAAAATGGAACAGCCGAAGCATCATCCGAACGGAATCAGAACCTCTAAATTGAAAAATCATAGCAAGCATGAAAGCAATCATGCAGCATGGGGCGATCAGTTCCATTCGCCCGTCGACAAGAATTTTTCAAATTGATGACGCTCTAAAATTCGAACATTGCGCTGAGTTGCCTCTTCGATCTTTTTCGCACCGGCAGCAGCACCGGCACACAAGATCCAGCAATCCTTGGTTACCTTAGTCACCACCGTCAATCCGTTGCTCTTGGCCATCTCTGCCAATTCTGATTTTTCGGCATCAGTGAAGCCGGTGAAGCAAATCTCCAGCCCCTTCTCACGCTTCGGTGGAGCGGTGGCGTACACATGGTCCCATGCTTGTTGATCTGTCATTGAGAGGATATCCGCCTCGGCAAGTCCCCGTTTACGCAAGATCTTAGCGACTTTTTCAGACGGCATCTGTTAGTACCCCTTCATCAAGTTGACCACGGAAGTTTTCAGTCGGTAAGCGGACGCTGAGTCAGCGCCATTGACTACGATGCCCTGGAGCTAGTAAGCATGAGTACGAGCGCAGCGCCACCAAGTGCTGGCGATCCCGAAACATCACGCTCCGAACAGGGCTGCGAAGTTATGCTCAACGTTTGACGCTACAATCCTTAGTCGCGCGCGGTGCTTTTGCTGAAAAGCGTTTTGAAGACGAAGTGACCTTGAATCCTGCCGCGGCACGCGAGTACACACTACCAGAGCACTTACCTTTTGCGTGCCTAGGCTACCGCTGCACTTCTTGAGCAACTCCGCAGTTGCGACAACTTGCTCAACGGCACGCCCGACCTCCTTTCCTTTGAGCTCAACGATTAGACTTCCGACCTCGTGCTGCGTGACGACATAATCGGCTGCAAGCTCGTGCTTGACAACTCCACCGTCAACTCGAGTTATGAAAAATTTCTTCTTCTTAGGGTTCAAGAAAACCGCAGACTTGCCATTCTCAACAACTTTAACTTTAGAAACATTTGTAACCTCTCGATGGGGCGCACAAGCATTAGCGGACATAGCGAGCCTCCAAGTCCAAAAGGTCACTAAACTCAATGCCTGTCCTCTCAGATACCTCGTCGATATAGTCCGCATTGATAAGACCGTATTCATCCATGATAGGCACAAGTGTCCGGTTTTGAATAGCGTATGCTGTAGCCTGCCTAGGCGCTATTCGCGCGTCAGCAGGTACAATCGAATCCAATAATTTGCGTGCTTGAGCAGGCAACGACTCTGCAAGCTGGCCCGCCTTTATGAGCGTATTAATCTTTGCCAGGACATAAGGGCTATGGGTTGTAAGAACAATTTTCCTTGAGATCGCCCCCTTAGAGCCAACCTTACGCTTTCGAGACTCACTAATTCGAGCAAACATCTCAACAAGCGATGTTTGCGCATCCGGGAACAAATGAGCCTCAGGCTCTTCAATAAACACCAGCGCCGGCCCCTCCTTCCAAAGAGCAAAACCAAGAGCATCTAGCAATGGGAGCAACTCTTGCTGACCTGAGGAAAGCGCACTCAAGGGAATATTGCGACCGTCATCCGTGGCAAAGTACTGCTTGTTTCGCTCTTGCACCATTTTACCGCCCATTAGCTCTTCAATCTTCCGAAGGAGCTGACTTTTTGCGTCTCTGTAGAAGCTACCTTCGCGGAGCGCAGTAACCAACCTACCGAAGTTATGGACAACGGGATCCAGCATCGTTTGATCATCGAAGGCGGTCACAATCTTCCCCACGCTCGTGAAGAATGACCTACCAGCCGGGATATAAAGAGGCTCCTCAGGGAGATCCGCACCAAACGCAGCCTCCACTCCCTTTCTAAGGGAGTCGAACAGGCTCCAGTGAACGTCAAACTGCTCCTGACCAGCAACATGTTGCTTCTTGGCCTTGATATAGGTTTCAACCGTTGCCTCAATTAACCTTTCAAAAGGCTCAGAAAGCTCAATTTTGCAACTATACTGCCCGTTTCTCGCCTTACGTCCCCGATCAACATTTATCGAATATTGGCCAGTTTTAAACTTAATTGCGAATTTCTTTGTCCCCCAAGTCGATGGGGGAAACCACTGCAAAAACTCTTCGATCAGGCGCTCTTTTATTTCAGCTGCGGAGCTTCCGTCACCCACCCAACCAGGAATTAGCAAAGGAAATCGATTGAAGAAGTAGAATAGCTTGCATATAACGCTTTTGCCACTGGCTTGCGGACCGATAATGACGGTGAGCGGCGTCAATTCCAGTAGTGCGGTATCGATACAGGAAAAAGAGTGAACTTCTAACGTACGCAAGATTGCCTCCCCTTTGAATTCAGATAGCTGCGCCGGAAGGTTAGCAAGACTACCGGCAACTGACTAGCGCGGCGACGGCCGATTAGCCACCGCTAACCTAGAGTAAAAAACCAAATCTTCCTCCCCGCTACCAGACGGCAGCAGCGTCTGAGATGGCTAGTTGCCGCCCCCGGTCTTCCTGCAGGTTTTGCGACGGCGGCTACTAGGAAACGGCAATCATTCATCGTCTGGATAAGCCATTCGTTACCCCATCTGTACTGCGAGCGTGAATATATCGGCTAAAAATGCGTCTCACTTCAGTGAGGCGGGATAAGTAACGAAGTAACTGGGAGCAAGGACCCGGGACCGAACGAATCGCGACCTGGGGATCATCGTTTACTAAGGCGCACATCACCTGGAATTATTATTTCATTAGAAAATAATCTATAAACGACTGGCGGCAAGCGGATGACTTAGGAGACAGTACGCCAAGCCGGATGGCACCAACCAATGGTTTTGCAAATCAACTGCTTAGCGGGTTCAATGGCGTATAGATATGGCGGAGAGAGTGGCCGATATTGCTGTCTCACCTAGCCTCATGCCTTCCCAAGACCTAGGCGTATCAGGCTGTGAGACAACCACCCCATACCATCTTGTCTCACCCAATCGCATGGCGAAGTATGGGACAAAGTATGGGACGCTCCTGATGCCCAGGCCGATCAACCGGCTAAGCGCCAGGACCGTGCAGACCGTTACCAAAGAAGGCTATCACGCCGACGGCGGCGGCTTGTACCTGCTGGTGAAAGCGAGCGGCGCCAAGTCGTGGGTACTGCGCTATCGGCGCGCTGGCCGCCTGCGCGAGATGGGTCTCGGCTCGACGTCGCTGGTGACGTTGCAGGATGCTCGGCAGTTGGCGCTCGCGCAGCGCCGCTTGCTCCTCGCGGGCCAGGATCCAATCGCAGAGCGGCAATCGGCCCGGGCAACCGGCATGACGTTCGGCGAGTGCGCGGACGCATTCATAGACAGCCAGCGATCAGGCTGGAAGAACGATGCGCAGGCCGAGCAATGGACGCAGTCGCTGAAGGACTACGGGCCGCCGCGCGACACCCAGGTCGGCGCGATCGATACCGCGGCGGTCATGGCATGCCTGCGCCCGATCTGGAACACGAAGACCGAGACAGCCTCGCGGGTGCGTGGACGCATTGAGCGCGTGCTGGACTGGGCGCGAGTGCATGGCCGGCGCGAAGGCGAGAACCCGGCGCGCTGGCGCGGGCACCTCGACAACCTCCTTCCCAAGCCGGCCAAGGTGCGCAAGCCTCAGCACCATGCGGCGATGCCCTACTGCGATGCGCCGGCATTCATGGCACGCCTGCGAGAGCGGGATGCGCGCAGCCGGCGCGCACTGCAGTTCACGATCCTGACGGCGGCGCGTACCGAAGAGGTGACCGGATCGAGCTGGTCTGAGTTCGACCTGGCCGCCGGCATCTGGTCCATCCCAGCGGCACGAATGAAGGGAGCCCGCGACCATGTGGTTCCATTGTCTACTGAAGCGGTGGCGATCCTGCAGAGCCTGAATCGAAAGCTACCGCCCTTCGCGATGTCCGAGAACACCATGCTTTACCTACTGCAGAAGCCGGCCCCAAAGGGCTTCGGCCTGCCTTTCACGGTGCACGGATTCCGCTCATGCTTTCGCGACTGGGCCGCCGAGACTCAGGACACCCCAGGCGAAGTGGTAGAGATGGCGCTGGCGCACGCCATACGGAACAAGGCTGAGGCCGCCTACCGGCGCGGTGCGCTCATCGACAAGCGGCGGATATTGATGCAGGCTTGGGCCAACTACCTGGCCGGCTTGCGCCCAAACTCGGCCGCCACCTCGAAAGCATGAGCGATCGGCAGCATTGCTGGCGGCTGCACCAAGTCATTCCCGGGGATCCGCAGCGATAGCTCGGCCTGGCCAGACTCGGTGAGTCGGACACTCGCAACCACATCCGCACCGCCAGGGCCAACGCGCAACAAGTCCCACTGGCCCCGGTCTGTAGCTTCTCCCACCACAGGGTTCAGCCAGTGCAAGCCGGCAGGCAAGTCCGGCAACATCACGCCTTCGGGCGCAATGACGGAGGGCTCTCTGGATCGCTGCAGGGCAGCACGGTGGGCGGATCTGGATGGCATGTCGGGACCGTCTGGGGCATGCCAGCATCCTACCGGTGCCGGTCGCACCGGCTGCGACGATCGGTGCAGGCTCGGCCCTGCTGAGGCGCATCGGCTTGCGCACCCATCGGTCTCGGTTCGGGCAGAGTACGGTTCCCGGGCTGCGGTCACTCAGTGACTAGCCTGATCATTGGGTGGTCGCTTGGAGGCCTTACGACGCTTCTCGAACTGGTGCAGGATCGCACCGAGGATCATCAGGCCCGACCAGACCCAGATCGCAGCCTCACCCATGTAGTGGGAGGCTGCCCAGGCGATCGCCGAGACCACCAGGCCCACAATCAGCAACAGCGCTCCGTCCTTCGTCTTGCCGCTCATGCCGCGGCTGCCAGGGAAGCGTAGTAACGACGACCCGGGCGCTTGTAATCGTAGATCTCAGGGTGGGCAATCAGGATGCTGCGGACGCGGTCGCTACTCAGACCATTGCGGCTGGAGTAGGCCAGGACGTCGACCAGGCTGGTGCCGCAGGACAGGGTCCGGCCCGTGGCCACCGCGGCGCTCCCCACCGCGGCGCCCAGATACCAGGAAGCGCCCAGCGTGCCGATCGTCGTAGCGATTTCCACCTTGGTGCCGGCGTTGACGAGCTCAAGCACCGTGACCTTAGGCCCCATCTTCTCTGCCAAGGTGAGCATGGCGCTGATACTCCCCACAATCGCAGTGCCGGAGCCGTAGAGGCCCGGCGCGGCGAGGCCTAGGGCCTCCATGTTTTCCTTGTAGTAGGCAAACCAAGAAGGCTGGGTTGGGCACCGTTCCATGACGCAACTCCCCTAGGTGTAAAAGACCAAATTATGGTTCAGCTCGTCCGTCATTACCGGACCAGTGTCACAGTGCTGGTTGCCTATTAGGGACCGTCACCAGACCCGCCACGCGACGCGCCTCTGCTAGCCTGCGCAACGCCGAGAATGGCCAACTGACGCCGGCCTGGCACTGCTCAGGCGCCACGCGGGTGAGCAGCCATCGTGGCTCCGCGTCCGGCATGTTTAGGATGGCCCTGCCGCAGTGCGAAAGGTATCAGAAATATGGGCACCTCGGTATCAGAATTTACCGACTCGATCCCTCAGAGAATCGAGCCGTTCCGCAGTATCCGGTCGTGATAAAGCGTGCTGCCGCCCGCCAGCTTGCCGTTGAGCGAGTGCCCGAAGACGGACATCGGTGCATCGGAGTAATAGAGCGCGCCCCCAAGCGTGGCGGCCATCGCTGCGGCCGGCCTCGCATCCAAGTTGTACAAGCAGATCGACTTGAGCATGCCCCGCTGCTGCAAGGCTTGCATGTAGCGCAGCGTTTCGCGCAGCGCATAGAACTGCTCGAACGGGGCGTAGTTGAAGCTGCTCCCGTAGGATGCGTACACCTCGGCTGGCTTCCAACCCTTCGCAATGAATGATTGGTAGATCGTCCGCGTGGTGCTGTTGAGGATCGCCGGCAACGACATGGCCGAGCTGCCCAGGTCCGCGTAGACGAACTGGCTAGGCTCGACGCAGGTGCCGCCGATCGACGCATACCCTAGCTCGGTGGCAGAGATCTTCTTCATCTTGGGCACCCAGGCCGTGCGCACGCCCGCATAGGTGTCGTCGAAGTGGAAAGTGCCGCCCCAGCGCACGCCGTCGCGCACGAAGGTCAGCTGCAGGCGGTGAGCCCGCATCGGAGTGAGGTTGCTGTTGGCGTTGTAGCCGCCGACGAAGAAATCAGCGCTGGACGGGATCGCCGGCCGTTGGGCGGCTGGGATCGTGTACTGGGATGTCACCCCGTCGTAGACGACGGTCAGCACGCCGCTGGCCAGGTTCATCACAGCGGCGAGCGTGTGGGCCGCTGTGTTGAGCGTGCCCAGGTCGGCGAAATACTGGTTTCCGTCTGGACCGACGCCGAGCTTCACCAGGAATCCGTCGATCAGTATCTCGATCGCCCCGCCCAGGCGCAGCACGCGCGCGTAGTTGCCCGAGGGCGGGCCGCTGATCTGGAAGTCCAGCTCGAGACGCCACTCGCTCTGCGATCCACCGCTGAACGTCGGTGTCTTGAACAAGCCATAGCCGGCGCCGGCGGTGCCGTCGCATTGCAGGTAGGTCGCTGTGCCGGCCGGCGGGAAGTGCGCGCCCGAAGTGCCCGGGTAGACCAGGCCGGGCGCCACTGCCACCACGCCGTTGCCGGTCATCCCAGGCAGGCCATATGGGTCGTAGCTGCGGCCGTAGCCGGCCTGCGGGCTGGCCTGCGCGATAAATCCAGCCTGCTTCGACACGTAGTGCGCGCCCTGCCAGAAACCGACGGTGTTCTTGATACCGGCGCTGGCATCGATGGGCGTGCGCGTCTCATTGGCCTTGCCTTGCCCACTGGAGCCGCTCAGCTTGCGCTGGTTGCTGTCAGACGTGCTGTAGGTGTAGTCCATGTCTTCGCCTGCCGCAAGGCCAGCGACGACGCTCTCAGCGCTACCCGTAACGCCAGAGGTTAACCGGAAGTACCACTCGATGCCGACCTCGTCGATATTAGGCTGCGTCCAAATGGCATCGACGCGGAAATCGGTGCCCACGCCATACTCGGTGTAGTTGGCGGCATAGGTTATGCGGCACTCCGGGAAGGCGGCGCGCACGTCAGCCGCAATCTGCGCGCAGGCTGCCACCCACATTGCCCATTGCGCATCCGGCGCTGACTTCTCGATCGCACTGAACTCCGAAGCCAGATACCACCAGGCCGGCGTGATGCCGTTCCCACGAAACAACGCGATGTAGTGCGCATGCATGGCCTTGTAGCTGTCTAGCCACGGCGAGAACAGCTCGGTGCTCGTCCAGTGGAAGAAGCCGCGCCAAACGAGGGACTGGGATTCGGCCAGGCCGCTGCCGCTGACCCGCCCGAGTACGATCGGGACAAAGCCCACTTCGTAGCCACGATCGAGCAGATGTTTCATCCCCCGCACCTGCGCACCGTCATCCTGCGTGCCGCCGGCATACCCCTGCAGCTGCAGCGCGCCGGAGGCAACCACTCCACCGACGCTCCATTGCGTCGAACTGGAGAGCTTGCTGGCGATATCGGCGTTGATTGCAGGCTGCACGACGCCGGGGTTTTTGCCGTCGACACTGCTGCAGACCGAAAACCACTGCGTCCAGACGCACACGGTGCGCACACCGATCAGTCGAGCCAGGTCGTCGCGCACGGTGAAATGAAAATTGGCCTTGGCGTTGGCCAGCGTCACGTTGTTGACGGTCTCGTCCATTACGGTATTGAAGCCGCGCCCAGCTGTGTCCACTTGGGCCACCGTATCGAGATCGAACTCGTTGAATGGCGTCAGCATGACCGCATCGGCATGCGCAACCGCCGAGCCTATGTCTGCATGCACAGCCGTTGCGTCGATCGCATCGCGACTCGGATAGCGCCCGATCTCCTCACCAATCAGGCCGGACTTACGGTACAGCCCGAGATAGCTTCCAGAGTCCATGGTAACGAAGAACAGCTGCGCGTCGCCGACGGCGGCGACGCCCTCGGCGACTGATTCAAAGATCGCAATGCCCCCGCTTCCGCCACCGGCCAAAATGGCACTGAGGGATGGAACCGTGATTGTGCTTCCATCTGTGACACTGATCGATACGGTGGGCTGATCGGTCGTGAAGAACTCGACCTGTTCGCCGGTGAAAATGTTGTATTTCTGCACCAGCGCGACGACTTTGTTTGCGAGCTCCGCATTACTGAGATAGCCAGGGTCAGCCATATGATTTCCTTAGCGAGCGCCGCGAATACGGCCATTGATATTGGTTAGGCTGATCGTCTGACCGTTGATCTGCTGAATGACGAAACGGAAATTGTTTGCGACCGCAGTCCAGTCATCCAGATACATAAAAGCCATAGACGCGTTGGTGAATTTAAAAATCGCGTACTCGCGACTGGTGATATTCCACCACTCGGCAGGGTTGTTCGGATTCTGCCGCTGCAGAGTAATGGTGCAGCTGGTAGCGTCCTGCCCGTCGCCGGTCTTCAGTTGCAGGGCCAGCACTAACTCAGGTCGATGTGATTGCGTGGCGTTAAGCGGCGGATCCAACCTGAATACCGGGCTGACGCCACCGTTGCTGATCGAACCGCTCCAGCTGACAGCGGTCGAGGTTTCAAAGGAACCGGTGATGCTGCGCGCAGACACGTCGCCACGCACTTCAACGTCACCGCCGAACTGCGCGGTGCCGTCTTTGCCAATGCGCCAACCACGGTAAATGCCGTTGGCGCCATCCCAAAGGTAGTTGAGGGACTTGATCTCCTCGCCGATCTTCGCATTGGTGATTGTGCCGTCGCGAATCATTGCGGCGTTGAAGTAGGCAACACCGCCGACGAGCTCAAAGGGGTAGAAGTACTTCCCGTTTACCGTCTGATTCAGCAGCACCAGCCTGTCGGCCAGCATGACGATTTCGCTCTGCGCCACTCCGCCACTGCCGTCCACACCGACACCGATGCCAGCCAAGTATGCCCTGCCGTTGATCGTCGTCTGGACCTTCACGTTGTGGTAGGCCGAGAGCGTACCGTTGATGTTTGTAATCGCCTCTGAGGTTTGCTGCACCGTGGCCTGCAGATCGCCTGTCGCCGCAGCGACTTGGTGCTGCACCAGCGCATTCGCGCCCTCTTCAGTAACGGAGGTCTCCTGCAACTGGGAGATGTAGGCGCGGTTTTGCACCTCACGCCCGTTGATCTGCGAGATGTTGATCTCCTGCTGGATGATCGACTCGGCCTGCTCGTCCACCTGCTCGATTGTCTCGACCAAGCGCTGTTCATTGATCGTCAGCTTCTGGATGACCTGGACCAGTTCTTGCCCCAGATTGTTGGTCAATGCCTTCTGCACCGTCAGCATTGTGTTCGACAGGTTGCCGCTGGTGTTCATTGCGCGAATGGCGAACGTCCAGCTTCCCGCTTCCGGCAAGGTCGATTCAAAGGCTGAGGCGTGGTACCCGTCCTCATCGCCCAGCGGCGTCATGGCCGACCAGTTGGGATTGGGCACGCTGCCGGCGATGTAGCGGATCTGCACCCCTGTGTAGTCAGGGGAGCGGATGGTGTCCGCGTCGAATGCCCAGCTGTACCGCCGGATCCCGCCGTCCAACTCATCGATCACGAAGGAATCGACGTTGACCGGCGCCGAGCCCGCCCCGGTGGTCGTGTAGGTGCCGCTGGCGGCCACGCCGGGAAACCCTTCGGGGTTCATCGGCCGGACCAGGATCGGGTAGGTGCCAGCGCCAGGGATGCGCCAACGCGCCGTCCGGGTGATGGTCTCGGCCACCATCTCCAGCTCTTGGTTGCCGTCCATATCCGACATGACAACCGTGCGCCCCACCGGCCCGGTGATGTCGAAGGTGGCCACCAGCTCGGTGTAGACGGTGTCGCCCTGCACCACCAGCTCCTCGCTGATCTTCAGGTTGCTGGCGATCGGGCGCGTCCGAAGAAGCGAAGGGTTCTGCGGCGCGGTGTACTGGCCGGTTTTCACGTACTGCCAGAACTCTGGCGGCTCGGCCACCACCGATACGCTGGCGCCCTTGAGGTCGCTTTCGGGCTGGATGCCGACCACGCGCACGCGCAGGCCCGGGGTCTGCTTGAAGTCGTAGATCCAGATGGTGTCGTGCGCCGGGTTCATCGCGGTGTTGCCCGGCAGGGCCGCATCGTTGGGCCAGGCGTCCACGAGCGTGACCGTCTTGGACTCGCCGGCGAACGGCTGGATCTTGAATACCCGGTAGACCTTCTCACCCGGGATGCGCAGGCCGATGTAGGCGCCACTGGCCGGCGGCGCGGGCACCGCCTCGTCCAGCGTCAAGGTCACCGTGCTCCCGACCTTCACCGCAGCCATCACGCGCCCGCCGTACCCCCACTGGGTCATGTCGTGCTGCAGGGCCAGGTTAGAGAGCCGCTTGTAGCTGAGGTGCTCCAGGTCGGTGCTGTAGCTGATGTCCTTGTACTGGAACAGCGACTGCGCCAGGTGGTAGCGGGCCAGCTCTGCGGCGTGCTCCGGGCGCGTGACGCCCTCCCCAGTCAAGCGCGCTGGGTTGAGCATGGTCTCCACGCCCGGCGCCTTGACGCGCACCGGCAGAGGCTCCCAGGTTGCTCTGTCGTAGTAGGTGTATTCGATGCCGTCGGCGGCGTTGGCCAGGGTGTAGTCCACCTGGAACTGCGCCTTCTTGATGGTGGCCATGTTGACCACGCCACCCAGCGGTTGCTCGTCTGCAGCCCACACCACCGACAGCTTGCCGCCCGCCCAGGAGATTTGGCCCAGGCCGGCCAGCGCCAGGGCGTTCAGCATCTCCTCGTGGTTGCGCGCGTCCTTGATTGAGTAGTCGTAGGTGTAGTTGTTCGCCGCGCAGTGAAGGGTAAACGCTTGCAGCGCGGGCACGTCGATCATGTCATCGGGCAGGCCGATGCCGGCGATGCGCTTGCCGGCCGAGCTGAAGTAGCCGCGCGCGTACTTGAGGATTTGCGCGCCTGGGTTCGAGGTCTCCTGATTGGCCCACGTGGTGCCGTTCCAAACCGCGATGGCTTCGGTGTGGGCAACGCCCCGGATCTCGTTGGGGACGCCATTTAGCTGGCCTGTCGCCTTGATGCGGATACCGATCCGGGGAATGCCCTCGTAGGTCGCTTCATCGGCCTGCACGCTGCTCAACGTGGACCACTGGAACGAGTTCCGCTGCGTGTTGGCGCCGGTGTAGTTGCCGTTGCCCAGGATACGCACGCGCACGTCGTACTGGCCGCGGGCCACGTCCTTGCCCAGGGTCGCGCGCTTGGTGGTCTGAAGGTCCTTGCTTTGAAAGTTTCGCGAGATCAGCGGCGACCACTGGCCGGTGCCGACAGGTGCGTATTCCGCCTGCACGACCTCGGACACGTAGTAGGGCTTCCCCGAGGTGCCCACGCCGCCAAGGATGTACTCCAGGTTGATCTGGATGCGCAGCGTGTCGGCGCTCGTCGTGCGCGTGACCCAGGCCGTCGAATCCGGCAGCTCGCCGCCGTCCACGGTATCGACGTTTCCGAACAGCGGGATGGTCTGCTCGGGCATGCCGGAGAAGCCGCTGAACCACGTGGTGACGCCCTCGTAGGAGGACAGCAGCGCGTCGCCAAGGTACAACGCATCCATCCGAGCCACATTGATGCCTGGCGTCAGCACCATGGCCACGTACTGGTCGTTGCCCTCGTAGTAGGTGTAAGCGTTCGTCAGCACGTCGGGAGTGACGCGCACGGTGCCTAGGGTGAGGGGGAGCGGCTGATAGGGCCTGGGCTGGTTGCGCGCGGCGCCGATGCTGTAAACCGAATCGGCGGACTGCGCCGATCGGGCCTCCTGCTTGGGGCCTAACGCCTTGTTGATCAGCATCGAGCCCGCGACGAAGACCGCGCCGGCTACCACTGCGCCGGCCAGACCGCCGATGGAACCGGCGATGCCGGCATAGGCGCCCAGGCCGAAGGTGAAGTAGGTCAGCGCGATCATCGCGACGATGTAGAGCGCCTGTTTGCGCGCCACGCCGCGGACCTCGATCAGCGTCCCATCCTTGGGCCGTACCCGCTCCATGACTTCCACCGGCACCAGGACGCCGTTTATGCGCACCTCCCAGGCATCTCCTGTCCAGTCCGGCACGTTGCGGCGCAGGAAGCCGCCCAACGTCTCGCCGTCCTCGATCTTGGCTGCCAAGTTGGTCTGGCCGTCCAGGACGATCGGGTGCGGCGTGCACACCAGCCTGCTGTGGCCCGGCAGCGCCTCCATCACGCCCATGCGTAAAAGCCCTCCACCGGCGCCCCGAACCCGGCCAGTTCCCGAATCTTGTGGATCACCGCGCACCCGTTCTTCTCGTTGCTGTGCAGGCAGTGGCCCTCGTGGGCCAGCCAGAAATAGACGCCAACGTGCGCGGGCCGGCCGCGCTCGTACATCACCACCAGGTCGCCGTCCTGCGGCCGCTCGGTGCGCACGCCGTAGGGCTTGGACAGATCCCCCAAGGCCACCTGCCCGCGCGCACCGCGAGGCCTGGCGCTGGGCAGGACCACCTCGCGTCCAAACAGCTCGCGCTGGACCAGCACCACAAGATCGGCGCAGTCGCAGGTGTCCTCGTCGTAGGGGATGCCCACGAAGCGCTCCACGTCCGCCAGCCTCACGAATGGACCCCCGGGGTCAGGAACGGGGTGTAGCGCAGCAGCACCGCCTGCTGGCGCATGAGGAAGTCCACGCCGCACTGCGCGGTCGCGGTGGTCGGGTTCACGCTGACGTGGGTCATCGGCAGGAACCACGTCTGCACGATCACACTCGGCGCTTCCGTGTCGGCGATCATCAGCTTGGCCGTGACCAGCTCGTTGGGCTGCAGCGCCTCCAGATCCTCGGTGATGCCCCGGCCAACGTTGTCGATGGTCAGCACCGTGCGCGGTGTCTGCCCGGCGGTGTCGTCCGGCAGCTTGATGCCGAAGGGCACGCCGATGTACTCCACGCCGTTGCTCACCCAGTTCTGCGTGTCGTTCACCAGGCGCAGCACGTCGGTGAAGCTGGGCGCGCGGACCTCCAGGAACAGGAGGACGCCACTCGGGTCCGTGAGCCGCTGGCGATTCTCGGTGAAGCTCATCGCAGGTACTCCAGCGTGACGTTGCGCTGGGACACGGCGAAGTAACCGGCCAGGGGCGTGAGCGTGCCGATGTCAGCGTTTCGGAACCGCGCCTGCCGGACCACGCCATCCTTGGGGCTGGTCCAGGAGAAGAAGCCCACGCGCCGCAGTTCGTTGAAGTACCAGTCCTCGAAGGCGAGCTCGTCGGCCTTGGTCATGAAGAGGACGGTCCCGGCCACGCTCACGAGAACCTGCGAGTTCTGCACGCGCTGCTTGGGCATGCCGCGCTCCATCTCAGTCCGCAGGATGGACGGCTCGAAGGTCTCCGAATAGGTGCTCAGCGTGAGGCGGGCGTAGCTCGGCCAGGTCGCCATCAGACCGTCTCCCTCATGCTGTAGCGCTGCTTCAGCACGGGCCCGATGGGGCTGCTGCCATCCGCCAGGCGCCCCGCGATGCGGCCCTCGAACTGACCAAAGATCACCTCGACATCGAGCCCGTTTTCACCCTGCGACACGTTGACCTGCGGATCACCGCTCGGTGCACCATGGATGGCGATGTTGACGTTGGGCTGCGACAACAACCCAGGACCACCGGAGCCGCCCACCATGCCGCCATTGGCATACCCGTTCAGCTGATCCAGATAGTTGCGGCCGATGCGACGCGTCGATTCGGCATTGATGACGTACTCGCCGCGGTGGACATAGCCGGCAGTGTCGTACTTGCCGCCATCGCCGGTGTAGCCGCCGTTCGCCCAACCGCCACCGGTGAACTGTCCAACGTTGCTGCCGAAGTTGTAGTTGCTCCCTGCACCAGTCGATGCCTGCCCAATATAGGTGGAGCCCGAAGCGCCGGCACCACCGCCAAGGCCGCCGAACAACGAACCCAGCGCGCCGATGATCGCCTGCTTGGCAGCAATACGCGCCATGTCGGCGATGATGGAGTTGGCCAGCGATTTGAAATCGACCTTGCCCTTGGTCGTGAACTGCACCAGCGCGTCCTCCATCCCCCCGAAGAGGTTGTCGAACAGGCTGGCTGACTGGCCCGCGATGTTTCGCGCGTCATCCGCGTAATTCGCCCATGATGACTTGGCGCCGTTGACCCAATCAGCCTGCGCCTCGGCCATGCTTTGGTAGCCGCTGCGAATGATCGCAACTCGGGCTTCTGTGGCCGCGCGAACCGCGGCGATCTCTTCGTCGTAGGCCTTGGCATTGGCGGGGTCTGCGGTCTTCTGCAGCGATAGCTCGGTCAGGCGCTTGGCCTGCTCCCGATAAACATCGTTGACCCGCTCTTGTATTTCATACTCACGATCGCCGATGCCAACCTTGGCAACCATCGCGTCCATCTGCTGTTGCAGTGCGTCGGTGCTGGCATCGAGTGCTGAGGCATAGGACCGAACACCAGCGTTGCGAGATTCAATTGCCACTTTTTCTTGGGTGGTCAGTGTCTGCTGCGCAGCGGCCCCGTCGATGCGCACCTTGGCCAGCTTGGCCTCCAGCTCGCCGATCTGCTTGTTGACGTTGATGGCGTCCTTGCCGCTGACCGCCTGCGCGCGCAGGTATTCGATCTGGCTGGTAATGGTTCGGGCGTCCGTGCTGGTGTTCTGCTCGGCGAGCTCGCGCATGCGGCTGTAGTAGGCCTCTGCCGATACCTGGCGAGCCTGGAACTCGGCTTGCAGCACCTTGGTGTCGGCAGAGATCCTCGCCCGCTCTTCGGTCTGGTCGTCGGTGAAGCCCTGCAGTGATGCCGTTCGGCTGGCACCAGCGGTGCTGACCGGCTTCTTGGCATTCTTCCGCGCATCTTCTTCCCGCAGCGCATTCTCGCGACGGGCGATGTTCACCGAGTCGACGCCGGCGGCGTTGGCCTTCTCCTTCATCTGCGCGATGCGCTGCTCCAGCGTCAGCTTCGCCTCTGCGAGCTTGATCGTCTGCGCATCAAAATCTCGATTGGTTTGAGCGGACTTGAGCCTGTCGGCTTGTGCCTCCGCCTCCAGCCCGCGAAGCTTGACGAAATCCTGTTCCCGCTTCTTCGCAGACTCAGCGGCTTCCCTGGCCTGCCGCCGCGAGTCGGTTGTGCCGCTGAAGTTGTCGCCCACGTCGAAGGCGCTACCGTCAGCAAAAGCCCTCGCAATCTGGGCCAAGCTGTTGGTCAGCGTCAGCGCATGCTCGCCCACACTGGCCGTGCTGTTGTCGATCCAAACCTTCAGGTCTTCCCAGAATCGTTTGGCCTCGCCGTAGTTCTCCCGGACCTGCAGCACCAGCGCCTGCTGGTGGTCGCTGTAAATTTGAATGGCCTCATTTGCGGCGGCTTGCTTGTTGCCCTCCTCCTCCAATGCGCGGATGCGCTCGTACTGCGCAGCAGTCAGGAAGTTCTCGGTCTTGTTGAGCGATAGCAACGTCTCCAGCGGCTTGTCGCCCAGCTTGACATAGGTCGCGACCACATCCTCCACGGATGAACCAAGCACTTTCGACGCATCAGCCGCGGCGCGGGAAACGGTCGCCAAGTTCTGCGCGCCGATCTGTCCCGATGCCACCACACTCTCCACCGCCGCAGCAGCGGTGGATGCGCCCACGTTGTTTTCGAGCTCGGCGGCGAGCTTCTGCATCTCGCTCGCGGTGGTGGCGGCGACGTTTCCGCTTTTTGCCAGGGCTATAGCGTAACGATCCAGCACATCATCGGCTTCGTACGCGGCGTAGCTGACCGCCGCGATAGCTGCGGCCGTGACGCTGTACGGATTGACCAGGCCCAGCAGCGTTGAGCTCAGCGCCTTCGCCGCCGGCACGATGCCGCCGAACATATCCTTCAGCTGGCCGCCCTGCTGCAGAAGCACGGTCAGCGGCTTCTGGCCGCCCTGCAGACTGACTGCGATATCCGTGATTTGCGCCGGCACACCACGCATCGCTGCCGTGTAGGCCTTGGCCGACATACCGCCGGCGTCCATCTCCTTGCGCTGATTCAGCAGCGACTTGCGCAGCTGCTCCAACGCTTCCGGCGCCGCGCCGCGGGCACCAGCATTCAGGAGCTTCATTTCCTCGCGCGTGCGGCCCAGCGAGTCGTTGAACTTGAGCACTTCGAGCGTGGCGCGCTTTTCGGCCTGGCTCATCTTCTCGAAGCGCGCTTCGAACTCGGCTCCCATCGAGGAAACCAAGCTCTTGGCATTGCTGATACCGGCATTCATCGACGCGGTATCGATCAAGATATCGATTCGCGCAGTGCCAAGGTTTGCGTCGGTCATTTGCCTTTGCTCTTCAAGATGTAGTCCAGCGCGGCCGACTCCAGGACACGGACAGCGTCCATGTCGATCTCGGAGTTCGTTACACGTCGGTCGAGTTCGCGATACACCACCAGGTAATCCAGGCCTATTGGCCCAGCAGCCCCCATGCGCCACTGCGTGCAGCAGTCACAGAACACGCACCATGCGTCCCAGACCTCTGGCCATAGGTCCACCGAGGGACGGTCAACGTCGTCCTCGGTGAGCCCGAACTGAGCCAATTCCTCGGCGGCCGGGGGACGCCAGTAGAAGGCCCCGACCGCCGCTCTCAGTTTTTTTCCAGGTCCACCCGTCTTGCTCGGTAGTAGCCCTGGATGATTCCCTGGCACACGCCCATGTGGTCGTCCTCCAGCTCGTTGATGCCTTCGACCGACAGCGGATAGTCCGTGTCCCAGCTGTCGAGCAGGAACAGGATCACTTCGGCGACGCTTTTGCCCTCGGCAATGAGGGTGTCGACTTCCGCCGGCTTGCGATTGATGAACACCACGTCGAGCTGGAATTTCTCAGCCACGCCGGCGAACTTAAGTGGTGCTGCGATTTTCTTCGGGGCCTGCCCGCGCTTGATGCTCACAGTGCGTACCTCACCGGCTCGGCCAGCAGCGACAGCGTGGCCTGCACAGCCATGATCTGATTGACGGTCAGGCTTGGCGTCTTGTTGAGCGAAACGTAGGCGTTGTACAGCAGCACCGAGCCAGACGGCAGCAGGATGCGCACAGCGCGCGGGATGCGATCGTCGTTTGCTGCGGAGAGCACCTGATAGCCAGCAAGCGACGGATCGTCGGCGATGCCGAAGGTCAGGCCCGAGGCCGACTTCACGGTCGGCATGCGCTTTTCCGAGTCCGACTCGAGGAACTGATAGGTCAGGAATTGCTGCTCGCCGCCGTCACTGGCCGAGCTGAGGATCTGCGCGATCTGGGTCCATGCGGACACCTTGCGGAACGTGCCGCCGCCGCTGCCGGCGGGGTAGATCGCCGTGTTGGTCGCGTCGATGCCTTCCATCGCAAATTGGCTGGAAGTCGGGGAAGCGACGCGCACGATCTTGGAGGTCAGGCGGGACCACCCGCTGGTTACCTCCACGAAGTCGCCGGCGGCCAGCGTATTGGCCGCGGTGGCCACGCTGGGGCTGGCGTTGGATGCGGCGGTGATGTTGGAAGCGGCAGCGTAGCCGCTCGCAATGAAGATCAGTGCGCCATTGGGGAGTGATACAGCCATAGATTTGCCCTCCTTGGGGCATGAAAAAACCCGCCGTAGGCGGGCGGGTTGGTGGTGGGTGTTGCGTTGTTACTACGGATCGGCGTACCACAGCCCGAAGTCCTGTCGGGTGCCGTATTTCTTGATTTCGGCCGAGTAATCCGCCTCGAAGGCCCCGTAAGGCTCGGCAGCGAAGCTGCTGGCGGCGATACGCGCATCGACCTGCCGCGCCAATGCGTTGGCCTGCGCACGCGAATCCGCCCAGACGTTGACCTGGATGCGTGCGTGCGCTTTGTCGGGTCGGGTTTGATCTTGGAACCACTGGGCGCGGCCGCCGACCTGCTGGTAGGTGATCAGCGGATACACCGGTGAATCCGGCGGCACGTCGGGATAGACGCGCGTGCCGACCAGGTCTGTCAGAAGCGCGCGAAAGTCAGATTCGAAGCTCACACGAAGTCCTCGTCTCTGGGGGTGTACATGTCGCGCAGCAGCTCGGCCAGGCGCTCCCGGCCGCGGTCCATCATGGCCTGGGACATGCGCCCCAGTGACGACTCAAACGCTGGCCGCAAGAATGGTTTGGCAGGCACCCAACTGGTCTCGGTGCCGCCTTTGCCGCGCTTGCCGCCTTGCACGGCCCAGTGGCCGAATTCCTGCAGGTGGCCATGTGGTGCCTTGCGGCTGTTCCATGTCACCGCGTACACCACCGTCGTCTCGGTGGATTTGCCCTCCCGGTAGGCCAGATAGATCGCACCGCGCAGCGCCCCGGATTCCACCGGCGCGCGTAGCTTCGCCTCATCGCGCACGATCTTGCCGCCGGCGACCGCCATCGACCGCGCCACCTTGGTCTGGATATGCTTGAGGTTTTCCAGGCCCTGCAGCACCTCGCTCAGATCCACGCGATTAGCCACTGTTGCCCCCTTGCTCGGTTACCAGGTAGGCGCGATCACGGTCTTTCAGGTCGCGTATGACGCCCTTGATTTCGAACACCAAACCGTCGTGCGCGATCCGCATGCCCGCATCGACGCCCAGCGCAGCAGCGTCCGCGAAGCGCACCAGGAAGCTGTAGCGCGCAATAGAGGTCGGCAGGCCGGCCGCAACGCTGGAACGGATCGCACCCATTCCGGTCTCGTTGGCGATGCCGGCCCACAACTGGCCGGCATCCTCCCATCCCATCGCCGGCTGCCCTTCCGGATCCGTCCCGGTCGCTGGCCGCTGCACCAGCACCACCGAGGTGAGTTCAGACGCGATCATGGCAGCACTCGCCGGAACGGAAACATCAGGCTCTGCATCGCCGGGTTTTCGCTCAGCGGCTCTGTGGAGCCCGCCGAGCTGTGTGCGCTAAGGTCGTCCAGCCGCAGCAGGATCGCGGCCCGCAGCGCGGCTGGCACGGGGCCTGGCGTCGCCTTGAAGACAATTGGAACCGCGCCGGCTGCGCTGGTCACTGCTCCCGGCCACACCGGCAGCGGGCCTGTGCGCTCGCCCACAGGCGTCCATTCCCACGTGGCATCGGCCAGTGCATAGCCAGTTTGCAATTCCACCTCTTCGCGCGCCGCGGTGATCCACAGGGCGATCAGCTCATCACGCGCGGTGCTGATTTCCCGCAGATGCTGTTTTGCCTGAGCCAACGACACCGGCTCAGAGGACGCGGCGGCGACGAGACGCAGCATGAGTCAGCCCTCGGCCGATTGGACCGCAGCCGGATGGCTGTCGATCAAGCCGGCCTGCTCCAGACCTTCGACAAGCGCAGCATCGAATGGCCGCACCTGGCCGCACTTGCCATACGGACTATCGCGCAGGACCAGCGCCTGCTTGGACTCGCCGCCCTCGCGGGGGGCACCGAGCAGCGCGCTTTCGGTGGTGGCGCTGTCGCCGGTGCTCGGCAACGTCACGATGGCAACTTCTGCGCGCTCGGCGCCCGGCGTGCCTTCCGGGGTGGCAGCAATCACCGCCTGCTGCGTGCCCAGCGCCGTGGTTGCTTCGGACGCGACGCCGGCATCGCCGAGCGCGGCGCGCTCTTCTGGGGTGATCTGAACGCCGATGTCGTCCGTCGGCGGCACCTGGCCGGGAAACACAACGGCCGCCGGCGCGGTCGCCACGGTGGTCTCGGTCGTTGCGACCGGTGCGGTTTCTGCAACCGGCGCCGCGGTGGCGGGGGTGGTCTGATTCTTCTTGGCCATCAGGAAAGCTCCGATGTTGAGGAAAGGCGGGCAGCGAACTGCCCGCCAGTGCAAGCCGGTTTAGGCGGCCGCGCCGTGCTGGAACAGCTTCACTGCATCGCCCTGATCCAGCAGCGCGCCACCCGTGCGCATCCAGGCCAGGAAGCCGACCTGGCCGCGGCGCGTGTACACCGAGTCCGTGAAGCGGAACATGGTGAAAGCCATCACGTCGCGGATCTTGTAGTACTTGAAGTCGCCGAAGGCGATCGACTTGGCACCGGGCGCCGGCGCCGGCATGTGCTGGTTGATCTCCAGGCCCCGATTCAGCAATCGGTCCGGCGCGCCCTGCGGATTGCCCTGGTCGTAACCCGGCACGAAGATCGGGCGGCCTTCGCCATCCTTGACCTTGCGCAGCGAGGCCAGCACGTTGTCGTGGAACATCCACTTTGCATTGGCGCGGTAGGCCGGATCGACGCTGTGCTCGAGGTCCACCAGGTCGTCGTAGGTGACCGCTGCAGAAGCCAGCACCGCGCCGATCTTGCCCACGGTCGCACCGGTGACCAAGCCCTGCGGCTGGCCCACGCCCGTGCCGACGGTGTAGTGGCGGTTGGTGATGCGGTTCAGGCGGTGCACCAGGCGCCCGGCGATGAACGCTTCGATGTCCACCGAGCTGTCCTGCAGCAGCTCCCACGGCACAGTGACGACCTTGGAGCTGTACTTGAACACGCCCAGGTTCTTGGTGCCGAAGGACACATCCAGATCGGTGGCAGCCTGGTTTTCCGGCACCAGCTCACCCTCCTCGGCCGTGCCGTCGCTGGTCGGGAAGTTGATCGGCTCGCCGCCGGCGGTCGGGATGATTTCGGCGACACGCCGCATCGCGCCGTATTCCTTCATCCGATCCAGAATGGTGGTGGCCACACGGGTCGGCACGGTGTAGCCGCCCTGCTCGGGATTGAGCGCCGGATTGCCGCTCATGGCGTTACTGATCTGGCGGCGTTCTTCGGCGCTGAGCGCCGCTTCGCCACCGCGGCACCAGGAATTGAACAGCTTCATTGCGGCCGACGCGTTCTTGCCGCCGGCGCCGCCGTTGTCGTGCTCCTTGACGCCTGCATCGCGCATCGCGTTTTCGGCAGTCAGGTCCATGACCTTCTGGTGGCGATCGATGGCGGCATCGATGCGCTCGATTTCCGACATGTTGTTGTCGTACTTGGTCTGATCCTCGTTGGTCCAGGCGTTGCCGTTGCCGGTGCTGGCGTCCAGCAGGTTGCGGGTTTCCTTCGCCAGGGTGTTACGGCGCTCCCGCTCAGCGTTCAAATTGAAGGGCATTTCGGTTCCTTGTTGTAGGCACAAAAAAGCCGCCTTTCGGCGGCGGTGGTTTGCAAGCGGGAGCCGCTTACGCTGGTGCGCGCTCCAGCAGCGCCAGGCGCCGCTCGAGTGCGTTTCGGTGGGCGGCGATGGCTGTGCCATCGTCCGCGGTGGGGCCGGGCTCGGTCAGAGCTTTGGGGGCGTTCTCGTAGGCCGACAGATCCCACTGATTGGACGCCTTCTTCTTGCCGACGACCTCAATCACGCGGTCGGCAAAGCCGTGCTCCTTCGCCTCGTCGGCGGTGAACCACGTTTCGTCGTTCATCCACTGCACGACCTGCGCGATCTCGTTACCAGTGCGGCGGGTGTAGTCGCCAGCCAGACCGTCATCGATCTTGCCCAGCAGCTCGCCGGTCTTGGCCATATCGGCCCTGTTGCCGATGGCGATGGTCCAAGCGTTGTGGATCATGAAGCCGGCGCCCTGGGTGATCTCGACCTCATCGCACGCCATGCAAATTCCGGTGGCGGCCGATGCTGCCAGACCATCCACGTGCGCGATGACGGTTGCCTTGTGCTGCGCGATGGCCGTCATCATGGCGCGGGCAGCGAACACATCGCCGCCCGGCGAGTCGATGCGCAGGTGGATGGTGTCGGCCTCAATGGCGGCCAAGGCCTTCACAAACTCTGTTTCGTCGATATCACCCCACCATCCGCCGATCACCCCATGCAGGTACATGGTCGCCTCGCTGCCCGCCGTCTCGGCGCGCAGCGGCTTGGAGACGGCTGCGTTGTTACGCGCCAGCTGCAGCAGCTTCGGAATCGTCATCTTCTTGCTTCCTCTCGGTATCGGTGGGCGCCGCATCCTCTGCCGGCTTTGCGGCTTCGGACGGGCGATAAAGCACATCGCCGCCCGGGATTGGCGGCAGGTTCTTGGTGCGGCGCACTTCGTTGACAGTCATCCAGCCCTGCGCACCAGGACCGCCAAGCGCTTTGCCGAAGTACTCGGCCTGCGCCTTGGAGTCGCCGGCCATCAGGCTCTCGACGCTGTGCTCCACGAAGTAGCGGGAGGTGTAGAAGAGCTTCCGGTTCAACTCGTCCCGAAAGCGCTTTAGGTGAGGCCCGAGCGTGTGTTTCACGAAGCCGATGCCCATCTGCTCGATGCCGGTGCCCCAGCTGCTCGCCTTGCTGGTCTCGCCGATCATGTGCGGCGGGCAGCCAAACGCGCGCGCGATGTCAATGACCTGCCACTGCCGCGACTCCAGCAGCTGCTGGTCGACCGCTGACATCGTCAGCTCTTTGAGATCCAGGCCCTCGCTCAGGATCAGAGGGATGCGGCGATTGCCCTGCATTCCGCCGTACTTCTTCACCCATGCGTCGCGGAAATCATCCTGCATCGCCTGCGTCATTTTGTTTGGCGCAGTGATGGCTACCTCCGGCTTGCCTCCCTCGCTGAAGAACTTGCCGGCGTGTTCGTCACCCTGCAGCGCGATGCCGATACCGTTGCGCGCGCCCCACTGGATCACCGACATGGAGCACACGCCGTTGAAGCCGAATCCCGGCAGGTGCAGAACGTCGGCCTGGTCGACCGTGAAATAGCCCACGTCCGCGTAGAAGGTGTACTGCAACCGCGGCGCCTGCTTCGGGTCGGTGCGCGCCTGCTCGAGTATCTGCACGAAGTCACGCGGCCACGGGATCAGACCGGTGGCCTGGCCGGCGCGGTTGCGCGTGATGTAAGCGATGCCGTCGCCGCGCAGCAGCACCTGCGACACCAGGAACTCCCAGGCTGCCGATGCGGCCCACGCCTGGTTGAATTGCTCGTTGAGCAACCACCAGTAATCGTGATCGGCACGGCGGCGCGAGTCGTCGACCCGCTCGTAGACGTGCAGCGGTAGCTGCGCGATTGCACCGGCGATCAGGTTCACGCAGGCGAACACAGCCGAGTTGCGCATCGACGTGGTCGGGTTCACGACCGCGCCGGCGGCGGTTCGCTGCTCGCCGAACACCTCGAAAATGCGCACGTCCGACGATGACACGCTGTCGCCTGGGGCCAGTGCCGAGAATGTCGGCTCGATGCGGTCGCGGTAGTGGCGTTCCTGCTTGTTGAAAATTCCCATCAGTTCATCACCACGAAGCCTTGTTCGATAACGCCGGACTCCTTCGCCTGCAGGGCGAGGGCCATGGCCAGGATCAGCGCGACAGCGCCGTCGATTTTGTTGCCGGGTGTCTCCTTGCGCGGGTAGACGTGCTCTTTCGCATCGAGGCGCGCCACCACGTTCCCGACCATCCACGTCATCGCCGGGTTGCCGTCGTGCCACAGGCGGCGGGCCAGGGTCAGCGCCTCCACCTCCTTCATCGGCTCAGACAGGTTGCGCACCGTCTGCGCCATTTCGATCACCGGCAAGCCAGCTTGGCCAAGGCGCGTCATCAGATAGGCGGCCTGCGCCGGGTCGAACGCGATGTTGATCAGCTCCGTCTGCGCGGCGAACTCTTTCAAGTCCTCCTCAATGAACGCGTAGTCGGTCATGTTCCCGGGCGTGGCCACCATGGCCTCGTCCAGAATGAAGTTGCCGTACTTCTCGTTGTCCTCGAGCGCGGCCTCCGGCACATAGAAACGTGGAATGGCGTAGTAGCTGTCGCCCTTCTCGAACAGCAAAACCGCAGCGGCCACGTCCAGCTTGGACGCCAGGTCCACGCCGACGTAGCACTTGCACCCCTGGAAGTCCTCGATCGAGAACGCCCGCTTCTGCCGCTGCCACGCCAGCATGTTCATCCACGCCGTCTTGGCACCCACCCAGTCGTTCAGGTGCTTGGTGCGGAAGGCGTTCTGCTTGGACGCCGAGCGCTTGGCCTGGGCCAGCTGCGCCAGCAGGAACGGCTCGAACACCGACACGCCGTAGTTCGGGTTCGCCTTGCGCAAGCTCGCCGGGTCGTCCCAGCGGTCCTCCTCGTCCAGCGAATAGATGATCCCGAACACGGTCTCATCGATCACTTCGCGCCGCAGGATGCGGATCACGTCGCGGCGCTTCTCGTAGCACGGGCCCGACAGGTTCGTCCCCGCGGTGGTGATGATCGACAGCAGCGGCTGCTCCCGCGCGCCCATGCCGGTCTGCATCGCGTCCACCATGTGGTCGGTGTCGTGCTCGTGGTACTCATCGATCAGCGCCGCGTGCGGGCTGGAGCCGTCACCCGGCTTGCCGATCATCGGCTCGAACTTCGACATGTCCTCCATGGTGAACATCGAGCCGGGGTTCTTGGGGTTCCCCGATTGCTCGATGCCGAACCGCGCGCGCAGCGCCGGCAGCCTGCTGACCATCTGCCAGGCCGGCCGGTAGATCTCGTAGGCCTGCTTTTCGCTGGTGGCGCCGGAGTAGACCTCCGCGCCCGCCTCCCCGTCCGCCGCGAACAGATACAGCCCGCGCGCGGCCAGGCGCAGCGATTTGCCGTTCTTGCGCGGCTCCTCCTCGTAGGCCTCGCGAAAGCGCCGCAGGCCGGTGTCCTTGTGGACCCAGCCGAAGAGGTTGCATTCGATGAAGCACTGCCAACCCTCGAACACCAGCTGCTGCTTCTTCGCAGCCCACTTGCCCTTGGTGTGGGGCATCAGCTGCATGAACTTGACCGCGCGGTCGGCCTTGGCCGCATCGAACTTGTAGGGCCAGTCCTTGCCGGTCCGCTTGAGGTCGTCCAGGTGCCGCTGGCACGCCAGGCGCACGTACTCGCCCGCCGGGATCTTCCCCGCCACCACCGAGGTTGCGTACTCCTTGGCCATGGCGCTCGGTGTCTTGGTGGCCATGGTCAGAACTCGTTGAAGGCGTTTTCCTCCGGGGGCTTCTCCGTCCCCAGCTTCTGCCGATCAGCTGGCGACAGGCCCAGGCGGGCGAAGCACCCGATCAGGTGCGAGTACTTGGCCGCCTTGAAGTCGGGCGGGCTATTGCGGAACTCGGCCAGCAGCGACGCGGCCACTTCCATCACGAAGCGATCCGCCCCGGTCAGCACGCCCGGCAGCGCGTGCTTCTCCAGCTCCTTCCACGCGCTGATCGCTTCGGGGCTCAGGTGATCGGGTGCTTTGCCCAGGGCGGCCTTGGACTTGGGCACTTGGCGCTTGTAGCGCTGCGGGTTTTGCTTGTCGGCCCCCTTGAGGCGGGCCAGCTCATCGGGCTGTTTGTGCCTCGCCATTGGTCACCGACCGAAATTCAAATTCTGTGGAAACGCGAAGAAAGGGGGACGAACGGGCCGGGTCCGGACGACTCCCGACTTTGACCCTCCCCCCGTTCAGTTTCGGCCCCGTCCGTTCAGGTTGAGACTGCCGCTCAGTCTCGCGCCGTCCCGTTCAGGCTCCTGGTCGGGCTCGAGGAGCAGCCCGTCGAACGGGTCACCCTGCACCGCCGCCCTGCCGAATCCGCCGTTCTCCCGCGCCGTCTTGCTGCTATGGCATGCATGGCACAGCGACTGCAGGTTCGATGACGCGTTGTTGCTGTCGTCGCCGTCGATGTGGTCCACGTCAGTCGCAGCCGTCACCCTGCCAGATTGGGCGCACGACCTGCATAGCGGCTCGCCTGCCAGGTGCACAGCCCGCAGCTTGCGCCAGGCCGTCGAGTTGGTCGCCAGCGCGCGCCGAGCGTGCCTGCGCTTCACCTGCTTGGCGTCCTCCTTGTAGGGCTTCCACCAGGTGGGCCGGTGCTGGGGCGGTCTGGTTGGCACTGTCGGTTATTCGTCCTTGAACACGCCGACTGCGACGCCGCCCGTGCTGGCGAGCCGCACCCGCACACCGGTGCCGGACACCGGGCCAGGAACCAACACAGTCGGAGCCTGGGCCGTCAGCTGCCCGATGACGATATCCGCGCCCGGCGTGCCCATCAGCACCTCGGCCAGGACTCCAGCCGGCAGGGCGCCCGACGCGACGTAGAGCCCCACCTTCGACGTGGAGCCAGAGGCCGGGGTAACCGCCGTGCTGGTGCTGGGCGTTGCGGCCGTGGGCGCGAGGATTGAGGTCTGCGGCATTGCTGTCTCCGAATGGGTTAGAGGGCGGCCATCTGCGCACGCACATCGCCGGCCATCAACTGATAGGCCACGGTGGTGGGATGGGTGCCATCGGCGGTGGCGTAGCTGTTCGCGCCGCTCACCACGAACTTGAGGTCATCGGTGCCACGGATCGATGGCCAGTGCTGCACGCCATCAATCAGCGCGCCCACTTGCCCCGTCAACCACGCGTTGACCTGTGCCGGAGTCCCGGCGGAGTCCCAGCCGCCGGTGCCGCCGCTGTAGGTCTGGTTGGCCTCGGTCGCCCAGCTGTCGGTCGAGGTGGTGCGTGGCAGCAGGTGCCCGGCCAGGATCTTCTGAATCCCGTTGCTGCGCAGGAGCGAGTAGACCGCACTCAGCCGCGACTGCATGGTGGCCAGCGTGGCGCCTGTGCCGTTGTTGCCCAGGTCGTTGGTGCCGTACATCGGAATGGCATGCGTGGCGTACTTGAGCAACGTCGCGTATCGGGCGTCGGCGACGGGCAATGTGCTGGCGCTGCCGTGCACGGCCAGGCTCATGTAGGCCACCTGGCTGGCATCCGTGTCGCTCGCATCCCTCGTCGCGCGCGACATCCAGCCCAAGCCGGTGATGCGGCTCGTACTGCCGGTGTCGCCCGTGCCCTGCGAGATCGAATCGCCGATGCTGACCCAGACCTTGGCGTCCGCAGCCGCATGCCGCCCGACCAGCTTGGGCACGTAGCCATTGCTTCGGCTCGTCACTGCGGTTCCGGTGGCGGTCCACTGACCGGCGGCATAGACATCGCTGCTGGTCGTCACGGTTGGGTCGAACCATGCCACACGTGCGCCTGATTGGGAGACAGCGCGCGCGGCGCTGTTGCAAAGGAACGACGCCGACGCCGAGTCGAACATCACCAGCAACTTCACATAGACGATCGTGCCTCGCACAAACGCGCTGAGGCCGAAATCACCAGGCACCACCGCATCGCTGAGCACATCATTTGCGCCGTCGGCGAGTGTCACCGCCTGCTGGCCGCCGAACGTGAAGGGCCGCACCACCCCGCCGATCTCCAGAGACGCGCCCTGGATCGGCATGGTGTTGCCGGCATTGATCAGCTGGTTCGTCGTGTAGGCCAGCCGCCAATTGTCCAGCAGCAGCCGCAGTTCGTTGAGGTCGCCGGATCCCAGCACATACGGCCAACGGATCTGCACGCCACGCCGGTTCTGCGTCTCGCCACCGTTGTGCACCACGTTGCCCGATGAGGCGAAGAGCAGCGGCACCGGGATCGGGGGGCGTCCCCATTGCAACCCATCGCGCTGAAGCGCCGACCGAGTTGCACGGCGTATCGCCGGCTGCAGTGGCCGCAGCAGTGCTGAGTTCATCGCCATGGTGCGTTAGGGCTTCTCGGCAGCGGGCTGCAGCGCGCGGATCTCGCCCATGCGGCGGTCGCAGTCGTCCTGTGCCGGGACGTTGACGTTGTAGGCCGACACCACGGCCTCCACGGTCCTCTCCTTGGCGCGCACAGCCGGGCATGGCTTGGTCAGCTCGTCCGGTAGGCGCACAGGCTGCGGCACCGTCACGCGCACGACGGCGGGGATGGTCGGCTTGGCGTTCTTGTCGCCGCAGCCGGCAAGCACCAGCAGGATGACGATCAGCAGCAGGCGGATCATGCGGTCACCATGTGCAGCCACGGCTTTATCAGCTCCCATAGCCAGGGGACCAGCCAGAACAGCAGCGCGAAGATCGCGGCACCGGCCAGGGCGCACATGATCGCGAGTCCGGCGAACATGCCATCCAGGGAATTTCCGTACATGGTCTGCTCCTACGGCAGGGGGATTTCGGGGCAAAGCGCGATCGCCAGCTGCGATGCGCACGTGGGCTCGGCCTTCGCGGCCTTCATCGCCTTGGCAGCGCTGTCAACCTTGGCCTGGGCTGCGGCGGTAGCGCGCGAAGCGTTGGTTGCTGCGGCATCGGCGGCAGCCTTCCACTCGTCTGCTCGCCGCTCCGCGAGCCGGGTCTCGGCAGACACCTCGCTCAGGGCCTGGCCGCATGCATTGGCGGCGGCGAGGTAGTCGGCAGAGTGCTTGTTGGCCTTGTCGCGCTCCTTAGCGGCCGAGGCCACCTTGCTGTCGGCGTCGGCGCGCTCCATGTGCTGACCCATCTTGCAGCCACCGATCAGCACGGCGCCCCCCAGCAGGCAGTAGCCGACCACGCGGATCGTCGCCAGGTACGGGCGAACCGGGTCAGGAATCTGCATAGGCAGACGCTCCGGCATGCCGCGATTCCACTTGTCCGTCATCGCTGGGTTCCAGCTTGCGTTGTCGAGCGGCGCGCGCTATCAGGGCCCCAGACTTGATAACCAGGCCTGTGCCAGCCAACCACGCGACCATGCTCTGCGGCAGCGCGGCGCGCCAGCCGTCCGGCAGCTGGGTGTATGACAGCGCGACGGCCCCGACCGCCAGCGCTGCAGCGTCGAGCTTCACCGACCACCAGCGCTTGAAGTTCGCAATGTCGGCTACCGGCTCCAGCCCAAGCACGCGGACGGCTTTTTCGGCGATTTTCATTTCAGCCCTCTGAGCTGTTTCAGTTCGCGGATGTCCTGGTCGTGCTGGTCAAGCCGCAGCTGAGCCTTCGCAACCTCGAGCTTGATGGTCGGCACGTCCTGCAGCTGGGTCGTGATCTGCTGCATTTGGGCGGTCACCTGCGCCATCTGCTGGTTCGTGACCTGTTGCTGCGTCAGCACTGCCGAAACAGAGACAACGAGCCATCCGGCCAGTGCTACGCACCCGGCCCCGATCGCGCTCGCGATCGCCTTTTCGACCGTCCCGAGTGAAAGCCGCGTGCGGCCGTCCGTGTTCTGTTGCGCGTCCACCGTCATGCCCCTAGCGCCTTTAGCGCACGCGTATAGCGAGCGCGCCGATCGGACGCACCGTTCTGTGCGCCATTGACCCGCTCGGTGATGTCATCGAACCTGCCCACGTCAGCCAGAGGATTCAGGCTGCGTGTGTCCCAGAAAGCAGCAGCGGCCAGTGCCCCCCATCTTGGCTGCTCCAGCGCTTCCGGCTGCTTCTCAAAATCCGGCACGTCCCGCACGCCCTTGGCACGAAGCGTGTCGCGCATGCCAGCGTAGTTGGCGCGGCCGGTGTTCTGGATCGGGCCGCGGCCGCGATACCGGTAGCCATCACCGCTGGCTTCGTCACCATTCCCCATGCGGCTGGCATACGCTGCATTGCCCAGTCCGACGGGATTTCGTGCCAACTCCTTCGCCCGCGGCAACAGGGAGCGCCACCGGCTACCGGCCTTTGCTCGGTTGCAGGCCTTGATCAGGTTTTCAAGGCTGTAGCTCAGCCCTTCAACTACTGCCGTCAGCCCGTTCGACTCGTGGCCAACCTGCGCCAAGAACGCGGCCATGCGACGCGGTGTGCTGATGCCGTACAGCCGGCAAGCCTCGCCGATCGGCTCGATCCAGCGCTCAGCGGTCCGGTCGTTGCAACCAACCGCCTGCTTCAGTTTTTGGGCGGTCAGCTGCATGATGGGCCTTGAAAAGTATCGGCGCTTCGACGCCATTTCTAAGAAAACAAACGGGGGGTTACGAGATGTACGACAACACCAAGCAGTTCATTGATCGCTTCAAAGAAACGCCATTCGATGTTTCCGTCATGGCCTTCGTTAACTTCACGAAGACGCTTGCTGAGCTCGTCACCTTGGCTGCGCTATTCCAATACGTCGCCACCAAGTACTCGATCCCGGTAGCAGGGCTGGCCGCACAACTTATGAACTTCTGCGTTGGTGCCTACGTCGGCAACAGGTTTGGCCTACTCACATACAACGAGCTGAGCCATAGGCTGCCAAAGGTCAAGGAGATCCTCCGGGTGTCGCTGCCTATCCAAATTTCTGTAACCATCGCGGTGGCTTACGGGGCCAAGGCGTTGATCGCCGGAGTGATGCTCCAGCTCGGCCAGTGAAGTTGAGCCGGCACAGTGGATGCGTCGCTGAGGCGCCGCCGTCACGGAGCGCCCCTTCTATGCGACTCCAGCGGGAAGCCCCACGGCTGGCCAGTTGGCTGGATTCGCACCCACTGTGACTACCGACTCGAAAGCTGGAACGGAAAAAGCCCCTGCATCTCTGCAGAGGCTTTTGTCACCAATTGCCTTATTCTGCCGATTCGTCCCTCGGTGTCAAGCGTTTTCGCTATCCATTTTTTTCCGAAGACTCTCCTGCGCCGCGCTGACGAGCTCGCGCGTCTCTGCCTTAACTCGCTCCCCTGCCTGCCCCGCCCCCGCAATGAGTAAGTTCACGTCTGTTGAGGCTTCAACCTCTGCGCGCATCGTGACAATACTTTGATAGGCGAGCCTGGAGACCTCACGACACTTATCTCCCACACACTCTGTAAAATTTTCCCGCATCTGCTTAATCTTTTTAAGAGAATCCGAGAATTCATCCCGGAGTGCTTTTTGCATTTCTTGCAGGGACGCTCGCGTTCCAATTGAAGCAACACCAATGGATTTCCCAATCTCAATTAATGAATCATGAGTTGAGGCTAAATCTTTCTCGATATTTTCCATGCGAATCACAAGGTCTCTTATGGGTCCGGCCAATTCATGAGCAAGCCCAAAAAGTATTGCCAACTGGGAATTAACCTCTTTCACTTGATCAAATAATCCAGCCTCACACAAAAGCTGGACCTTATAGGTCTCTGCCTGGGCAGCGAGAAAAGCTTCAGCCGCGCCATCTTCTTTACCAGGGTTAGGTAGAGTAAAAACAATCCCGATTGCCTTATGAACAGCCTCTACGTAAGGGACATATATAGATCTGCGAGCAGTAGCCAACCTCTCTTGAACCTTCTGCTTAGCTTGATCTTCGAGCTGCTTATTAAGATTTTTCCCCTGCGCACGCAGAGTGAACCAGATTCCAGCAACAGTGATAAATCCAGACGCCAAAACTGGAATGGCTTTTTCAAGAATCGCATTAAAGGCTATTGGATCGAAACCCATCCCAGCTCACCCCACATGATCATTCGCCTATCCTAGCCGAACAGCGCCACGCCGTGGTCCAAGCAAGGCATCCAAATGCGCAACTCCCCAAGAAGTTGCTGATCCATTCCCCACACTGGCAAGCTCCTCACCTAGCGTCATAGCATCACCAAGCACCGCCTTGTCAGTCTCATTGCCGAGCTGGAAGCGAAACCAACGAGACCGCTCAAGCCGCGCGGAAAGAGCACCAGCAATTGTGCTTTCAATTCCTCGAGCGGCCCTGTTATCCAAGACGCGCAGGGACCAGACTTTTGCGATGGGCAACGGGCAGCAATCCTGCAGCTCATCGATTGATCGTACGACGTCAGTGGTTCTTCCGAGACGCACCGCCAGGTCTCGTTCGAGCACCAGTACACCAGCCAGATATATCCGCCATTGCTTCATGCCATCACCAGTTGTCGTTCAATCCATTCGGTCTGCAGCGCGATCAGCTCGTCGTCGCTGCCGTAGGTCTCGTGAAACAGCGCGCTCCCGTCCATCAGCGACGGGCCGTAGCGATCGCGGGTGCTGCTGGTCGTCTGCTTGGGCATCGGGTGCGCACGGTGGTGCCACACGCACAGCGCGTAGCCGAGCAGGTGCCCGCGCCGACGGTTGCCGCTCTTGCAGTGGTTGTAGTCGCAGCCCACCACCACCAGCTGCTGCGGCAGCAGGCCGGTTGCCATGCGGACCACGCACGCCATGCACGGCCCTTCCTTCGACAGCTCGAACCGCACTACCTCCTCGGCTGTCGGCGCGCCGGTGCTGTGTCGCATCACGCGACCACCTGAAGCAGCGGGCGGACCATGTGTGGGCGGAGGCGCCGGCCGACCAGCTCGAACCCGGCCGCGCGCAGGGTCAGGTAGGCGCCCTGGCGCAGCGGAGCGTGCCCAGCGTTGACGATCAGGTTGTTCGCCGTCTCCATGCGCTCGAAGTTCTTGCGTCCGCGCCCGCAGTAATAGCCGCGCAGGACGCAGGCCATGACCACGTCCTGCCGTGCGATGCCGCCGACCACGTCCTCCACGCGCTGGGCGCGGGCGTCCACCTCCATCGGCTTGAAGCCCACGTTCGGCGGCGGCATCTCGCCGCGGTGCTCGATCAGCACCTGCAGCATGTTCTTGCTGGCCAGCCCCAGATAATCCATGTCCCGGTGCAGCGCGAATTCGTAGCCCCACCATTCCAGGTCGGAGCGCGTTGCCTCTGTGAAGCTGTCGAACTCGGCCATGGTCAGGCCCTCCCCTGCACCGGCTCTGCGCTGCCGTCCCTGCCCAGGCACCACACCTGGCCGTCGACGTGCACGTTTGCCCATAGCGCGCCCTGCAGCACCAGCCAATGTGTGGCGTCGTCCAGCGACTCAAACTCGTGGCGCGCGGCGCGTGGGTCGGCTGCGCTGGTGTTCGTGTCCATCAATTTCCCCTCTTCTCTGCTGCGGCCGCGATGCGTTCGAACTTTCGGGCCTGGTACTCGTTGGCCTGGATCGCCGCGCTTTTTCTCTTGCGCTCGCGCTCGCCAATGGCCGGCTTGCTGTGGATGCCATCGAGCTGCGCCCGGATCTGCTTGGCCTGGCTGCGCGCCCAGGCCGAGCGCTTGGCCGGGGGGGTCATGCCTGGTCGTTCCCGGCGCGGCCGAACGCGGTGCGCATGCGCTGCGTCCAGATGTAGAGGCGCGAGCACCAGCTCGCACGGAATTGCTCGTTCTCGGCCCGCAGATCGATCAGCTCCTGCAACCGGCTTTTCAGGTTGGCGCGCAGCACGTCCTTGGTCGGCTGCTTCATGCGGCGCAACTTCGGCGCGGGCTGGTCGGAAATCAGGTCTTCGCTCATTGGGGCCTCAGTGGTGCGTAATGGTGGAAAGCGCGGCCGGCACGCTCAGCGCCGTGGCCAGATTGGCGAGCCCCTTGGCGGTGACGCGCACCTGCGTGTTGATCCATTCGGTGCCGTCCGGCTTCTGGCCCGTCGTGACCTTGTGTTCCAGGCAGCCGCTGTGCAGGCGCCCGGCGTAGGCCAGCCATGTCGAGCACAGCGGATGGCGGTAGATCCAGCGCTTCTGCTCGAGCAGGGCCAGGAACTTCCGCTCCGGGATCTGCATGGTCTTCGCCGCCTCGCGCAGATTGAGCGAGCCATCGGCAATGGCGATCCGGTCCAGGGCGTCAGCCTTGGGGGTCAGTTCCTCAACGCGGCCGGCGTAGCTGGCCAACAGTCCGCGCAGCGCGGCCGGGTCCGAAAGCAGCACCAGTGGGTCGACCGGCGCGGCGACACGACGCTCCAGCTCCTGCCAGCGGTCGACCAAGCGCGCAGTGAACTGCGGGGACAGCTGCGCGACGACCACGATACTGTCGCGCTTGCCTCGCTCCCCGGAGAACACAAACACACTGCCAGGGCGAGTCGCAGTGGGAATTTCCGCCGTTGGCGGCGATTCGATGACGTCCTGATTGACCAGGCGGACAATCGACCTCTTCACGTCGTCGTGCCTGGATTCGACCAACTCGGCGATATCGCGGCTGGTGATCGCCGGCTCGTCGCCGGCAATGGTGAGTTGGCTCATGGCTGGCTCCCGTACCGCGCGATCAGCGCTGCGTCGGCAAAGGCCTGGCCGGCCGCCTTCTCGCCTAGATCAGCCCAGCGCGGCCACAGCTGGATTGCGCGGCTGCGCGCGGCGTCCTTCTCCGATCCGATCAGCCCGGCGCGCTTCTTCCACGCCTGCGGGGTCACCAGCGTCACCGGCAGCATCATGGCGGCGACCACACCCTCCACGACCCCAGCGGCATGCCCGAAGGTGTAGACGCTCGACACGCCCTGCTTCGGCATCGCATGAACCTGCTCGATAAAGACGTGTCCCGTGTCGAAGTCCTGGAGGAACCGGGAAACGGCTGCGGCATCTACCCTCGTTGACTGGCCCACCTTGAGCGTAGGCATGCGGATCCACTCCACGGGCAAGGGCTGGGCCGCGCTTTGGAGCACCACCAAGGCGCCAGAACAGCCAGGGTCGATTCCAATCACGTAACTCATGCATTGCTCCGGTCGGGGATGTGCTGCTCGATGCCCGGCAAGCGGATCACCCGGCCGCCAGTGCGTATGAACTCGTCGACTGTCTGGGCGCGCGGGCGCGGCGGCGGCGCGGGCTCCGGCTTCGTGGCGGCAAGGCGTGTCGCGATCACGGTGTAACCGGCTGGCGAAACCTTGGGCCGCGGCTTCGGCGCTAGTCGCGCGTGCGAGCGCAGGGCTTTCCGGCGCTCGCGGAGCGTTGCGCGCTCTGCCTTCTGCGCGGCGAGCCGGTCCAGACGCAACGCCTTGCGCAGCGCCTCGTCTTCCCGCCGCTCGGCCAGCGTCCGCCCGCCTTTGTTGATATGCCGCTGCCGCATGTACGCGCGATGCTTCTCCACCCTGGACTCGCTCGGCCCCGTGTTGCGCCCCGGCGGCTCGCCCACGAATGCGTATGCCGTGCGGCGGCCGCGGCCGGTGCGCTCCAAGTAGCCGGCATCCGTGTTGTCCTTCATCGCGCTGTAGTACGGACGCCGTGCCTTCGCGCCGGCTTCAATGCCCATGCCGTCCAGGATCAGCTGCGGCGTGTGTGCGCCGGGGTTGGCCTTCAGCCATTCGCGCACGCGGGCTGGGTAATTCTTCATGCCGTCACCGCCGTGGCGTCGCCCAGCTCTGCAGCCGCCCGCGCCAGGGCAGCGCGCGCGGCATCACGGTCTGCAACTTCCGGCACCTTCGCCGGCGGCGGCAGTGCGGTGGCAGCAGGCTCCGGCACTTCGCCGCCGCGCATGACGTGGTCGCGCGCCAGTTCGTACGCTTCGCGCACCATGCGATCGGCATCGCTGGCATTGGCGCCGCGGTAGCGATAGCCGTCCAACTTCAGGCCGACCAGCACGGTGAAGCCGCTGCGGTCACCGCCGCCGCGCAGTTCATTGGCCACCTGAGCCAGACTAGGCACACCGAGGCAGCGCGCGCGGAACTCCGGCAGCGTGGGGGGCCACGGGTCCGCCGCGGCGATGCACGCCGTCAGGCCTGTGCCGAGCTGCTGCGCCGTGACGCCCGCTAAGCCCTTCGCCCAGGTGCTGCCCGCGCCAGTGGACGGGTCCGCACCAAAGCCGCTGGTCCAGCGCGTGCCGTAGATCTCAGCCATGCGCGTCCACACCGTGGCGATCGACGTGATCGAAATCGGCGCCGGCGTGGTCGGCTGCTTGGCGCTGGATGGCTTCACGGGCAAAGCGTTGGGTGCGCTCGGCAGCGCTTTCGCGAGGGATTGCATGGGCAGATGCTCCGGAGGTGATGGTGTTGGCGCCGGCGGCACGCTGGCGGCGGGCCGCGGCGATGAGGTAGCCGGCCGACTTGCCCGGGTAGACGTCGGACAGCTCGAGCAGGTGGTCGGCGGTTACGCCCTCGCCTGCCGCGGCGATCAGGTCCGGGTGCTGGCTCGTGGTGCGCAGCCAGGGACGGTTGAGCGACATGGCTGCTCGATTCAACGCTGCTGCGATGAAACCTGCATCGGTTCCACACACACCTCGCGCAGCGTCTGCGCCAGTGGTGTGTGGTGTATTGCTTCCCTGATGGTTATATGACGGTTCCGTGTCCCGTTTTTGGGACTGTTTCGGCGGAAAAACGGGACTGTTACCAGGAAAAAACGGGACTGTTTGCTCCTCGGAAGAGTCCCAATTTCGGGCCTCTTCAAAGCAAAAATGTTCCACGAAATAACGGTCCCGTTTTTGGGACTGTTCAATTTGATGTTCCACGACGGGCGAAGGAACCGATAAACCGGCTTGCTGAGCATCAGCGGAAGGCGGGTTGAGCCGATAGACGATGACTTGGCTGGTGTTGCCACGCCGGTGGCCGGTATCGCGAATCAGCCCCGCCGACACCAGGCGCGCCATGTTCGTCAGCACCGTTTTGCGGTCCTGGCCCGTCGCCTCGGCCAAGTAAGCAACCGATGGGTAAGCCTCCCAGTTGTCGCCGCCGGCGCAGTTGGCCAGCACCACCAGTACGAACTTGGCGGACGACTTGTCCACGGGCTGCTTCAGAGCCCAGGTGATGGCCTCGACGCTCACAGACTCACCACCAGGCCGCCGAGCGCATTGCCCACGCGGTGGTCCGCCATCTGCCGATCCTGCTCGCGCAGCGACTCTCCGCGCACGCGGCCCAGCGCTTCATCAATCATCGAGGAGGCAACCGCATCGCTGACGTTCGCCGCTGCCGCAATCTCGGCCGCGTTGCAGCCCTGCTTCAGCAGTTCCCACACCTGACGCTTGGACATAACAGCGCCGCTCATTGCCCACCGCCTTCCTGCGCTTCCAGCTCGGCGACCCGTGCCTTCCAGTAATCGACGCCCTTCTGTGCGATTTCCTGCTGCACCTTGAGGCGGTCTTGCGCCGCGAAGCTCACAGTCGCCGCAATTCGGTCGGCTAGGTTCTCGAGGCTGATGATCTTCATCTGCAAGATCCCTCGCGCGGAATCGAGCTCAGATTTAGGCTTGGGCGTGGTGGCCAGCGGGCTGGTTTGTTGCAGGCGCCGCACGGTCGGATGGTTGGATGCCCAGGACATCACCGCACCCCGGCTTGCGCGGCAGCGCGCGCATGTTGGGCCACCTGCGCCAGCATCGCCTGGGCATCGCCACACGCGGCTGCGATCTCTGCAGCTTCGTTAGCGGTGATGCGACCATCGTCGATCGCCTCGTTGATGAGCTGCGACAACTTGCCCTTTGCGGATGCAGCGGACAACAGTGCCGTCAGCATCGTGCCGCTGGTCGGCGCCTCGGTGCGCGTAAGCGTGTAGCCGTGCTCGGCCGCCAGGGCGTGCAGGATCCGGTCATCGCCCGTCACGCCCATGATCTGGCTGGCCTCCGCCAGCGTCAGGTGGTGCGTGCGCGTGTTCGGGTTCACTTTGCTACGCAACACCGCCGCAGACATGGCGCGCTCGCGCCCGTCCTCGTTCTTGCTGATCAGCCGCGTGGACAGTGCCTCGCTACCGCCAGGGTAGCTGTGCACGGTGTGGTATGCGGCATCGGAGATGTTCATCGGGGTCCTGCCTGAACGTGGTTTCTGGGATGGGTGACCGGCAACATCACGGACATGGAGAACAACAGCTCGGGAAAAGCACCGGCCATGGCCGGAGGTGTTCAAAGCAGGGGCCAGGCTCCGTCACGCGGCATCGACCGGGACGATTCGGTTCGAATCAACGTCTTGGCTAGGCGGCGACGCCAAGAAAGCGTCCGGACGCAGCGCGCGCGCCTGCCATTGCCGGCCCTCCGGCAGCTCCTCGTCCTCCGGCCAGCGGCTCACCGCTTGCTTTGAAGTCTTGAAGAAGTCCGCCAGTTCGCGGTCCCGAGTGAAGCCGAGGGCTTCGCGCACCATTCGTTTGGTCAGGCGTTCGTTCATGCCAAAAGTAAATCCGTGTTTACCCTTAAAGTCAACCACTATTTACCGCGTGGAGTCAACAATTGTTGACATGCACATCGGTGATCGACTTCGAGAACTCCGTCTGGCCGAGGGCCTCACCCTCGAGCAAGCGGGCACCATCGGCGGGACGACAAAGCAGTCCATGTCCCAGATCGAGAAGGGGGTTACAAAGGAGCCCGGAGGGATCGCGCTATTCAACTGGGCGCGCCACTACGGCGTGAGCCTTGAGTGGCTCATCACGGGCAAGGGGTCTCGCAAAGCGAGCTCGTCTCAGGTCGCGAGACCTGACTTCGACAAGATTGCCGCAGCGGTCAGCGTGCTCTTGAACTACCTTGAGCTGGTTGGCGATCCACCAGAGTGGATCCACGACCCTGTGCTTCTGGAGACCGCCTACATGGTCGCGGACGAATTCGGACAGCCGGTGCTAGCCGATAATGTCCTCGACCTGACCAAGATTCTGGCAAAACGCATAAGGGGTTCGAAGGATGAGCAACAGCAGTCGGTTGGAGGAGCTCGCTCAGCGGTTGGCTGACCGGACACGTCAGTTGAGAGCCGAGCAACCGACCCGCCCTGCTCTATCCGTCGTTCGGCCGCTCCCCAATACCGCATGCCCTGACGCCCTGCTGGCCGAAGGGGCCAAAGGGATGGACGTCGTCGTCCGTGAGTCCCATTGCAAGATGATCCGCCACTATCGCCGCCGTTGGGGCATGGCGATGCAGGAGATCATCGATCAGGCCTGCTTCGGGTACACCGGGATCGAAGCTCTGCCGGACGAAACTCTGGTCCAGCTGCATAAGGACATGGAGCGCGCACAAGAGTGCATGCGAGATGGGGTCTCGTTCGAAGATGCAGGCCTGCTCCGATCACGCTATGGATAGATGGGGGTACGCATGCAATTCAGCAAGTTGGCGACTATTCTGAGCGTCGCCATGATCGTCGGCTGTGCCACGAAGCCGGTGTCGGATTCAGCAGCGAAAGCCGCGCCAGCCGAACGGCTATTCGCACACCAGACGCCAATCGAAGGCGGCGGAATTCTCGTCGTGACTCGTGATGCGGGGTTCCAGGGCAGCGCCTGTGCAGTATCCGTGCTCATCAATGGAGCAGAGGCGGCACGACTGGAGGCCGGAGAGCGCGCGGCGTTCCAGCTACCTGCCGGCGAGGCAATCCTCGGCGTGCAACCGTTTGGCCGGGGTTTGTGCGGGGCAGGCTCAGACCGTATGCGTCGAGAGACCGGTCTGATGATGAAATCAGGGGACACGAGGAAATACAGAACCGGAATCGGTAGCTCTGGCGAGCCCTTGATAGCACCGACGGCCTATTGATTAAGATCAGCAGTGACGCGTAGGGCGAGAGCTGGTGCCGGTCCGAAACGAACGAGCCCCAGCTATCAGGGGCTCGCTGCTTGAACTTCAGCCGCATTTGGCGATGCGTGTCCGCTCGATAAATGCCTCAACTGGCGGACTTGACTCATCGTCTCGCTGAGCTGCCTGCATCCTTGAATCGAGCTCATGCGCAATTTGCTGAAGCTCCGAACGGGCAAAGCGCGTCAACAGGTCGCGAACCATTGGCTGGTAGGCAATCTGGTTGTGTTCTGCGATCAACTTGAGCGTGTCGATCAAGGTCACCGGCAGACGGATGGAGACCAGCTTCATAGCCATGACCTGTTCAAGCTCTGCATGAGCGCTCTCCGGCGCCACAGCCACGTGCTCTTCGCTACGCCCGTACTCGCCATCTTCCCACTTGGCGGTGATCGTCTGATCGATGGGGTGCGTGCTCATTGTGTTTCCTCAAAAGTCGTTGGGATTACCGTGCTTCCGATAGATAGCCAGCTCGGCCTCGTTCGGTGGGTAGCATGTGCGGAGGTAGAAGTATCCTCCCTTGGAGACGTAACACACCTTCAATAGACGTCCGCGGTTGGTAGGGGCAATGAACCAAAGCGTCGGTGGATCACTGCGATGCTCATCACGGTTGTCTATCAGCAACTTGCCGGTGATGTTTGCAAAGCATTGATGAACCTCGGGCTCTCCGACGTCATGCTTTGTACCTAGCTTGGCTCGAGTTTCCTCGGAGATGACAATCCTGCCCATGGGCATCCTTCCTGGGAGACGGCGGATTCTACGATGCATGATGCGTATATACAACGACCAGGATTCTGAGCCTGTGACACTGCTAGCAATGCGGACACACCGTATATACAGCTACCCACTGCGAACACAATCGGCAGAAGTGATGTAGAACTTTAACGGTTAAATCTGAACGCCGATCTAGGGCCTTCAAGCTGCAGGCATGCGCTTCCAGCGGAGATGTAAATTTTTGTTGACTTAAAAGGTAAACCTTTGTTTACTTTCGCCGTCGCCCCAGTAACACGGCATTCCGCCGCGGGGCACGGAGACTCCGATGCGCGCCGTCACCGCTCGCCTCACCTGCCTGTCCCTCGCCGCCGCACTGGCCGCAGGCTGCGCCGTCACCGGGCAGCCGGCCGCCGAGCCCATCACTGCTACCGGTGAGGACATCCCCGAACAACTGTCGATCACCTCGCCGCGCTTCTGCGCCGCGCTGGCGGTCTATGAGCTGGCCACCGTCGACGATTGGGGGCTGCGCGCCGGCATCGCCCGCGCCGCCCTCAACGGTTTCGCCACTGCTGGCCGCGTGCCGGACTGCGCCGAGGGTGTCGCCACCGTTCTGACCCGCGACGAGTTCAGCGCCCGCCGCTGGCAGGACGCAATCGACGCTGTGGACGCAGTGGACTCGGGCGATTACGCCCTGCCCGACACCTGCGCCCGCGCCAATGCGGTGATCCCGGTCGACGCGCCTTCGTCGCTCACCAACACCCTGCCCGTGGCAGCCCAGTGCGTGATGCACAGCTTGGCCCTCGTTGAGGTGAAGCCATGAGCGCCACGTATATCAACCCCTGGTATCAGAAGGGACGCCTGGACTATGGCCCGGACGTCTATTCAACTGACGCCAAGCCGACTGAATACCGCGGCTACCTTGTGTTTCAGCGCAACGCGACCTGCTTTGACGTCGTAAAAGATGGCGTCTGCGTTACCCAGCTCGCTGGGCCAAACGGTGCAAAACGAGCAATTGATGCGGTGCTGGCGGCTGAGATCGGTGTGTCGTTCGGAATCCGCAACTGCGGCACATGCTCCAAGACGTACACATGCGCCGCTTGTGACCACGAATCTCATCAGCAGCTGTTCGATCGATCTTGCCGTGAGCATGCAATGCGCGCTCTGCCCCAAGGCCGCGCCGCATGAGTGGGCATGAGGTGATTTTTCTTCTCTGGATCCTCGCTCTCGCGGTAGCTGCGCACGCCGCCCTGCACAGCAGGAGGGTTGCCGATCGATCACGCACGTTCCAACGACTGACCGACGCTCAGCACTACGCCGCCCGCATGGATGCCGCTGGATACGACTGCTTCATCCACTACCAGGTGCGCTGCTATCGGCGCAAAAAGGACATCGCCGCATGAGCCGCCTGACCTACCGCAACACGGTAAAGGGCTTCCACTACGACGTGGACCTGCGCTGGGACGCCAACAGCAACAGCTGGCTGCTTCAGTCGCTCGTGCGCGGCGTTCCGTCCGTGTCCATCATCATCGGCCGCGCCCACGGCATCGACTTCGTTGCGCCCGAGCCTGGCATCGCCAAGGGCCACTACATCTACGTGCGCGGTGCCTTCATCGACCTGCCTGAAGAGAGCTGGCGCGAGCTGAAGTGCTGGTATGAGTCCGTCGCCGCCGCTGTTGCGCCGGCGCCGCCTGTAGAAGACCTGCCCCGCAACCTGCCGCCCATTGCGCCGCCGCTGACGCCGTACGCACAGCGCGCGCACGCATGAGCACCACGCAGACACCGGAATAGCGCGCGGCCCTTGCCCGCGCCAAGAACCCCGGCGCGCACCCGTGGCGCATCTGGCAAGGCACGGCAAACCAGGAGCGCGCCGTCGCGCGCCGCGCCGAAACCATCGTCCCCAACACCACCAGGTTGATCAACCGATGAGTATTCACCCGACCGATGACGCGGCCTATGCCGCGAAGCAGCTGCGCCGCGCGCGCCGGCAGCTGCGCGACCGCGTGGACGAGATCGACCTGGCCGCAATGGGAGTTATCGCGTGATCTCAAGACGAACTGCCGAAGATTTCCTTGCGCCGAGCCTCAGCAATCTCTGCGATTTCGCTACTCGAGTCCAGGAGCTTTTTGCTGCTAACGATGATCATTTCGGCAAATTCCTGAGCAACAGCCCCACTCATCCCCCGCGCGATATCAGCTACTTCTTGCAGAGCACTAAGCCCGCCTTTCAGTCGCGCAATTGCGTAGCCAAAATTGCTGGGCAAGACATGAAGCCGATCGAATTTCCCTGTTATCTCTGGGAGCGTAACCGTCCTCAGATGTTCGGCCACTCGATTCCTTGTGTCCAGCGAATCTGCATAAGGAGCGTCCTCAACCTCCACCAGTGCCCGAACAGAGCCGATGCTGATTCTAAAAAGATGGAGCTCCGGCTCGAACAAAATCGTCAGCAGGTCAGCTTCCCTTCTGATGGCATTCGACGCATCAATCCCGCTTCGCTTTACCAGCGCGTTGGCCTGCCAGCCCAGATAACCGACAGCGCAGGCCCCAGCCAGTGCGATGACTGCTGCGACTGCGGCTATGCCTGCGCCCGCAACCGCAACGACAACAGCAGCCCAGTCCGCCACGTTGCCCCAGTCCGCTGCTAGCGGACAGAACTCGCTTGCCATATCGCCTCCCTGTGATGGATCCAATTCTGCCATGACCAATCTACACCCGAACGACAGACTCGCAGCGCTGGATTGGGCGCTGAGCCGAGCGCGCGAAGCAGCCGCCAGTGATGAGTTGATCCGACTCACCCACCTGCCGGTCCTGCAGCAGCTGCGCGACGAAGCGCAGCGGGAGGCTCGCGGTGGCTGAAGGCTCGCACTCCTTCAATTTCCCCGCTCCGCAGATCTCGTGCCTGCGCCCGGGCGAGATCGTGGTCGACCTATTCGCCGGCGGCGGCGGCGCCAGCGAAGCGCTCAAACAGGCGCTGGGCGTCGATCCCGCGCTGGCCTACAACCACGACGAATGGGCTATCGGCATGCATGCGGCCAATCACCCGCTGACGATCCACCACCGCGAAGATATATGGCACGCCGACCCGCGCAAGGACGTCGCCGGCCGGCCGATCGGCTGGTTCCATGCCTCGCCGGACTGCACGCACTTCAGCCAGGCCAAGGGCGGCCAGCCGCGCAGCCGCAAGACGCGGGCGCTCTCCTGGGTCGCGCTGAAGTGGATCGGCCAGCTGCTCCGCGCCGATGAGCGCGACGGCACGGACACCGCGCCGCGCATCCTGTCATTGGAAAACGTGTGGCAGATCCTGACCTGGGGTCCGCTGGTGGCCAAGCGCTGCAAGATGACCGGCCGCGTCCTGAAGATGGACGGCAAGGTGGCGGCGCGTGGCGAGCGCGTACCGGTGGAGAATCAGCAGCTGGTGCCGGACAAGCGCCACAGCGGCCGCACCTGGCGTCAGTTCGTGGCTGCGCTGGAGTCGAAGGGCTACCGCGTCGAGTGGCGCAAGCTGACCGCCAGCGACTACGGCGCCGGCACCAGCCGGGAGCGGCTTTTTCTGCTGGCACGGCGCGACGGCGAGCCGATCGTGTGGCCGGCGCCGACGCACGGCACCGCGCCCGGCCAGCAGCCGCGCGTGCGCGCCGCCGATTGCCTGGACTTCTCCATCGCCTGCCCTTCGATCTTCACCCGCAAGCGGCCGCTCGCTGACGCCACACTGCGCCGCATCGCCAAGGGCGTCATGCGCCACGTGCTGCAGTCGGCGGATCCCTTCATCGTGCCTGCCACGCATCAGGGCTCGGACCGCGTCAACGACGTGCAGGCGCCGCTGCCGACGATCACCGCCGCCCACCGCGGCGAGCTGATGCTGGTTGCCCGGGAGCTGGCGCCGTTCATTGCCGAGCACGCCAACAGCAGCCATTCGGTTGGAAGCATGCGCGCCGACGAACCGCTGCGCACGATCTGCGCCGGGGTGAAGGGCGGTCACTTCTCGGCGGTGGCGCCGATCCTCGCCGGTGTCGGCGGCCGCGCCGGCCAGTCCGAGCCGCGCTCAGGTGCCGAACCGCTCTACACGATGACCACGAAGGCGGACACGGCGCTTGTGGCACCGATCATGGTGCAGGCCGGACATGGCGAGGGACGCCCAGGCGCCGCGCAGCGCTGGGGCGCGGGCAGCAAGGATGTCCGCGCACCGGTGAGCACCGTCACTGCCAGCGGTAGCGGCGGCCAGGCGGTCGCTTGCGCATTCCTCGAGCAGGCGAACGGAGGCTTCTACGAGGGCGGCGGCCGCGATGCGCGCGACCCGATGAGCACCATCACCGCGACCGGCAGCCAGCAGCAGCTCACTACCGCGCACGTGGTGCCGCTGCGCAACAACACCCACGGTCAGCCGGCAGATGAGCCCCTGGGCACGGTGTGCGCCAGCACCGTGCACCACGGGATGATCGAGTGCACGCTCAGCGCAGAGCAGCAGGCCGGCGCACTGCGGGTCGCGGCCTTCCTCGTAAAGTACTACGGGACCGGCGCCAATGTGCCGTCCCTTGCCGATCCCCTGGACACGGTGACCACGAAGGATCGGCTGGCGCTGGTAGAGGTGGTGATCCAGGGTACGCCGTACATCATCGTCGACATCGGCCTGCGCATGCTCAAGCCGCACGAGCTGTTCCGTGCGCAGGGGTTCCCCACCGGCTACCGGATCACGCACACCGCCGACGGCAGGGCCATCAGCACCAGCGCTGCGGTTCGCATGTGCGGCAACAGCGTCAGCCCGCCGCCTTTGGTCGCCCTAGCGCGCGCGAATCTCGACACGAAGCCGCTCCCGCTGCAGGCGGCCGCATGACCCTCGCCCTCCTCGGCCGCGGCCTGGACGCCATCCTGCAGCATGACCTCGCCGGCATGCCGCGCCAGATCAACAACGCCGCGCGCCTGCACCGCTACGAGTGCGCCCAGCAGCTGCACTGCGCCACCCAGTCGCCCGAAGCCCGCGAGATCGAACAGCTCCGCGAGCAGTTCGGCCGCAACTACCAGACCGCCTGGCGCAACGGCCAGCGCCCAGACCTCACACAGCTGCCGCAGCACTTCGCGGCGGCCCATACCGATTCGGAGTGATCATGTTCTTTCGCAACCTCACCATGTTCCGCTTCCCCACCTCCCTCGACCTGTCCGCCGTCGAGGAGCTGCTGCCCCAGCACGTGCTCAAGCCGGTCGGCCCGCTTGAGATGGCCTCCCACGGCTTCGTCTCGCCGTTCGGCCGCGAGGAGACCGAGCAACTGTCACACCGCATCGGCGACTTCCTGTGGCTTGCCGTCGGCGGCCAGGACAAGATGCTGCCCGGCGCCGTCATCAATGACGTGCTCGAGCAGAAGTGCGCCGAGATCGAGAAGGCCGAGGGCCGCCGGCCGGGCGGCAAGGTGCGCAAGCGCCTGAAGGACGACATCATCCACGAGCTGCTGCCCAAGGCCTTCGTGCGCAACTCGCGCACCGACGTGATCCTCGACCTGGCGCACGGCCTAGCCATCGTCGACACACCCAGTCGCAAGGTCGGCGAAAGCGTCGTGTCGGAGATCCGCGGCATGCTCGGTAGCTTCCCGGCCCTGCCCCTCAACGCCGAGGTGGCGCCGCGCGCCGTGCTCACTGGATGGATCGCCGGCGAGCCGCTGCCGGAATCGCTGAGCATCGGCGAGGAAGCGGAGCTGCGCGACCCGATCGAGGGCGGCGCTATCGTGAAGTGCCAGCATCAGGAGCTGCGTGGTGACGAGATCGAGAAGCACCTGGAAGCCGGCAAGCAGGTAACAAAGCTGGCGCTGGTGATGGACCACAACCTGTCGTTCGTCCTTGGCGAGGATCTGGTGTTCCGCAAGCTCAAATTTCTGGACGGCGCACTGGATCAGCTCGACGACGTCGAGGGCGACGGCACGCGCGCGGAACTGGATGCACGCTTCGCGCTGCAGTCGGCCGAAATGCGCCGCCTGTTCCTGGTGCTCGAGCAGGCGCTGCGCCTGTCGAAGGTGGAGGGCTGAGCCGAAGCTGGCTGGGCCATCGACACGAAATACCTGCTGGAGGAGAACCCCAATGCCCGAGACTGATAACGATCTGCGCCTGCTTGCCATGAAGGACGTGCGCGCGAAGGTAACGCTAAGCCCCGCGACCATCTACCGCAAGATTCAGGTCGGCGAATTTCCGAAGCCGCACAAGGTTTGCTCGCGATCGCTGTGGCTATCCACACAGATCGACGAATGGATCGTGCAGCAGACCGCTGCACCGAGTATGGGACAGGAGATGGGACGAGTCGGTGGATCTTGAAAAAAGGCCGTCGCCTCAGTACTTTGCATCGACATGTGGCGGAGAGAGTGGGATTCGAACCCACGGAAGGTTTGACCCTTCGCCGGTTTTCAAGACCGGTGCCTTAAACCGCTCGGCCATCTCTCCGTTGTGCTGCTTCGACTGCGCCGCGATCATGCTGCTGCGCCTTCGCGGGTAGCCCAGTCTGCTGCTACTCCGCGCCCGGAGTGGCTCCGGGCGCGCATTCTCGCATGTCGCTGCGCTTTGCGCAGCCGATGCAGGCGGCGCGTGCCGGCGTCAGCCGGCCTCGGCCATCAGGCGCGGGGCGTTGGCGGCGGCGCGCTTGAGCTTTTCGGCCAGTTCGGCGCAGTTGCCGCCGCAGTCCAGCCGCGAGCGTTCGATCTCGCGCGGCAGGTGTTCGGCCAGGTAGTCGATGAACACCCGTACCGCCGGCAGCAGGCCGCGGCGCGAGGCGAACACGGCGTGGCAGATGCCCTGCGGCAGCGACCAGTGCGGCAGCACCACTTCCAGTTCGCCGCTGCGCACCGCTTCGGCGCAGACGGTCTCCGGCAGCATGGTGATGCCGAAGCCGTCGCGGGCCATCGATTGCAGCAGCGGGAAGTCGAAGCCGGCCAGCCGCGGCTGCAGGTCGACCCGGCGCATTTCGCCGTTGGGGCCGTGCAGTTCCCAGCGCTGGTGGGCCTCGTCCTCGCTGATGCTCATGGTGGTGTGGTTGGCCAGTTCGCTGGGATCCTTGGGCCGGCCGGCGCGATCCAGATACTTCGGGCTGGCCACCAGCAATTCCTGCACCTGGCCGAAGCTGCGCATCACCAGGCTGCCGTCGTCGTCCAGCCGCGAGCGCACGCGCAGGGCGACGTCGTAGCCTTCGTTGATGACGTCGACGCGGCGATTGCTGATATTGAGCTGCAACCGCACCTTGGGATATTTGGCGAGGAAATCCGGCAGCAACTTCGGCAACTGGATCTGCGCCAACGACACCGGCACGCTGACGCGTACCAGCCCGCGCGGCTCGGCGCTGAGGCGGTCCACCACCTCGCGCGCGGCCTGGGCCTCGGCCAGCATGGTCTGGGCATGGCGATGCACGCTGGTGCCGACATCGGTGACGGCAAAACGGCGGGTCGAGCGCTGCAGCAGACGCACGCCGAGGTCGGTTTCGAGCTGGCTGATGCGGCGGCTCAGGCGCGACTTGGGAATCCCCAGGGCGCGCTCGGCGGCGGCGAATCCGCCGTGATCCACCACCATCGCGAAGTAGTACAGGTCATTCAGGTCGTGCATGGCGTATACATCCATGGATGGAACGATACGTGATATTTAACCACCTTTATTCCACCGGAGCAACAACCTAGCTTATCCGGCAACGCGGCGCCGCCGCCCAATCCCGGAGATCCTCGCCATGAAACTGCTCCATCTCGATTCCAGCGCCTTGGGTGCCACTTCCGTCAGCCGCCAGCTCAGCGCAGCGGTGGTCGACCAGCAGCGCCAGCTGCATCCGGACCTGACGGTGGTCTACCGCGATCTCGACCAGGCGCCGCTGCCGCACCTGACCGGGCAGTCGCTGGCGCAGGCCGATGCCGCCGAGACCGCGGCGGCCGAGGAAGCGATGCAGCAGTTCCTGGAGGCGGACGTGATCGTCATCGGTGCGCCGATGTACAACTTCTCGGTCCCGTCCACCCTGAAGGCCTGGATCGACCGCATCGCCGTGGCCGGCCGCACCTTCCGCTACACCGCCAATGGCCCCGAAGGCCTGGCCGGTGGCAAGCGGGTCATTGTGGCCAGCGCCCGTGGTGGCGTGCACAGCGGCCAGCCGACCGACTTCCAGGAGCCCTACCTGCGCCAGGTGTTCGGCTTCCTCGGCATCGACGACGTGCGTTTCGTGCGTGCCGAAGGCGTGTCCTACTCGCCGCAGCATCGCAGCGATGCGCTGGAGCAGGCCTTGGCGAGCCTGACGCTATCGCAGACCGCACAGGTCGGCGAGCCGGCGTAAGGTCGGACAACGCGCCGCTGCCGGGCAACGCCACCGGCAGCGGCGCGCGTCGTTGTCGAGGTGGAGCGAGCGTTGTTGCAACACGCAGCGCGCGTCTCACGGGTCACCACGCAGACGGCGCCCTGCGGCACCGCGCGGCAGGCTGCAGTCTCGCCGCCCTACGATGAGAGGCGGCTCCACGCCGCCCGCCGTGACGCATCACCCGATGCGGGTGATCCCGCCCATATACGGACGCAGCACCTCGGGCACGTCGATCGAGCCGTCGGCGTTCTGGTAGTTCTCCATCACCGCGATCATGGCGCGACCGACCGCGGTGCCCGAGCCGTTGAGCGTATGCACCAGTTCCGGCTTGCCGCTGGCCGGGTTGCGCCAGCGCGCCTGCATGCGGCGGGCCTGGAAGTCGCCGCAGTTGGAGCACGAGGAGATCTCGCGATAGCTCTGCTGCGACGGCAGCCAGACTTCCAGGTCGTAGGTCTTGGTCGCCGAAAAGCCCATGTCGCCGGTGCACAACAGCACCTTGCGGTACGGCAGGCCCAGTCGCTCCAGCACCACTTCGGCACAGCGGGTCATGCGCTGGTGTTCCTGCTCGCTGTCCTCCGGGCTGCACACGCTGACCAGTTCCACCTTCTCGAACTGATGCTGGCGGATCATGCCGCGCACGTCGCGCCCACCGCTGCCGGCCTCGGCGCGGAAGCACAGCGAATGCGCGGTCATGCGCAGCGGCAGGCGCTCGGCCTCGACGATCTCGTCGGCGACGATATTGGTCAGCGACACTTCCGCGGTGGGAATCAGGTAGCGCGACGACTCGCCGATCTCGGTGCGGAACAGATCGTCCTCGAACTTCGGCAGCTGGCCGGTGCCGCGCAGCGCGTCGGCATTGACCAGCACCGGCACGTTGGTTTCCTGGTAGCCGTGCTCGCCGGCGTGCAGGTCGAGCATGAACTGCGCCAGCGCGCGGTGCAGGCGGGCGATCGGCCCACGCAGCACGGTGAAGCGCGCACCCGACAGCTTGGCGGCGGTCTCGCCGTCCAGCCAACCGTGCACCGCGCCCAGTTCGACATGGTCCTTGACCGTGAAGTCGAAGCTGCGCGGGGTGCCCCAGCGCGACTGCTCCACGTTCTCGCTCTCGTCCTTGCCCTGCGGCACGTCGTCCTGCGGCAGGTTGGGCAGCACCAGGGCGATGGCGTCCAACTTGGCGCGGATCGCGTCCAGCGCGTCCTCCGAGGCCTTGAGCTCGTCGCCGAACCCGGCCACCTCGGCCATCAGCGCGGCGACGTCCTCGCCCTTGGCCTTGGCCTGCCCGATCGCCTTGGACTTGGCATTGCGCTGGCTCTGCAGCTCCTGCGTGCGCACCTGGATGCGCTTGCGCTCGCCCTCCAGCGACTCCAGCTCCGCAGTGTCCAGAGCGAAGCCGCGCGTGCGGCGCAGGCGCTCGGCAAGGTCGGCGGGATGTTGGCGAAGCAGGGCCGGATCTAGCATCGGGGAATCGTATCGGTGGAAGAGACAGCGCATTATCGCCTGATCGGCCGTCTCTGCGATCGATTCACCGAGGCTATGCCAGAATCGCGACGAGTCCCCAGGTACGCCTTATGCCCGCGCCCCGCTCCGCGTCCGATCGCCCCATCGTCCTGCACCTGCCGCGCCACACGCTGAAGATCGTCGGGATCGCGTTCGTTGTGGGCCTGTTGTTGTTCGTGCTGGTCTGGGCCAGCGGGCGCAAGGACGATTTCTACAAGGCTGCGCCGACCCAGCCGACCACGGCCGATGCACCGAGCGACGACAGCCTCAAACCCCTGCCCGCCCCCTTGCCGGCCCAGGACGGCGCCAGCGACATGCCGCAGGCCAAGCCTGCCGACGAGACACCGACCCTGGTGGAGACCCCGCCACCGCCGCCACCGGCACCTGCCCCGCTGGCCGAAGGCGCGCCGGCGCCCGGCACGGCCGCGCCCGCTGCAGCAGGCGCAGGCGGCGATCGCCCGACCCCGATCCAGGGCCAGACGCCGCCGCCGCGCTACCCGGCGGCGGCGCTGCGGCGCGGCGATGCCGGCAATGTGGTCGTACGGGTGGATGTGGACGCCAGCGGCGCCCCCGGTGGCGTGACCCTGGTCCAGCGCAGCGGCTCGCGCGAGCTCGACCGTGCGGCGATGGAAGCGGTGCGCCGTTGGCGCTTCCACCCCGCGCAGCGCGACGGCAGGCCGGTGCCCGGCAGCCTCGACGTGCCTTTCGAGTTCAAATCCACTCAGTAAACTGAACCGTCCCGGGCTGCGACCCGGGGCCGGCACGGCTGCCTTAGCTGCGCCTCAGCCAACAGGGACCAGACTGATCGGGTGCTCACACGACGCGCCTGGAGGTCGGCCATGCCCTACACCTCACATCATCCTCTGTCCTCGACAGCCCATGCGGCCCGCTCCATCCCGGGGCGCTCAGAGCCGTCACGGCCTGTGCTGACGCGCGGGCTGTGGCTGTTGGGCGTGGTGGCGGTGATTGCCGCATCGGCATGGTGGTGGACGCAGCATGCGCAGCGTCGCGCCGCCGCGCCGCTGGTGGTCGCGCCGGTGACTGCGCGGCAGATCCTGCCGGCGTCGGACGCACCGCGCGCCATCACCATGGTGTCGCATGGTCCGCCGCATGCCGAGCCGACGCTGGAAGAGGCCCAGCCGCTCGCGGGCAATCTGTTGCCGGCCTACCCGGCCAGCGCCATGCAGGCGGGCGATGGTAGCCGCACGGCGCGTCTGCGCCTGGATGCGCGCGGCCGGGTCGCATCGGTCACGATCGTCGAGCGCGAGGGCAACCCGGACCCTGCGCTCGATCGCGCCGTTATCACTACCCTGCAGCAGTGGCGTTTCACCCCGGCGATGCGCGATGGCACCGCCGTGGCCAGCAGCGTGCAGGTGCCGATCGAGTTCAGCGCAGCGCGCTGAGGGTGAAGCCGGCGCCCTGCGCCAGCGTGTCGAAGCCCGGGAACGAGGTCGCCACGTTGGCGACATCGGCAATCTCGACCTCGCCGGTCGACAGCTGACCGGCGATGGCGAAGGCCATCGCGATGCGATGGTCGCCATGGCTGTCGATCCGCCCGCCGCCGATCGGCCCGCCGTGGAGGGTGGCGCCATCGTCGGTTTCGTCCACCCGCACACCCAGCGTGCGCAGTCCGTTGGCCATCGCGGCCAGGCGATCCGATTCCTTGACCCGCAACTCGGCCGCACCGCTGACCACCGTCTGTCCCTGCGCCGCCGCCGCAGCGACGAACAAGGCGGGGAATTCGTCGATCATGTCCGGCACCAACGCCTCGGGAATGCGCGCGCCCTGTAGCGGCGCATGGCGCACGCGCAGATCGGCGACTGGCTCACCACCGTGGGACGCGTGGTTCTGCTCGACGATATCGGCCCCCATCAGACGCAAGGCCGCCAGCAGGCCGGTCCGCCGCGGATTGAGCCCGACCGCCTTCAGCGTGATGTCCGAGCCGGGGATGATGCTAGCGGCAACGATGAAGAACGCTGCCGAGGAAAAGTCCGCCGGCACGGCGATGTCGGTCGCACGCAGGCGCTGGCCGCCGCGCAGGCGTGCCTGGCCGGGCGCGAAATCGATCCCCACGCCGAACGCGGACAACATGCGTTCGGTGTAGTCGCGGGTGGGATGCGGCTCGCTGACCGAGGTCTCGCCCTCGGCATACAAGCCCGCCAGCAGCACCGCGGATTTGACCTGTGCGCTGGCCACCGGCGAGACGAAGTCGATGCCCTGCAGGCGCTGGCCACCATGCACGCGTAACGGCGGCGTGCCGTCCTGCTCGGTGTCGATGCGCGCGCCCATCTGCGCCAGCGGCGCCGTCACCCGGCGCATCGGCCGCTTGGACAGTGACGCATCGCCGACCAGCACGCTGTCGAAGCGCTGCGCTGCCAGCAAGCCCGCCAGCAAGCGCATGCCGGTGCCGGCGTTGCCGCAGTCCAGCGGCGCGGTCGGCGCCTGCAAGCCATCGACGCCGACGCCGTGGACGATGCGCTGCGAGGCCGACGGCGTCTCGATGCGCACCCCGAGCTGGGCGAAGATGGCCGCGGTTGCGCGGGTGTCCTCCCCTTCCAGGAAGCCGTCGATGCGCGAGGTGCCATCGGCCAGCGCGGCGAACATCACCGCGCGGTGCGACACCGACTTGTCGCCGGGAATCTCCAAGGTGCCCTGCAAGGGGCTGCCGCGCTGCGCGACCCAGTGTTGCGTGCTGCTGCTCATGCGATGTATCCGAGTGCGGTCGCACCGCCTAGGCCAGCGGTGCGGTTCGAGAGAAAGGAGGTGGCTGCGCGCTGCGCGCAACCCACCATCAGAGGCCCATCAGGGGATGGCCACCGGGTAGGAGCCCAGCACCTTGATCTGCGCCGAATGCGCCTTCAGCTCGGCCAGCGCCTGCTTCATCGCGTCGTCCTCGACGTGGCCGGCCAGATCGATGAAGAAGCCATATTCCCACTTGGCCTGGTGCGAGGGCCGCGACTCGATGCGGTTCATGCTGATGCCGTGACGGGCGAACGGGCTGAGCACGTCGAACAGCGCACCCGGCTTGTCGTGGATGAACACCAGCACCGAGGTGCGATCGTGCCCGGACGGCGGGAAGATCTGCCGGCCGATCACCAGAAAGCGCGTGGTGTTGTCGTCATCGTCCTCGATCGACTTCATGATGACCTTCTTCAGGCCATACACATGCGCGGCGCTCTCGCCACCGATGGCCGCTGCATCGTCGGCATTGCGGGCGCGGCGCGCGCCTTCGGCGTTGCTGGAGACGGGAATCTTCTCCACCTTGGGCAGATGCGCGCGCAGCCAACCGGCGGTTTGCGCGAACGACTGCGGGTGGGCGTAGATGCGCTCGATATCGTCCAGCCGACCATTGCGCGAGAGCAGGTACTGGTGCACGCGCAGCTCGACTTCGCCGCAGATCTTCAGGTTGGAGGTCAGGAACATGTCCAGCGTGACCTGGATGGTGCCCTGGCCGGAATTCTCCACCGGCACCACGCCGAAATCGCTGTTGCCGGCCTCCACTTCCTGGAACACCTCCTCGATCGTCGCCATCGGCAGACCCACCGCCGAGCGCCCGAAATGCTTCAGCACCGCCTGCTGGCTGAAGGTGCCTTCCGGGCCGAGGTAGCCGATCTTCAACGGCTCCTGCTGGGCCAGGCAGGCCGACATGATTTCGCGGAACACATGCACCAGCACTTCGTCGCTGAGCGGACCTTCGTTGCGATCCACCACCATGCGCAGCACCTGCGCTTCGCGTTCGGGACGGTAGTAGTCCACCGCCGCGGCCAGCTTGCCCTTGGCCTTGCCGACCTGGTGAGCGAAGTTGGCGCGTTCGGCGATCAACGCCTGGATGCTGCGATCGATCTCGTCGATCTTGGCGCGCACATCGGCCAGCACGGGGGCGCTCGCGTTGGCCGCCTTGGCGCTGGCCTTGCCGGACGGCTTGCCGGTGTCGCCTGCGGCGGAGCTGGATTTCTTGGACTTGGAGGCCATTGCCGGCATTCCTCGGTAAATCGGCGCTGTGCGCCGGCGCGGCCGCAGCCGCGTGCGGATGGATCAGCCGTGACGCTGCTGGAAGTCGTGCATGAAGGACGCCAGTGCCTGCGCGCCCTCCACCGGCATCGCGTTGTAGAGCGAAGCGCGGATTCCGCCGACCGCCTTGTGCCCTTTCAGTGCGAGCAGGCCGGCCGCCTTGGACTCGCTGACGAACAGGGCATCCAGCGTGGCATCGGGCAGGAAGAACGGCACGTTCATGCGCGAACGCACCTGCGGCTTGACCAGGTTGCGGTAGAAGCCGCCGGAACGATCGATCGCGCCATACACCAATGCGGCCTTGGCGGCATTGCGACGCGCGAATTCGCTCACCCCGCCCTGCGCCAGCATCCACTTCACGGTCAGGCCCAGCACGTACCAGTTCCAGGTCGGCGGCGTATTGAGCATCGACTCGCGCGCCAGCTGCGAGCGATAGTCGAAGATGTCCGCGCGCGGTTGGCCGGCGCGCTCGAGCAAGTCGCGCCGCACGATGATCACCGAGATGCCGACCGGGCCCAGGTTCTTCTGCGCGCCGGCATAGATCAGGCCATAGCGCGACACGTCCAGCGGCTCGGAGGCGATCGAGGAGCTGAAGTCGGCGAATAGCGGCAGCGGACCCACATCGGGCGTCTCGCGGAATTCCACCCCATGGATGGTCTCGTTGGCGGTAATGTGCACATAGGCCGCATCCGGCGACAACGTCCAGTCCGCGACCGGCGGGATGTCGATGAAATCGTCGCCCTGGCGATCGGCCGCCACGCGGACATCGACGTAGGGACTTGCCTGCTTGATCGCGGTCTTGCCCCAATGGCCGGTCACCACGTAGTCGGCCGACTGCCCGGGCGCGGCGAAATTGAGCGGCAGCAGCGCCTGGATGGTCGTGGCGCCACCGGCGGTAAACAGCACCGCATAGTCGTCGGGGATGGACAGCAGGCTGCGCAGATCGGCCTCGGCCGCGGTGGCCACGGCCATGAAATCGGCGCTGCGGTGGCTGATCTCGACGATCGACGCCCCCACGCCGTTCCACTCGAGCATCTCTTCCTGCGCCTGGCGCAGGACCGATTCGGGTAATGTCGCCGGGCCGGCACTGAAATTGAACGCGCGTGTCATGGCATACCTTGTCGAGCTAGCCTCTTAGTATGCCGCAGCGCATCAGCGTTGACAGCGCGGATAAACGGTTGCAGGTGCATCCTTTCGCTCGCCGACCACGTAGGCCGTGGATAGGCTGTTGCGGAGCGCGTCGCTCCGCGCCGATCACTGCCAGGAGTTTCGCCATGTCCTTCCGCGATGCCTTCACGCTGCCGTCCCGCGAGATCACCGATGAGGCCGTTTATCGCGACCGCCGCCGGCTGCTGCAACTGTTGGCGCTGACGCCCGCGCTGGGCGCGGCCGGGTGCGCGGCGGCCGATCCGCCACCGCCGGCCAAGACCGTCGTGACCCCGGAGCAGGCGCGCAGCGGCTTCCGTACCAGCGAGACGCTGACCCGGCTGGAGGACGTCACCAGCTACAACAACTTCTACGAGTTCGGCACCGACAAGATCGATCCGTCGCGAGCGGCCAAGACGCTGAAGCTGTCGCCATGGACGGTGAAAGTCAGCGGCGAGTGCGAAAAGCCCGGCAGTCTGTCGCTGGACGAATTGCTCAAGGGCCTGACGGCGGAGGAACGCATCTACCGGCTGCGCTGCGTGGAAGGCTGGTCGATGGTGATTCCGTGGACCGGCGTACCGCTGGCCGCGGTCCTCAAGCGCTTCGCCCCCACCGCCAAGGCCAAGTATGTCGCCTTCACCACCTTGGCCGACCCGCAGCAGATGCCTGGCGTGCGCTACCGCTCGATCGACTGGCCCTACCGTGAGGGCTTGCGCATCGACGAAGCGATGCACCCGCTGACCCTGCTGGCGACCGGCCTGTACGGCAAGCCGCTACCGCAGCAGAACGGCGCGCCTCTGCGGCTGGTGGTGCCGTGGAAGTACGGCTTCAAGAGCATCAAGTCGATCGTCGAGATCCGCTTCGTCGAACGCATGCCGCGCACCGCGTGGAACGACCTGCAACCGTCCGAATACGGGTTCTTTTCCAACGTCAATCCTGCGGTGGACCATCCGCGCTGGAGCCAGAAGACCGAGCGGCGCATCGCAGGCACCGCCAGCAAGCTGTTTGCCGAACGCATCCCCACCCGCCCGTTCAACGGCTACGCCGATCAGGTCGCCGCGCTGTATGCGGGGATGGATTTGAAGAAGTGGTTTTGAGCGGGCGGGACGCGGGACCCGGGACCCGAGACCCGGAGAAGCGCAAGGCAGGCGCACGCCCGCGAACGTCGCTTGGATGGGTGGCGGCCAAAGGGGTGGTGCATGTGCTCGCCTTGCTGCCGTTGGCCGTGCTCTGCTGGCAGTTCTGGCAGGTCTGGCAAACCGGCAGCGATGCGTTGGGCGCCGATCCGGTGGCCGAGATCGAACACCGTACCGGCCTGTGGGCGCTGCGACTGCTGTTGCTCACGCTGGCGATCACGCCGTTGCGCCAGCTCACCGGCCAATCGGCAGTGCTGCGCTTCCGGCGCATGCTCGGGTTGTACGCCTTCGTCTACGCAAGCCTGCACCTGGCCGCGTACCTGGGCCTGGACCTGCGTGGCTACTGGACGCAGCTATTCGAAGAGATCGTCAAACGCCCATACATCACCGTCGGTTTCGCCGCCTGGTTGCTGCTGGTGCCGCTGGCGATCACCTCCACCCAGGGCTGGATGCGCCGGCTCAAGCGCCGCTGGGGACAGCTGCACCGGCTGATCTATGCGATCGGCCTGCTGGCGGTGCTGCATTTCTGGTGGCTGGTGAAGTCCGACATCCGCGAACCGGCGCTGTATGCCGCGATCCTGGCCGTGCTGCTCGGCTGGCGCCTGTTCAAGCGCCTCAGCGCGCGCCGAACCACAGCAGGGCGCTCAACGCCGCCGCCAGCAGCACGGCACTGAGCAGCAACCACGGCCAGCGCGCCACCTTGACCGGCGCCCGCTCGACCGCAGCCGTGGGCTGCGGCGGTGCCGGCGGATCGAGGTCGGGAATGTCCCAGCGGGTGTCCTGTTGCGCGCGCGGCACTTCCACCACGAAGCGATGGCGGGTGTCGAAGACGAGCTGGTCGCCCGCCTGCAGCCAGCCATCGCGCACCGGCACGCCATTGATCCAGCTGCCGTCCTCCGAGCCGAGATCGCGCAGCAGCACGCGCTCGCCGTGCCGCTCCAGCCGCGCGTGCTGGGCGGCGAAGATCGGATCGTCGATGACGATATCGGCGGCCGGATCGTTGCCCACCAGCCGCGGCCGGTCCAGGGTGACGCTGCGGCCGTGATGGCGTCCGCCCAGGCCACGCAGAACCAGGCAGACCTCGCCTAGGCCACGCGCCTGCTCCTGGCCATCGTCGCTGGGCGCGCTGGACGGCGCACTGCGCAACAGCATCTCGACCCCATCGGCGTAGACCGCATCGCCGGCCCGCAGCAGCGCCATCCGCCGCACCGGCCGCCCGTTCACGTGGATGCCGCGGATGCCGTTGGCGACCTGCAGCCACAAGCCGCGCTGATCCAGGCAGAACTGCGCCAGCAACAGCGCACCCTGCGCGTCGTCGACCACCCGCACGCTGCCGGAGGCATGTCGTACGATGCGATGGACGCCGGGCTTGAGGGGATGGTCCGGCTGTTGCCGGTTGCTGAAATGGACTTGCAGGTCGCGCACTGCGGCAGCCTAGCAGGTTTGCCACAGGCCCCATAGCCGCACCGACGGACTTGGAGCGCGCCGCGCGCTTGCGCACAATGCGCATCCTTTCTGTTGTGTGATCGCCCATGTCCAGCATCGATATTCGCCACGACCATTCCCGAACCCCCGCCCAGGCCCGGGCGGCGATCGAGGAAGCGGCACGCAAGCTGGGCGAACGCTTCGGCGTCACCTCGCACTGGGAGGGTGACACCTTGCATCTGGCGCGTGCCGGCATCGACGGCATGATCAAGCTGCTGCCGCAGCAGGTACACGTGACCGCCGAGCTGGGCTTTCTGCTGGCGGCGATGCAACCGATGGTCGAGTCGGAGATCCGCCGCCTGCTGGCCGCCAAGCTGGACTGAGTTGCCTTCAGCGGCAAGTCACCTGTCTGACGCTGCGCAGGCGGATGCTTGGCATTGCTTCACCTGGTCGATGCAGCATCGGCTCTAGGGTGGAGCGCATGGCATCCGGCAATCGACAGGAGCATCGCATGACGAGCCAATACGATCCGAACGGACAGCGCGACACCGCCGCCCACGGCTTCCAGGCGCAGGCCGAGCAGATCTCGCGCCGGCTTGGCGAATCGGCGCAGACCGTGTGGCTGGCCGGCCTGGGCGCGCTGGGGCGCGTGCAGAACGAGGGCAGCAAGCTGTTCGACTCGCTGGTGCGCGAAGGCGCGGCCTACGAGCGCAGCGGCCGCCGTCAGGCCGCTGCCAGCGCAGACGAGCTACGCGCCGAGGTCGAAACCCAGTTCGAGCAGGCCCGCGATACCGCGGTGCGCGGCTGGGACCGCCTCGGCAAGGCCTTCGACGAGCGGGTCAAGGGCGTGTTGCGCACCTTGAACATTCCCGAGCAGGACGAGCTGGAAACGCTGCGACGCGAGGTCGAATCGCTCAAGGCCCAGGTCCGGGCCAATACCGCCGCCACCAAACGCGCCAACCGCACCGCCAACCATGCGGCGGCCCAGGCTGCGGCCGGCGAGCACGCCGAGACCGGCGGCGATCACGAGGCCCCGTAACCGCCGCGCATGTTGCAAAGCAACAAGCGTTTTCCAGATAATCGGGAACGACCCGCCAGTCCAGCAACACAAGTCCGTTTGATCCCCTCCCCTCACGGCTTTGGACTGGCGGGTCTTTTGCTGCCTGCATCACGCCTCTCACGCTCAATTCCATCGCCTCATTGACGAAAGCTGCACAAGGCAGTCTTCTAGGCACATCGTTCCCCGCCTGCGCCTGGTTACCGCTCGACAATGCATCCCTGGATCCTGGCGCTGTTGGCCGCACTCCTGCTCTGGTTGGGGCTGTGCGCGTATTTCTGGTTGGTGTATCGGCGTTCGGACGAGACCAACCGGGGCATCCGCGCCTTGGCCACGATGCACTGGCGCGATTTTGGCGCGGTCGTGGTCCGCGTGCTGCAGGAACAACGCGGCTGGCAGCCGCTGAAGATGCCGCAAGACGGCATTCCCTCGACCGATTTCATGATGCAGACCGAGCACGGCACCCGTCTGGTGGCGTGCAAGCATGGCCGCGGTTATCGGATCGGCGTGGCAGCGGTGAACGAACTCGGCGCCAGCGCGCGGCTGGCCGGCGCGGTCGGCGGGGTGATGGTCACCGAAGGCCGCATGGAAGGCGAAGGCCTGGCCGCGGCGGACAAGCAATCGGTCGAGGTGCTGGACGGCGTCCGCCTGTGGCCGCTGCTCAAGCCTTATCTCCCCGGCGACGTCGAGTCCAGCGTGGTCCAGGGCGCGCGTCGGCGGGCGATCCGCTATTGCCTGCTGACCGGGATGGCCATCGCGGCCGGGGGCGTGGCGATCGGCCTGGCACTGCGACCGGCGACGCCGACCGTCGCGCCCGCGATCGCCAACAGCGCTGCGCCGGCGGCAGCGCCTGCACGTACGCCGCCTGCAGCGGCCGCACCCCCGACCACCGCCGCTTCGCCGGCCACGTCTTCGCCGGCTCCGGCTGCCGTACCGGCACCGGTACCGGCAACGTCGCCTGGCGCGGCATCGACTCCCGCAGTGTCGAGTGCGGCCACGCCCCCCACCGCGCCATCGACGTCGCCAGCAAACGGCGAACCGGATGCGCAGACCATGGCGGGCTACCGACGCGAGCTTTCCAAGATCCTGGCGCAGACGCCCGGACTGGTCCGCGGCATTTGGGTCACCCCAACGACCCTGGCAGTGGATCGCACCGTCGAGGACGCACAGGCCTGGCCGTTGATCTGCAAGGAAGTGCAGCAATACCCGTACCTGCGCACGGTGCGGGTGCAACTCAATCCACGTCCGGGCAACAAGGAAGCGGTGCGCTGGCGCCAGTGCGCCACCTTCTGAGCCGAGCGCCTGCGCTGACCAGGTCGGTTAGCGCAGGCCGGGTGCGAAACGCGCCACCAGGTCGTAATAGCCACCCAGAAACAGTTGCCGCACATAGGTCACCGGCTGGTCGCCGCGCCAGGTGTGACGGTCGATCACCAGGCACGCGGCGCCCTCGGCCACCTGCAACTGCCGCGCCTGCGCCGCATCGGCCCCGATGGCGCTGATCCGATGCTCGGCGCGGGTCCAGGACACATTGCGCAACAACCAACTGCCTGGCGCCAGCTCGGTGAACGGCTGCGCGAGCGCCTCCGGCACGGTGGTGACGTCGATCACCCGCTGTTCCAGCGCGAACGGCGACCCGTCGGCCAGATGCACGCTGTCCAGCGCCAACACCTTGCCGGTGCTGCCCAGCATGCGCTCCTGCGGCGCGCGCGCCCGCGGCGCGCGCAGCCGTCGTGCCAGCAGGGCAAACCCGTAACGGTGACCACGCGCCGTCATCTCGACCTCGATGTCCGGGATCGACAAGGCCACCTGTTCCAGGTGCGGATGCGGGCGCGCCACGAACGAACCGGCGCGGCGGCGGCGCTCGATCATGCCGGCGTCGGCCAATAGCCCGAGCACCTTGTTGACGGTCATCCGCGAGCAGCCGTAGCGCGCCATCAGTTCGTGTTCGGGCGGGATGCGGTGTCCGGGCGGCCAGCGACCGCTATGGATCTGCGCTTCCAGCTCCTGGCGGATGCGCTGGTGCAAGGTGCCGGGCACCGGGGGCGAAATAGCGGTCAAGCCGGGCCTCCGATCGGACCTGCGGTGTGCGGGGACCGGCTCATGCGTTGAGCAAGCTGCGCAAGGTGGCGCGATAGCGTGCACCGATGCGCTCGCGATCGACGTGGCGCCCGTCGGCCACCACCACGCGCCCGGCGCGCCAGACCGTCCGCACCGCGCCGCCGCGCGCGGCGAACACCCAGCTGTCCAGCAAGGCATCGCCGCTGCGCGCAGCCAGCGCCGGATGCTGCAGCTCCAGCGCCAGCAGGTCGGCGGCAGCACCCGCCACCAGGCCGACCTGGGTCACGCCCAGCGCCTGCGCCGCGCCATCCAGCGCCTGCCGGTAGAGCCAGCCGCCGCTGGCACTGCCCGCCGGCGCCAGCACGTTGCGCGCACGCACGTGCAAACGCTGGCCATATTCGAGCAAGCGCAACTCCTCGGCGGCATCGATCAGCACATTGGAATCGGAGCCGACCCCGAAGCGCCCGCCGGACGCGGCGAAGGACGCCATCGGGAACAGCCCATCGCCCAGGTTGGCCTCGGTGATCGGACACAGGCCGACCACCGCTGCACTGGCGACGATGGACTGCAGTTCGTTGGCGTCGACATGGGTGGCGTGGACCAGGCACCAACGGCGATCCACCGGCAGATGCGCGTAGAGCCATTGCACCGGACGCAGTCCCGACCAGGCCAGGCAGGCATCGACCTCGCGCTGCTGTTCGGCAATATGCAGGTGGATCGGGCCATCGCGCAGGCCGATCAAGGCCTGTAACTGCGCCGGCGTGACCGCGCGCAGGCTGTGTGGCGCCACCCCGAGCACGGCGTCCGGCAGTGGTGCCAGTGCACGGGTGCAGCCGTCCAGCAACTGTGCGAATGCGTCCAGGTCGTGGATCAAGCGCGCCTGCGCCGGAGTCGGCGGCGCGGCGCCGAAATCGGCGTGCGCATAGAACACCGGCAACAGGGTCAGACCGATGCCGGTGCTCGCTGCGGCCGCCGCGATACGTGTACTCATCTCGGCGGGATCGGTATAGGGCCGACCGCCCGGGCCGTGATGCAGATAGTGAAACTCGCCGACGCGGGTGAACCCGGCCTCCAGCATCTCCATGTACGCCTGTTCGGCGATGGCTTGCAGGCTGTCCGGATCGAGCCGATCGACGAAGCGGTACATCAGCTCGCGCCAACTCCAGAAGCTGTCGCCGCTGGGGCCGCCGACTTCCGTCAGGCCGGCCATGCCGCGCTGGAACGCATGGCTGTGCAGGTTGCCCAGGCCGGGGAGCAACGCATCCACCCGGGTGTCGCCGGTGGCGGCCGGCACTCCCACCTGGATCTCGGCGATACGCCCCTGCGCCAGCGTCAGCCGTACCTGCGCGGCCCAGCCGGACGGCAGCAGCGCCTGCGCAGCCCAGAGCGTCTGCGCTGGAACCTGCGATCGAAATTGCGGATTTGCCACTGGACACCCTCGCTGCGCGAACATAATGTATATACATATCAGACACCCGGGAGCTGCGCCATGCAGTGCGACGTCCTCTGGCATAACGCACGGCTGATGACCCTGGATGACAGCCATGGCGGTCTGGGTATCGTGGATGATGGTGTGCTGGCCTGCCAGGCCGGCCGCCTGGTCTACGCCGGCCCGGCCGCGGGCGCGCCCGACCTGCAGGCGGCCAGCAGCCACGACTGCCAGCGCCGCTGGATCAGCCCCGGCCTGATCGACTGCCACACCCACCTGGTGTATGCCGGCAATCGCGCCAACGAATTCGAACAGCGCTTGCGTGGCGCCAGCTACGCGCAGATCGCTGCCGCCGGTGGCGGCATCGTGGCGACCGTCGGCGCCACCCGCGCCGCCGACGAGGACGCGCTGCTGGCCGCCAGCCTGCCGCGCCTGGACGCCTTGCTGCGCGAAGGCGTCACCACGCTGGAAATCAAGTCCGGCTACGGGCTCACGCTGGACGACGAAGCCAAGCAGCTGCGCGTTGCGCGCCGCCTGGCCGAGCTGCGCGCGGTAGAGGTGGCACCGACCTTCCTCGGCGCGCATGCGGTGCCGCCCGGCAGCCAGGCGCAGGACTACATCGATCAGGTCTGTATGCAGATGATCCCGGCGATCGCCACCCAAGGCCTGGCCGAAGCGGTGGATGTGTTCTGCGAGCACCTGGCGTTCTCGCCGGCGCAGGCCGAACAGGTGTTCGTCGCGGCGCGTGCGCATGGGCTGGCGATCAAGATCCACGCCGAACAACTGAGCAACCAGCATGGCGCTGCGTTGGCGGCGCGGCATGGCGCGCTGTCGGCCGATCACGTCGAATATCTGGATGCCGACGGCATCGCCGCGATGGCGCAGGCCGGCACCGTCGCGGTGCTGCTGCCCGGCGCGTTCTACTTCACCCGCGATACCCAGCTGCCACCGCTGGACGCCTTGCGCGCGGCCGGGGTGCCGTTGGCGCTGGCCACCGACTGCAACCCCGGCACCTCGCCGCTGACCAGCCCGTTGCTGGCGATGAACCTGGCCGCGACCTTGTTCCGCATGACGGTCGACGAGTGCATCGCCGGCTTCACCCGCGCAGCCGCACGCGCGCTGGGCCGCGGCGATCGCCTGGGCCAGCTGCGTGCGGGCATGGACTGCGACCTGGCGATCTGGGACATCGAGGCGCCGGCCGACCTGGTCTATCGCATGGGTTTCAATCCTCTGCATGCCCGCGTTTGGCGCGGGCAATCGTTTTCCTGATCTCGCGTTGGAGTCGTCATGAGTGCTTGCATCACCCTGCAGCCCGGCCAGGTGTCCCTGGCACAGTGGCGCGCCCTGTACCGCGGCGCCGACGCCGCGCTGGACCCGGCCTGCGCCGCGGCCGTGCTGCGCAGCGCGCAGACGGTGGCGGCGATCGTCGCGCGCGGCGAGCCGGTGTACGGCGTCAACACCGGCTTCGGCAAGTTGGCCAGCGTGCGCATCGAACGCGAGGACCTGCAAACCCTGCAACGCAATATCGTGTTGTCGCATGCGGCCGGCGTCGGCGCACCGACCCCGGTGGCGGTGGTGCGGTTGATGATGGCACTCAAGCTCACCAGCCTGGCGCAGGGCGCCTCGGGCGTACAGCCGCAGACGTTGGCGCTGCTGGAGGCCATGCTGCGGCAAGGCATCACCCCGGTAGTGCCCTGCCAGGGCTCGGTCGGCGCCTCCGGCGATCTGGCGCCGCTGTCGCACCTGGCCGCGGTCATGCTCGGCGTCGGCGAGGCGTTCGTCGGGCCTGCGCGTCTGCCGGCCGCGCAGGCACTGGCGCAGGCGGGGCTGCAGCCCTGCGTGCTCGGCGCCAAGGAAGGCCTGGCGCTGCTCAACGGCACCCAGTTCTCCACCGCCTGCGCGCTGGCCGGGTTGTTCGAGATCGAGACCGTGCTGCAGGCCGCGCTGGTCACCGGCGCGTTGTCGGTGGAAGCGGCCAAGGGCTCGGACACGCCGTTCGATCCCCGCATCCACGCGCTGCGCGGACAACCCGGGCAGATCGCCGTGGCTGCAGCGCTGCGCGCGCTGATGGCCGACTCGGCGATCCGCGAATCGCACCGGCTCGGCGATGTGCGCGTGCAGGACCCGTACTGCCTGCGTTGCCAGCCGCAGGTGATGGGCGCAGCGCTGGACGTGATGCGCCAGGCCGCATGCACGCTGGAAATCGAAGCCAATGGTGTGTCGGACAATCCGCTGGTGTTCAGCGACACCGGCGAGGCGCTGTCCGGCGGCAACTTCCACGCCGAGCCGGTGGCGTTTGCCGCCGACATGCTGGCGCTGGCGGTGTGCGAAATCGGCTCGATCAGCGAGCGCCGCACCGCCATGCTGGTGGATCCGGCGCTGTCCGGCCTGCCGGCCTTCCTGACGCCGCGGCCGGGATTGAATTCCGGCTTCATGATTCCGCAGGTCACCGCCGCCGCGCTGGTCTCGGAGAACAAGCAGCAGGCCTATCCGGCCAGTGTCGATTCGATCCCGACCTCGGCCAACCAGGAAGATCACGTCTCGATGGCCGCACACGGTGCGCGCCGCCTGCTGGCGATGGCCGAGAACGCGGCCAACGTGGTCGGCATCGAACTGCTGGCCGCCACGCAGGGTTGCGACTTCCACGCTCCGCTGCGCTCCAGCGCCGCGTTGGAAGCGGCGCGCGCATTGCTGCGTGCCCGCGTGCCGGCGTTGCAGGACGATCGCTATTTCCACCCGGACATGCTGGCCGCCACCGCGCTGGTGCGCGACGGCGCCCTGGTTGCGGCGGTGGGGATGCGCTTGCCCGAGGTCAGTGTCTGACCCGCAGAAACCGCCGTAGGAGCGGCTCCAGACGCGACCGGGTCTTCTCGGCAATGCCCGGTCGCGGCTAACGCCGCTCCTACAGAACAGCACAACGCGCGAGGCCGTATGACATCCCTACCCGATTGGCTCAGTGTGCACCGCGGCGATGCGCCGCTGATCCTCAGCTTCCCGCATACCGGCACCGACCTGCCGGACGCGCTGGCCGAGCGCTTCGTCTCGCCATGGCTGGCGCGGCGCGATGCCGACTGGTGGGTGCACCATTTGTACGACTTCGCCGAAACGCTGGGCGCGACCTGCGTACGCACCGCGATCTCGCGCTCGGTGATCGACGTCAATCGCGACCCGGCCGGGGTGTCGCTCTATCCAGGGCAGAACACCACCGGGCTGTGCCCGCTGACCACCTTCGACGCGCAGCCGCTGTACCGGCCCGGCGCCGAGCCGGATGCGGCCGAGATCGCGCAGCGCCGCGCGCACTGGTTTGCGCCTTATCACGCCGCGCTGGACGCGGAGATCGCGCGCCTGCGCGGCCTGCATCCGGCGATCGTGGTCTACGACGCGCATTCGATCCGCTCGCGCATTGCGCACCTGTTCGAGGGCGAGCTGCCGCAGTTCAACATCGGCAGCGCCGGCGCCTCCGGCGCGGTGGACACCAGTTGCGCGGCGACGCTGACCGATGCGGTCGAAGGCGTCTGCGCCGGCAGCGGCTTCAGCCACGTGCGCAACGGCCGCTTCAAGGGCGGCTGGAGCACCCGCCATCACGGCGCGCCGGCCGACGGCGTGCACGCAATCCAAATGGAACTGGCCTGCCGCGGCTACATGCACGAACCGGAGACGGTCGATCCCAGCACCTGGCCCTCGCCCTGGAACCCCGAACACGCCACGCCACTGCGCGCGGTGCTGCAGCAGGTGCTGCAGGCCTGCCTCGACTTCGCCCGCCGCCCCGCCGCCTCCGGCCACGTCGCCGACTGACGCGCGCGCCGCGCTTTCGCCTTCCGCGCATCCACCTGAGGATTCCCGCATGACCCGCCTCGACGCCACCCGCCGCATCCAAGCCCCCACCGGCAGCAGCCTCACCGCAAAGAGCTGGCTCACCGAAGCGCCGCTGCGGATGCTGATGAACAATCTTGACCCGGACGTGGCCGAACGTCCGCAGGAGCTGGTGGTGTACGGCGGCATCGGCCGCGCCGCGCGCGATTGGGAAAGCTTCGATGCCATCGTCGCCGCGCTCACCCGCCTGGACGACGACCAGACCCTGCTGGTGCAATCGGGCAAGCCGGTCGGCGTGTTCCGCACCCACGCCGATGCCCCCCGCGTGCTGATCGCCAATTCCAATCTGGTGCCGCGCTGGGCCAACTGGGACCACTTCAACGCGCTGGATCGCAAGGGTCTGGCGATGTATGGGCAGATGACCGCCGGCAGCTGGATCTACATCGGCGCGCAAGGCATCGTGCAAGGAACCTACGAAACCTTCGTGGAGATGGGCCGACAGCACTACGGCGGCGATCTGTCCGGGCGCTGGCTGTTCACCGGCGGGCTCGGCGGTATGGGCGGTGCACAGCCGCTGGCCGCGGTGATGGCCGGTGCCTCCTGCCTGGCGGTGGAATGCCGCAAGAGCAGCATCGACATGCGCCTGCGCACCGGCTACCTGGATACCTGGACCGACTCGCTGGACGAGGCGCTGCAGCTGATCGATGAGGCCTGTGCGCGCAAGACACCGCGCTCGATCGGCCTGCTCGGCAACGTCGCCGACGTGCTGACCGAGCTGCTGGCGCGCGGGGTGAGGCCTGATCTCTTGACCGACCAGACGTCCGCGCACGACCCGGTCAACGGCTACCTGCCGCAGGGCTGGACGGTCGAGCAGTGGGACCAACAGCGCGTCTCTGCGCCGAAGCAGGTCGAACAGGCCGCACGCGCCTCGATGGCCAACCACATCCGCGCCATGCTCGGCTTCCACGCGCTCGGCGTGCCGACCGTGGACTACGGCAACAACCTGCGGCAGATGGCGCTGGAAGAAGGCGTGGACAATGCCTTCGACTTTCCCGGCTTCGTACCGGCGTATATCCGCCCGCTGTTCTGCCGCGGCATCGGCCCGTTCCGCTGGGCTGCACTGAGCGGCGACCCGGAGGACATCGCGCGAACCGATGCCAAGGTCAAGGAATTGATTCCCGACAATCCGCACCTGCACCGCTGGCTGGACATGGCGGCGGAGAAGATCCGGTTCCAGGGCCTGCCGGCGCGGATCTGCTGGGTCGGCCTGGGCGACCGCCACCGGCTGGGCCTGGCCTTCAACGCCATGGTCCGCAGCGGCGAGCTGAAGGCACCGGTGGTGATCGGGCGCGACCACCTCGACAGCGGCAGCGTGGCCTCGCCCAACCGCGAGACCGAGGCAATGGCCGACGGCTCGGACGCAGTCTCGGACTGGCCGTTGCTCAATGCCCTGCTCAATACCGCTTCCGGCGCGACCTGGGTCTCGCTCCACCACGGCGGCGGCGTCGGCATGGGTTTCTCGCAGCATGCCGGCATGGTGATCGTCTGCGACGGCAGTGAAGCCGCCGACCGACGCCTCGCACGGGTGCTGTGGAACGACCCCGCCACCGGCGTCATGCGCCACGCCGATGCCGGCTACGCCATTGCGCTCGACTGCGCCAAGGAACAGGGCCTGGACCTTCCGGGCATCCTGCGCTGACCGCACGCCGCGGTCGCCGCCATCGATGCCGCGGTTGGCGGCGCGGCGTCTTGCTGCCGGCGATGGGGCTGACGCGAGATCGCAGCAATCGGCCGGGGCATCGCGCTGGCAGCGGCCCTGTGCCCTGAGAGACCACCAGCGCATATGCGTCGCCAGCACGCGCCCATATGCGACGATGCCGCACGGCCGAGCGCTTCGGCCAGCGAGGCGAACGCAGATGGATGAGCCGGCCAACATGGACGATACCCCTCCGACACCACCGCGCAGTGCCCGCCTCGCGCTCGATCGCTATCGGCAGGGCACGACCACTGCGGGTGTCATGCCCTCGCACCTCCAGCCCATCGCAACGCCCTGCCTATCGGGCCGCACGCACACCCGCGTTGACCCGTCGACCTTCGCCGTGGCGGTCGCCGTGCGTCTGCGCTTGCACGCACGCTGGCTGCGTCCATCCCCACTGCTGTGCGTCCTCTTGTGCCTGTTACCGGGCGGCGCGGCGGCGACGGAGCTGTCCAGGCGGCTGGACGCGCAACTGCAACTCAATCGCGAGCGTTACGGCATCGCCGGCCAGGCCGTGCTGATCGCGCACGACGGCAAGGTGATCTACCAGGCGGCGAGTGGCGAGCGCGATTTCGCCGCGCAGGCGCCGATGACGGTGGACAGCGTGTTCGCTGCGCAGTCGCTGGCCAAGCTGTTCACCAGCACGTTGCTGATGCAGTTGGTGGAACACCGCAAGGTGGATCTGGATGCGCCCATCAGCCGTTACCTGCCGCAACTCCCGCAGGGGTGGCGGGCGATCCCAGTGCGCGACTTCCTCAATCACAGTTCGGGCGTGGCCGAATACTTCGAAAAACGCGGCGAACGGCTGGCGAGCCCAGGCTACGACGGCCTCGCGCCCGATCTGACCGCGGCGCTGGCAGCTGCCGGTGCGGCACCGCTACAGTTCGCACCCGGCACCCGCGCGCGCTACACCCAGACCAATTTCCTGGTGCTCACTGCCCTGCTGGAAGCGCACTACCGCAAGCCCTATCCGATCATCGTGCGCGAGCGCATCCTGCGGCCCCTGCAGCTGCGCAACACCTGGCTGGGACGTGCTGCGGTGCCGAAGGATCGCGCAGCGGTGGCGTACACCGGCAAGCAGGGCGTGCTGCAGCCGGACGACGAAGCGCCGTGGCCCAGCTACGGCTGGGGCCATGCCGATCTGCAGACCACCGTCGGCGATATGCAGCGGTTCCTGCAGGCGCTGGCCGCCGGCCGGCTGCTGCAGCGAGCGACATTGGAACGCCTTTGGCAGCCGCAACGCCTCAGCGACGGCGGCCAGAACGCGTTCGCCAGCGGCTGGGATCGCGCGAACCGCGATGGCTATACCGAGGTCGGGCATGATGGCGGTACCCGCGTGCGCGTCCGTCTGGCCTACCGGGGCACGCTGGCCGGCGACTGCTGGATCTTCGTGTATTTCACCAACGGCAGTGCACGCAATGTCTGGTCGCGGGTGCTGGTGGACAGCACCATGGCCACCACCGCACCGGCGCAATTTCCGCATGCCGCGCTGTCCGAACGCATGATCGCTTACGCGCTGGACAGCGCGCCCGAGTCCGAGCGTGCGTTGCGCGCGTGGCTGAAGGACTGCGGCATCGACGGCGCTGCGCTGGAGCCTGCAATCAACACGGCGGGCTATACGATCCGCGAAAACCTTGGCGCAGGCGTGGCGCTGAAGGTATTTGCGCTCAATGCCGCGTTGCATCCGGATTCGGCCAACGTCTGGGACAGTCTGGCCGAGTGCCACGCTGCTCTGGGCGACAAGGACACCGCCGAGCGGCTGTACGCCAAATCGCGCGCGCTCGCCAAGCCCGCGCGCTGATGCCGGATCGGTGACTGCCGGCCGCGGCGGCGCGTCGGACTGGACCGCCGATCACCAGGCATTGCCTGCGGAATCCATAGGCCACCCGCGGCAGGTACCGGCCGGTGCCGCCGCCGCTCACCGGGCGGCGTGTCGCGCATCGGCACAGGCAGCACCTTCCGGACACGGTAGCTCCACGCTATCGCGCGTCCCTGCGCAGTGCCAGCCCACTCCACCGCTACCCGCAACTGACGCCCCCCCACGAAACAGCCGCGCTCGCCAGCGTATTTCGGCCTCAAGAGCTAGCGCTTCAGGCCGAAAAGATATGCATCGTTCCGAGGAACCTCCATGGGTATCCTGATCTATCTGGTGCCGGCGCTTGCGCTCTGGGCGCTCATTGCCACCGGGATGGCCTATGCCCGCGGTCAGCAATGGCGTGCCGAGTGCAACCAGCACGCCAATGCCCAGGACAGCCTGTCGCGCTACCAGGCCGCGTTGTCGCAACTGAAGGCCCGCGCGGCTGCCAGTGCGCGCGAGCTGGAGGCATTGCAGCACAGCTACGCGGCGCTGAAGGAAACCCTGGAGGCCCAGCAGTCGAACGACACGGCAACCACTCCGCGCGATCCGGTCCCGGTGCTTCCGGCAGTCCTGATCCAGCAATTGGACATCGCCGCCGAAACCGGGGTGTTGTTCAAGCACGTGGCGCGGGTCGCCCGCAGCCTGCGCCGCTATAGCGCCTACAGCCGCGGTCACGCCGGGCCCGAACCGGCCACCGCGCGCTACGACCTGCATTGGCTGGCCGACTGTCTGCACAGCGTGGACCAGATCGGGCATGCGCTGGAACGCAGTAGCGTCGGGGCGCTGATCACCGCCTGCCAGGACTTGCTGTCGATGTACGAGCACTACTTGAAGGACGGCTCCGGCTACAACAGCCGCGACACCTTCCAGCGACTGAGCAGCGATGTGCCCCTGGCCGAGGCGATCGATGCGATCCGCTCGATCATCGTCAAGGCCACCCTGGCGCAGGACGCGCGCGACGCCATCCAGGAAGAACAGGACAGCACGGTCGATTCGGTCGGCTGAGTGGTGGAGTTAGCACATGTTGGCAATGGGCTGCTGCCCGAAGTTAGCCATGCCCACGCGGCGCGGAACGGCGCACCTGGAAGCGATCGACGACCGCGCGGCCTGAGCGCAAACGCTTCTACAAGCGCAGGCTGACCATTCGCATGCACTACTTAAACAGCTCAATCACCTGCTTCGCAATGAGCTGATGTCCCTTAGCGTTGGGATGATTCGATTGAGCCATCAACTCTTGCCGCTCGCCCTGATAAGCCTGAAAAGCAGCGTAAGTATCGGCCAACGGTAATCCTTGCGTCCTTGCAAGGCTGCGAATCATCTCAACCTGTTGCAGCAACGTCGACTTGGAGAGCGGCGGATCGCCACTAAGGTCGATGCTTGGAGTCATCAGCACCACGCAGGCGCGCACCGATCGCGCCTCACCGATCATCGACATGAGGTTGGAGCGCGACTGCGCGACGGTCAAACCACGATCGTTAAGACCATAGTCGATCATGATCACGCGGGGCGAATGACCCAAAACCTCGCGACGGAACCGCAGTAATCCCTGACTGGAATTCTCGCCACCAACGGCAGACGTGATCACATTGATGACGGCGGTTGGATAAAGCCTATCGAGTCCGTCGGCGATAAGACGTGGATACGCCTCCCGGCCATGCACCGATGGGGTGGCAAAATATCCCGCTGGCACGCTGTGCCCGAAGGCTACGATATTGACAGTATGGTTCTCAGGCCAAGCGAGCCTCAACTCCTGCTTGACCGCGGCAAGACAGGCACCTACCGCGGGCGCGGGCGCGGGCGCAGCATGCGCCGCAAATGGGAGGGTCGCCAGGCTCAAAAGGAGTCGCATGATCTTCATCGGGCGGATTATGGCGTATTAAAAGCCGTTTGGCGCACCACTTCCACAGCTGCTATCTCAGAGCTTATCGCAATGGGTCAGTATCGCCCGCACCCAGCCCCCCCCCCCGCCTCTTATACACAACTGACGATGCCGACGAAGAGGATAGTGGTGATCTCGGAGGTGCGCGCAGCCTTATAAAAAAAAAAAAAAAAAAAAATAACACGAAGGAACAGTACTAAACACAAAACTATAAACCGAAATCGAAACGGTCATCTGCGGACACACTAGTAATATATCCGTAAGACTCACACAGCGTCTAATACA